>JAMPDX010000010.1 GCA_023665425.1 Muribaculaceae bacterium
CGCCCAAATATTCAATTCTCAGAGCATCTGTAAGGGGTAGTTCTGCAACACCCTCGCAAGTTTCGCAAATATTCGATGAATAATTCGGGAGCAACTGACGGGAGTGCAAACCCGCCGTAATTATATGATATTCACGCTTATTTTTCGCGCATGAAGATGGAGATGGGGGTGCCGTGGAAGTCCCAGTGCTCGCGTATCTTGTTCTCGAGGAAGCGACGGTAGGGCTCTTTGACCCACTGTGGCAGGTTGCAGAAGAAGACGAATGTGGGTATCGCGGCCTCCTTAAGCATTGTTACATACTTGATCTTCACAAACTTGCCCTTGTTGGATGGGGGAGGAGTCTGCTGGATGATGTCGAGCATGTATGTGTTGAGCTGCGAGGTGGGGATGATACGGTGGCGGTTTTCGTAAACCTTGACAGCTTCCTCAATCACACGGTAAATGCGCTGCTTGGTGAGAGCCGAGCCGAATATGATGGGGAAGTCGGTGAAGGGTGCAAACCTGTCGCGGATAGCAGCCTCAAGGCGCTTCTGCCCCTCCAGGCTCTTGTCTTCGGCTATGTCCCACTTGTTGACGCATACCACGAGTCCCTTCTTGTTGCGCTGTATCAGGGAGAAGATGTTGGCGTCCTGCGACTCGATGCCGCGGGTGGCATCAATGAGCAGTATGCAGACATCGCTCGCCTCGATGGCGCGAACAGAGCGTATCACGGAGTAATATTCGATATCCTCGTTTACCTTTTGTTTCTTGCGTATGCCGGCGGTGTCCACCAGGTAGAAATCAAAGCCGAACTTGTTGTAACGGTGATATATAGAGTCGCGAGTAGTGCCCGCGATGTCGGTGACAATGTGTCGCTCTTCGCCGATGAAGGCGTTGATAATCGATGACTTTCCGGCATTGGGGCGTCCCACGATAGCGAAGCGGGGTATATGCTCCTCGGTGACATCATCATCATTGTCCGGCAGGTCCTTTACTATAAGGTCGAGCAGCTCGCCGGTGCCGGAGCCGGAAGCAGCGGAGAGGTCCATGGGGTCACCCAGACCGAGGCTGTAAAATTCCGGCACATTGTATCTTGAGTCGCCAACATCAGTCTTGTTGGCCACCAGAATAACCGGCTTCTTGGAGCGGCGAAGTATCTGGGCTACATGGTCGTCAAGGTCTGTGACGCCGGTGGAGGCATCTACCACAAAGAGGATTACGTCAGCCTCCTCAATGGCAATGTTCACCTGCTTGTTGATTTCCTCCTCAAAGATATCTTCAGAGTTCACCACCCAGCCACCGGTGTCGATGATGGAGAATTCCTGACCACACCAGTCTACCTTGCCATACTGGCGGTCGCGCGTGGTGCCGGCAGTGGGGTCCACAATTGCGGCACGTGTCTGTGTCAGACGGTTAAAAAGGGTGGACTTACCCACATTGGGGCGTCCTACTATAGCAACTAATTTACTCATTCTATGTATCCGAAGGCTTTAAGCTTGTTTTCGCGGTTACGCCAGTCTTTTTCTACTTTGACAAATATTTCGAGGTACACACGCTTGCCAAAGAACTTCTCAATGTCCTTGCGTGCCTCAATACCTACGCGCTTGATTTTCTCGCCACCTTTGCCTATGAGGATACCCTTCTGTGAGTCGCGCTCCACATAGATCACCGCCATGATATGGATGGAGTTTTCTTTTTCTTCAAATTTCTCAACAAGCACCTCGGCAGAGTAGGGTATCTCTTTGTCGTATTGCAGGAGTATCTTTTCGCGGATAATCTCGGTGACAAAGAAGCGTGCCGGCTTGTCTGTTAGAGCATCTTTACCGAAGAATGGGGGTGATGGGGGCAATAGCTCCACTATGCGTTGCATGATGTTTTGTACGCCAAAGTGCTCCTTGGCTGATGTGGGGAATATCTCGGCATTGGGGAGCAGGGCGCGCCATTTGTCTACCAGATCTTCGAGCTCCTTATTGCCGGGGAGCAGGTCTATCTTGTTGATAACCAACAGTACCGGAATAGTCATTTTGCTCACCTTCTCAAGGAAGTCGGCGTTCTTGGTGGGGTCTTCCACCACGTCGGTGACATATAGGAGCACGTCGGCGTCAGAGAGGGCTCCCTCCGAGAATTCGAGCATTGACTCTTGCAGTTTGTATTTGGGTTTGAGCACGCCTGGGGTGTCGGAGAAGACAATTTGATATCCGGGCTTGTTGACAATGCCCATGATGCGGTGGCGCGTGGTTTGCGCTTTGGAGGTGATAATTGAGATACGCTCTCCCACCAGATCGTTCATTAGGGTGGACTTACCCACGTTGGGGTTACCCACGATATTTACGAACCCGGCACGATGCCCCTCGTCTACGGCTGTGGGAGCAGTCTCAAGTGCGTCATGAGTGGGGAGTACGTCAGATGGTATAATGCGGGATGTAGATTCGGACTCCTGAGGAGTGAAGATGCTTTCTTGTGACATAATTTTGGGTTTTAGTCATAGAACGCCTCCACGGCGGAAAGTGTTCATATCAGCGAGTAGTTTGCACCCCGCAACGGGTAGCAGGACAAGACCAACGAAAGAAGGGTAAATAAACTCTTAGGAGCACGATGTTTCGCGCTCCTATGTGTGTCTCGGTCCCACGGGGGTGAGATGATGCTCCGGGTGTGTTACATATCCCAGATGAGATACATAGCACCCCAGGTGAAGCCGGCACCGAAAGCGGTCATCATGATTTTGTCTCCCTTCTTGAGGCGCCCCTTGTATTCATCCAGACACAAAGGTATGGAGGCAGCGGATGTGTTGCCGGTGTGCTGGATGTTGACAAGCACCTTCTCGTCGGGGAAGCCGGCGCGGCTGCTGACAGCCTCGATGATGCGGAGGTTGGCCTGATGAGGCACGAGCCAGTCTACGGTATCTACTGTGAGGTGGTTGCGACTCATCACCGAGAGGGTTGATGAGAGCATATTGCGCACAGCATGTTTGTATACGGCACGACCTTCCTGGTAGATATAATGCTCGCGGGCGTCGACAGTCTCATGGCTTGCCGGCTTGGCAGAGCCGCCGGCCTTCATGAGCAGGTGAGGGAGCCCCTCACCGTCTACATGCACCTCAGCATCAATGATGCCTACCGGCTCTTCTGTACCCTCAATGAGTACGCATGCGGCAGCGTCGCCGAAGAGGGGGCAGGTGGAGCGGTCCTCATAATCGGTCATTGAAGACATCTTCTCAGCGCATACCACAATCACCTTCTTAGCCAGGCCTGACATGATGTAGGCGCGGGCAGCTTGTGTGGTGACTATGAAGCCGGCGCATGCGGCCTGGATGTCGTATGCGTAAGCATTGTCGAGAGCGCAGTCGTGCTGTATAATGGATGCTGTGCTCGGGAAGCGATAGTCCGGGTTTGAGGTGGCACAGATCACCAGGTCGATGTCGAGCGGGTCGATATTGTATTCTTCGAGCAGCTTTTTTACTGCCTTTGTGCCAAGATAGCTGGAACCTTTGCCCTCGGCTCTGAGTATGGGGCGCTCCTTGACACCGACGCGTGTAGTGATCCACTCATCGTTGGTGTCAACCATTTTGGAGAGCATTTCGTTGTCGAGTATGTCGTCGGGCCTATAGGAGGCTATGGCCGAAATTTTAGCGTTTAGCATAGCGTTTTTCAGTTAGGAGTGAGGAGTTAGGTGATGGGGTGAGGAGTGCTTATTGAGTTGGGAATTATGCAGCGTGCGGCCGAAGCGTTTGCCCGGTATGCCAGGCAAAAACTACGGCCCGCTCTGCACTGCGTGGGGGAACCCATGTCTTGGGGTTGCATAGAGTATCACACCGTGGCGGACACTCTGTTACAACATCATTAGATAGCAGCCTTCTCTATGGCGACTTTGCCACGATAGTAGCCACATTCGCCACATACGGTGTGGTAAACGTGCCATGCACCGCAGTTGGGGCAAACGGCCAGTGTGGGTGCTACTGCTTTGTCGTGTGTACGGCGCTTTGCGGTACGGGTCTTTGATTGTTTGCGTTTAGGATGTGCCATTTCTGTATCTTATTTTATTTGTTTTATATTTGTTTGCTCCCAAGTGGGGAGCCTGTTTGTTGTCTGATGCCTTGTGTGCCGCCCGGATAGCAGGGCTCGAACTTAATGCTAATCGTTTGTCAGCTCATCGTCTGTATCTTCATCATCATAGTCGGCAGCCCCGGTATGCTCATAGAGGATTTCGGTCATCTCCTCGTTGCATTCACCGTTGGTGTGGATATGGCGCATGGGGATGGTGAGCAGCGTCAGGTCGCATAACACGGGCGCTATGTCAAGACGCGTCTCGGTGTCGGGGATTACGAGCACACCGTCCACAGAGTCATCATATTCCTCACCATACTTCACCACAAGCTCTTCATCAAAGGAGACCTCATGCGCCATGGGGTCCAAACAGCGATCGCAGGGGATGTCTATTACACCTTGGCCGATGATGTGGAAGTAATATACATCATTCTTGTGGTCCACACTTATGTGAACCTTGATATCTGCATTCAGTACCTCGTCTTGCTCCATGGCCTCAAAAAACTCATTGGAGAGCTCAAAGTTGAGCTCTGTGAGCCCTTCCGGCAAGCTGATGAGCGGCAGGCTATATTCTTTTAGCGTGTCCACAGTAATAATGTAACTACTTGAGAATAAACGAATTGTTATATAAGTTCGATGCGCATTGACCGATGCTGCGCCCTTGCGGACCCGGCTCCGGCCAATGAAAAAGCGCACAAAGTTACTGATTTTTCGGCATATAAACAACTATTTTAACGAAAAACAACATTTCGCACTCTGTATCACCCTTGTGAGCATTGCTCACTTCTTGATATAGATGCGATACTCCCAGGGGGCGAGAGTGTCGGGCTGCTCGGCATCGGCTGAGGAGAAATAGTCTACCTTGCCTACCAGTGAGGGAGAACCAGCTTTGAAGGCTACCGGGGAGGGAGTGTCGCTTAAGTTGACATACACAACCACCTCATCTTCAGGCAGTGAGCGTGAGAATACATAAACATCCTCGTCCTCTGTGGGGTAGCGCAGCATCTCGCCGCCTCTTTTGCCGGCGCGCAGGGCCGGATGGGTGTGTTTCAGTCCGTTGAGCATCTTATAGAAGGCGGTGAACTCATTGGGGGTGTAATCGGGCTGAACGGTGTCAGTCTCGAAGAACTCAAAGGGGTGATTGAAGCCTACCTCCTGGCCGGTGTACATCATAGGCATGCCGGGCAGTGTATAGCTCAGCACGGCAAAGGCGCCGGTGCCGCGGCCGTAGCGCTCAAACTCGGTCCCCTCCCATGAGTTGCGGTCATGGTTGGTGATCATATACATGCGATATGTGTCCTGCGGATATTCATCTTTTTGTCTGGCAAGCAGCTCATCTATGGCTGTAGCCTTCACCACCTTTTGCTTGTCACCGGCTTTGGTGTTGACCCCCTGAGTTGTGGCTATGCCGTCAAACACCCCGTTCATGGGCCACGCATAGTCGGCATCAAAGGCGCTGACATTCAGCTCCGGCTTAGCAGCCTCAGCGAGCATGAACACGGGCTTGATTTTGTCAAGCTCCTTGCGCGCCTCTTGCCAGAAGTCTGTGGGCACTTCGCCGGCCACATCGCAGCGGTAGCCGTCGATGTCAGCCTCCTGCACCCAGTATTTAAGCGCATCAATCATGGCAGCGCGCATCTGCGGGTTGGAGTAGTCAAATTTATATGTATCGGTCCAGTCGAAGGGGCCGAAGGGCTTGCCATCCTTGTCTTTGGCGTAATAGTTGGGGTGCTCGCTGACCCATGCATTGTCGCAGCCGGAGTGGTTGCATACCTCATCGAGGATAACCTTCATGCCCAGGGCGTGAGCGCGGGCTACGAAATCCTTCAGGTCGTCAAAGGTTCCGAACTCGGGGTTTACGGCTTTGTAGTCCTTAACGGCGTAATATGAGCCTAAGGTACCCTTGCGGTTGAGTTCGCTGATGGGGTGGATGGGCATCAACCATACGATATCCACGCCCAGGTCTTTAAGGCGCGGCAGCTCATCGCTGAATGACTTGAGGGTACGCCCGGCGGTGCCTTGACGCAGGTTTACCTCATAAATAACTGCTGATGGGGCCCAGTCTACATGAGTCCCTTCGAAGCTCTTGTCTCCAAGCTCTTGTGCGACAGCTTGAGGCATAAATGCAGTAGCTGATAATACCGCAGAGACTACCACGGCCCCCACTTTCTTCTTGTATTCCATAATATTTGCTGAATTATATCCGCAAAGGTAGCAATTTTTTTTGAATACAAAAAAAGGTGGGATGAGAGGGGTGAGAGCGATAAGAGGCATGAGAGCGATAAGAGGCATGAGAGGGGATAAGACGCATGAGAGGGATAAGAGGCATGAGAGGGATAAGAGGCATGAGAGGGGATAAGAGGCATTAGAGGGATAAGAGGCATTAGAGGGATAAGAGGCATTAGAGGGATAAGAGGCATGAGAGGGAATAAGAGGCATTAGAGGGATAAGAGGCCTAAGTTGCCATTTCTCTTATGCCTCTTATCCCTCTCATGCCTCTTATCCCCTCTTATATCTCTTATACCTCTTATCTTTCTCTCATTCCTCTCATCGTGGGGTATTGCGATATCCTCGGCGCACCGCTGACATGCGTTCTCTGATACCACCCTCTTCTATGAATATTTTCTCGGCTCGCTCAATGACTGTTCGTAGCATGAAGTCGAGTTGGCAAATCATCGTCAACATGATATTGGCGATTGTATGGTCAGCACTGTTTCTGCATGTCTCAACTATGAACTCCGGGTTTTGATTCTGTTTTAGAAACCAACGGGTGCGTTGTGTTCGCTCATCACACAGCTCCCAAATGGGCTGAGAATGTTGGCGTAAATAATCGCGGTAATCTTCAGCCAGCTCTTGGAGAGAGGCTTTTGCCACACCAGTTAACTTAATCTCCGTTTCACGCGAGACGGCTGCTGCACATGAGCCCTCTACAATGTTTTGTTTGCAGCTGCGGGCTGCTTGCCTCATCTGGTCGGCCGTCCTCCCCAAGTTGGATGGGATGATAAACCGGTTTATGAACACTTCTGTCAAATCACAAACCGCGACCGCCTTATTATAGACATTCCAGTTCATGTATTTACCGGTATGGTTGATAATTTTTTGGGGAGTGGCCATGATTGAGCTAATTAAGAGAGGAAATTATAAATTGAGAGGTATAAGAGGCATGAGAGGTATAAGAGGCATGAGAGGTATAAGAGGCATGAGAGATATAAGAGGCATAAGAGGTATAAGAGGCATAAGAGATATAAGAGGGATGAGAGGCCTAAGTTGCCATTTCTCTTATGCCTCTTATACCTCTCATGCCTCTTATTTTACAGCTTGAGAGTCTCGCAGGGGAGGTCGAAGGCCTCAGCTACACCCTTGCAATAAATCTTGCCGTCAACAACGTTGACACCCTGAGCCAGACCGGCATCAGCCTTGCAAGCATCCTTCCAGCCCATGGCTGCCAGGCGCAGTGCGTATGGCATGGTGGCATTGGTCAGCGCAAGTGTTGAGGTGAAGGGCACTGCACCGGGGATGTTGGCTACTGCATAGTGTACGATACCATCTACCTCGTATACAGGCTCTGAGTGGGTTGTGGGGTGTGAAGTCTCGATAGAGCCACCCTGGTCGATAGCCACGTCAACGAGCACTGTGCCGGGCTTCATGAGCTTGAGCATGTCGCGAGTGATGAGGTGGGGTGCCTTTGCACCGGGGATGAGCACTGAGCCGATTACCAGGTCGGTAGTGGGGAGCTCCTGCTCGATGTTGTGGCGTGATGAGTAGAGTGTCTTGACGTTCTTGGGCATCACCTCAGCGCAGTGGCGAAGTGTGGGCAGAGAGATATCTGTGATAGTCACCTCGGCACCCAGACCGGCTGCCATGAGAGCCGCACCGCGGCCTACTACACCGGCGCCAAGCACGAGGACGCGTGCCGGCTTAACACCCGGTACACCGCCGAGCAGAATACCTTTGCCACCCTGGGGTTTCTCCAGGAAGCGAGCACCCTCTTGGATAGACATACGGCCGGCAACCTCGCTCATGGGGATGAGCAGCGGCAGTGTGCCCATGCGGTCGCGCACTGTCTCGTAGGCGATACAGGTAGCGCCGGAGGCCATCATGGCGTCGAGCAGCGGGCGGTCGCATGCGAAGTGGAAGTATGTGAAGAGTACCTGACCCTTGCGTACCAACTTATACTCAGGCTCGATGGGCTCTTTTACTTTGATAATCATTTCGGCTATGCCGTAGACGTCCTCTATAGTGGGGAGGATTTCAGCACCGGCAGCCTTGTATTCCTCATCGGGGAAGCCGCTGCCTACGCCGGCAGTGTGCTGCACATAGAGTTTGTGACCATGAGCCACGAGTTCCTTCACTCCGGCAGGAGTGAGACCAACGCGATTCTCGTTGTTTTTAATTTCTTTAGGTACGCCGATAATCATTGGGTATAGAAATTTTGAAGGTTAGTGTGAGTATTATATTGCAAATTGGAACTTAGTGATGAGCCCTTTCTAGAGCCCTATCATTTTGGACCGCCCAAAATTACAAAAAAAATCCGCTCCTAACAACTTTGATTTTATGTTATGCAACATAAAACTCCTTCCCCAGGGTTATCTTCGGCGTTCTCATTATTAAAACTCTGTGAAGCAGAGTGGCAGCAGCGAGGCTATGGAGGGAAGAAGATAACATTCGTCTGCACCATATAATATTACCCGGATGGGATGTCCCTGTTTGTGCTCGTATTCCAACAGTGCCTGGCGGCACGGGCCACATGGCGAAATGGGTTTGTGTTGAAACCCTTCATCGTTACAAGCGGCGATGGCTATAACATCCATGTCGTTGTGAGGATAATTGGCAGCAGCATTGAAGCATGCTGAGCGCTCTCCGCACGTGCCTGATGAGAAGGCCGCATTCTCCTGATTTGCCCCCTTGATGATTACATCATTGTCCAGACGTATTGCCGCTCCTACATGGAAATTGGAGTAAGGTGCGTAGCTACCGTTGGTGGCCTCCTTAGCGGCCATCACAAGTTCGCGGTCAGCATCTGTAAGCTCTTCAAAGGCGCGCACCTCCACAGGCACGGTAATATTTAGATTCTTCATAATATATATGTATGCTGATATGAAAAATTTGTCTTAACTTTGCATCTGCAAAGATAGATTATCATTAAATATATTCTTACATTGAAAACAAATTTTATTGTAATATTGTTGGCCGGAATGCTCTTGTTTGCTCTTAGAGCAGAGGGGCAATCACGTGCATCAGTCAAATATAATGAATATATAGAACGATATGCACCCATGGCTGTGGAGCAGCAACAGAAGTATGGTGTACCGGCATCCATCACTTTGGCCCAAGGGCTTCTTGAAAGTGCCGCCGGTTGTAGCACACTTGCCACCGAGGGCAACAATCATTTCGGCATCAAGTGTCACACATCATGGTCAGGCCCCTCCATGCTACGCGATGATGATGCCCCTGACGAGTGCTTTCGTGTCTACGCCGACCCCTCTGAGAGCTTTGAAGACCATTCATTATTTTTGGCCAAAGGCAGGCGTTATGCCTTCCTGTTCTCGCTCGAGCCAACCGATTATCACAATTGGGCTCGCGGGCTCAGTACCGCCGGCTATGCCACAGACCCCAACTATGCACCCCGCTTGATTTCCATTATTGAGCAGTATGGCCTGTATGCCTACGACCGCCCTGACAGGGAGTCTGACGAGGAGACAGCCCAATTTATTATGGAACAGCTTATGAAGCATCGTGCCGTCCGCCAGTCGCGCGAGCTGTATTATGTTATCGCAGTGCCCGGTGACACCTATGCCACCATAGCTGCCGAGTTTGGCCTCGATCCGGTAAAGCTCACCGAATACAATGACGGCGCCTCTGCTACCGATGAAATAAAGGCATGGGAAGAGGTGTACTTTCAGCCGAAACACGACACTCCACCCAAGGGGGTAAAGAAGGTCACCATTGGACAGGATGAGAGTGCTCACTCTCTGTCGCAGCGCTACGGCATACAGATGTCAGTAATAGAGCGCCTAAACCCCGGATACGTCGACGAGCCCGGCACTCGCCTCAGGCTCAAGTGAGGGCATAGAGTCCAGATGGGCTGTTTTGCATCGCTCAATTTGACTGTTTAAACGGTAAGTAGCTGAGAAAAATTAATCATCAAATGTATAACAGTAGATAAGATTGATTTGAACAAAAATTTCACTTTATCTTCGGCGCTTTTTGCCGTCTTCATCAGGAGCTTAGCTCGCTAAGCTCCTTCTTCAGCCAACAAAAATGACTCGAAGATAAAGCAAAATTTTATGTTCATTAATTTTTCTCATCTACTTATTACGAGGGTAATTATCAAAAATATGTTGTAAAACATGTTTATTTATTTTAATGCTTATGGGGTATTGTACGGAAAATTTTTGTAATTTTGTCATGGATATTTGCAGCCCACGAGGACCAATGGTTTGAATATAGCTGCAACTAACTGTGAATCAACCTAATAATAATACCAAATATGGCAAAAGTAAAAGGAGCTATTACCGTGAACACAGTGCGCTGCAAGGGATGCAACCTTTGCGTGGTGGCCTGTCCGACAGACACCCTGGCACTTTCTCCCGAGGTCAATGACCGAGGATACCATTTCGCCTATATGGCAAACCCTGACAAATGTACCGGCTGCTGCTCATGCGCTTGGGTATGTCCCGACGCTTGCATCGAGGTTTATCGTGTCAAGGTAGATTAAATCTATTAACCAATCAAAACACAGTCCACATTCAATCGATATGAAAGAAGAAGTAAGACTTATGAAGGGTAACGAGGCTATCGCACACGCCGCTATTCGCTACGGCTGCGACGGCTACTTCGGCTACCCCATCACCCCCCAGTCAGAAGTGCTTGAGACACTCGAAGAACTCATGCCGTGGGAGACCACCGGCATGGTAGTGCTGCAGGCAGAGTCAGAGCTCGCCGCTATTAATATGGTGTACGGCGGTGCCGCTTCAGGTAAGGCCGTCATGACCTCATCATCATCTCCCGGTGTCAGCCTCAAGCAGGAGGGTATATCATATATAGCCGCTGCCGAGCTCCCCGCACTGGTGCTCAACGTAATGCGTGGCGGCCCCGGTCTGGGTACTATCCAGCCCTCTCAGGCAGACTACTTCCAGGCCTGCAAGGGTGGTGGCCATGGTGACTATCACCTCATCGTCCTGGCTCCCGCTACAGTACAGGAGATGGTAGACTTCGTGGGCCTCGGTTTCGACCTGGCTTTCAAATATACTAACCCCGCCATGATTCTCGCCGACGGTATCGTGGGCCAGATGATGGAGAAGGTGGTTCTTCCCGAGCAGCGTCCCCGCCGCACTGACGATGAGGTGCGCAAGCAGTGCCCCTGGGCTGCCAACGGTCGCAAAGACCTGCGCAAGCGCAACGTCATAACCTCTCTCGAACTTGAGAGCTCTCGCATGGAGGTCATCAACGAGCGTCTGCAGGCTCGCTACGCCGAGATAGCCAAGAATGAGACTCGCTGGGAAGAAATCGACACTAAAGATGCTGACTACCTGCTCATCGCCTTCGGTACTGTGGCTCGTATCTGCGCCAAGGCCAAAGAGGTGGCTGCCAAGGAGGGCATCAAAGTGGGCATCGTGCGCCCCATCACTCTGTGGCCCTTCCCCTACGAGGCTATCGAGAAGGCTGCTCAAGGCAAGAAGGGTATCCTCTGTGTTGAGCTCAACGCCGGCCAGATGATTGAGGATGTACGCCTCGCTGTACATGACAACCTCCCCGTAGAGCACTTCGGCCGCCTGGGCGGTATCATCCCCAGCCCTGACGAGGTTCTCAAGGCCCTCAAAGAGAAAATCATTAAATAACTAACCCTCTGAATCCTTACCAATGGAAATCAATGATATCATCCGCGAGGAAAACAAGGTATATTGCAAGCCTGAACTCCTCGATGAAGTGCACATGCACTACTGCCCCGGCTGCTCCCATGGTGTAATCCACAAACTCGTGGCCGAGGTTATCGCCGAAATGGGCATCACTGAGAAGACTGTAGGTGTCAGCCCTGTAGGTTGCGCCGTGTTCGCATACAACTATATCGATGTAGACTGGGTAGAAGCCGCCCATGGCCGTGCTCCCGCCGTAGCTACCGCCGAAAGCCGCCTGTGGCCTGAAAACGTTGTCTTCACTTATCAAGGCGACGGTGATATGTCAGCTATCGGTACTGCCGAGTCAATCCACGCTGCCAACCGCGGCGAGAACATCGTCATGATCTTCGTCAACAACGCCATCTATGGTATGACAGGCGGTCAGATGGCCCCCACCACTCTCGTAGGCCAGAAGACTGCTACTACCCCCTATGGTCGTCGTATTGACCTGAACGGTCACCCCCTCGAGATCACCAACCTCATGGCTATTCTCGACGGTACTTGCTACGTAACCCGTCAGGCTGTACACACTCCCGCTGCCGTACGCAAGACTAAAGCTGCTCTCAAGAAGGCATTTGAGAACGCTATGGCCAAGAAGGGTACTTCTGTAGTTGAGGTAGTTGCTACCTGCAACTCCGGCTGGAAGATGACTCCCGAAAAGGCTAACGAGTGGATGGTAGAACACATGTTCGAGAAATACCCCTTAGGTGACCTTAAAAACAACTAATTAACCAGAAAACAAGTTATGACACAAGAAATAATTGTAGCCGGTTTTGGCGGTCAGGGTGTCCTCTCTATGGGTAAAATCCTCGCCTACTCAGGCTTGATGGACGACAAGGAAGTGACCTGGATGCCCGCTTACGGCCCCGAACAGCGCGGTGGTACTGCCAATGTCACTGTTATCCTCTCTGACGAGAAGATCTCTTCACCCATCCTCGATTCTTACGACATCGCAGTAGTGCTCAACCAGCAGTCTCTCGACAAGTTTGAGAGCAAGGTTAAGCCCGGCGGCGTACTCATCTATGATGACAACGGTATCCACAATCCCCCGAAGCGTGACGATATACGCGTTGTCCGCATCGAGGCCATGAATGCTTGTCTGGAGATGGGTAACACCAAGACCTACAACATGGTAGTGATGGGTGCCCTGCTCGAAATGATGGACTACAAGCTCCCCATGGAGAATATCATCAAGGGCCTGAAGAAAAGCCTCCCCGAGCGTCACCACAAGCTCATCCCCCTCAACGAAGCTGCCATCGAGAAAGGTAAAACCCTCGTTAAGCACTAATCAGCTTATCCATAATACACTATATCAGCCCGGCCAATGGTCGGGCTGTTTTTTTGTGCTTTATTCAAGTTTCGCAATTAATATTTAATTGAATATGTAATGGTTAAGAGTGTCCGCAAGGACACCGACTTATAGTAACCCTGTATGCACGCGGCGATAGCCGTGGGTGTGTGGGGTTGGTTAGACAGACAAAAGGCGTGCGTAGCCCGCCGAATTACGGCTTGTTAATGTTTTAGGGGAGATCTTGCGAAACTTGAATGCTTTATCACAAATTTTGGCTTTCCGAGGGCTCATGTTGAAAAAAAATTGTAACTTTGGGGTATGATTGATTTTACAGGCATAGTACGCGGCAGATTTGTCAAACAGGCGAGACGCATGGATAGCTGGGCCTCCGACAATAATGCTCATGACGCACAGATAAGGGTGCTCCGCAGTTTGCTCAACAAAGCCGCCTGCACGGAGGTCGGTAAGAAGTATAAATTCAGTGAGTTGGCACATCTGCCCGACGATGAACTCGCCGCCGCATATCGCGAAGCCGTGCCGGTGGTTGAATACGAAGATATCCGAAACCTCACGGAGCAGATGGTGCAGGGGCAGCCGGACCTGCTTTGGCCCGGCGTATGTCGCAACTTCGCACAGTCGAGCGGCACCAGTGGCGGCAAGTCCAAATACATACCTATTACTCTCGACTCACTGAAAATCAATCATATACCCGGCGCTTCAGATGTTGTGGCATCATACCTGAGACTTAATCCCAAATCAAAAATATTCTCGGGCAAAGCTCTCATCCTCGGTGGCTCATTTGCCAACGAACTCGGTGATAATGTACCCAAGGGAGCCAAAGTAGGCGACCTCAGCGCCACTCTCATTGACCGCACCCCGGCGCTCGCTAACCTCTTTAGGATTCCCGACAAGCACACTGCACTCATGGCCGACTGGGAAGAGAAGCTCCCCGCAATTATCAACGCAGCCTCGAGAGCAAATGTCACCAACCTCAGCGGTGTGCCCTCATGGTTCTTGATACTGCTACGACGCATGATGTCAGAACGCGGAGTAGACAACTTGCACAAGATATGGCCCAACCTGGAAGTATTCTTCCACGGAGGCATATCCTTCAAGCCATATCGTGCCCAATATGAGGAGTTTACTGACCCTGAGAAAATGCGTTTCCTTGAGACATATAACGCCTCCGAGGGGTTCTTTGCAACACAGACAGCATTTGCAGACCCCACCATGCAGCTGCTGCTCGACCGCGGTGTCTATTATGAGTTTGCTCCCCTGCTTACAGAGGGTATTTATGGCGATCCCATATGCCTCGATGATGTGGAGCCGGGCCGCACATACGCGCTGATTATCACAGCCTGCAACGGCCTGTGGCGATACTCCTTGGGGGACACAGTCAAAATAGCCTCCGGAGCTCCCGGGCGCATCACGATAGCCGGGCGCACCAAGAGCTATATCAACGCCTTTGGCGAAGAGCTAATGGAGCACAATGCAGATGCTGCCATGTCTGCCGCCTGCGCCGCCACCGGCGCACGTGTGGCCAATTACACCGCCGGCCCTGTATATGCCGAAGGGGGCAAGCGCGGACATCATCACTGGCTCATAGAGTGGACTCGCCAACCGGCTGACACGGAGCAATTTGCCGACATCCTGGACCTCGAGCTGCAAAAAGTCAACTCCGACTACCAGGCCAAGCGAGCCGGCGGCATCTTCCTTGACCGCCTCGAGCTCACCACCGTTCCCCCCGGCCTCTTCGACCGTTGGCTCGCCACCCACGGCACCGGCAAACTCGGCGGCCAGCGCAAACTACCCCGCCTCTCACCAACCCCTACCCTCATCACCAACCTCCTCGCCCTCCTCTAATCCAAACTGCAATCCATGTCAAAAATTCCCAAGATATTATTATTAGGTGGTTCAAAGCAGCAAGTCCCAATTATTAAGGAAGCTAAGCGGATGGGGTATTATACTGTACTGATAGATTACCTTCATGATAATCCGGGTCAGTTTTTTGCAGATAAATGGTATAAAGAGAGCACCACAGATATATTAAAAGTTTATAAAATAGCTAAAGAAGAAGGTGTTAGCGGCATTCTCGCTTACGCCTCAGACCCGGCCGCAATACCGGCTGCCAAAGTGTGTGAATTATTAAGTTTACCCACAAATCCGGTCAAGTCAATCGAGACTTTAGGACTAAAACACTTGTTCAGGAATTTCTTATCTAATAATGGATTTGCCTGTCCCCAAAAAGTTGATTTTAAAGCTTCATTGCCAGCTGAAGAAGTTTTAAATAAAATAACAGAACTCAAGTATCCCTTATTGATAAAGCCAACAGATTCATCCGGCTCAAAGGGAATAACGTATATTACCTCTCCTGCGAAGATAAATTCAGCACTCAGTAAGGCCAAGAGATTTTCTCGAAATGGAATTTTAATAGCTGAAGAGTCTATAAATCCGACTTTTAATAACATCCTGATTGGTGGCGACATCTTTGTCGATGAAGGCAAAATTATCTTGTTTGGAGACATGGAATGTCTGCGGCATTCGGATATAAGTCTCCTTCCCTTGGGAGAAAAGTGGCCGGCAGGTTTAAGTCTAAATCAAAAAAATAAATTATATACTGAGTTGCAGAGACTTATAACATTACTCAATATTAACACCGGCGAATTTAATATTGAGGTGCAAGTTGACTCAAACGATAATTTATATATAATGGAGGTGGGCCCGCGTGCCGGCGGCAATATGCTCCCCATACAGCTTTCTGATATATTCAATATCAATCTGTTGCAGGCAAACGTCGCTGTGGCTATGGGAGAAAAGTTGACATTAAATCCGCAACAGCAATCCAAAGGTTATTTGACATACGTCCTGCATAGCAGATTGTCCGGGAAATTTGATAATGTAATATATGATAAAGAAATAGAGCAATATATATATCGGAAAGTGTATTATAAAAAAAGAGGTGATAAGGTAGAGGCTTTTGACGGGTCAAACAAGGCATTGGGTATAGTATTTATGCAATTTCCTTCGCCGAAAGTTATGAACCAAATTGCAGATAGAATTCCGGATCTAATCAAAATAAAGCTATTATGAGAGAGATAGGGGGATATTTTGAGTTGGAGTTGCCAAAATCAAATTGGCAATATATCCATTCATCCGCTTTGCATTTAAATTCCGGCAGAAACGCCCTGGAATATATATTGTTATCTCTTCATAAACAGGTAAAGCGTATGTGGGTGCCATATTATACTTGTGATGTAATATTACAACCAATTGAGAAGTTAGGCCTTGATTACAAATTTTACCATATCAATACACACCTTGAGATTGATGAAATTCCCAATCTCCAAAAAGATGATTATATATTGTTGAATAATTATTTTGGGATAAAAGATGAGTATATTGCTCAAATGGCAGATACATATCCTCAAAATATTATTATAGATAACACCCAAGCATGGTATGCCGAAGCAATAGATGGAGTAAATAGTTTTTACAGTCCTCGAAAATTTTTTGGTGTACCGGATGGAGGTATAGCTTATTGTAGTGACTCGTTAAAACTCGCCCTTGATACACAAGAGACCTACGAGTGGTGTTCTCATCTGTTGAAACGGATTGACGTAGATGCCCGGGCTGGATATAATGATTTCCGTAGCAACGCTTTGCAGTTCAACAATGCACCATTAAAATATATGTCAAGATTGTCTCAAAAGATACTTTCAACTATTAATTTTGATTACATAAAGCAGGTGCGATGCAACAATTTCAATTTCCTCCACGACAGATTGAGAGAAACTAATATGCTAAACATACCATCGGCAGGAAGTTTCCGGGCTCCGATGGTCTATCCTTACTTAACTGATAACCCTGCACTTAGACAAACACTCATTGACAATAAAATTTATGTCGCCCAATATTGGCCTAACGTGCTGACATGGTGCAAAAATGATGATATAGAATATACTTTGGCAAAAAACATCATACCATTGCCGATAGACCAAAGATATAACATTAACGATATGGCATATATCGCTGACACACTCTAAATGAAAGTAACAATTAGACCTCTAAAAATAGATGATGCATATACATCGGTGAAATGGAGAAACGATAAAGAAGTTTTTAAGTATACCGGCACTGTATACGCGGAAGAAATAACAATTGAATCCGAGTTGCGTTGGATACAAAATGTTATACATCGAGAAAATGAATACCGATGTGCTATAATTGCTGATGGCAAATATGTGGGAAATATTTATTTGACAGATATAGACACGACCGGCGGCACATATCACATCTTTTTAGGCAATAAAGATTATTGGGGCAAAGGGGTAGCAAAGAAGGCTTCATTATTGATGTTAGATTATGCTTTCAATGTTTTGGAGTTGAGTGTAGTTAAACTCAGAGTGAGGAAAGCAAATATATCGGCTATTAAATTGTATTTATCGCTAAATTTCACGAAAGTATCTGAAGATGATGAATTTATCATTTACGAGAAGCGACCTTCGATTTACAGAATGTTCTAATTGATAATAAATTCAAGTTTCGAAATAAGTATCTAATTGAAAATGTTATGGTTAGGAGTTTTCGTCAGGACACCGACTTATAGTATACCCGTACACACGCGGCGACAGCCGTGGGTGTGCGGGGTTGGGCAGGCAAACAAAAGGCGTGCGTAGCCCGCCGATCTACTGCTTTTGATGTGGTTTGTGTATGACAAAAAGTTTTGCTAACTTTGCAAAAATAATTTGCAACAAGATATGGCATTACAATGCGGCATTGTCGGCCTGCCTAATGTCGGCAAGTCTACTCTTTTTAACTGTCTGAGCAACGCTAAAGCTCAGTCAGCCAATTTCCCTTTCTGCACCATCGAGCCCAATGTCGGTGTCATCACTGTGCCCGATGAGCGCCTTAATAAGCTCGTGGAGATGTGCAACCCTCGCAGTGTGGTACCCGCAACGGTAGAGATTGTGGACATCGCCGGGCTGGTGAAGGGTGCCTCCAAGGGGGAAGGTCTCGGCAATAAATTCCTCGCTAATATCCGCGAGACTGATGCTATTATACATGTACTCAGATGCTTTGATGACGATAATATCACGCACGTAGATGGCTCTGTTGACCCGGTGCGCGATAAGGAGATAATAGATCTGGAGCTTCAACTCAAGGACTTGGAGACGGTGGAGAACCGCCTACAGAAGACTGAGAAGCAGGCGCAGACCGGTGGCGACAAGAATGCCAAGATGCAGGTAGGTGTGCTCAAGGCTTATAAGGAAGCCCTCACTCAAGGTAAGAGTGCCCGCACCGTGACCTTCGAGACCAAAGATGAGCAGAAATTTGCCCGCGAGCTCTTTTTGCTCACCTCCAAGCCCGTGCTCTATGTCTGCAATGTAGACGATGCTGCAGCCTCTACCGGCAATGCTTATGTAGAGGCTGTACGCAACGCTGTGGCCGATGAGGGCGCCGAGATACTGGTAGTGGCTGCCCGCACAGAGTCTGAGATTGCCGAACTCGAGAGCTATGAGGAGCGTCAGGAATTTCTGGCTGACATGGGGCTGAGCGAGAGTGGTGTGAGCCGCCTGATTAAGGCTGCATACGCCTTGCTCGATCTCCAGACTTACTTCACAGCCGGTCCCGACGAAGTCCGCGCCTGGACCTTCATGCGCGGCTCTAAGGCGCCGCAATGTGCCGGTATTATACACACAGACTTCGAGAAAGGTTTCATCCGCGCCGAGGTTATCAAGTATGACGACTATGTAACTCTCGGTGGCGAGACCCCGGTAAAAGAGGCCGGCAAACTCGCTGTGGAGGGCAAGGAATATGTGGTGCAGGATGGCGACATAATGCACTTCCGCTTCAATGTCTGATACTACGACGCAGTATTAACGTAACAAACTAACCCCCTAAATATCAATGAAAAAGCTACTTACATTAGCGGCAATAGCCGCCATCTGCGCTCCGGCAGCTTTTGCTGATGAGCCGGCAGAAGAGAAGAATGACTCAACCGGTGGCTTCACATTCACCGATGTGAAGGTTGTCAAGACTACCCCGGTAAAAGACCAAAACAAGTCAGGCACATGCTGGTGCTTCGCCACAACATCATTCCTCGAGG
Source organism: Muribaculaceae bacterium (assembly GCA_023665425.1). Classification (GTDB taxonomy): domain Bacteria; phylum Bacteroidota; class Bacteroidia; order Bacteroidales; family Muribaculaceae; genus Lepagella. The sequence goes on from JAMPDX010000010.1 coordinate 19,318, forward strand.
ATGAGTTGCTGCGCAAGACCGGCAAGGAGTATGACCTCTCTGAGATGTTCTCTGTTTACCACTGCTACCTTGACAAAGCTCAAAAGTATCAGCGCATGGGTGGCACAATCAACTTCGCTCAGGGCGGTTCAGCCCTCGATGTGCCCTACGTATGGGAGAATTATGGTGCTGTGCCCGAGTCTGTATATTCAGGCCTTAACTATGGTGAGGAGAAGCATGACCACTATGAGATGGCTGACCTGCTCACATCATACATGGAGGCTGTCACCAAGCCCGGCCGCAAGAAACTCTCACCCGCGTGGAAGGGTGGCTTCGAGGGTATCCTCAAGTCTTACTTCGGCGAGCTCCCCGAGACATTCACTTATGAGGGCAAGACCTACACTCCCAAGTCTTTTGCAGAGTCGCTGCCCCTGAATATGGATGACTATATCTCCGTAACTTCATGGACTCATCATCCCTTCTACACTTGGTTCCCGGTAGAGGTTGCCGACAACTGGCTGTGGGCCGACTCATGGAATGTGCCCATGGAGGAGATGAAGGCTATCGTGGACAACGCCCTTGAGAAGGGTTATCCCGTAGTATGGAGCGCTGACGTGTCTGAGCCCGGCTTCAAGTGGGTGAAGGGTTACGCCATCCTGCCCGAGGCCAAGACCGAGAAGGATATGACCAACACCGAGCTCTCTCGTTGGGTGAAGCTCTCAGACAAGGAGCGCGAGGCTGAGAAATACAGTACCGAGAATGGCCCCGTCAAGGAGCAGACTGTCACTCAGGAGAGCCGCCAGCAAGGCCTCGACAACCTCGAGACTACTGACGACCATGGCATGGTGCTGGTAGGTATTGCCACTGACCAGAATGGCAACCGCTACTACAAGGTGAAGAACTCATGGGACACTAACCAAATCTATGACGGTTTCTTCTATGTATCAGAGCCTTACTTCCTGGCTAAGACTATGGGCATCTACGTAAACAAGGAGGCCCTGCCCAAGGAGTCCGCTAAAAAGTTGAAGTAATTTTTTGTTTTCATAATGCGGGCGGGGGTGTCTCTTCTTTGGGGGCACCTCCGTTTGTCACATTGCTTAATCAACAAGCTCATAATGATGACACTTAAAGAAAGAATTGAAAGAGCAGAAACATTTCGTGCACAGGGGTATAACTGCGCACAGAGCGTAATAATGGCCTTCCCTGATATTACCGGTCTGAGCGATGAGCAGGCGTTGAAGCTGAGCATAGGCTTAGGGGGCGGCTGCGGTGCCGGTGAGCTATGCGGGGTGGTGTCAGCCATGGCTTTGATCAGAGGTATGCTCTCTCCCGGAGGTCCGAAGGACAAGGGTTCGGTATATGCCGATATGAAGGCCCTGCACGATGACTTTATCCGCCGTTTCGGCTCATGTATATGCCGCGAGTTGAAAGTGCCAGGGCGCCCAGTGCCCTGCAACGACCTAATCTACACCGGCATCGAGATGCTTCACGAGTCTCTCCCCAAACACCCCGATTGCCGGTAATCCTCATGTGGACGACACCGTGTGTGGCGGTTATAGGTCTTTGTAGATGGTTTGGTCGCGTTCGGCAAGCTTGAGCTGGAGGGTAGCGGCCAGAGAGGGCTCTTTCTCGCGTAATTGCTCATAGCGGCTTTCTCCCTGCAGGAAGGTAGCCAGTGAGCCGTCGGGGGCAAGAGTACCCTCGGCCGCGATGTTGCCAACAGGGGCTGCGCTGTCTAATGTCAAAGGTTCTTTGCCCTCGGCTGCCAACGAAGGATTGTAGCGGTAGAGGGGCCAGTAACCGGCATGAACAGCACGGCGCTCCTCAACCATGGCAGTGGACATACCGGCACGTATTCCATGATTGATACAGGGGCAATAAGCTATCACAATGGAAGGCCCGGGATATGCCTCTGCCTCCTTTAGCGCATTGATGGCCTGCTGGGGATTGGCGCCCATGGCTATGGAGGCTACATATACATTGCCGTAGGTCATCATCATGCGTCCCAAATCCTTCTTATACGTGCGCTTGCCATCGGGGGCATATTTGGCCACACACCCTATCGGGGTAGCCTTGCTCATCTGGCCGCCGGTATTGGAGTAGCACTCGGTGTCCATCACCAGAATATTTATTTTGGTGTTACGCGCCAAGACATGGTCAAGACCGGCAAATCCGATGTCATACGCCCAGCCGTCGCCACCTATGGCCCAGACACTGATTTCCTGCTTCGGGTCCTTCTTGCCGAGGATGTCGATGGCTACAGCCATACCGTATCCAAACTCGGCATTGTCCTCAAACAGGGAGTTTGCCCATGCCGGACCATGACCGTCGGCATTCACACAATAAGCGTTTGAGGGGAAATCGGCACCCCAAATTGATGAGCAACCGGTGGCGTTGGCCATGACCATACGCTCGCCAAAAAGCTGGGTGAGCAGCTTGACATAGGGGGTCTCACCACATCCGCCACATGCGCCGGAGAATTGCAACAGGGGCTGATACATCTGGCTTCCCTTGACAGTGAACCGTGGCAGCAAACCGGGGCGATAACCCACCTTCTGCTCGCAATAAGCTGTGAAGGGTATTTGCACATCGATATGCTCGGCAGCCGGCACCATCGTCAGTGCGTGACCGGGACACACCGTGGCACATGAGCCGCAACCGGTGCAGTCTTCGCTAAAGACTTGTATGCGCCAGTGCAAAGGTGTTTTCAGCCCTTTGGCTTCGACAGTATGCAGCCCTTCGGGAGCTCCTTTCAGCTGCTCGTCGTCAAGTGTAAATGGCCTGATGGCTGCGTGCGCACACACGAAGGAGCACAGGGTGCATTGTACACACTTTTTAGGGTCCCATTCGGGTATATTCAGGGCGATGCGCCGCTTCTCGTAAGCCGTGGTGCCCATGGGCATGGACCCGTCGAGGGTGAATAAAGATACCGGCAATTTATTACCCTCCAAACGATTACATGGTATTGCAATATCGCGGATGAATGGAGGTAACGTATTGTCAATCCGGTCATTATCCGTATTCGCCGATAGAGCATCGTCTATGGCTATCGGGGTGAGAGCTGAGGCCACCATGGTCAAGGCTTGCAAGTTATTGTCGACCACTGCCTTCCCCTCATGGATATAGGTAGACTGAATCTCCTGACGCAAACCGGCGAGGGCCTTGTCAATGTCAAAGTCTCCGGAATGAGAATAGAGGAAAGCAGCCTCCATAATCATATTTATGAGTGCCCCCAGGCCACACTTCGCCGCTATGGCTCCGGCATCAATATTCAGGCATTTCGCCTGCTTTTCCTTAAGTGCTCGCAGTAAGTTGGCAGGAAGGTGTTTACCCCAGGCCTGAGGGGTGTTCCATGGTGAATTCAAGACAAATGTGCCACCCTCACGGAGGGATTCTGCTAATGCATATTTCTTGACATATGTGTCTTTGTGACAGGCCACATAGTCGGCCTGCTCGATAGAGTAAGCGGCCTTTATGGGGTGGGGCGACAAGCGCAATTGCGAGATGGTGTAGCCCCCGCTCTTTTTGGCTGAGTATTGGAAATAGGCCTGTGCATACAGGTTGAAAGCTCCGGAGAGTACACGCGCCACCTGCTTGGTAGCACCGACAGTGCCGTCAGAGCCAAAGCCATAAAACTTGGCCTGCAAGGTGTGTGGTGGTCGAGGCATGGCGAGTGGTTTAGGCTCAAGCGACAGGTGAGTGACATCATCATTGATACCGACGGTGAACTCATATTTGGGTTTCTCGGCCGTCATATTATCGAAAATAGCCTTTACCATGGCCGGGTCAAATTCCTTGCTCGACAAACCGTATCTACCGGCAAACAGTTCTATCTGCCTCCCGGAGCGAGCCAGTGCGGTAGCCACATCCTTGAATAGAGGTTCGCCGTCTGCACCGGGTTCTTTGGTGCGGTCAAGCACGGTGAGGCGTTTTACACTCGCAGGTAAAGCAGCCAACAATGTCGATGCATCAAAGGGACGGAAGAGGCGCACCTTGACCACTCCTCCTTTATACCCGGCCGGATTGAGCACCTCAAGGGTCTGCTCTACGACCTCGCCGGCTGAGGCGATCACGATAATGGCATCAGTGGCTTGCGGGTCGCCGGCATAGTCAAACAGATGATACTGTCGGCCGGTGAGGGTCGCAACCTTGTCCATATATTTCTGCACGATGGCCGGGAAGGCATTGTATAGATTATTGGCAGCTTCGCGGTTTTGGAAATATACATCGGCATTTTGTGCCGAGCCACGCAATATGGGGTTACGAGGATTGAGCCCGCGCTCGCGGAAACGCTTCAGCGCATCCTGATTAATGAGGCGATACATATCCTCGTATGCTATCGGGGTTATGGTGTCTGTCTCATTGGCAGTGCGCCAACCGTCAAAGAAGTGGCATACGGGTATCGAGCCCTCAAGGGCAGCCAAATGTGCCACGAGAGCTAAGTCCATGGTCTCTTGGACAGAGGAGGAGGCCAAGAAGGCAAATCCGGTGGCACGGCATGCCATCACATCTTGATGGTCACCGAAAATTGAGAGTGCATGTGTGGCCAGTGAGCGTGTGCCGACATGAAAGACACCGGGCAGCAACTCGCCAGCTATCTTGTACATATTGGGTATCATGAGCATCAGTCCCTGCGATGAGGTGAAAGTCGTGGCCAGGGCGCCGGCAGCCAAAGCACCATGTGTGGCACCGGCGGCTCCCAATTCGCTTTCCATCTCTTTCACAGACATGGTATTGCCCGCATAGTTTTTCCTCCCCTGTAGAGCCCATTTTGCTGCCACCTCGCCCATTTCGGCGATGGGGGTGATAGGATATACGGTTGCGACATCGCTCAACGCATAGGCGACGTATGTTGCGGCTGTAGCACCATCCAGTGTTATGGAATTGGCTGCTTTTATTGTCTTAGTGTCTTCCATAGCTTATAATAAAGGCGTTTATATTCTTTAACACTGCACACGTTATTATGGTTTATGGATTTTTTTGTAACTTTGTGATGTGAATGAGCCTATTGAGACATTAATCAAGCAGGAATTACGTGCCGCCGGGGCTGTGGCTGTGGGGTATGCTCGAGCCGAACATGTGCCCCAGGAGGTATGGAGCACCTATGAGCATTGGCTTGAGGACGGGCTCAATGGGGCGCTTGGTTATATGCACAATCACCCGGAGCTGCGGCGCGACCCGCGATTGCTGATGCCGGGCACACGGACAATTATATGCATAGCGTGGCCATACTTGCCCCCGATGTTGCGCGCTGCATCTGCCCCATTCATCGCTCGCTATGCCTACGGCGCCGATTACCACAAGAATATCAGGCGCATACTCAAGCCCATCATCAAGCGTTGGGAGGAGGAGTATGAGATACATTCGCGGGTATGTATTGACTCGGCGCCGGTGCTCGAGCGCTATTGGGCTGTACAAAGCGGCGTGGGCTTCATAGGGCGCAACGGATGCCTGATAGTGCCGGGATACGGGTCATGGGTATTCCTGACGGAGATTTTAGTAGACAGGGAGTTGGGAGAGGATAACCCAAACCGGTCGCACTGCGCTGACTGCAGTGCGTGCCTCAAGATGTGTCCTACGGGGGCACTGGGCTCTGACGGGCATATAGATTGCAGCAAATGTCTGTCGGCACTTACCATTGAGACTCCGGGGGTATCGCTCCCTCATGATGTTGATTTCAGGCCGTTAGCCGGGTGCGACAGGTGTCAGGAGGTGTGTCCGCACAACAAGGGTAGCCACCCCACTACGATACGGGAGTTTGCCACAATACCGGCCATTCTGTCCCTCACGGCCGATGAGCTGGAGACTATGACAGATGATGTATTCCGTGCCCGCTTTGCCGGCACATCTCTCTTTCGCCCGGGGCTGAAAGGGCTGCTTGCCAACCTACATTCCCGCAACCGCTGATACAACTTTTATGAGGCGCAAGGTGTTATAACCAAAAGAACTAAGTGATGTTAAATTGAACAGACACTGATAAATTAATAACAACTATGAAAAATACAACACAAGACAAAGAGCGCAGAATGTTTATCATCAGTTTTGGTGACAGCAAGAAGTATCGTATCATCGTAGACAACGATGATAATGAACACGCTTTGGCACCGGTAGTTAAGACGGAGAATGAGCTTAACCGCTTTCTGGCCAGAGAGTTTCCCAATGACACATTTGCATATTACACCACACCGCGCATCACTGAGGTAAACCCGGAGCATGAAGCTGAATATGCCTCATATCCAAAGTTTGATGACAAGGCAGTGGCCGACGTGAAAAAGGAGCTTGTACGAGAGATTCAAGTAATGAATTCAGACCGCCGCCTGAATAGCAATGACCCCTGGGGCACCGGCGAGAACGGTATCACATTCCCGGAATGACCAATCCCATACCCCTTATAAGGCTCTGCCTAAGGCCTTTAGTAGTATGTAAGCAGGAGTAAGCGCGGAGCGCTTACGTCACTAAGTGGAACAGACACTTATACGTCAAACATATATTTTAGACCCCATCTCATAAAATTTTTATGAGATGGGGTCTAAGTTGAGGTACGGGCTATAGGTCTTAGCGAACCAAGACGGTGGCCGGATGGGAGTTCTGGTCGGTGGTGACGAAGTAGACACCGGCGGGGAGCATTACGCATGTCTCGGTGTCAATTGCAGGCTGGTGATAAACCACCACGCCGGCAGCATTGACAATGCGCAGATTGGTCTGCTCGCTATGCATCAGAATGCGGATACCTCCGGGGATGTAAGCGGCAATCAGCGGCTCTGATATCTCGACACCGGCCACGCTGCCGGCAGCTATCATTATCATGTTGCTCTCGGGTGACTCATAGCCCAGACGTACACTCTGCACGGTGTAGCTCTCTGCCACATCGCTCTGGCGCTCATCTATCTCGAGGTAGTTATCTTCGGCAGCCAAGCGAGTTGTGACGGCACCGGTGTTCAGATAGCGAGTGCGGTTCACCATGTAGTAATCCACTACTTCATCATCCGGGGGAAGGTTCCAGTGAGCCACATATCCTGTGTCGCTGATGTCAGTGGCTTCGGTGGCGGTCAGAGCTGTAAGCTCGGGCTTGGGGAAGGCCTCGCCATGGATGCTGACATTGAAGTTGGTGCCACTCGGGAAGCCACCGTCATACATGGTGATGGCGGCGGTATGGTTGCCAACGGTGGTAGGTGTATAGCGCACGCTGAGCTTGTAGCCGGTATCAGAGTTCACTTGGTTGGCCGGTATCTGGTTGTTGCTGATGCCAAGGATAGTGAACATATTGCGGTCAGCACCGGTGATGCGCACGGTGAGAGACGATGTGAGGTTGATGCCGTTAACCAACAGCTCCACTGTCTGACTCTTGCCCACAGCCACCTGACCGAAGTCGAGGGAGCTGCCATCGATAGGGGCAAAGAGCTCGGGGTCTCCGGTGATAGGAGGAGTGACATTGCCACCCTGGTCTTTGATGTAGAAGGTCTCGTTGGTGCGTGTGCCCCAGATGTACTCGGCCAGTTCGGGGAAGTCAATGAAGGGGTTGCGATTGCCCTGTATCTGATAGACGGCCTCATTGCGGTCTATCTCCTTCTGGCTCACGGGGTCCTGGCGAGACCAGTTTAGGAGCATCTCTTGCGCCCAAGGCTTGAGAGTGGGGTAGGTACCGTTCTGCACCATGTATTGATACTTCCATGTATAGTCTTGATAGCAGGTGGCCATATAGAAGTATGTGCGGGCGAAGTCACCCTTATACTCATCGGCGGGCTCAAAAACCTGGCCGGCGCCGCCACCCATGCCGGGATATGCGTATCCGACTATTGTCACGCCATTGTCGAATGTGGAGCGTTGTACCTCGCCAAGGGGGTAATTGCTCTTGGCCATATTGGCAGCAGACTCGCTGGGGTACAGGTGGTTAAGGTCTGTATAGGCCTCGTTCTCCGCACCGCCCCACCATGATTTGGGGAAGGAGTGCTCGCGATTCATGCCTCGGCTGCCGTTGCGCACCAGGAAGATCATGTCGGAGTACATCTCCCACCAACGCTCCTGACCGTTATAAAGCTCGGGATACACATCGGTCTTGGGGAATTGCTGCGGGAATAATGAGTTGTAAGTAACCACTGTGTGAGGACGTATCACCTCATAGGTAGCGGTCTTGAGCTCCTCCTTCTTCTTGCCATCCATACGCAGATAGTAAGAAGAGGGGGCGGCGCCTTGCAACATAAAGACGCCTAAGAGAGCTGTGAGTAGAGATAGTGTCTTTTTCATAGTTATTTGATAATTACGGTTTTTGCGGTATGAGAGCCAACGCGTACCACATACACACCGGGGGTGTCGGGGAGCCCGGGGAGTTCGTAGCCGTGGGCATCAAAATAGCGCGCTTTACCCGCTTCAACACTGATGTCGCTCAGGGAGTTGGTGGCTTGTACCATCACCTCGTTGCTGTCAGGGCTCTCTGCGTCGCCAAGGTAAGCCTTGACACTCAGTGCCTCATGCTTGGAGGGGTCGCGGTCATCAATCTTGAGAGATGTCTCGCTGCCATCCACGTCGTAAGTGAGGGTGTCATACAGATTATTCTGCTCGTCATAAATCTTGCGGGTAACTGTGTATGTATCGGGTTCAAGCGCAGTGGGTAGCCAGCGGAGAGTATAGCCGGCTTCGGTGAGGTCTTCCACGGGGAGGACGGTGACAGCTTCAAGCTCCATGGGAGCTACGCAGTGGCCTTGCAGATTGACAGTGACAGGGGTTTCGAGGTCCTGGCTGCTAATGGTCAGTGTGGCATTATCATCGGCCCCTTCCGGAGTAACAACTGTGGGTGAATAGACTACCGTGAGGTAGTAAACATCCTCAGCCTCCACATCCCCGGCCTTGATGCTCAGGGCGTTGAGCGAGAGACTCCCCACTTGGAATGAGTACTTGTCATCGCTCAGCTGGGCAGTGAGGGAGTGAGTGAAGCCGGCGCCAATCACCGGTATCTTGAGGGTAGCAGTGGAGCCCGGTTTTACTGTGGCGAATGTGTACCAGTCTCCCTGGATGGGAGAAGTCAGCTTGGCAGGCGCTTCGGGGTCCGGATCAACGGGATCAGGCTCCTCGCTACCACCGCTGAAGGTCCATGATTTATCCATCTTGTCGCCCCAGATGTATTCTACCATCTCGGGGTAGTCGATGAAGGGGTTGCGGTTGTGCTGGTGCTTGTATACGGCCTCGTTGCGGTCGAGTTCCTTCTGGCTTACAGGGTCTTCGCGGTGCCAACGGAGCAGCATCTCAATGGCCCAGTCTTGGAGCGTGGGGTAAGTACCCTGTTTGGCGGTATAGAGTCCGGACTCTTTCCAGGTCAAATCTTGATAGCATGTCACCATGTAGAAGTATGTGCGTGCCAGATCACCCTTAAACTCGTCATCCGGCTCGAAGACAGTGCCGCTGCCTCCACCCTGACCGGCCACGGGTGTGCCGTGCTTAAATCGCGGATTGGGACATTTGTTACTGATACTCTTAGGCTTGGCAACCTCGCCATACGGCATATTGCCGCGTGTAGAGTTGGCCACAGAGTTGACCGGCATGAGGTGCATGATGTCGCAATACGCATCATTGGTGTTACCACCCCACCATGACTTGGGGAAGCAGTGCTCCTTGTTCATCACATTATTGTTAGCAGCAGAGCCGTCACCCACGGGCACCTTGTTGGTGGTGTATATATCCCACCAGTATCCGTCGGGATGAGCATCAGTGTCGATATATACGCCCCATGTCTGGTTGCTGCCATTGCCATAGGAGATTCTTGTATGGTTCTTGACGATAGTCGAAAGCTGGCTCTTGAGAGCTGCCTTGGAGAGCCCTTCACAGTCATCATAATACCCGGCGGGTACTTCCGCCTGAGCCAAAGCAGCCCATAGACCGGCTGCACACAATAGTATCTTTGTCCTCATAAGGATGAATTTTGTTGGATAAGGTTAAAATGTATTTAGAGCTTGGAGAGGTGCCCAAGTGAGGGCATTTTCATTTCCGACCTCCCCAACTTGCAAAGTTACAAAAAAACTTTGTATCCAACAAAATCCGATCACTTTTGAGATTTATGCGCACCACACGTAGAGTGTAGCGGCCGGCATCACGCTACATTGGGGACCGCCCCATATTTATTCTCCATAGGCTGGCTGCCCTGACACAGGAAGACAAGGAGCACAATGGTGCCGACGAAGGGGATAAGCCCAATCAGCCACCACCATCCGCTATGGCCACCATCATGCAGACGGCGCCAGAACAGACCCAGTGAGGGAAGCAATATCACGAGCGACCAAATAGTGTTGATGGTGCCGTAAAGACCGCTAAACATCACTCCGACTGTGGAGCCGCCATGTGCGGCTACTTGCCATGCATGACTTATCACACCGGTGCCACCGCATGCTATGAAGATAATGGAACTGATGATGAGGTTAAACAAATAAAACCACCAGAACTCGGAGCGAGAGGCGCGCCCCGTAAACTGACAATACTTTGAGAACGCCCTTTTTACGGCGTCGCCAAATGATACCATGTACTGATTATTCATAACTACAATGTTTTTGGATTATATAAAATCATAACACCCCCCTGTCCCGATTTGTTTAGGACAGGAGGGTGTTGCAGGTCGCGCAACTGTAACTAACGCACTACCTGAATACGTGTTGCCGTAGAGGGGTCGGCGTCTTTTGAATTGCTGATATAGTACACTCCGGCTTTGACGGCCTTGCCTTCGGCATCTGTCAGGTCCCATACGGTGGCACCGTTGGTGGTTTTACCCAGATACTTCACCTCGTTGCCGGATGCATCAACTATGCTCACCGGCACACTCTTGCGCAGGCCCTGAATTGTCACATTGCCCTGATACTCCGGACGCACCGGGTTGGGGAAGGCCAGGATGGCGCTGTCATCGCCGGCAGGAGCTTCACCGTCTATGTAGAAGGTGCACACCTGCTCTGAGGTGCCTATCCACATAGCATTGGCATTCGGGTCATAACCCATGCCATAAATCATATCAGAGGCTATAAGAGAGTTGTCGGTAGTGATTTGGTAAACCGACTCCACCTCCATGACTGCATCTTTGTCTGCTGCATTATATTTGGGTGTCACCACATATATGCCCATACCATTGGTGCCAAACCATAGACGGCCCTGATTATCAGTGGCGGCACACAGCACATCAGTGCCATCAAAAAGTGTACGACCCTCGTATGTGGCGCGCTTCACGCGCAACACGCCATTTGTGTCCCCTGCGGCGAGAGCCTCCTCAGGATTAAAATAGAAGGTTCCATTATCCAGAAAGATCCAGATGTTGCCGGTAGTCGGGTCCTCAAAAAAGCCGTCGTTATAGATCAGGGGTATGCAGACATTATTCTGGTCAACAAACTTGCTATAAGAGAAGAACTTATCGTCGGATGTGTCATCAATAGTGCCGGCATGATATAGCATCTGAACAGGTGCTCCATAATTATAGCCGGCAGCAAACATCACAAACCCCTTCTTCACCTTAGTAGCCATACAATGATAAAAGTCACCCGACCCGTCAGCCCCATTCACCGGCACTTTTTTGAAGGCAGAAACATCATTTTTATCGCGTGCCTCTTTGGGCCAACAGAAAACGGGCTGATTAGGCTCCGGGCTCGAGCTGCTCAAGAAAATACACCAAAGGTTACCATAGGCATCAAAAGATGGAGTGGACACATTACACAGATAAGTAGAATGGGAGCTGTTCGGGAACACGTTGTCATAATAACCCTGATGCCCATACGACTCACATTTTGTGTTTTTATTGCCATAGACGTTCGCCGTCAAGTCGCTCAACTTAATGCGGAACACCCCATTGCGCATACTTCCACCCCAGATATATTCCCCATCAGGGTCAACCACGGTATGATATGTATCAAGCAATCTACCTACAGGGGTCACTATATCAAAATTACCATAGTGCTTCCACTGATTATCATTATAACCGGAGATGGTATTAAAACATTGCAAAGTTGCAGAGGCATAGAATCTGTTATAGGAATTATGTGAAGCAATCATGCCATATTCCGGAGAATAATCAAATTTGACAGTTGCGTATGTGCGGGGTGCATTCGGCGCGAACATTTTCGAACCTGTGGATGTATTATCGCCCGTCATGGTGAGACGCTGAATGCCTTCGAGTACCACCGGAGCATAAAAATCCTTCATATCCCAGGAGCTGCATATTAAGCTTGATATGGCAGTCTTATCTATAAATCTTTTGTTCACATTACCCTCCTTGTCAAGCTGATAGGCGCATCCGGTGCGACGCAGAAAGTAGCCGTCCTTGTTTTCAGCATAGTAAGCTATGGCGGCATTATCCTTTTGTGTTGACGTCAATACACCATTATCTATGCTGCCAACAAACAGGCCTTTGTCGGTAGTATATGCAAACTTCGAGTCTTTTAACGGCATTATGAAGTTGGCTTTGGCATCACTGACTTTTGAAAATTCGGTAATAGAAATATTTCGATTCTCTATCTTCGATACAAATATGCCATCATTAGCAGTAAGGATAACATCATTACCTACTCGGCTCACCCCCGCAATTGACTTATTGAGTAAATGTGTCTCGACAATACTTTCTTTTGCGTCGTCTATCACTACATAACCTAATTTTGTAGCGATATAGATTTTATCTCTTTCGGGATCAAAAGTCACGGAGTTGACATTCTCATTTCCACCCATTGCCGGCTCTCGTCCCACTATATTGGTAGACAAGCCTTTGATGTTTTTAACTGTATTATCATTATAGAGCAAGTCGATGGAGAGATCTTCATATAAGATAAACAAATATCCTTTAGCGGCATTGTATGCTATATCCATTACAATACTGCTTTTAGTGAGATAATTACTTGCATCATAGCCGGTTAATTGCTCGGTCTTTTTGTCTAATACAAATAACTGTCCATGCATTACACCCCATCTTTTCCAATAAGACAGATTGGCATTGAAATAATGTCCGGCGGCTACTAAATATACTCTGTCTTGGGTATCGATAGACTCACTAAAGTGTCTAAAATATGTATTATGTATATCCCAGCGCCCCGTGATGGATTTGTCGGTGGTGGTAGATGCCATGCCGGAGAGGCCTAAAGCCAATACGCTAATGAGTGTGAGTATGTATTTTTTCATCTTATCAATGTTGATATAGTGGTTAATTCACCCTATCAGCCACTTAAGCTGTTCAATTTAAAACGTTTGGGGCCCCAATTTATTACATCGGGGCTACTGATTTATCTAATCACCAATATTTTGGTGGTGGCTCCTTTCGAATCTGTTGACTCGCCGGTGGTAGAGGCCATGATGTAATACACGCCGGCACCAACATCGCGCCCTTGCATATCGGTCAGATCCCACATTGCCATACCGCCATTCGACAGGCCCAACTCCTTGATGACCTCACCTGCCGGATTTACTATCTTCACCAATGAGTTGCTCATCAGGCCTTTGATAGTTACCGGGCCGGCGTATTCGGGCCGCACGGGGTTGGGGAATGCCAATATCTCTGAATAGTCGTCGGCAGCCGTGGTGGCGTCGCAATAATAGGTGGCTATCTGCTTGCCGGAACCTATCCACACGGCATTGCCCGTGGGGTCAAAGCCCACACTATAAACGTTATCAGAGGGGAGACGAGAGTTGGATGTATTGAATTGCTCCAAGACTGTTGAGCCGTCGGCCGAGGCAACGACTATACCGGAGCCCATAGTGCCAAACCATTTGCGTGAGGCGCCGTCAGAGGCCATACACATCACATCATATCCATCGAGGAGATAGTCAGCAAGATTGGTGCCATCATTGCGCGACACCTTCACACGGCGCACATGCAGTGTGCCTCCGCTATCGCCGGCACGAAGGGCATCGTTGGGATTGAAATAAAACACGCCGGAGTCGGTGCATACCCAGATATACCCGGTAGAGGGATCCTCATAAAACTGATTTATGTATAGATACGGTATCTGGTTGCCATCTTGGTCGATAAAAGTCTGATACTTAAAGAGCTTGTCATCCGAGGTGTCATCAACAGTGCCGCCATGGTAATAGAGGTAGAAAGGCCCTTGATACAGATAGCTTGGACCGAAGACCACAAAATTACCATTCTTGGTAGCAGTGCATATATGATTGTCATAATGCTGAGCGTAGCCCTTAACCGGTATATTCTTAAACCCGGCTACATTCCCGGTCTTGCGGTCAGAGGCTTTCCACACATATATCGGCTGAGGATTGTCGGTGGTCATTTGCGAGGGATTGAAGATGCACCACAGATTGCCCTGAGCATCGAACGATGGTGAAGAGACATCACATATCATAGACCACTTGTCGGAATAAGGGAACACTGCATGAAATCCCTTTTCCCCCTTCTTATCGTGTTGAGGCTGGGAGAAGAGCTCGGCTGTGCCATCCTCCAAATCATATCTCACCAGGCCGTTGCGACGACTGCCCATCCACAAGAGGTTGTCGTTTATGGGGTCAAGTATCGGCTGATAGGTGTCGATCATATCCTGCCCGACCGCACTGACAGTGGCGGTGTTACCGTAAGCCGTCCATTGGCCGCCATCGTATGCGCTTGTCATCGATGGATTGTTGGTAGCGACCGAATATACACGATTAAACGTACTGTTGGAGGCAAGCATACCTACCTTGTCTGACCATTCAAAGCCAAACACCCCATACGGTTCCGGAGCATTGGGGGTAAACACTTGTGTCTGAGCTGACAAACTGTTGTTTTTCTTTGCATACTGCACTATACCCTCCTGACTGAGAGGCATATAGATATCTTCCAGCCCCCATGATGCGAACAGCCCGTTCGGATAACCGGCGCTCTCGGTATATACCCGTTCCACATCTCCTGAGCGCGAGAACTGAGTGACACAACCCCAGCGAACTAACAGATATCCGGCTTTATTCTCAGCGTAATTTTTAAAAGTGCCACCATCCACATTCATGAATGAGACAGAGCCGTCCGCTCCAATCTTACCAACTGACAGACCGCTGCCTGAAGTAAGACCGAAAGTGTCGTCTGAAAGTGGGAGCAGGTATGCCACATCACTCAGGCCGGAGTCTACCAGCTTGAAATCCTCAAGCTCACTGTGGCGCCCCTCAACGGGTGAAGAGTACAGATTGCCATCACGACAAATCAGCAAGCTGTCTCCAACTCTACCGATACCGGTGAGCTTGGTGTTATAGACATGTGATTCGCTGATTACTCTCCGCTTGTCATCAATAACAATGTAACCGAAATCAGCGGCCAAATAAGCCTTGTTTTGAGCGGCATCGAAAGTTATGGAATTGATATTTTTTGATGTGCTGAGCGAAGCCGAAGCAAGCCCGGGGATAGTGTATACCTTATCATCATCGCTGAGGATATCCATCGTATAGTCATCATAGACGATGAGCAGATACTTTTTAGCAGCATTGTATGCAATATCAAGGATCACATTATTCGACAGGTAATTATTTGCATTATAGCCGGTAAGCTCATCAGAAGCCTTGTCGAGGACAAAAAGCTGCCCGGAGGGTTGGGCCCACACACCGGAGCTGCCGGCACTCTGCCCCAAAGCCAACAAATAGACTCTATCGGGAGTGTCGATAATCTCACTGAAATTATTACCAAAAGTATTGTGTAAACGCCACTGGCCGGGCACCTGAACCTGTGCCTTCACGATAGCGGGGCACAACACAGTCATAACCAACAATAGCGCAAAAATAAATCTCTTCATTTAAATGCAGTTCAAAGTCAAACATCAATCGCATCGGCGACCAATGGGAGATAACACTCCTTATATACAACGAAAAAAAGCGTCAAAAATTGTCTTATTCAGTGATGATTTATAGATACCAAGTTGGTAATCTTAATCATCATACCATAACATATACATAATAGCAGGCATCAAGATGCCGGTAGGGTCCGGATGAGGCGGATGGTATCCAGGGCGGTGAGTACGTCCGGCACGTTTTTGATAATCATTGATCGCTTACCCCCCTTTTCGCGCAATTCACATCGGCGGAAGTTCTGCTGCATATATGTTATGACTCGTCCGAAGGCGGTGCTCCGGTAGTAGGCCTTGTTTTCGTCTCCCACAAAGTAGAGGTACATCTTACCTTGCTTGAGCAACAGACGCTCTATGCCCAATTGCTTGGCTATGGTGCGCAGAGGCACTATGCGTATCAACTCTTCTGTCACTGCCGGCAGGGGGCCGAAGCGGTCTATAAGGCGCTCGCGGAAGGCATCCACACTCTGTTGTCCCTCCATATTGTCGAGCTCCTGATAGAGAGATATGCGCTCACCCTCCTGAGGTACATATTCCGGGGGCAGGCGGAGCTCCAAGTCACTCTCTACAGCGCAATCGGCTACATATTCCTCGCTCTTGCCCGCGTGCTCATCGGTGAAGGTGTCGCCAAACTCCTCTGTCTTTAGTTCCAGCACTGACTCCTTGAGTATCTTCTGATAGGTCTCATATCCCAGGTCGGCTATGAAACCGCTCTGCTCGGCTCCGAGCAGGTTGCCCGCTCCGCGGATGTCCAGGTCCTGCATAGCTATATGTATGCCGCTACCCAGGTCTGAGAAGCTTTCGATGGCTTGCAGTCGGCGGCGTGCCACACTCGTGAGCTCCTTGCCCGGCGGGGTCAGCAGATATGCAAAGGCCTTACGCGACGAGCGCCCCACACGCCCGCGAAGCTGGTGAAGCTCCGAGAGACCGAAGTTCTGCGCATCGCTGATGATGATGGTGTTTACCCCCGGCATATCAATGCCGCTCTCAACTATTGTGGTGGATATCAACACATCATAGTCACCGGAGGCAAAGTCTACTATTGCCCGTTCCAGCTTCTCCGGGGGCATCTGTCCGTGAGCAGTGACTACACGCACATTGGGCACCAGACGCCTTATCATGTGCTCCATATTGGCAAGTTGCTCTATGCGGTTGCAGATGAAGAATACCTGGCCGCCGCGACTTATCTCAAAGCTGACAGCCTCCTTCACCAGGTCATCATTCATCACGGAGACGGTGGTGAGAATAGGCTGGCGGTTGGCCGGAGGGGTGTTGAGGTTGCTCAGGTCGCGGGCCCCCATGAGCGAGAACTGCAGGGTGCGGGGTATCGGGGTGGCCGACATCGTCAGGGTGTCGACATTCACCTTCAGCTGCTTGAGCTTCTCCTTTACCGCTACGCCGAATTTCTGCTCTTCATCGACTACAAGGAGGCCCAAATCCTTGAATTTTACTCCCTTGCCGATAATCTTATGCGTACCAATGAGGATATCAATCTTGCCGGCCTCCAGGTCTGCCAGTATCTGCTTCACCTCTTTGGGTTTGCGGGCGCGCGATATGTAGTCCACCCTCACCGGCAGGTCGCGCAGGCGCTCTGCAAAGGTGTGATAATGCTGCATGGCAAGAACTGTGGTGGGCACGAGCACAGCCGTCTGCTTGCCGTCTACGGCTGCTTTGAAGGCTGCACGGATGGCTATCTCAGTCTTGCCGAATCCTACATCACCGCATATCAGACGGTCCATGGGACGCGTGCTCTCCATATCGGCCTTAACGGCAGCAGTAGCGGTGAGCTGGTCCGGGGTGTCCTCATAGATGAAGGAGGCCTCCAGTTCATGCTGCAGATAGGAGTCAGGGGAGAAGGCAAACCCTTTCTGTTCGCGGCGCGCGGCATACAGGCGTATCAGGTCGCGCGCTATGTCCTTCATCTTGCTCTTGGTACGCTCCTTGATACGGTTCCATGCTCCGGTACCTAACTTATTGATTTTTGGGGGTATACCCTCTTTGCCGCGATACTTTGAGAGCTTGTGTAGGGCGTGTATGGAGCAGAAGATGATATCATCACCGGCATATATCAGCTTTATCATCTCTTGCGGGCGGCCGGCCACGTCGGTCTTTACCAGCCCTCCGAAGCGCCCCACACCATGGTCTATGTGTACGATATAGTCGCCCACCTCAATCTGTCCGAGCTCCTTGAGCGACATGGCAAGTTTGCCGCCACGAGCTCGCTCAGAGCGCAGATTGTATTTGTGAAAGCGATCGAATATCTGGTGGTCGGTGAAGAAGCATGAGTGTGTCTGGTGGTCTGTGAACCCCTCATGCAGAGTATGAAGCACCGGGGTGAAGGGTATCTCATCACCCCTCTCGGAGAAGATGGCCTTCAGACGGTCGCACTGGGCCGGTGAGTCTGACAGGATATATAGCTTATACCCCTCGGAAATCAGGCGGCTGAAGGACTCGGATATAAGGTCAAAGTTCTTGTGATACAGTGCCTGGGGGGTACACTTGAAGTCGATGGAGGGCGCCTCTTGCGGGGCCGTGGGATTGACACCGTATAACACAAGCCGACGTTTGTTCAGTTCCTCTTCAAACTCCGCCGGGTTGATTATCACATCCATGGCAGAGGCATCCCCTTCGCCACTCTCTATCACGGCTTGCGAAATGCCACCCTCGGCGATGCTCCTCATCCTCTCAAGCACAAATTCGCGCGAGGCGCAGAACACGGGAACGGAAGGATGTATATAAGCCAAAATGGAGTCTTTAGTGCCGCTGCTCCCTTTCTCCAATGCTCCCACCACGGCTATCGAGTCTACCTGCTCGCGGCTCAGCTGCGTCTCAATATCGAATGTGCGCACGGAGTCTATCTCTTCGTCAAAGAAGTCTACGCGATAGGGTAGTTCGTGCGAGTATGAGAAGATATCAAGTATGGAGCCGCGACGAGCAAATTGCCCGGGCTCGTATACATAGTCTACTTTGATGAACCCCAGTGAGATAAGTTTCTGCACGGCATCACTCATGAGCATATTCCCCCCTTTGCTGAACACCAGGGAGGCCTCCTCGAGTTTGCCGGGAGAGGGCACCATCTCAGCCAACCCCTCCGGGCAGGAGACGATGAAGCGTGTGCCCTTAACACCGCAGGCGGCAATAGCCTCGGTTCGCAATATCTGGGAGGGAGGGTCCGGCTGCCCGTATTTTATGTCTCGCTTATACCCCGAAGGGAGTATTTGCACGGCCTCGGCGCCGAGTATCTGCACCAGGTCGTTATATAGATAGCCGGCCTCTTCCGGATCATTGGCCACCACCAATGCCGGATGCTTGAACGGCTTGAGCGACGCCAACAGCAATGCCGGTGATGAGGCGGAAAGCCCGCTCATCACCAGCATCTTATTCTCCTTGTCTTTGAGTAGCTCCTCTACGGCTTCGCACCGCGCAGGGCTCATAAACAGTTCACACAAGTCCTTGATATCAATCATCACTTACTTGCGTATGTCAGGGTGAATTTTCATTTTCTGCAGCTCTTGCGGGTCGCGAAGTATCGCTGCGGCCTTGTCAACAGCTTCATCATGTTTCAGGGTATATTGCACTTGCCCTCTGTCATAATAATAGCGGCCAACAATCTCGCTGCCGAGGTATTCGGCTATGTCGGTACGCTTGGCATCCAGGTCATGGTCCAGGTTGTGGGTCAGCAGCTTGCGCATTGCTTCAAATTCAGCCTTAGTGGAGTCATTCATATATCCTTCGCGCTCTGCCACTTTCTCCAGGTCGGTGAGCATATCCTCACACACCTTGTCATACTTCAGCCGAGTGGGGTCTATAAAGCTCTTGAAGTCGGTGTAGATGGAGTCAGTAATATCAAACTCCGCTGGGGAAGGGATACTCTCATGTTCGGCGGCATACTTTGTGGCATAGTCAAATACCCAGTTGTCACGCACCAGGTTGTAAGTCAGGCGGCTAAGCTCACCCCAATCGATATCCACTTCGGGAGTCAATCCTCCTCCGTCCTTTACTTCACGCCCATGCTTGGTGGTGTACACATTGCACAGCGAGTCAGGGGTAGGGGCTACACTCCCGTCAGCATTGCGGCGTGAATAGTCAAGTGCCTGTATCAAGCGGCCGGAGGGTATGTAATATTTCGCAGTGGTTATCTTAATCATTTGGTCGTATGGCAATTGGCGAGTGCCCTGCACGAGTCCCTTACCGAAGGAGCGCGACCCTATCAACACGGCTCGGTCAAGGTCCTGCATGGCGCCGGCCACTATCTCGGAGGCGGAGGCTGACCCGCCGTCTATCAGTATGGCCAGCGGCATATCCTCCATTATAGGGCTATGGGTGGTGCGGTAAATGCGGGTTTGCGAAGCATCCTTGCCCTTAGTGCGTACCACTTCGGTACCCTTGGGCAGGAAGAAGCCGGCTATCTCCACAGCGCTGTTGACAAGGCCTCCACCATTGCCGCGAAGGTCGAGTATAACTCCCTTCACCTCCGGGTTTGCTTTAAACTCATTTAGGGCTTTCTTCACCTCATCGGCGCTCGTCTCCATGAAGGAGTTGAGCTTTACATACCCGATATTGTCGTCTACCACTCCGTAGTAAGGCACTGAGGGTAGCTGCAACTTCTTGCGTATTATGTCAAATTCCACTATTGAGTCAGCTCCGGCATACGGGCGCCCGATGCGTATATGTACCGGTGTGTTGGGGGTGCCGCGAAGCAGTTTCGACACCTTGTCTGACGTGCATTTAGTCACATCGGTAGTGTCAACCTGCAGTATGCGGTCGCCGGTGCGAATGCCGGCCAATGCTGCCGGTGACCCCTCGTAGGGGCCCGAGAAGTATACGGCACTGTCCCGCTGCATGATGTATGACCCTATGCCGGCATACTCCCCGGTGGTCTGAGTGTTGAATGTCTTAACCTCTTCAGTGGTATAGAACTCGGTGTAGGGGTCTATCTCCGACAACATCGCCTTGATAGCTGTCTGCATCACTCGCTCAGCCGGGATGGAGTCTACATAATTATTCTCCAACTCGCGCACTATAGTGTTGAACGTATTCAACTGTCGGTACAACTCCGACTCATGGCTCTTGTCTGCTCCTATGAGCGCTGTCGCACCAAGCATGAGTGCCACACCCGGCACTATCAATCGCATCTTATTGATCTTCATCTATTTCCTCTTTCCTGAGCGGAACCAATGCCCGATTGGCATTTAAATCCTAATTCCTAATTATTTGTGCGGGTAGTCTACCGTGAAGTGCAGTCCGCGGCTCTCCTTGCGAGCCATTGCCTGACGCATTATCAGATAGGCTACATTTATCATATTGCGCAACTCGCACAGCTGGCGCGAAGGCTTGCTAACCTTAAACAGTCGCTCTGTCTCCTGATTTAAAATGTCAAGGCGGCTCCATGCCCGTGCAAGTCGCAGGTCTGAACGTACTATACCAACATAATAGCCCATTATCTGGTTCACTTCCTTCATGCTCTGAGTTATGAGCACCATCTCCTCCGGGTGCGCCGTGCCCTCGTCATTCCAGTTGGGCACATCATTGCGTATCTCATAGTCTCCGATATGCTCGGCTGCATGCTTGGCTGCGGCATCGGCATATACCACGGCCTCTATCAGAGAGTTTGATGCTAAGCGATTGCCTCCGTGAAGCCCGGTGCAGCTGCACTCGCCCACAGCATAGAGCCGGTTGATTGTGCTTTGGCCATTCTTGTCTACCTTGATGCCGCCACAAAGGTAATGGGCTGCCGGCGCCACAGGGATATAATCCTTGGTGATATCGATACCCAGCGAGAGGCATTTCTCATAGATATTCGGGAAGTGGCGGCGTGTCTCATTCGGGTCCTTATGTGTCACATCCAGATAAACATGGTCGCTGCCTGAAGCCTTCATCTCAGAGTCTATGGCGCGGGCTACAATGTCGCGCGGCGCCAAGGAGAGGCGCTCGTCATACTTATGCATAAACTCCTTGCCATTGATGTCGCGGAGCACTGCACCATAGCCGCGCATAGCCTCAGTGATCAAAAAGGAGGGGCGGTCACCCGGATGAAACAGGGCAGTGGGGTGAAACTGGATAAACTCCATATCCTCCACTGTCCCCTTGGCGCGATAAACCATGGCAATACCATCACCTGTGGCTATAAGGGGGTTAGTGGTAGTGGTGTAAACGGCCCCAACACCACCGGTGGCCATTAAGGTCACACGTGCCAGGAAGGTGTCAACCTCACCGGAGGCCTCGTCAAGGATATATGCACCGTAGCACGTGATGTCCGGCGAGCGGCGAGTCACTGTCTTGCCCAGGTGATGCTGGGTGATAATCTCCACGGCAAGGTGGTTCTCATATATGTCTATATAAGGATTGTTCTTCACCTCATCCACCAGCGAGGTCTGTATCTCGGCGCCGGTATTGTCAGCATGGTGGAGTATGCGGAACTCCGAGTGGCCACCCTCGCGGTGCAGATCAAAGTTGCCATCCTCTCCCTTATCAAACTTCACGCCATGCTCGATAAGAAATCGTATCTGCTCGGGGGCACCCTTCACAACCTTCTCTACCGCTTCTCGGTCAGAAAGCCAATCCCCGGCTATCATTGTGTCCTGTATATGTTTATCAAAATTGTCAACCTCAAGGTTTGTCACCGAGGCCACACCACCCTGCGCCAGAAAGGTATTTGCCTCCTCCAGAGTAGTCTTGCATACAAGTGCCACACGCGCCCCGGGGCCTGCGACCTTCAGCGCGAAACTCATGCCGGCTATGCCGGACCCTATCACCAGATAATCATATTCTCGTACCATTATAATAGAATAGTTACAGTCAGCTCGTCTTGCCGCCGGGTCATCATAAAATGAACCGGGGTATTTTAGTGATGATTAAAAAATAAATTGGTAAATTTTTTATGGTTATTAAGATTACCAAGTTATTTTTTAATCATCACTTAACAGCTTTAACTTGCAAAATTAACAATTTACTCTGATAAGCCTCTTTTTTTAACAGTTTTTAACCTATATTATTCACACCAACTACGTGGCGTGAGGTATAACTACTCTTGTTCGCGAAGGATTTTTACCAGCTTCTCCATACCTTTGGTTGCCGGCTCGGCTATCACAGTAACATCGAGGTCTGAGGGGGTGGCTGCTGGGTGTGGATCTATATAATATATCGGTGTGCCGGGACGCGCGCAGCTCATAAGACCGGCTGCCGGGTACACGTTCAGGCTCGTGCCGATAATCACCAGAATGTCAGCATTCGCCACCATTTCCATGGCCGGCGTGATATTGGGCACCGTCTCCTGGAAGAAGACAATATGTGGCCGCATCAAATCCCCATTCTTGCCTCGGGTGGCCGGGGTGGAGTCCAGATTATCCGGCGTCAAGCTCTCGGTGTAGTCCGGGTGCTTGATAGAGCGCAGCTTCATAAGCTCCCCATGCAGGTGCAACACATTATGAGACCCGGCACGTTCATGCAAGTCATCGACATTCTGAGTAATCACCTGTACATCAAAGTCTTTCTCCAAATCGGCTATCAGCTTATGTGCCTCATTCGGCTCCACATTGACTAACTGATGTCGGCGCTCATTATAGAAACGATGCACCAGTTCCGGGTCTGCTCTAAACCCGTCAGCAGAGGCTACCTGCATCACCGGATACTGCTCCCACAGACCTCCCGCATCTCGAAAGGTCGTTATGCCACTCTCAGCGCTTACCCCCGCGCCAGTTGAAAACACTATCTTCTTCTTCATAATCTTTAAGTAGCTGTTTTAGAGCTTGTTTAATAAAAAATGTGAATGTCAGGGCGGTGTATTTTTGAGCT
>JAMPDX010000011.1 GCA_023665425.1 Muribaculaceae bacterium
AGAGCGTCTGCCTTACAAGCAGAGGGTCGGGGGTTCGAATCCCTCAGCGCCCACTTCCCCGAAAACTGAATAACAGATTAATGAAAATGAAACGGTCGACTCGAGAGAGCCGACCGCTTTTCATTTTCTACCCGGAGGGGGAGGATAATATGGGGTAAGCGGACGGGAGCGCCTGGTGAGCACAGTCGCATCAACCGCGGTCCAGTAAATCGGCGGGCTACGCACGCCTACTGTGGTCTACCTACCCCCGTACACCCACGGCTTCGCCGCGGGTGTACGGGGGTACTGGTAAATCGGTGTCCGCGGACACTACCCTGCTGCGTATATAGCCTCGTAATGCGTCTGTGCTCACCAACTGACCCTATACGCGACTACATACGTTCGTACTGTGGGTGGCGGAGTTGCAAAGAAATTGGGGGAACAAAAGGTGTTTTAGAACATAATTAACATTATTTAACAGAAATTTGTTGTTTTTGCAAGTTTGGGTATGTAAATTTGCGGATGATTTTGTGGGGTGTCCATGCTCTGCATTGTCACTTTGAAGTTTGATTTTTGACTTTGTAAGTGTTTCTCGTCGGGAGGGCCATATCTATTGAAAGACTCAAATTATCCAATAAAACTCAACGGGGAGCATGCGCTATCTATCTGTGTAAGTGAGTGAAGGCTGTGTTACATGTTAGCTATATCGGCCAATTATCCGGAACCGGAGGCAAACTAAAACCATACCTCAAAGGGTCTTGGAGTGCAACTTCAGGGCGAAGCTATTGACTATAAAACACAATATAAACTAACTAAAAAATTCTAACAATGTTAAAAACTCAATTACGAGTGTCTATCCGGCTCTTCTGCCTGATAGCCACATTCCTCGCCCTAACCCTGCCGGCGCGGGCATGGACTGCGTATTACTTGACCGGTGACACCCCCGGATGGTGTTCTTATCAAGAACAATACAAATTCACAGACAATAACGGGACATATAGTCTCACAGTGCCCGGAAAATTAGAGGGCAAATGGCATATCGATGGCTATTATTCAGCTACGGACCATTGTCATTACGGACCAAACGAATCTGAATATGGTTTTCATGATAATTGGACAAAGGATTCAAATACAGCCGTTGAGAACAAAGATGAAAGTTGGACAAATGGATGGAAGATAACCTACGGTGATAACTATAATGTATTTAGTACCACAATAACATTCACCATAGTTAATTCTAAGCCGAAAGATATCACATTCAGCTATAAGAAATGGGATATTGACCCATATTATTATCTCGATTTAAGAGACTGTACATGGTTCCATAGTAAAAATACCACTCCCTACGTTTGGGATGGAGCGAATAATATAAAGTGTGAACTTGTAGAAGGCGAACAATATGTCTATAAGTTTAAAATTACAAATAGCAATGCAGCCGATATTTATATAAAGAGTGCTGAAAGCAATTACAAGGAAATCAAAGCTCAAGGGATATCAGCTCCCAACAACTGTTTCAAGGTAAATAGTGATTTTAACAGCTATGATGCAACTGTCTACACTGAGAAGGTCGTACCTGTATTCAAACTTGAGTATGGTAAAGATGCGAATTATCTTGACATGGATTGCTCTGAAGAGTCTATAGATAATGTGTACACATATACTGTGACTGTGCCAAAATATAGCACAGATAACGGGTCTAACTGGTTCATGGCATATGGTGTATCAGGTCTCGGAAATAATAATAACAAGAGATTTGGTGCAAGGGCAGATAATCTCAGGTCTGACGCAAAAGATGGTATAAATGAAGTATTCTCTGCTACAACAGTCAATGCTTATCGTATTAATAACAAAAGCAACGAAAATGATTTGACACTCACCTTTGAGTGGAATATGGAGAGCAAGACTCTCACCTTGGTAAAGGCAGAATTACATTCAAAATATGATATTGCACGGGGATACCCGCGTGTGTATTTGTTGGGTAATGCACTGAATGATGAGGAGCCTTCTCCGGAATGGCGTATGACCAAGGTCGGCGATAATAAGTATTCACTCAAGAACTTTGCTCTGCGTCCTCTCAAATATCGCAAAGAAAAAGGAAATGAGCTTATTGATGGCGGTAAATATACTGTCCGT
Source organism: Muribaculaceae bacterium (assembly GCA_023665425.1). Taxonomy (GTDB): domain Bacteria; phylum Bacteroidota; class Bacteroidia; order Bacteroidales; family Muribaculaceae; genus Lepagella. The sequence continues at coordinate 2,113 of JAMPDX010000011.1, forward strand.
TTCTATTATAATGCCGAGACCTTTGATGACAAGGAATTCACTGAGGATATCCTTGGCAGTGCTTGGAAGGATATGGGTGCCGGTTATCCCGGTTGGGGTGCTGATGCCACTTTCACTTTCTCTCTTTCAGAGACTACCAATCGTGTAGACAATACTTCGCTCAGCTTTGTTCCGACTAATGGCAAGACTGAATGGAATCAGACTGTGCTTCCCTATGTAGGTATCCTGGGTGAGAACTTCATGCAGGAGACAGAGTATAAGACCAAATTGGGTAATACATCAAAAAAATGGCAGGAGGCTTATATCCAGTATGATGCCGATGGCAACCCCGTAGTCAGCAATGGTAAGGCATATTATAACACAGTATGGCCTCCGAAGAATGACATCTTGATGGTGTCCAAGACCGCCAATGATGAAATTACCACCTCTACTGCATCCACAACTTTCGTGCCCGAGCTGAGTGAAGGTGCTAACGTGAACGACCAAACTCCTCTTATCAAGACCGGTAGTGAGTGGCAAAAGCTTCTTACAGACCGTGACAACGAGATGTACAGTGGTTTGAGTCTCAATGGTGATAATAAGTATATACGCTATCACTGCGACAACCCGTGGATTGCCGGCCAATTCAAGATTTGGACCGGTTGGGGTGGCCAGCAGGGTACTTGGGGTTCGACTACGGCTGCAATGTGGAATAACCACTTGTACTTCTCTTCTGATCTCGCAGACAATGACAATAAGGGTAACGTACAAATTCAAAAAGTCGAAGCTAAGAACCAGTATAATGCTTCCAATGGTCTGAATAAAGCCAACTTTAACCTTGATGAGCCAACCTTCTTCAAGACTGTAGACCTGTTTATACCCGTCAATGACAATGGTATGCCTTTTGGCGGCAGCGGTGCTGAGAACTCAGATGCTCGTCTGTATTTCGGTACCGGCAAGCTCAATGCTTCTATCCGAGCCAAGAAGGAGACTAACAATGATACCCAAGTGACTAATGGCTTATATAACCCGACAGTGAGCGGTATTGGCACTTGGCAAATAAAGAGTGTAAATGTAGTGCGTGCTGACTATAAGAGTATCTCTGAGGGTGAAGCCAACTGGAAGCCTGTCACTGCTGACTATGAGCTCACATCAGAGGCTGATGCCACAGTCTTTACTTGGACTGCTACAGATGGAAAATATATTGAAACCGACCAAGCCTTTGAGGAGCTCTTCACAAATGTTGCCTATGAAAATGGCTGGATTAAAGATGAGAATCTCGGTGTGGGCACTTACTTCTATTATCTGAAGATAGAAGCAGTGAACGGTGATAAGACTGAGATTGAGATAGTGCCTTCAAACCATATTGCCGTGCGCGACCACTCATACGTTACCGAAGTGGTGCTCTATCAGCTCGTTAAGGAGGTCGGCACTGACAACTATGTGACCTATAAGAAGAATGCAAGAAATGCATATAATGTCAAGATTGAGAATGGTGTGATAGTAGACGTAGAGGAGCGTGCCTCTGTGCCGACATCTAATTTCTATAGTGATGCAAGCAAGTCTCTGTGGACATCATACATTGCCGCCGCAGCCTATATGCCCAAAAACTTCGCTACTGACGACGCAATTATCAAGACTCCCACCGAGTTTACAATCAACTATAATGGTGAGACAGTGGCCGATGTATTGCCACAGGCAAAGGCTGACGCTGCCGCCTCTGAATATGGCAACCGCTATTTGGCGCTTCTTGACTTTAACAACCTTGCAGATTTCGACAAGAATTGGACAGCCACATTCGCTGCAAAACTTACAGAGACTGATAACTCAACCTCTGTGCCGGAAGTCACAGCTAAATCGAGCACATTGCCCCTTACCATGCCGGCTTACGGTATTGATAAGGTGCTGTTTGAGGTGACAAGCAATGAGGGCACCAAGGCAGTAGAGTTTGTTGATGACAATGTGATAGCCGGTGAGGATACCCACACTCATACTCTGCAAGATGCTTATGTAAATAACCTTGATGTTAAGGTGCTCTTCAGCAAGCCCAACATCGATGCAGCTGTGAGCGATGCTTATTATAAAGCTATAGCCGGCAAGACACTCACAGTAGAAGGTGTAGGCAGCTATGAGCTTACCTTCAACAAATCTGAGGGTGACGCATACATCACTCTGACTAATCAGGACCCCAACAAGTGGATTACCGTCGAGGGCAATGAGTGGAAGGGCAAGGATGTGAAGTTCAGCCTCAGTGGCGACAACTTTAACTCTTCTCATTCAGCTCTGCAGGTATACGGCACACCCAAGGCAGAGGTAACAGCCGCGATGTATGCCAAGCAGGCATCTTTGGATACTTACCCCATGCAGGGTGCCCGTATCAAGGCCTCTATTGGTGAGAACAGCTTTGAGGAGCGTGTCTTCATGAAGAAGTCTCAGCTGGAGCTCTCTAACAGTAGCATACGTTCAGCTCTCGGTAATAGTGAATCCGACTGTGTAGCTCTGACCAATAATGACAATAATGGCACACACGAGTATCTGTTGCTCAAGGACAAGGACGGCAAGGCTATAATAGTAAACTATATAGCGAACGACTATGATGCCACTCATGCCTCAACCCTCAGTGAGCCTGCCGAAAAGCAACACTATCATAAGTATGGTGAGCTGGAGAAGGATAACAACCTGCTCCTCGTGGCAGTCAGCCAGCCCGGCACATGGTATAGTGGTATGGACTCCGATGCATGGATCTCAAAAGAAGATATCGTAGCATCTGCACCGAAGATGGTGATTGCAAACTTCTTTGAGGGTGGCTCATCAATTGCAAGCAATGGTGTGTCCACTACAACTTCAGAGCTCGCACCTCTGGCAGATACAAATGCTGAAAAGGTATATGTGCTGTATGCAGGTGAGGCAGGTGCTTCAGCCGAGAATACAGATGTAACAACTTCAGTAGATGAGGTGATCGCCACAGAGGCTTTCGTGACCGCCGGCAACGGATGGTTTGAGATACTTACTGACGGTGTTACAGTTTATGACCTTAATGGTATAGCTATAGCAACCACAACCGGCCGCTATGAAGCCGCACAGGGTGTGTACATGGCAGTTAAGGACAGAAGCGCAGTCAAGCTGTACGTGAAGTAAACGAAACCTAAAAAATATATAAGAAGGGCAGCGGCGGGTTATTCGACCCGCCGCTGCTAATTTATATATTTATAAGATGTTTGTGGTGTATGGGGTGTCGGGTGGATTATGACGACAATATCGGACATGTCATGTGTTGCCACGCCCCCGGGTAAATCACAGTAAATCGGTGTCCTTACGGACACCCCATGTCAATCTTTATATTTTTGAAACCAAAGGTGATTTTCTTAGCTTTTCAACAACTACCCTCCATGTGCGCATCATTATCCATGTGTGTATACTGCCGACATGTGTGTATCACCCACTATTTGCGTACACCGCCATGGGGCTGATGGTTGCGGTTTTAGTCGCAATCGGCTTGGGTCTACGGATTGGTGTGGAGAGTGGCAGTGCCTATGAGGCGAGTGTAGCGAGAACCGGGAGGGCGGTGATATACCTTGATGGTAAACTCGTTGTTGGTCTCGTATTTATCCCCCTCTATGGGTGAGGAGTCGATTACGGTAGAGCCCTTTGGGAGCACAGCATACCGGTAGTTATATGAGCCTTGCTTAAGCAGCAGCGAGGTGGTGTATTTGCCGGAGTCGTAGTCGTAATGCAGGGTGCGCTGCTCCAGAGGGAGGGAGCGGACAAATTCGCCGTCGAGGACTATGAGCTTGTCTTGCTGCAGGGGGTAGTCGAGGGTGAAGATGGTATTGACATAGTCGGCTCCCAAGTCCGGGTCTGAGGAGTTATAGTCATCGACCTTAAAGCGGCCAAACTGTGTGCGGTCGTAGGTATAGGGGCGTGATACACGCTCGGAGTCCTCTGTGAGTGTGGCTGTATAGCCATCGCCGTCATAACTGTTGGAGGCTATGTGCATACCCTCAAAATCGGTGCGCACCGTCTCGAAGCGTCGGAACTCGTTGCCGGCAGGGAATATGAGGTCGCGGTTATGCTCATAAATGAGGGTGTTACCATTGACTCTGAGTGGGCGGAGCCCGGCAGGGGTGACATCAATGCCGTTTTGCTCTATCTTTACAGTGAGTTCGTTATACGGGTCGTTCACCTGATAATGCCCCAAATCGATGTTGAAGTTGAGCTGCTGCCACTTGTCGTTGTATCCGCGGTCAGTGAGTGATGTGACATTGCCACTGAATGCTACCCTCTGCTCGCTGACTGCGAAGCGAGCGTATAATATCGGCTCCTCCGGGTCATCCTCATAGTAAACCGAGAGCAGGTAATTGCCGGAAATGAGGGGCTTCATGTCGCCGTTAGGGATGCAGATGCGATAGTTCACATAATTGCGAAATACTCCGGCCGAGAAGCCATAGTCGTAGATTTCGGCTTCATTGAAGGAGTCGAGAAATTCACTCTCCACGATGTCTGACGGTTGCCAGTCGGCATCGCAGTGAGTAAGGGAGTAGCGGAGATATTTACGCCCCGGGTCCATGTCGTCGAAGGAAAAACAAATTTGCTGAGGGGAGTCGAGGGCGATAATGGGTGGGGCCATAAAGTCGCCGGCAACTTCCACTTTGAGAGTGTGGAAGTTGGGATCAATGATTTGCTGCGGAGCAGCTGTGGTCGCCGCTATTATGAGGGGGAGTAAGAAGTTGGTCATCTATATGAAATTTAGGTGGATTACAAAGTTAACGTTTTTTTTGCAAAAACAAAAATATTGGGGGGAAAGTTAAATTTTAAGAAAAATCACAAAAAAATCGTAAAATCACAAAAAAAATTAATTTTTCTCAGCTACTCATTTATTTTTTAACCATCACTAAATTTAGGACGTAAATCAATTTGAAATTCAAGTTTTGCAGGTAGTATACTATTGAATAGGTTATGGTTAGGAGTGTCCGTAAGGACACCGACTTATAGTAACCCCGTACACACGCGGCGACAGCCGTGGGTGTGCGGGGGTGGATACGCTAACAAAAGGCGTGCATAGCCCGCCGATTTACTGCTTGTTAATGTTATACACGATAACCTGCGAAACTTGAATTAAGAGTCCACTCTAAAAAGTCAAAGATTGTGATGTAGAACTTCGCAACTTACTGATAATCAATATGTGATTTTGTTCTAAAACTGACAAGATTGACTTTTTATAGTGGACTCAATAAATGTGCAATGGCGAGGTGGGGCTCAGAAGAAGTCCCGGGGATCGAGGGGGATGGAGGCGCTGGCTTGGAAGGCCTCATCCGGGGTGGTAGGGTACTCAGCCATCATCTGCTCATGGGTGGCATATTCTTTCCGCTTCTGATGATACCAATTCACAGCCTCTATCGTAACCCCCGGGATGCTCAACAGGTTCAACTCATAGTCATCAAGCTGCTCCGTCAACGGCGACACAACCGGCTTGCGATATATCTCTATCTCATACCACGGCACAAATATAGGTGTCTTGTCTGACCGCCCGGATGTGGCTCGTTGCCACTCGTCATGAAAGAAATTGTCCTCCCCGTCGGCAGTTGACTCCATTACAATAAGTGTCTCCGGCTCCAGCGCAATTGATGCCGCTATGGAGCGCACTGTAGCCGCTGCCACTTCCGGGTCTCCATCACCCCAGAAAGCTACCTCACTCAGGTGCGCCATCTGATAGTTGCCACTTCGTGCCGAATTTGCCGACAATGCCGATGCCACTGTGACACGGCAATCGCGTGCCGGGATATAATTGATATTGCGTGACCCCTCAAAGGGCTTGAAAGTGAAGTCTTTGGGATTTTCTCCCTTGAGATGCGCCGGGTATGCTCTAAGCAGCTGCGAATACATGCCGCGGATATTGGCCGACGCATCCTTAACGTGTCCGCAAATCAGGGAGTTCCAGCCCGTGTGCCTCACGAGTTGCATCCATGCCATATACATCTGCACCAGCGTACTGCCACCCCATTGGCGAGCCTTGAGTAGGATGATACGTATAGGCTGTCCGGCGCGACGCTGCCGCTCCATAGCCTCTGCCAAGCGCCTCTGCGGTGCGTTGAGTACAAAAGGCACCGGCGCTCCCGTGAGCTTATCGGTGATGGTGACACATTCGCGACACCACTGGCTAAAATTATCAATGTACATCTCGTTTCTTTTTAGGAGTAAGACTTATATCGGTGAGAGTCAGCACCTTGCCGCGCAATGTCACACTCAGCTCTGAGAGCCCCGGATAGAGAGTATTGCCGATGTGCGGCAGATAGAGCAAGGCGCGAAGGCCTGCAGTGCGAGGTGAGTCATAATGCCCCGACATCAAGCGCCTTCCCTCCGGGGTGCGGATATAAAAATCTATAGTGCCGTCGGTGCACATGGCAAATTCTATGTGCTGTTGCCAGGCCTCACTCATTATAGGTAGTGTAAACTGATAGTCCACATCACGGGTTATCATGCTCTCCTCGTCAAGGGAGTGAATGTAGTAATATCCGTCGTTTGAGGATCGGTATGTCAAGGCCGGGGTCACTGCCCCCGCTATAGGCATGAAGGTATCATCGCGTACATATATAGACTTGTATCTCTGTTGCCACACAATCGAGTCGTCATCGCGAGCGAGCCACAGCTCTGCGTAAGCGCTGCTCCACAACAGTTGCTTCACCCCCTCAAGGTGCTGTATCTGCGTTGTGACCTTCGCATCCTTTATCAGCAGCAATGAGCGCGTGCTCCCCACGGCATACACACCACGTGGGGTGGAGAGCCATGTCTCTGTCAGGGTCAACGGCTCGGAGCTTATCAGCCTGGCATTGGTATGAGTGCCGTCAGACTTATGCGTTACGGCCACGATGCCACGGTCAGTGCTCACATATATGTATTGGCGGGTGAAAGCTCCACCCCCGGTGTGCTGAGCCCTCAAAGAGCGTATGCTGGTGCCAACACCGCGAGTCACGCATTTAAGTATCAATGGGTTACCTCTCTGTGATGTATAAAGGTCATCCCCACTTCCCGTGTGGAGAAATTCGCCGTGCCCCAAAATACAGGCCGCATCTGCCGAGGCCCCGGGCATTGGGGTGAGACTCTCCCTAACCTTGTCGTCAAACTTGGTGTCAGAGTCAAAGTTCACCACATGTGTGCCGGTATGGATGGGGCATACATTCACACAGCCAAAGGGCATATTCTCAATGTCCGCGGTAACATCGGCCTCCTGACGCATGGCCGGAACAAAGCTTATCACCGCCGCACTTGTCTGCATCACTGAGAAGGAGGTGGACGGCACAATGTCATGCTTCACAGGGTCCACCTCGCGTGTCACCCACACCTCAAAGCCGTCGATGAAGTCGGCCCACCGGTCAGGTATACCCTCCAGGATGTGCAGCTCGATGTTAAAGCCGGTGCTGGTGAGGGTTGACTCTTCCACGCCGGTATACATCTTCTTAGCCGCATCGTATGTCAAGTTGGCGGTAAATCGCGTGCGTCCCGGCTTATTGGGGAATGTGAGGCGCACCGGCTCTGAGACATGCAGCCGTGTGCCATCCCACAGACGCATGGCTATGCACACCTCCACATCTTCGCACCATAGGCCGGCGGCGTGTATTCGCTCTTGCAGGGTGACGAAGGCCTCTTGCCAAGCGTTCCACAAGCGGGAGGATGTGTCTGCTGACACCGGATTAACCGGTGTGGCGATAGAAGTGCCGAATTTCACGGCGCTGACAGGCACACTTAAGCTGGTGCCGTTATGGATGGTAAGTGAGAAGGCCGGCAGTGGGGGCAACGTGCCGAGCCAGCGGTATTTATTCGCATCGGGGTGGCGGCTAAGGTAGAGCAATGTGTTGTTTTTTAGGCGGAAGATGATGAAGTCACCCACCGCAGCCCCCTCCTCTATGCTGCTCGCGATGCGCCCTATTTCGATATTATTGACGTAGATGGTGCCGTCATCTTCCTGGGTGAAGATATATTGTTTGGCATTCATTGTGTCGCAATATACAGGTTTTCGACCTATGGTGGAGAGCTGTGTAGGGGTGGCTACTCGACCCAATCTCTTATATGTCTCAGCGCGCAGATTGCGGCACACTTCTATATTTGAATCTTCTTTTATCGGTGTCATTTGTCTGTCATTATTAGACATACTCTAAGATTTTCTCTTCGCAATATATGGCCGCGGAAGGTGGCCAGGATGTCAAGCATGCTTATAAGGGCGTTCTCCAGCTCTGTGCGGAGCATATTTTCACCCTGTGCTGATGAGGATTTGCCGGACAAGGCTCCGGCAGCTCCGGAGATTTGCTCAAACAGTGAGAGCTGCATCTGCAGCATACGGGTGGCCTCGGCCCCGGATGTGCCCGAGGCGTTTACCTGCTGCGGCACCATACCTTTGGCGGTACGCTTGAAAGGGAGAATGCCGTTGGGATTGGCCCAGATGCGACGCACATCTTTCCATGTAAAACCCTCGGGTAGTTGATCAGCCGGATAGAGGAGCACTCCTTTGGCGGAGCTCGAGATGATATGGTCGAGCAGTGATATCAAGCGATTGATATATTTCTGATTATCAATTACATCCTCCACCAGAGAGTGCACCTCGCCGTCTATCAGCGGATAGAAACAGAGGGCGAAGGGTGGCCGCTTTCCTTCGGGTAGGGTCTCCACGGCAATCTTGTCTCCGGCGGGGGTGAGCCATATGCATTGCCACTGCTCATGGGCCCGGTGGCGAATGGCGAGGGGCTCGGAGCCCACCTCTATGCGTGCCTTGTTGAGGCCGTGTAGGCGGGGCAGCGCGTCGATGGTGTCGGTGTAGCTGTGGCCCGTGGAGGGGTCGGTGATTTCAAGATTCTCGTATGCCACGAGGCGCCAGAGCTCTATGATGCGGTATGTGCCGGGCTTTGTGGGGGTGGAAAAGTCAATGGTGTCGGAGGTCACGGGCCATGTAGAGCCGGTCTGCAGGCCGCGGCGCAGGGCCTGCTTGAGGCCGGCAGCTTGTGAAGGGTCGCCGGTGCCGAACCGGCGGAAGACTTCAGCTATGCTCATGTCGTGTAGCATCCCCATCAAGCGGCAGTCTGAGCCATCCATACGGCTGAAAGGGTGGTGAAAGAAGTTGTCCGGGGAGACGTTGACATATTCTCCATCGGTGAAGCGCTGTATCACTCTCCCGCTGATCAGAAATTCTTCAAGGGCTCGGGCGTCGGTGTCTGTCACTGCCAGGTCGTTGTCGCCAAAGGATACTTCGGTGGGCTTGTCATCGTCAGAAGATATTTCCCATTCGTGTCCCTTTTCGCACATCCAGCGGTAACGCCCTACAATAGACTTTACCATCTGGCGTATTATATTGTTGGTAATTGGCAGGCGTCCTTCCTCGACCATGCGCTGCTCCTCTGTGAGGAGGCGCCCGTCGGTGGACCGGCATGAGTCGTTCCATTGACGACCGTAGGTGAAGGCTTTGAAGCGCGCCCGCTTACGGCGCTCTGATGCAAGGTTGAGCCATGCGTTCTGTGCTTGTTGTATCAGCATCTATAATATGAATTTAGATTTCCGGATAATCGGCATCGTCAAACTGATATGTGCCATCCTCAGGGGCGGCGGTCATTATGAGATACTCAAGATTGGTGAGCGGGTTGGCGCTCGTGTGGGTGGCTATTCCATAGATATAGAGGATGTCACCGTCAAGCACTCCCACAGGGTCATCAGGGGTGCTCTGCAACCAATAGTTTCTCTGGCGCAAGTGTGCCGGTGATCCGATAGAGTGAAAAGTGGTTATCGGAGCAGCCCATTCGGGAGCCTTGACAGACACGAGTCGCGCTCCCTCTTGCGGCAGGGTTATCATCATGCCGTTAGGTATGAGTCGCGCTCGCTCTATGCGCGTTCTGAGGTCACGTGTGGGAAGCCGCTCGGCCGGCGCAGTGAGCAGCAGATTGGCATACCATGACCGCAGACGCTGACGCAGCAACGCGTTGAAGTTGTTGTCGCTCTCATCGTTATAGGTAGCTGATATGCCATGTATCTGCCGATAATGCGCTATTAGTGAACTTTCTGTATAACTTGTAAGCATTCTACTTAGAGTTGACCGATAATGCGTGCGTGTGCTTCTGGATAGCGGAGGGTCAGACAGCTCGCTTCTGTCATGACTACAGCCTCGGTGTTGCGCTGACCGGACCCTCGCAGGTCAATTGTCTCGGCGTTAAAGGGTATGAAGACGTGCTTCTGGATATACTCCGGATCAATGATCATGCCGTTGGAGGGCATCCCCATGAGGTCGAAAATCTCAGAATATACCACATACAGTCGTCCGAATTTGCTCTGCAGCTCTGAGAAATCGATGCCCCAAGCGGTCACCTGGTCATGCGCGGTGATAACGTGAGTGTGTTCTATCTTGTTGATGGCGGCAATAAGGTCCTTACCGGCCATCAGCACCTTACGACGTGAGCCACAGTTGCCGGAGAAGGAGTCACGCAACATATCCACAAGTTTCTTGGAGTCGAAGTTGGTCAGGTCCACAAGGATATCCTTGGTCGCCTGGTTCCAGATACCACCTGTTGTGGTGACTGTCTCCGCTTTCTGGTAGTCATAAATCTTGCTCTTGATGCCGAACAAGAATTGCTTCTCCATGCCCATGCGCATATCATACACGGCGGCCTCTTGCTGGTCGTTGAAGTCCCAACCTATCTCCTTGTGAGAAAGCTTCATAACCACACTCTGCTCTATTTGCATCTTGAAGATTTGGCAGTAGTTGGTGCTCTTGCTGGGCAGGGCGGCAAACTGGGGAGTCTGCACGTCAAGCTGGGTGGCGGCGCGACCCATGCGCACTATTGTAGCACCGGTCTTCAGTGACGTGGTGTCACCCTCCACCAGGGCCATCAGGTGGTTATCACTGGTTTTCTCAACGATGTAGCACATTGTCTCTCCGGGCTTCGAAAGTACTGTAAATGTGTCAGATACCTCAAAGCGGGAGGGGTGTTCTACACCTATTTTAAACACACTGCCGGTGGCTCCATCTACCCCGCGTTCGGCTTGGGCCAATGTTATCTTGTCGCGGTCCTCGCGGGTGTCCACGGAGTAATAATCCACCTCCATTGAGTCTACCGGGCGAGTGTTGCCCATACGGCTAATCTGGTCCAGCGGGGTGGCCATTGGGCGCACCTTGACGATTGCCGCATCGATGTCATTTGTCAGCAGAGAGGGCACCGCCTCGGATGCATTCTCTGTGGTGAGTGGAGTCCCGGTGATGTGTGTACCTCCATTCTGCCCTTCCACTACATTCTTGTTTGCTGTCTGTGCCATAATCTTTAATTTAATTAAAAAACTTAAATTTTACTTATTGCCTACTCATGACGCTCCTCCCTATCTGCCGCACTGTGCCTCTTCAGCTGCCTGCCCTGCCACTGTGCCAAAGCAGTCCTGCCTGCCTGAGCTCTCAGCCCTGCTTCTGCCTTGCCTGGTTGTCCTGTCTCTCCGAAATACCCGTCATCTCCCCATGGTCCATTCCTACCATTCTTCCCACCCATCCTTCCGACAGATAACCCATTCTTCTCAATCAAACGGCAGTTAGGTTGCCGCGCCACTTTCGACACTGCAAAGTTAATACCTCCACCCCCCCATTTTCTCCCCCTTCTTCCACACTCTCACATATCCTATTGATTTTCAATACTTAAACCTTATTAAATTAAATATTATTAACTTAAATTCACAAATATTAATATACACTCACCGCACTTCACTATCTTCCAAAATTTATTTTTCTGCGTTTTTAAACCCTTTTTTTGGTGAAATGTTAAAAAAGTTGTACCTTTGCGTTCTATATTATTGTGACCCTCACACCTTGATTTAAAACACATGAATGCATCCCGTTATTGCGCTGATACCGAGAACAAGAGTTTGAAGAAACTCTTGGCTGAAGACCGTGCCGGTAATGAGAAAAGGCCCAGAAAAAATCATCGTTTTAAGCCCTGGATTGTCTGGACTTTAGTTATTATTCTCATTGTTATACTGATCGCTTCCCTATTCCTGGTGCTTCCTCTCATTAACAAGAAGGCCGGACACACTGCTCTTATTCGCATACCTGCAAAGGCCACCGAGCAAATGGTACGCGACTCCATATCAAAATACCTCGGCGAGGATTATGCCGACAATTGCATGAAAGCCATGGTCATAATCGACGGCAGCGAGCACGAATACCGCCATGGGGCATATAGAATTGAAGAGGGTATGACCCCCTTCAGCGCCGCTCGACAGATTACTCGCGGTGGGCAGGCCGGCATTGATGTCAAACTCAACGGACAGCGTACCAAAGAGGATGTTGCAAAACTACTCGCATCAAAACTCGAAGCCTCAGAAGAGGATTTCCTCAAAGCTTTCGAGGATACTCAAATACTCGATAAATATCGCACTGACCCGGACCATGTGCTCTGCCTTTTCTTCGAGGACACTTACGAGTTCTATTGGACTGCTACTCCCGAAGATGTCATCAAAAAGATGTACGAAAACTACAATGACTTCTGGACACCCGAGCGTGTGCAGCGGGCCGAGGGCCTGAAGCTACTGCCCCGCGGTGTATACACCATCGCCTCCATCGTAGATGCCGAGACTAATCAATCGAGTGAAAAGGGTACCATCGGTATGCTGTATATCAATAGACTAAATCAGAATATGCCCCTCCAGGCCGACCCCACACTGGTCTATGCTATGGGCGATTTCTCAATCACTCGCGTCACTTCCGAAATGAAGAGTGTCGATAGCCCCTTCAACACATACAAATACAAGGGGTTGCCCCCAGGCCCAATACGCCTAACCTCAGCGAAAACAATGGATGCTATATTGACTGCTCGCCCCCACGACTATCTCTTCATGTGCGCCAGCGACAAGATGGACGGCACTCACAATTTCACAGTAACCCTCGAAGAGCACAACCAGAATGCCAAACGCTATCAGCAGAAGCAAGACGAGCTTGGCAACACCGTAGATGCCCAAAACGAAAAGCTCAAAAAAGCGCCCAAATGACATCCCCACTTCTTGGCAATTAACCCCAAATTGTGTCCATCCCCTCCTCAAACCTGCCCTTTTAATGGTGTCCGTAAAGACACCGATTTACTGCTCTCTGATCATTGCATAACTCGATCCATAAACAAAATTAGTGGGAAAAGTGTTGAAATTTAAATCATTAATACCTCCCCCACTATGAAACTATTGAAGAATTACTCCGATGAGGCTGAAGCCTATATCGAAAAAGGAATGCTTGCCGACTCCGGCATTAAAACTATTTTGGTGTATAACTCCCTCTCTGATGTCTTTCCGGCTCCCGGTGCCGGTACTTTAGACATAAATTTATATGTTGACGACGCCGACCTGCCTCAGGCTCTCACACTGCTGAATACAGTTTCTCAGCAAGCATAGCCCTCAGTGGTGGTCTTGGCGATATTTGCTATAAATGTTGATGAGTATAAGGCAAATATTGACAATATTGATTTTTACGGCTCTTGGGCTGCAGATCTCAGCTCAAGGGCCGCGAGTATGTACAACAATAACCCCTTACAACATCGACAATGAGGCACCGCAGACTCCTGAAAGCGAGGAAATTGACGAGGTGAGCATGCCGCGAATTTCACCCCAAGACTCTTACCTAAACCCGGTGAGGATACCTCAAGACACCCTCGACGTTGTCTCCTTACCTGACTCCACTGCATATTTGCGCGAGTATGTCAACCGCAAAGAGAGCCCCAACTGGTGGACAAACCGTATTCGCTCTCACACATTCAATATTGGCGATTCAACGGTGATATACCCCAAATTCCTCCAATTTTGTGTCAATGTATATAACTGGGGAGACCACTTCTTCAATACATACGACCCTGAGTATGTGGTAGGTACAGGCAAGAAATGGAAGGCGATGGTCAAGCTCTCAAACTGGACCGACTCATATGCAATGACACTGCACAAGACCCACATTCGTATGCTCTCGAATGTGTACTCCAATGTCGGCCCCTACATCTCTTTTATGGCGGTGAGCGTCGGTTACGAGGCAAATCTTAACCGTCTCATTTCACACATCCCGGCGCGACAAAAGCGTTGGGAGTTCAATTTCAGCACTTCGCTGTTTTGGGTCAACGCTTACTACACCTCAAACAGAGATGGCACCATCATACGAAATTTCGGCAGTTACAGGGATGCGAAAGGGCATAGTTGGATACATCAAAAATTCCCCGACCTTCAGCTCCGCAACTATGGGGTTGACCTATACTATTTCTTCAACCATAAGCGATATAGCCAGGGGGCAGCTTATAGCTTCTCAAAGTATCAGCTCAAGAGCCAAGGGTCACTCCTGCTGGGATTCAGCTTCTCACACCAATATATTGATATGGACTTTGCGGGGCTTCCCGGAGCCATGCTCACCACATTGCCCGAGGGCTCACTGATGCACTATACATTCTCATACAACGACTATTGCCTCATGCTCGGTTATGGCTATAACATCGTGCCCGGGAAACATTGGCTCTTGAATATCACGGCGTTACCCAACGTAGGTGTCAAGCACTGTATGCCCGAGACTACCGGCGGACGCCGCGAAATGTTCTCACTAAACATGAGGGGTGATATGTCAGCGGTATATAATCTGGACAGCTTCTTCCTGGGTATCTTCGGACATGTAGATTTACATTGGTTCAACACCAGCCGCCTCTCCTTCATCAACGCCGTCGTGTCCTTCGGCGCCCAAGCCGGCTTCCGCTTCTGACATCGCTCCAAAGCATATCAACCCATTGCAAATAGAAAATTAGCGGGAGAGCTGGATGAGTGAATCCTGTTTCTGCTCCAGGCGTCTGCGGGCTGTCTGTATCTCTTTTTGGCGCGATTTGAGCACGTCGCGGGCGCATCTGCTCTCATCATAAAAATTGAGAGTCTTGCGCAATTCTATCTCTTTGTTTACCAGGACTTCTTGTTGCTTGAGCACATTAAGGTAGATGTCGATGGCTTTGTCTGTCTGGTCGTGTGTCCATTCCCCTTTTGTCTGGTCTAATGCTTCACGATTTTTTTCTGCATCGGGCTTGGAGCAGGCGCAGGCTAACATGATGAGCGTGGCTATTATAAGGTATCTCATTTCAGCAGTGTATTGAATAAATTAATAAATTGGGTGGCGATATTTTCGGCGGCAAAGTGCTGTTTTACTGCGCCATACATACGTAGGGAGAGGGCCTGATGGTCGGTGTTGCGCACCATGTCGGCAGCTTGCAGTATGGCTTCGGCAAAGTGTCCACGAGTGGCGAGCACTCCGAGTGTGGGGTCGGTGATGATGTCGCGCTGCCCTCCGCTGTCGAAGGCTACCGGCAGGGCACCATATAGCTGAGCCTCCACCAACGTGCCCGGTAGGGTCTCGTAGCTCGAGGGGGATACAAGGATGTGAGCACGTCGGTAGAAGGGCTCAATCTCGCTCACCCGCACTGCCGGATGCCATTCCACCTTCATCGTGGGGATACTCCGCAGGGCATCGAGGCGTGTTTCATCCTTCAAATTGCCCAACAAGCTGAGTGTCACATCTTTAATAAACTCGGGGTGAGTGCGTTGTAACTCCTTCAAGCTCTCTGTCAGGGTGTCAAGCCCCTTAATGGGGTCATCGAGGCGAGCGGCGGTCATGAGCATATATAGCCGACCATCATCAGGACGCTCAATATACTTGTACTCAGGTATTTGTATTGGGTTGTGAATAACCTCCACGCGCTCCTCGGCAAGCAGTGACGACTCCATACATCGGCCTCTGAGCCAATTGCTAACGGCCACAAAGGTGATTGGGGTGGCATAGAGTCTTGTATACAAGTGTTTCTTGCGCTTGTATGTGGCGTGAGAGAGGTCGTGTCTGCCGCGGGTTAGGCCATGAAGCAGAGGACAATTCCCACATTCGGACATAAACCTCTGGCAGAGACCCGGATGGTGGCAAATACCGGTGGCGCACCACAAGTCATGCATCACCCACACCACCGGTTTTTGCGCCGCGATACGCCCTATTTCCGCGAGTGAGAGCATCCCCTGATTAACCCACCCAAGCAGCACAATATCTGCCTGTTGCACCAGCGGGTGCCGGCTCAAGGACAGTCCGGCGGTGCCGGTATCCACCTTGAATAGGTCTGCTCGGTTGAAGCCGTTACGCACGAATATATCCAGCCGCTCTGCCAGAAATGTCCTCTTTATCTTGCCGGGGGAAGCGGCGAGATATACATCCGGATCATCGGTAAGTCTCTCTGCCACAAGCATATCAGCATGTACACCCTGCTGTTGCAGGGCATGCATCAGGCGGCGCGAGACGACGGCGGCTCCTCCACGGTCATCACTTTTATTGATGATGACAACCCTTAATGCGTTCATAAGTGGCGAAACGGTATGTAAGGCCCGAAGATGCGTCGGTCGTTTCCTCCGTGCTCTCAGTCAGACGGAACTGCTCGCTGTCTATCTCGGGGAAATAGGTGTCAGCATCCGGAAATTCACCCTCTATGAGGGTCAGATACAGGTGGTCTGCATGGGGCAATGTAGCAGCATATATATGCCCTCCACCTATGATAAACGGGTCAGAGTCAGCCTTCTGAGCCACAGCTATAGCCTCCTCGATACTTGTGCAAAGGGTGGCACCGGGCGTCGGATAGTCGGGGTTATGACTTATGACAATGTTCAGACGCCCCGGTAGTGCCCCTTTGGGGAGTGACTCCCACGTCTTACGCCCCATGATGACAGGGTGCCCCATGGTCAGCGCCTTAAAATGCTTCAGATCTTCCCGCAGATGCCATATCAGGTCTCCTCCGCGTCCTATGGCCCGGTCTGAGCCCATTGCTACTATAATGTTCATTATAAATGCGTTAATGTAAATTATACCGACACCTGCCCCTTGATGGCGGGCCATGGGTCATACCCCTCGAGGTGGAAGTCTTCGTATTTGAAGTCGAAGATGCTCTTGACTTCCGGATTAAGTATCATGCGAGGCAGCGGCCGCGGCTCGCGCGACAGTTGCTCATGCACCTGCTCCAGATGATTGAGATAAATGTGCACGTCTCCAAAGGTATGGATGAATTCACCCGGCTCCAGACCGCACACCTGCGCCACCATCATTGTGAGCAGTGCGTAAGATGCGATGTTGAACGGGACTCCAAGGAAGGAGTCTGCACTGCGCTGATAGAGCTGCAGGGAGAGCTTGCCCTCGTTGACATAAAACTGGAAGAAAGCATGGCATGGGGGCAGGTTCATATTGTCGAGGTCGGCCACGTTCCATGCGCTGACTATTATGCGGCGCGAGTCCGGGTTATGCTTGATGTCGTCTATGGCGCGGCTTATCTGGTCTACGAAGCCCCCCTGATAATCGGGCCATGACCTCCATTGGTAGCCGTAGATATGCCCTAATGAGCCATCCGGGTCTGCCCACTCGTTCCATATACGCACTCCATTGTCTTGCAGATACTTGACGTTTGTATCCCCGGCGAGAAACCATAGCAACTCATGTATCACACTCTTCAGGTGCACCTTCTTGGTGGTGAGCAGCGGGAACCCTCGGCTCAGGTCGAAGCGCATCTGATAGCCAAAAGTTGAAATGGTGCCGGTGCCGGTGCGGTCACCCTTCTTGTGGCCAACGGCGAGGATATGTCTTAGCAGGTCTTGATATTCTTTCATTGTGATGATTATTTGAGAGAGGACCTATGAGGGGGTAGTGCCTTTCAGCTCCTTCTGGAAGAGCCCGGTGATCACACCGTTATGATCGAGAGTGAAGCGTATGGCATCGTCATCGCATACATTTATGCAATTGAAGCAGCGGATGCAACGAGCGTTGTCGATGGTACGCGTCTTGATGTCAATACATGATGCCTTACACACATCCTGACACTTGAGGCAAGCTGTGCATTTATCCGGATACAACTCAATATGCATTACCGAGTGGGAGCCCACCATGCGGAGCAGCGTGCCCACCGGGCACACCTCATTGCAAAAGTCGCGTCCCGTCATCATAGCGTATGCAAAGACAAAGAGTACACTTAAGATGGCGCATACCAGTCCGAGCAAAGAGCCTACCCCCAGCGACACCAGGGTGTAATGCATGCCGGAGCCGGACAGCTCCGTTATGGCATTGACAAAAGTAGGCCACGGCTCCAGCAGCAACGGGATACACCCGATACCCACTATCATCGCCACAATATATATGCCGAGAGGCAGGAAGCGTATTGAACTCGGCTTCTTATAGGCAAAATGCTTGAAGCGCCGGCCGGGCAAAAAGTGTCGGAAACGGATGGCCACATCCTGAAGTGTGCCTACCGGGCATGTCGTAGAGCAATACACACGTCCCAAAATGAAAGTTACGACGAGCCAAAAGAGAGCCGCACCGATAGTTGCTCCCAGACCGGCTGCTGCCAGCGACGGCGTAATCTGCAGCATACGTGTCACCCCGATATATTCGGGAGCCACCACGGCATCCGGCTCCCCACCCGACACTTTGGAGGCAGCCAAAATACCGAGCACAACCCACACAACGCCCTCCACGAGCATTGCCAGAGCTATAGCCACACGTATATGCTTCAAACTCTTCATCCCCCAAAGTTACAACTTTTTTCCTGCCCCACAAAATTTTCTACCCTTTTTAACCTACTAACCTACGCCTTTTGTAAGCCTACCCAACCCCGCACACTCACGGCTTAAACCGCGTGTGTACGGGGTGAAATTAGTATACGGGTAAACAAGCTCTACAATTATTTTCCAACCTTTGCAGCTATGTTGGTCATACGCTGCAGCTGAGCCTCCGACATAGTGCCGGACACATTGTCGAGTTGCACGGCTATCTCCATGTATTCTTCCATGGCCTCCTGCATGTCTGCGAGCACTGACGCATCGCCTCTCTGTGACTTCTTGAGCAATGCTATGTATATGGATATAGCTTTTTCGTAAGCATCAAGCAGAGAGTCGATATCGCCGCTATCGGCGCTAACAGCAGGCTCTGCAACTTCAACGGTCGCTACTGCAGCTTGGCTCATAGCCAGAGGCTCGCCACCAATCTCGCCTTCGAGACGGATATCGTATGAGTCACCCTTGTAGTTGGTCATGGTGCCCATAGCGGTAACAGGGCTTGTGGAGTCGTAAATATTGAAGTTCCAGGTTCCGGTGATCTTGCCCTCATATTCCTCGGTGAATGAAATCTTGCCATCTTCACATTCGCCGAAGAAGTTAATGAAGTCACCGTTGCCACTGCTGGTGTAGCGGTATTTACCGGCCACTGCTTTGCCATCTATTGTAATCACCATCTCCACAGGGTATTTACCTACATTACCGGTGAGGGTATAGGTTTTTGCGGCATTCTCGGCAAATTCTATTAAGCCGGATACTTTGAATGAAGTGATTTTCTTGAGGTCATCTTCAGAAGCAGAGGCTTCAACTTCCACGGCTCCGGTTTCGCCGCCGCCAAGTTTCATGATTGATGAGGCATCAGCATCTTCTTCGCATACAACATTGCCTTCCTCGTCGAGGAACTCTACAGTGACTTTGGATTTTGTCACCTCAGCACCGTCTTCAAATGCCTTGTCGTTGCGTTTGAATTCAATGGAGACACTTGACTCCTCTTTTGTAAGAGAGGGATAGGTTTTGTCGACGAGCTTAAAGTAATCGCCCATATTGCCGGAAATGGTAGTTGTTTCCGGTTTAATACCTTCTTTCTCAGACTTGCCACCGCACGCAGTGAGAAGCAGTGCCAGTGTGGCGAGCATAAAATACTTTAATTTCATAACAGTTGAAGTTTTTTGGTGTTGTTAGTTTTACGACGCAAAAGTACATCAAAATTACAAAACAGGCAAAAAAAGATTACTAAGCCGTAATTCGGCAGGCTACAGTAGTCACGGCGGGTTTGTAGCCCGACTTCGGTGATGGAGGGGTGGTAAAGGGAAGGTTAATTTTCAAAATTGCGAAAAAGTTAGTAATTTTGCACTCTGACTTAGTCCTCTTGGGAGGAGTATTCAGGGGTCAGTAGTCGTGCCGGGTGTTGGAGTTGTAGCAGCTCCGTGATTTGTTCACGAGCACACTAAACCGGCGAGCACTTATATGTGTTAAGATTATGTGACTCTCTGTCAAAGTATTTATCATGGGCCGTCAGGCTTTGGCTTGAACCCATTAAGCCCTCTTCTATATGCAATATTCAGTACTGCAATTTATCAGTCTTTTAGGAGCTGTATGCCTCTTCCTGTATGGAATGAAGGTGATGAGTGAAGGTCTGCAGAAGGTCGCCGGAGACCGCCTGCGCAATATCTTGGGTTTTATGACCAAGAACCGTGTCACAGGCGTGTTGACCGGTATCATCATCACGGCGCTCATACAGAGCTCTTCGGCCTCTACTGTGATGGTCGTAAGTTTCGTGAATGCCGGACTCATGTCTCTGGCTCAATCCATGGCCGTGATTTTCGGTGCCAATGTGGGTACCACGGTCACCACATGGATTATCTCCGCATTCTCTTTTGAGGTGCATATATCAGACTATACGATAGTCTTGCTGGCCTTGGCTGTGCCTATGCTTTTCATGAAGAAGAGCGCATACAAAAGTATGGGTGAGTTCTTGATAGGTTTCTGCTTCCTGTTCATGGGTCTGGACATGATAAGCGAATATGTGCCCAATCTCGAAGAGAACCCTCAGATGCTTGCCTTCTTAAGAGATTACACCTCAATGGGTTACGCATCAGTATTGATATTCTTCGCCATTGGAGTCATCCTCACCATGGTGGTGCAGAGTTCAGCTGCCACATTTGCCGTGACCTTGATCATGTGTTCGCAAGGGTGGATTTCGTATCCTCTTGGTTGCGCCCTCATCCTGGGTGGAAATATCGGTACTACCATAACTCCGGTGCTCGCCTCCCTCTCCGGTAACCTTGCAGCACGACGCACAGCCATGGGCCATGTGCTCTTCAACGTCTTGGGCTCTATAATAGCTCTGGCCTGCTTCTATCCATTTATAAATCTGGTGGCTGACATTACCGAGTGGTGTGGCGATCTCAACCCCATGGATATCACCAGAGCGCAGGAGGCAGGCATGGCCGACAGCACCCTGTTCACCCCGGCCGGTGGATATACCGCCAAGACACAAGCCTCCATGGCTTTTGCTCTGGCCATGTTCCCCACCGTCTTTAATGCCATCAACTTGATGATAATGATATGGTTTACCAACCTGTATGTCAAGATAGTATGCTGGATAATGCCGGCCAAACATCGCGACCAGCAGGAGGACTTCTCCCTCAAGTTTATCGGCCGCGGTATGCTCGGCACCTCAGAGCTCAATATAGCCCAGGCGCAGAAGGAGATAGCCGTGTATGGCGAGCGTGTGCAGCGCATGCTTGGCATGGCTGAGGAGATGATACATACCGATGAGAAAGACAGCAAGTATCAAGAGATACTCAACCGCCTGGAGAAGTATGAGGATATCTCAGACCGTATGGAGATAGAGATTGGCAAGTTCTTGAACAAGGTGGCAGAGGGGCGCCTCTCGCCTGAAGGTAAGATGCGCATCGCCGGCATGTTGCGTATTATTTCCGAGATTGAGTCAATAGCCGACTCCTGTTTCAACGTGGCCAAGACATTGGCTCGCAAGAATTCAATACAGGTGGAGTTTACAGAAGATATGCTCAAGGAGATAGACACGATGTTCCACCTCGTGGATGGCGCTATGGCCAACATGGTGACTCTGCTCAACGAGATGGAGACTCCCGAGGACTCCAAGATCATCACCGCCTACAACAAAGAGCGCGAAATCAACAACTATCGCAACAAATTGCGTGACGCCAATATATCCAACATTAATAATCATCTGTATGACTATCAGCAGGGTATATTCTATATGGACCTTGTGGGCGAGGCCGAGAAGCTTGGCGACTACATGCTCAATGTAGTGGAGGGTGTCAAACACCAGTTCAAAGCTCAAGTGAACTAACCACTCCCCCTGATATTATTAGACACGCTCTTATACCTATAGGTCGCGCACAATGTATTTGTGCATTTTCTGCAAATGCCTTTTGCCGACCTTCAGATTCGTTCTTCAGTCGAGTGGGAGCCACCACACTCACTCATCACGAATCCGAGTCTCAACAAAATTCAAAACTATAAAATGCACAAATACTTTGTGCTCGACCTATAAACTAACTAATGAAAAACGATAAATCGCGTTACTGTGTCATCATGTGCGGCGGTGTGGGCTCACGTTTCTGGCCCTTCTCACGCACCATGATGCCCAAACAATTTCTTGACTTTTTCGGCACCGGAAGCACCCTGCTGCAGATGACAGTAGACCGCGTGCGTCCCTTGGTGCCGGTAGAAAATATCATTCTGGTGAGCAATGAGACCTATAAGCCGTTGCTCAAGAGCCAATTGCCGGACATACCCGAAGAGAACATCCTGCTCGAGCCGGCACGCCGCAACACCGCCCCGTGTGTCTGCTGGGCTGCTCATCATATATATGCTCGTGACCCGCAAGCGTCGATTGTGACATTGCCCTCAGACCACCTGATACTCAAAGAGAGGGCCTTTCAGGAAGCTATGGACAAAGGGCTGGAGTTCGTTGAGAGCCACGATGCCCTGCTCACATTGGGCATCAAACCGACAGCACCCGAGACCGGCTACGGCTACATACAACAGGGGCTCTCATGCACCGACTGCGAGTATGTAGCCAAAGTGAGGTGCTTCACCGAGAAGCCGGACTTGGAGATGGCCAAGGTGCTCCTGGCCAGCGGAGACTTCTTGTGGAACTCCGGCATATTCCTCTGGCGTGCCGAGACTGTGCTCAAGGCATTCGAGACTCTGGCACCGGATATCGCGGAGGTGTTTGATGCCGGCAATGCGGCCTATGGCACCCCTCGCGAGAGGGACTTCATAGACGGGGCGTTACCCGCAGCTCCCTCTATATCAGTAGATTATGCTATTATGGAGAAGGCTCCCAACGTCTTCGTAATGCCGGTGGAATTGGGCTGGAGCGACTTGGGCACATGGGGAGCCCTGTATGACATTTCACCCAAAAATCAAGATGGCAACGTCACTCAGAATTGCAAACTCATCACCAAAGATTGCTCCGGCTCCGTATTCGCCATCAAGGGTGACAAGATAGTAGTGGCCAGCGGTCTGAAGGATTACATTGTGGCCGAAAATGGCAATGCCCTGCTCATTGCTCCCCGCAGTCAGGAGCAGGAGATACGCACCATGGTCAACGAAGTGAAGTCCAACTTCGGCCCTTCATATACCTGATACATAATTGCTTATCAAACTAATATTAACATTCATCCATTAGCCAAATGACCTTTCAAGAACGTTGCGCCAAAATAGCCTACAATAGTCTGTTTGAAGCGTTTATCACACTTGTCATCATTGTCAACTCTGTGCTCATAGGTGTGCAGACCACCGTGCACAACCCGACAATAGATGGCATTCAGCAACTTATTCTATACATCTTCACCTTTGAGATACTTGTGCGATATTTTGCCGCCGGTAGTGCGCAAGCTTTCTTCAAAGGAGGGTGGAACAATTTCGACCTTATCCTGGTGATAATCGGCTGGATACCGGCCTCCATCGCCGGCAACGGGTCAACCATGATGGCTCTGCGAGTGCTCCGTGTCTTCCGAGTGCTGCGACTGTTGCGCACAGCCAAGGAGATAAAACTCATAGTTGGTGTGCTCATCAAGTCAATGAAATCCATGCTCTATAATGCCATCCTGTTCATCATCTTTGTCTACCTGTTTGCCATTGCCGGAGTGTCCATGTTCCGCCTGCCGGACCCTGCCACTCTTGAGCCGGCACAGCGAGAGAAGTATGAGCAACTTATGGAGAAGGCTCCCCACTCACCGGGCAATTCGCCGGACCCATACGGGAGCATCGGTGAGGCGTTCTTCACCCTGTTCAGAGCCCTTACCGGCGAGGATTGGACCGACTTGCGCTATAACCTCATAAGTGCTTCTGAGGCCGGCATAGTCCATGTGCACCCCACGGTCATAACCATCTATCATGTGAGCTGGTTCTGTATCGCTGCTCTGCTGCTTCTCAACTTGGTGACCGGTGCTGTCATAAACAACTACCAGGTGACTATCGAGGAGGAGCACGAACACAAACTGAAGGCTTCAACCGAAGCCGTGCCTACGGAGCCCAAATAAGCGGTAGCTTAGACAACTTTTAGAGTTGCATTCGGTTGCAAACCCGACGCAACTACAAACCCCGGATACCCACGGCACAGCCGCAGGTATCCAGGGTTATGTATGTGTGCATTTTTAGCGGGGGGTGAGGGTCACCAGGGGCACAAGCATCTCTTGGAGGGATATGCCACCATGCTGGAAGGTGCCGGTGTAGTATTGCACGTAGTAGTTGTAGTTGTTGGGGTAGGAGAAGAAATCCTCGTTGCAGGCATATATGAAGGTGCTCGAGAGATTGGGGGCCGGCAGGCCGAACTTTTTGGGGTTGAGCATCTCGTAGACCTGCTTCTTGTTGTAGTTGAGCGACTTACCAACCTTGTAGCGCAGGTTGGTGTTTGTGTTGCGGTCTCCTATCACCTTTATCGGGTTGTCCACGCGAATGGTGCCATGGTCGGTGGTAAGGATGATTTTAGCGCCGCTCTCGGCAATACGTCTGAAGAGCTCCAGAGCCCCGCTATGGCGTAGCCACGACTCCGTGAGCGAGCAATAAGCGGCATTGCTGTTGGCCAGCTCGCGTATCATCTTGCTCTCCGTACGCGCGTGAGAGAGCATATCTATAAAGTTGAGCACTATGACATTTAAGGCAGTGTCCTTTAGTGAGTTAAACTTGGCAAGGAATTTGTCGATACCTGTGGAGTCATTGAGCTTGTTGTATGAGAATGTGTCGCGACGGCGATAGCGCTCTATTTGTGTGCGGATGAGCTGCTCCTCATAGATGTTCTTGCCTTCGTCTTCATCCTCGTCGACCCAAAGGGCCGGATACATTGTGGCTATCTGCAGAGGCATGAGGCCGGCAAAAATGGCATTACGGGCATATTGAGTGGAGGTGGGCAGAATGGTGGTATAGAGGTCCTCCTGAATGTTAAACAACTCAGAGACAAGGGGTTGAAGTACTCGCCACTGGTCCAGACGGAAATTATCGATGAGGATGAAGAACAGTTTGTCCCCCTTGTCGAGAGCGGGGAAAACGCGGCGTTTGAAAAGCTCATGGCTCATCAGTGGGTGCTCCGGGGTGTTGACCCATTTCTCATAGTTTTGCTTTACAAACTTGGTGAAATTATAATTGGCATCACGTGTCTGCATAGCCAACATCTCATCCATGTGGGTCTCCGTAGTGGCCAGGTTCATCTCCCAATATACGAGCGAACGGTATAGCTCATAGAAGTCTTCGATGCTCTCAGCGCGGCTTATCTTAGAGCTAAGTTGCTGAAACTCCTGCTGATAGGATGTAGAGGCCTGGGCCGCCACCAGCTCCGAAGAGTGCAGATTTTTCTTGATAGACAGCAGTATCTGGGAGGGGTTTACCGGCTTGATGAGATAGTCTGAAATCTTGTTGCCTATGGCCTGATTCATGAGGTTTTCCTCCTCGCTCTTGGTGATCATAATTACCGGCAACTGTGGGAATTGCTGGTTTATGAGCGTGAGGGTCTCGAGGCCGGAAATGCCGGGCATATTCTCGTCAAGCAGCACGAGGTCAAAGGGTTGTGCGGCAAGGGCATCAATGGCATCGCGGCCATTAGAGGCTGTCTCCACCTCATAACCTTTGGCCTTGAGGAACATTATATGTGGTTTCAGCAGATCTATTTCATCGTCTGCCCATAGTATTCTTTCCATAAAAGTACTTTTGAAATAAACGACTTTGGGAGAGTGTTGGTTCGGCGAAAAACTATTTCATTTAAGTTTCGATTCCGTATAACCCACCCCCTTACACCCACGGCTGAGGCCGCGTGTGTACCAGGTTACTATAAGTCGGTGCCCTGGCGGACACACCCAACCATCACATACAATTGGATACTACTTGTGAAACTTGACTTATTTCAGTAGGAGGGCATGGAGCAGGAAGTCCACCGGCATATCCTTTTTAAGCCCCGAGAGGGTGATTACCGCGGCGGCCGGATAATTGATTTCGGCGTCGAGATTGGGAGTCCGGGTGCCGTCCCATGTGCGGGGGGTGAACCATGGATATGCTGCCGGCATGAGCCATGTAGCGCTCGGCTTAAGGGAATCAATAGAGACCTCCACCTCATACATGCCATCCGGGCGCTGAGTGAGCATATCTGCCTTAACTTCAGTGGCATAGGTGATACCTGTTTCATTCATAAGGCCTATCTCAATGCTCTCGACTCCGAGGGGCTTGTCTGTCAGCACGAGGTGCAACTGATTCTTGTCGATAAAGAGTGGTACCGTCTGAGTCAAGTCAGCTTTTATAATGGCCTTGACATCATCTTCAGAGGGGGTGAACTGCACGCGATAAGCAGCCGGAGTGGTTGCCGCGGGCTCTACATTTTTGAGCCATACGCCTTGTCCGTCAGGCACAGTACCAGCCTCAATAAACACCGGCGCTTGGCCCGGATAGATAAGTGCTTGTCCACCCTCAACTTGCAACAGTTCCGGAGTGAGGGTCTCCTTCACCGTGAGCGGATGCTCCGTGGCCGGGGGTGCCACATATTCGCCCAGGGCGATGTTTATGCCGCCATGTGCCGACGTGCCGGAGCTGAAGGGAGTGGTGGGGGTCCACTTGAGGGTGTCGGGAAGCTCGGCAGAGAGCAGATATACTCCGGGATAGACATTGAGAATGCCCCCCTCGGCTCGGCCGATGCGCATGTTACCGTCATTGATACCAACATAGTGATATTCAGAGCCCAACTGTGGCAGGCGTATTTCCATAGGATGCTCCGTGTATGAAATCTGCGCCACCTCGCGGTCTAACGACGTGTGCATGAAGGGGTCTCGGATAAGCTGCACGTCGGGCATTACTTCCAGGCGCCAGTGGTGGTCGTCGAGTTTGTCGAGGAAGTATGCGCCGCTACCTTCATAATCCACCACGTAGCTGCTCCCCACGCCGGCGATATGCTCGAGCGTGTTTGCCGTTGGCTTGTTGAGCTCCTCATTGCCGCTGTAATAATAGAGTGTGGGTGACACCAGAGTGGATGTATAGTCGTTGCTGCCATCGTATACTGCAAAGTCTCCGAAATAATTGTTTGCGGGGTAGGGACCGTAATCGGCACCGCGGGGCACCTGCTGCATGGCCTGTGCGGCTATCAACATACTTATCGCTTTAGCCGGGGTGTAGGCCAGGTTGAGGAAGTGGGTCTGGTATTCGGTGTTGAAGCGTGCCATGTCTGTAGGGTCGTAGGCAAACTGGGTAATCCACTGAAAGCCCTTGCCACGCAGAGTGCGCACTATGGCCGGGTAAAGGTTGGAGACGAGCACATCTCCAGGGTCGAATTCATAGATAAATTTTGCCTTGTCGGCGTATCCCGGCATCGTCTGCTCCCAAGGTATGGGATATGAGCTCACATTGGGCAGGAAGTTGCCGTGTCGCTGGCGTCCGGCAACCAGCCCGGTAGGATACCATTGGAATGTAGTGCCCTGAATGTCAGCCTTATAGTATGCGTCAGTGACGGCCGGATTATGGCTTACATTATAGAGTATTGGCTTGTCGAAACCGGCGTCACGCAGGGCCTTGACCATGCGATTGATATAGGCAGTGACCTGTTCAGAGGTGCCACTGTGACACGGCTCATTGTTGACCTCCATGGCTATAATGGCGCGGTCTTGAGCGTAGCTGCGGCCGGTGTAGGGATTGATGTGCGAGGCCAACTGACCGAGGTAATTCTCCTGAATCTGCTGTGCCACCGGGTCCTCATGTATTTCGCACTTAGCAAAGTCGTAGGAGTAAGCGCCGGTGTCGATGTCTTTGTCGGGATAACCGTTACCGAAGTTGGTCTGCGCTGTGAGCACTATGTCGATACCACGGTTCTCGAGTTCAGCTATCAGGAAGTCGAGCAGCTCAAGATGTTCATTTTCTTGGAGATTACCCTGAGCGTCAGAAAGTTCTACATCCCACAGATGCAAGCGGAAGGCGTTGAACCCGAGTCTCGCCATATGGTATACGTCGCGGCGAATTGCCTCCTTGCGGTCCACACCCAGTTGGCCGAGAGCGCGGTATGCGTGAGCAAAGGGCACGGTGTAGTTTGTGCCATAATAAGCCACTTCTGCGTCTGTGTCGGAGCGGCGTAGCACACCGTTTTCGTCTACATAAATGGAGAATTTCTGCCTATCGTCTTTTGTATGTACGGGAGCCGCTGTGGCCATACAGGCACTGCCTGCTTGCAACGCCACAAGGGCACAAATAGCTATAATTTTGTTCATATTTACATTGATTAATTGGCAATTTTAGTAGCCTGTTTCGTAAAAAAAGAAAAAAGATTAATTGTCTCACGACAACTAATCCTCTAACCTTAAATCTAATACCATGAAAAACACGTCGCGAAGTTATAATAATTTTATAACATAGCAAAATTTAATTTGGGTAATATTTTTGTATTTAACAAAGTTTAACAATTAGGGTTTACAAGTTAACGTGTAAGTAGATGAGAAAAATTAATAAACATAAAATTTTGCTTTATCTTCGAGTGATTTTTGTCGGCTGAAGAAGGAGCTTAGCGAGCTAAGCGACTGATGAAGACGGCGAAAAGCGCTGAAGAGAAAGTGAAATTTTTGTTCAAATCAATCTTATCTACTGTTATACATATGATGATTAATTTTTCTCAGCTACTTAAAACATTAACAAGCAGTAAGTCGGTGGGCTACGCACGCCGATTGTCTGCATACCGATCCCCGCACACCCACGGCTGAAGCCGCGTGTGTACGGGGTTACTATAAGTCGGTGTCCCGGCAGACACCCTCATGCGCGCATAGCAGTGTTCACTAAAGACGCGGCGGGTTTGTAACCCGACGTAAGTTCCGCAAGGGGATACTGAGGCGTCAGGTTGCAACTCCGATGCGACTACAAATACTGACGTTATTGGCTACAAATCTTGCACATGTGCGGAAACTTTTTTGAGTGGCTTTTGCTGATAATCCAACTTTTTTTCGTACCTTAGCCGATAATTTGAGCGCGATGTGGTCGTATTTGGCCACGTATGTGCTAATATACTGAAATACAGATATATACATTGCTATTAAATTTTTCTATGATATGGACAAAAAATTGATGATTGCCGCCGGAGCGATGGTGCTTCTGGTAGGGGCTTCTTCTTGTAGCAAAAAGCTTTCGAGCTTCAAGAGCGATTATTTCTTGTATAATCCGGCGCCGCTGGAGGTACAAGGACAAAATGTTCCCGCTGTCGTGAGCGGTAACATTCCTCCGAAGTTTATGGTTAAGAATGCCGAGGTCACTGTTACTCCTGTGTTGGTGTATGCCGCCGGTGAGACAACCTCAGCCCCTTACGTTATACAGGGCGAGAATGTACGTGCCAACGGCACCGTGGTGAACTATGAGCAGGGTGGCGTGGTGAATATCCCCTTCAATGTAGTTTACAACCCTGACATGGCCAAGAGTGACCTGTGTCTCGACTTTGCCGTAAACCAGAATGGCAAGAAGTATGTGTTGCCGCGCGTCAAGATCGGTCAGGGTGTGATAGCTACATCAACCCTTGCAAATGCCGCAACCGTGACACCTGCTACTGCTGCCGATAATTTCCAGCGCATTATTAATGAGAAGTATAGCGCTGATATTCACTTCCTTATCAATCAGGCAAACATTCGTTCATCCGAGACATCCGGCGCTCAGTATGTAGACCTGGGCAAGAAGTTGCAGGAGGCAGCAGCCGACCCCAAGCGTGAGATTGCTGACATCTCAGTGAGCTCATACGCGTCGCCCGAGGGTTCATACGACTTCAATAAGACACTGGCCGAAAAGCGCGAGAAGAACACTACTGCCATGGTAGAGTCTCAGCTCAAGAAGGATAAGATAACTGAGTTTGGCGAGCTGACATCCAACTTCACTCCTGAAGATTGGGATGGCTTCCGCCAGCTTGTGGAGAAGAGCAACATACAAGACAAGGACCTGATCCTCTATGTGCTCAACAGTCAGACAGACCCCGAACTCCGCGAGAAGGAGATACGCAACTTGGCCAATGTATTCGATGAGTTGGCTGACCAAATACTGCCGCAGTTGCGCTATAGCCGCGTCATGGCCTCTATCAATGTGATAGGTAAGAGCAATGAGGAGCTCGTAAACCTCTTCAACACAAATCCCTCAGGCCTCACTGCCGATGAGATGCTCTATATCGCCACTCTCACCAATGATAACAACAAGAAGATGGAGGTCTACAACCAGGCTTGCCAGACTTTCCCGCAGGATTATCGCTCGTTCAACAATCTGGGTCTCACTCAGTATGTAGCCGGTGATTATGAGGGAGCCCTCGCCAACTTTGAGCACGCTCTGCGCCTGAACCCTACAAGCCACGAGGCTGAGATGAATAAGGGTCTGGTGGAGATGCTCAACGGCAAATATTCAGATGCTTATCAGGCTTTCGGTATGGCTTCTGACGTGCCCGAGGCCGGTGAGGCTCTCGGTGTCTACTATTTGAGCCAGGGACAGGTGCCTGCCGCTGTCAACGCTTTCGGCCAGTCAAAGACCAACAATGCAGCGCTCGCCCAAATCCTCGCAAAGGATTATGCTTCAGCACGCAACACTCTCAGCGCCATCACCAACCCCGATGCCACAACTTACTATCTGTTGGCCGTGCTTGGCGCACGTACCAATAATGAGAATATGGTGTTGAGCAATCTGCGTCAGGCTATCCGCATGGACTCATCGCTGGCAGCACGCGCAAAAGCTGACCTCGAGTTTGCCAAGATCAATCTCTCTTATCTCTAATCATACATTTCTCCTCGCCCCGTCTTGTGGGCGAGGACGAATAATACAACCCTACAAAAGAAGCAACAAAAATGAAGAAGATCTTATCAATTATCCTTGTGGCAATGGCAGCCCTTATTGCCGCTCCGCAAGCATCCGCTTACAGCGAAGAGATGGCAGAATTCGCCCAATTGCTTAATGAAGGTATGGCGGGCGAAGATGGTGTAGCAGCCACTTACAATGGACGAGACATCGTGATAGACTTCCCTGCATCATATTTCGATGCAGATGATGTTGCCATGTTTGCCGACGTGGATGATATGCAGATTTTTGCGCCTCTGATGATTGAGGTGCTCAACGAGTCTATGGGAGCAGACACTCTGATGATGCTCGGCTCATTACTCGATGCATACGACACAAACCTGGTGATACGTATGAACCTGAACAGCACCACAAAGACCATCACCCTCACCCCGTCGATGCTCATGGGTCAGGGCTAACCCCGAAGACATAAGACCCAATTCCCTATAAAATGTGAAGGCACCTCCCCGAGCGGGGAAGTGCCTTTTAAGTTAGCGATGTATTGGTGATTAGCCGTTGTACTTCTTCATGATAGCGATGAGGTCGAGCACCTTGTTTGAGTAGCCGATCTCGTTGTCATACCATGACACAACCTTCACGAAGTTGTCAGTCAAATAAACACCGGCGTTGGCGTCGAAGATTGAAGTCAGGGGGCAGCCCAGGAAGTCAGAGCTTACCACAGCGTCCTCAGTGTAGCCGAGGATACCCTTCAGATCGCCTTCAGCAGCTTCCTTCATGGCAGCGCAGATAGCCTCCTTGGTAGCGGGCTTCTCCAGGTTGACAGTCAGGTCGACAACAGAAACGTCGAGAGTGGGGACACGCATTGAGATACCGGTGAGCTTACCGTTGAGCTCGGGGATGACTTTACCTACAGCCTTAGCAGCACCTGTGGATGAGGGGATGATGTTGCCTGAAGCGGCACGACCACCACGCCAGTCCTTCATTGAGGGTCCATCGACAGTCTTCTGAGTAGCTGTTGTGGAGTGTACGGTAGTCATAAGGCCGTTAACGATGCCAAATTTGTCGTTGAGCACCTTGGCGATGGGGGCGAGACAGTTAGTGGTGCAAGAAGCGTTAGAAACGAACTTCTGGCCTGCGTAAGTGTCAGCGTTCACACCGCACACGAACATAGGAGTGCTATCCTTTGAGGGAGCGCTCATTACCACATACTTAGCGCCGGCCTCGATGTGTGCCTGAGCCTTCTCCTCTGTCAGGAAGAGACCTGTAGACTCTACAACATACTCAGCACCTACTGCGCCCCAGTTGATCTCTGCGGGGTTCTTGCAGGCAGTGACACGGATCTCTTTGCCGTTAACGATGAGCAGATTCTTCTCAGTATCGCACTCTACAGTGCCGTCGAAGCGGCCGTGCATTGTGTCATACTTGAGCATATATGCCATATAGTCTACGGGGAGGAGGTCGTTGATTGCTACAACCTCGATGTCATCACGCTTTGTGGAAGCACGGAATACGAAACGACCGATACGTCCAAAACCATTAATACCTACTTTTGTCATTGTTATATTACCTTTGGGGTTTATATTGAATATTCTATCTATATCTACACATCCGGCTGTCTGTCGGCTTATCTACACCTCGGCCGGCTCTGACAGCTCTTTCATTCTTGCTCTTGTGGAGAGCTTATTTTCTTCAAACTTTTTGTGAGATAGTATGTTGTTTGAAGTATAGGGGGTTAGGTAAGTATATCTCCTTAGCCTCTAATTTTTTGCAAAATTAAGAAAAAAAATTGACTTTGCAACCTTTCTTGGTATTTTTTTAGTTAATTTTGCGCATTTAATGGGCGCCGAATGGCCGGATAATCCGAAGCGCCTCATATTATATAACACGCAAATATCTGATTTTGCTCATTAAGAAATATTAAAAACTGTTAAAAATGGGAAAATTTTTATCTGACTTCAAGGAGTTTGCCATGCGTGGCAATGTCATAGATATGGCAGTCGGTGTAATCATTGGTGGTGCTTTCGGCAAGATAGTATCATCTCTTGTTGACGACATCATCATGCCGGCCGTAGGTGTAGCCACCGGTGGTATGGACTTCAAAGACCTGAAATATGTCCTGAAAGCCGGCGACCCGAATGCTGTGGAGGAAGCGGCACGCCAAGCCGTGACCATAAATTATGGTATGTTCATACAGAATATCATTGACTTCCTCATCATCGCCTTCTGTATCTTTGTGGCTATCCGTATCATGCAGAAGTTCCGCAAGGCTGAAGAGGAGAAGGCGGCCGAGCCGGAAGCTCCCGCACCCGATGTTGAGCTCCTCACCGAGATACGCGACTTACTCAAAGAGCAAAACAACAAGAAATAAACAGCTCACGACAGTGTTACAGATTGATGACACCTTAGTGTCGCTCGATGTGGTGGAGAAATACTTCTGCTGCGACCTGGATAAATGCTTGGGCGAGTGCTGCATCGAGGGAGACGCCGGTGCTCCAATAACACCGGAGGAATACGAGAAGTTACAAGAAGTGACACCGCAGGTATGGGACTATCTCACACCTGCGGCTCAGCGTGTGCTTGAGGAGCAAGGGCCGGCATATTATGACTGCGACGGAGATCTTGTCACTTCAATAGTTGACGGGCGCGACTGTGTGTTCACCACCTATGCCCCCGGCGGTATGTGTCTGTGTGCCCTGGAGAAGGCCTGGCGAGATGGTAAGGCTCCCATGAGCAAGCCTATGAGCTGCCACCTGTATCCCATTCGCCTCAAGGAGCTCTCCGGGGGTATTACGGCTTTGAACTATCACAGCTGGAATATCTGCAAGGCAGCCGAGCTGCTGGGCCGCAGCAAGGGGCTGAGGGTATATCAGTTCCTGCAGGGGCCACTTGAGCGCCGCTTCGGCAAAGATTGGTATCGCGAGTTGAAGCTGGTAGCCGATGAATGGCTCAAACAAAATCCAGATAAATAGCCGACCGACTCGCAAATACGGCTACGCTGCATTGGGATATTGACACCGGGGCGTCGGGTTACAAACCTGTCGCGACTACAAACTCGCCGTGACTACAATAGACAAGAAAGAGCCGAAGGCCAATAGAGGTCTTCGACTCTTTTGTCAGTGATGAAGTGTGAGAGCTCCGGGAGGAGTCTCTCACACTTGTGAGATGCTATTATTTGAGGATTACTGCGGGTACGGGCTTAACGGGCTTGTGGGGGTTGGGCACGTTGTACTCATTAGTGCTCTTAAGGATAGAAGCCTTGCGGTTAACCTTGGCGGGAGAGCCCTGAGGAGCTGTCTCGTTGTAAAGCACACCGGTGTAAGTACCGCTGATAGTGTGGCCCTTGCCGTCGTTCACATTGATAGTGAATGTGCGAGTGCCATCAGCATTGCTGGACAGAACCACTGTGCCGCCGTTGATGGGAGCGAGTGTCTCTTGATAACCTTCTGCAGTGGTGCTGTCGAGGTCGCCATACCATGAGAAGATCATGTTGCCACCATAGTCGATAAAGCCGTAGAGGCCACCATAGTTTACTATCTCATTGTTGATAGTATATGTGCCGTCGGGCAGCTCATTCTGGTCAGACATCAGCTCGAAAGTGAGGTAGTCACCCTGCTTCATGTTGGGCTCAGTAATCATTACGATGTACTGGTTGAGACCCTTCTTAATATAGTCACCCATATTGTAGCTGAGGGCGATTGTTTTGGAGTCAAATTCGAGAGTCACATCTTTGGTGAGAGTGCTGCCGAAGTCGGGAGTTGCAGTTGGGTCATCAAAGCGGCGAACCACGAGGTTGCCATTATATGTACCTTGGATCTGAATACCCTTATCAGTTATGAAGTCAAACTCTATCTTGGTAGAGTTCTCACTAACTGTCATAGT
This sequence comes from Muribaculaceae bacterium, assembly GCA_023665425.1. Taxonomy (GTDB): domain Bacteria; phylum Bacteroidota; class Bacteroidia; order Bacteroidales; family Muribaculaceae; genus Lepagella. Next base: position 36,823 of record JAMPDX010000011.1, read on the forward strand.
ACCCTCCTTGATAAGACCGCGATATACACGACCCTTGCCGTCTTGATAAGTCATATAAGAGCCGGTGGGATATATCTGGCCCCAGAAGTCGATCATGCGGCCCTGGCCCAGGCTGTAAGCCTGCTGAGTGTTGTAGTCTATAGTCTCACGCCAGTCTACAGTGTAAGTGCCGTCGGGCAGGAATGTAGTGGGGTTGGCGGGGTCTTGACCCTTGGGCATATATGTGTCGAGTTGCAGCCAGTAGCCTTCGAGCTGAGAGCCATTCTCATCGAAGTCGCCGGTGTAGAGCTGCAGAGTGGCATCAGAAGCGAAGGGATAATACCAGTTGGCATAATATCTCTCCTGAGCACCTTCGAAGGTGACATCCTGGTCTGTGGTGAATTCCAGCTCCTCAGTGATGCCGGCTACGAAGGTGATGGGGCCTTGATACTGTACGGCAACGAACTCGCCGGTGAGCAGAGTAAACTCGCCGCGGATGTCATAGTTGTGGCCGTCATAGCGAACGTCAACAGCTCCATCGATGAGGGGAGATACAGTCACGCCCTCGTCGCCCTCAGCAAGGCGGATATAGATACCTGTGCGCTCCATATTGAATTCGCCTGCCTTGGTGCCGGCACCGGCGCGGTAGTATCCGGCGGGGAGCTTGGCATCGTAGGCGTCTTCAGCCGGGGCAGCAGTGAGCTCCATAGCTATCTGCAGGTCGCCGATTTCTTCGGGATTACCGTTTGAGTCGGGCTTGCCGGAGCCGAAGCAGATGTAGTAGTTGCCAAGGTCGTTGGAGGTAGAATACTCGGCGCCTACCAGATAGTTAGTCTCCAGATATGAGGGGGCCTCTTCAAACTTGATGCTGGCCAGGTCAGTAGTCTCATACTCCGTCTTGGAGCCGTCAGTGCCGGTGATGACCACCTTATAATTCTGTGCTGAAGCAGTGAGGGCCAGAGCACCCACAGCCAGAGCGGATAATATTCTTGTCTTCATGTGTCTAAGCTATTAACGGATGAATTTGAATGTATTGCCCGGCATAGTAGCTACGAAGACACCGGCGCCCATGCCGGTAAGGTCGATGTAGACATACCCCTCAGCGTTAGCTGTGGCGGCAGCTACTGTAGCACCGTTGGCATTGTAGATCTTGACATCGGCATTCGGCTCGAGTCCCTCTACAGTCATAAACTCTTTGGTCACCTTCACACGGATATCGGCAGTGTTCACGCTCTGCAGACCTGTAGTCTTCTTGAAGGTGAAGGAGGCGATGTCGCCCATGTTGTAGCGCATATCCTCAGCATTGTTGTCTGAAGAGATTACTACCTCGTCACCATCAAAGGTGGCCACCGGATAATACTTGAAGGCGAACTCCACAGTATTGCCGGCATTTGTATTCACGAGCAGTGTGTAGTCGTCTTGCGCGGAGGCTGAGAACGAAGCTGCCATCACTGCCAATGCAGCAAAAATATATTTCTTCATAATTGTTTTCTTTTACTGATTAGTGGTCCGGTTATTCGATAGTTCCGGTATATTTAGCATAGAGAGTCTCGTCGTTCTCGAGCACGGCGTCTACTACGATAGTATAAACATCGCCATCCTTTGTTACGACAACAGTACCGCCCACCATGCTGATAGCCTCAGAAGAACCTGCGGGATAGAAGTTTGAGCTTGTACCGGCTGTGTAGTATTCTTTTGTGTCGTCAGCGATATAATATGTTGCGGGGGTAAGGCTTGAGCCGGTGGCGGGAGCCATTGACATAACGATCTTCTCAGTGCTGGCGCCTGACATAGTTACATACCAGTCACCAAAGCCCAAATTTTTTGCTGTTGTAGTAGTAGCATCGAAGTTATAGTCGTAGGTCTTGGGGCCTTCGCTTGAGGGGCGCTCGGGGAGGCTGCCGGTGTAGACGGCCTTAATGGGGATATTCTCGTCGCCTATAACACCCTCAATTGTGACAACGCGGTTGCCATCTACAGTAGCCACTGTCACCATACCGGACTTGAAGGATGCACTTGACAGAGTTATCGGAGCGTACAGGTCTACCAGGCTTTGTGCTGTGCCGTTGAGGCCGCTATCGCCAAAGCTGTATGTGCCATCGGGCAGAGTAGTAGTGCCCTCAGCAAAGAAGTCTATACGAGCCTCAATTTTAAAACCACTGTCGCTGAAGCGATAATAGAAGCCATTGGCGGCGGGGTTATTAACAGTTACATAAGTAGCCTTTGACAGAGTAAACTCTTGAGTGTTGGGGCCGCAAGAGAGTGTGCCGGTGTAAGTGGCATGGAGCTTCTTACCGTCGTTGAGCACGATGTCTGCTACCATGGTGTATACCTGGTCGTTGAGTGTGAAGACTACCTCACCACTTGCCAGAGTGTACTTGACATCACCTACAGTAAAGTATGTATAACTGGCATCGCCTTTATTGATTTCGCCATTAGCTGTACCGGCAATGGTGTATGTGCCGGCCTGCATGTACCAGTTGTCATCGTGGTAGAGGTCAAAAGCGAGCTTGGTGTTGTTGGCGTCGCTAAATACGAGGGCTACATTGCGAGTACCATAAGATTGAGCTTCGCATGCAGTGGCATTGAAAGTGAAGTCCTCACCAGGCTCTGTGTAGGGACGCTCGGGGAGTGCACCGGTAAATGTAGCCTTGAAGATGATGTCCTGCTCACTTAGTACGCCGTCGATGGCTACTGTGCGGTTGTCACCCTCTCCGGAGACAGTCACTGTGCCGGACTTGAAGCTAACATTGTTTGCAGAGATGGGTGCACCATATTGTGCATACAGGTCAATTATACCGGTGACTGTACCGTTAGCACCGGTTGTGTCAAAAGTGTATGTACCGTTGGGCAGTGTTGTAGTACCTTCTGCAAAGAAGTCCAGACGTAGCTCGGTAGCATAATCTTTATCGTTGAAGCGATAGTAGAAGCCATTGTCTGCAGGCTCTGTCACATTGACTGTGCTTACATTCTGAAGAGTAAAGTTAGCCACGGGGCCGTAGGCGAGCTTACCATTGTATGTAGCTTTGACTGTCTTGTCATTTACCAGTGTGATGTTGGCTTCGATAGTGTAAATTTCACCGTCGAGAGCTATCACAACCTCACCACCCTTGAAGCCTACAGGGGTGCCATCGTTAGCATAGTATGAATAAGAGGCATTGGTGCTGATGGTACCGGCAGCCTCACCGGCTGTTACGGTGTAAGTACCGGGCTGAACATAATATTTGGCTGTCTGATACAAGTCGAGCATAAGAGCCTCATATTTGTTCTCAGTGTTCACCAAGTTGAGTGAGTAGTTTGCACCGCTTGAGTAAGAGTTGATTTCAACCTCATTGGCAGCGATAGTGTAGTCAGCTGCGGGGCCTACAGGCTCTGCCGGACCGCAATTGCCCATCTCACCGGTATATGTAAACTGCAGTGTCTTGCCGTTCTGCAGTTCGATAAGGCCATCAAATGTATATGTCTTGCCGGCAAGTGTTACTGTGAGTGTACCACCGTTGAAGCTCATTTTTGTTGAGCCGAGGTTAAATGTTGAACCAACGCCTGTGACATAATAGTCAGTAGTGTTGACGCCGTTGTTTACTTTCACAATCTCATAAGTGCCGGGGAGGATATAGCTTGTACCGGGCTGATGCATATCCATGATGACCTTATATGAGGGGTTGCTGCTGTCTGTGAATGTAAGATACGGATTTGTCATACCCCATATAGCGGAAGCATTAACTGCATCGGCGTTCATCACAAAGTCAGCTGTGGGAGCTACCACGGGGCGCTCCGGCAGAGTACCGATGTATGTGAAGTCTACCTCCAAGCCAATACTCAACTTGCCTTCAACCTTGACAGTGCGTGATGCACCCTCACCGGAGACAGTGACCTTGCCCTCAGTGAAGCGGATATTAGACTCGTTGTAGGGGCTTGCCAAGTCCACATAGCTGCTGGTAGTTGAGACAGTGCCGTCAGCGCCGGTGTCTGCAAATGTGTATACACCGTTGGGGAGTTGGGCTCCTGAGTTGAAGAAATCCAGACGCATGGTGATGGCCCAGTTGGCATCGTTAAATTTGTAATAGAAGCCGTTGTCAGCCGGTGTGGTGATTTCTTGATATGAGGCACTTGCGAGGTCGGCAGTGTAGATAGGGCCGAACTTATCAACAGTGCCGGTGTATGTGCCCTTGAACTCTTGGCCATTGGTGGCGAACAGATCCATATTGATGGTGTAAGTCTCGCCCTGCAGAGCGATAGTCATGCTACCGGAAGCCAGGTCCAACTTCTCCTCGTTATATACCAGAGTAGAATATCCGGGGTCGATAGTATTGTCGGCCTTTGAGCCGTTTACGGTGTATTCACCCGGAGTGAGAAAATAGCCGGTGGGCTGGTAGATGTCAAGAGAGAACTCGGTGTCCTCACCCTGAGCGAAGTGCATTGTGATGTTGCGAAGGCCCCAAGTCTCGAGTGTCAAAGATTCGAAATTGACCTCGGTGACTTGAGCTTCACTACCTTTCAAGAAGGTAATGTCTTGCACATAGTCGGCGTGGTACCTGTGGGAAATGTTGTCTTTGTCGACAACGACGATATTCTGAGCATTAGAAGTCAGAACCGCCATTCCGCACAGAAGCGCTGTAGATAAAAGGTGCTTCATGTTAGTGAAATTAAGTTATA
>JAMPDX010000012.1 GCA_023665425.1 Muribaculaceae bacterium
AGCTCAAAAATACACCGCCCTGACATTCACATTTTTTATTAAACAAGCTCTTAGACACACTATTATACTTTGGGGAGGATGATGCGGAATGTGGTGCCTTGACCGGGCTCGGAGCGGAGCACAAAGATACGCCCTTTGTGATACTCTTCAATGATGCGTTTCACGAGGGTAAGGCCAAGACCCCAACCGCGCTTTTTGGTGGTGTAGCCGGGGTTGAACACGTTCTTAAAGTTCTTGCGAGCGATGCCTTTGCCGGTGTCGGTGACGTCGATATAACAACGGTCTTTTTCCACCCCGGTCTTGATAGTCAAGGTACCTTTACCCTCCATGGCATCTACTGCATTCTTAGTGAGATTCTCCATAACCCATTCAAACAGGGGCCTGGATATATGCACTCCGCAATCTTCAGGCGCAAGGTCCATCCGCACATCAATCTGTTTGGATATTCGGCTCCGCATATACTCCAGGCTGTGCTGCACGCTGTCGCCTAAATACTCCAATTCCAGCTCAGGGATAGAGCCAATCTTGGAGAAGCGGTCAGCTATAACGGATAAGCGTTTCACATCCTTGTTCATCTCGCGAACAACATCCGGGTCCACACCGCTGCTCTGCAGGAACTCCATCCAGGCCATGAGCGAGGATATGGGAGTTCCCAGCTGATGCGCCGTCTCTTTGGAGAGACCTACCCACACGCGATTTTGTTCTGCACGTTTGGTGTAGAGTATTGTCAGGAAGACTATAACGGCGAGGAATACCATCACTCCAAGCTGGATATACGGATACCAGCTCAGACGTTTCAGCATCTCTGAGTCTTCGTAATATATATACTGATAGTAGTTGTCAAATATTTTTATGGGGATAAAGTGATCATTGGTTTTGGCTACCTCGGAGATTTTCTTGCCCTGTGTGGTCTTGTACAGCTGGCGTTGGAGATACTCCTTGTCCTTGTCGGAGAGGTCCACCATCATGACACGTTGGTCACCTGCATCAGGGAGTTTGAAGTTGCGATACTCCTGGATATTGCCTTCATCATCAGCCACAAGCACCGGGATGGAGTTATTTTGCTCTATAATGGTAAGCAGGAATTCGATATCAGTACCTTCAGCTTGGCGCACAAGACGCTCTGTGGCATCGGCCCATATCTTCATGCGGTCACGCTCCTGATTGGCCAAGCTCTTGACCAGATTGTTGGAGAGCAACAGGAAAATGATTATTGCTGCCAGCGAGATAAGAAAGAAGGCTGCTTTGCCCAAACGTTTGCGGTCGTAAAAGGAGTATTTCAGAGCCATAAGTGTCTACTCTTAGAGTGTGTCTAATAAAAAATGTTAACATCAGGGCGGTGGATTTTTGAGCTGATTTGGCTTATCTTGTAGGGAGCATAGCGGGCTATGTGACCGGAAAGATGAGTCAAAGCAGCCAAAAAGACACCGTACCCGAAATTAAAAATATGTAAATTAACAATCATAAACAGTATAGTTATATAGATAAATTAAAAAATAAATTTGCACGGGTCTCACAGCTGCACCTCATCTTTGGGCCTTTGGTTCAGTCACATAGCCCGCTATGTTCCCTCACCTGCAGTCTCAAATATTAGGTACATCTACGACCCTGATGTTAACATTTTTTATTAGAAACACTCTTAGAGTGTTTGAGAATAAATTCAGCCACAGAGTCATCGGCATTTGAGCCTATCACTGCGGTAGCCACATCTTTCAGGCGGTCTATGGCACCCTGTACAGCTATTCCCTCATCGGCCAATTCAAACAGCGGGATATCATTAACATTATCGCCAAAGGCCACAATCCTGCCGGCGCCGGTATCTGATGCTATAGCCTCTACTGCAGCCGCCTTGCTTGTCTGTGGGCCAAACATCTCAAGCTCTCCCCATTCGGGCCCGAAGGCATCGTGATAGCACAGCGGATAACATGGTATCTGCGGATTATCTTTAATCTCTTGCCACAGTGCGTAAGCCTTATCCCAAGGCTGCACACTAAAGAGTAATATAGTATTATCGAAGCTTTCCGGCAAGACAGATTCGCCGTTGGCGGGCACATGGAAGGTTTTGAAGGGGTTATGGCAACGCTCGGCTATGAAGGTCTTCTCAAATTGGTTGAGCTCTCCTATGTGATAGCAGTCAAGCTTCTGCTCCGGGCTGATGATATATATGAATGTGGACACATTATGACGTCGATAGATAGGTATCATGCGCTTGACAGTGTCAGCATCAATACAACATATACGGCTATACCGGTGTGTTTGAAAGTCAAACAGGGCAGCTCCTGTCATCACCACACCGGGGAGCTGCATATTCACTCCCTTCATAATGTCTACCACGGTGCCGGGTGTGCGCGCGGTGGCTATGGTGAAGAGGGTACCGCGCGCTATGGCTGTATTGAGCATCTCAGCACTCCGTGGTGTGATATGCGAATGAGGGTCAAGCAGTGTGCCATCCAAGTCAGAGACATACAGCACCTTTGACTTGAGCAGACTGTGACCAAATGTTATGTCGGAAATATTGTTGGACATTATTACACAACTGTGTACATTGCATCAGTAATTTGCACCTCGTTTTGATAGGTGTGTACCACCGGCGACTTGTCTGTGTCTTGAAGCCACTTCTCTGTGCCGGTAACCTTAAGCACTTCGAAGGGGACTACTTCGCCATAATCGCGAGGTATAATCCTGCCACGGCTTCCAGTATAAGGTCTGCGCGTGCGGGTGCGTCCCTGGCGGCTGCGGGTCTTGGTTTCCGCTCCGCGAGCCTCCTGACGCATTTGCTTGGGGTCTATGCCCATGCTGCGATAGATTTGGTCCTGCACATAGTTTGCCGTGCGGCGAGCGGCCCAGCGTCGTATATAAGGGCTCAATAACCACAGAAGCCATATAAGCAGTACTATGACAATAGCAAATACCATTTCTTATTCGGAGATACGTACAAACATTGAGCTTATGAATGAACTGAGTATATAATAGCCTATGGTGTAGAACAGGCCTACCCAGCCGAAAAAGCATATACAAACTATGGCTACCACTACCAGTGAGAAGGGGAGCAAGTTCTCGCGCAGGTTGAAGTTAGTGAGCTTGAACGAATACATGCGTATGGGCGCCACCATCATCAGTGCACATACCATTACACACCCCATTGTGGCATAGAAATTAGCGCCTGTCTCTGAGGCAAGCATGGCTGAGAGGCCTATGGTAAACAGGGCTGCAGCAGGTATCGGCATACCTCGGAATGAGTGTGTCTGCGTGGTATCTATATTGAAGCGAGCCAATCGCAGTGCGCCACACATGGGTATGAGCAAACACAGCAAACGGCCCCACAACGGTGCTCCTGCTGCCAACAACAGATTGGAGAGTGTCATGACCGGTGCTACACCAAAACTCACTAAATCGGAGAGGGAATCAAGCTGCTTGCCCAAGAGTGAATATTCACCAAGCATACGAGCTGATAGTCCGTCCATAAAGTCGGCCACCGATGCCAATAATATGAAGCAGAAGGATAACAGATATGCCGGATGCCCGGCTATCATTTCCAGGGGATTGCACGCGCATATTATCGCCATGCATCCGCTCAGCAGGTTGATCAAGGTTATGGTATTGGGTATATACTTCTTCATCGTAAGTTCAAATTAAGAGATGCTCTCAAGGTGCACTCTTCACTTCAACGTGTTATTTAATAAAAAAACTCCAAAAGGATAAAAGTTCATTTGGAGTCTTATTTTTCTTTAGCCGGCAGATGCGCCAATGGTGTGAGGCCGCCGCGAGTCACTTGCCCGAGCTGCACAAGCACCTTGCTCTCCGGAGGCAGATAAATATCTACACGGGAGCCAAACTTTATAAACCCGAGATGGTCATCGATATTTGCCTCATCACCCTTGCGAGCGTATGTCACAATGCGGCGAGCCATAGCTCCGGCCACCTGGCGCACGGTAAGGCGGCTACCGTCGTTGGCTTCTATGCCGATAGTGCTTCTCTCGTTCTGCAAGCTGGCCTTGGGCAGATAGGCGCTCAAGAAGCGGCCTCGATGGTGTTTGACATACATCACCTTGCCATCCACCGGAAACCAGTTGGCATGAACATTGAGCGGACTCATGAAGACGCTCACCTGGATAGCCTCCCCTTTGATGAATTCCGGCTCGTTGACACGCTCTATAACCACCACCTTGCCATCCACAGAGCTCACCACCATGTCGGTACGCTCACCCTTATAGGTGCGCTTGGGGCAACGGAAGAAGTTGAACACAAAGCCATATACTATTATGGATATCGCGCTGAGTACCACACATATAACCTGCGGACGCAGCACAAGCCAAGTCACGGCATTAAGCATGACCAGCATCGCAAATAGTATCAGCAATATATTAGTTCCTTCTCTATGAATCTTCATATTATGGCTACAGTGCACTTGGTGAAGGAGAGTCAGTTCGCACTATTTATTGCGCAAATTTACGAAAATTCAAGCAACCACGCAAATTTATGTATCATTTTCGACCAAAAAACATTTTTAATCCTCAAGTTTTAGCAACATTTCCCCTCTCATGAGATGAAACTGATTATTTTTTCGTAATTTTGCACTGTGAAATCAGAGACATTCACTATGGAAAGGAATAACCGAAACAACAATAGATATATACCGGACACTGACCGAGTGATTACCCGGTCTAACCGAGGCTCTGAGGATGTGCAGCTGCTCGAATTCATGACCACGGCTCTGCCAGACACTCCCCGCACACGCCTTAAGTCGATGCTCAAATACGGACATATCCGCATGGCCGGGGTGGACAAGCCTCGCCATGACACTCCGGTACCTCCGGGGGCCGAGGTGCAGATTAACCTCGCACGCCCGTTCATCACTTTCTCTCATCCGCGTATGCAGCTCGTTTATGAGGATGATGATGTCATTGTCATCAACAAGGGTTATGGGCTACTCTCTATGGGCACTCCCTCAGCCAAACGGGATGTCACGGCATATAGTGTACTGAAGGAATATGTTAAGCGCGTCAACCCCCTCAACAAGATTTTCATAGTACACCGTCTGGACCGCGACACCTCGGGCCTGATGATGTTTGCCAAGACTCAAGAGGCCAAAGAGGCGATGCAGCACAACTGGAACAATATGGTGCTCGAGCGCAATTATGTAGCTGTTGTAGAAGGCATTATGGAAGAAGACAGCGGTGTAGTGCGCTCATATCTCGACCAGACACGCGAATATGAAGTTTACTCAACTAAAGAGCCCGGTAAGGGGCAATTGGCAGTGACAAGATACAAGGTGTTGGCGCGCGGAGGTGGCTACTCTCTGGTGGAATTTTCGCTTGACACGGGGCGTAAAAACCAGATACGTGTCCATGCCCATGACCTGGGTCACCCCATCGTCGGTGATCGCAAATATGGAGCCATAGCCAGCCCCATACACCGCTTGGCACTCCATGCCCGCACACTGAGATTTGTGCACCCTCGCACACGCAAAGATATGCGCTTCGAGCTCCCGGTGCCGTCTCGTTTCAATGCACTCATCAAAAAGGGTAATCCCTCATCTTCAACCGAACAAAATCCATTACTAAACAAGTTCTAAGCTCTAATTATATGAAACCACTTGTAAGTGTAATTATGGGTAGCACCTCTGACCTACCCGTCATGGAGAAGGCTTGCGCCTTCCTGGACCAAATGTCTATACCTTTTGAGGTCAACGCTCTCTCAGCCCACCGTACCCCGGCAGAGGTGGATACCTTTGCTCGCGAAGCTGAAGGGCGCGGCATCAGAGTCATAATAGCAGCCGCAGGCATGGCAGCTCACTTGGGAGGTGTTATCGCTGCCCTCACCACCTTGCCCGTGATCGGTGTGCCTATCCGTTCATCTTTCGATGGCCTCGACTCTCTGCTCTCAATTGTGCAGATGCCCCCCGGCATCCCGGTGGCCACTGTAGGCGTGAACGGCGCTCAGAATGCCGCTATATTGGCTGCTGAAATCCTCGCCCTCAACGACCCCGACCTCCGTAACAGACTCGCTGAATGGAAGAGCTCACTGGCTCAGAAGATTGTAAAGGCTAACGAGGAGCTCCATAAGCTCGACTACAAGTTTAAAACAAACTAAGAGCTTGTTTAATAAAAAATGTAAACGTCAGGGTCGCAGATGTACCTCATCTATGAGCCCAAGGCTCGAAGATGAGGCGCAGCTGCGAGACATAACAGTAATTTTTGGAAACAAGGCTCTCAATGAACTAAAAAGATAATTTATAAATTATGTAAGAATGTTAAATCACGGTGTCTTTTTGGCTACTTTGACTCGTCTTTCCGGTCACAATGCTCGCATTGCTCCCTGCAAGACAAGCCAAATTAGCTCAAAAATACACCGCCCTGACATTCACATTTTTTATTAAACAAGCTCTAAATGTCAAGATACACTTATCGACGTCGTGCATCACGCCCGGTACGAGTTGGTGGTATCACCATAGGTGGCACCGCTCCCATACGTGTGCAGAGCATGAACGACACTGACACCAACGACATAACCGCTTCCGTAGCCCAGGCTGAGCGCATCATCAAGGCGGGAGGTGAGCTCATTCGCCTCACAACCCAAGGGGTACGTGAGGCTGAAGCCATCGGCAAGGTGCGCCAAGGGATACGCTCTCTCGGTTATGACACTCCCATAGTGGCCGACGTGCACTTCAACCGCAATGCAGCCTTTATGGCAGCACGCAATTGCGACAAGGTGCGCATAAACCCCGGCAATTTCGCCGATGCCGCTCGCACCTTCAAGCAGCTCACATATACTGATGATGAGTATGCCCGCGAGCTTGAACGCATCCAGGAGATACTTCTCCCCTTCCTCGATGTATGCCGAGAGAATGGCACTGCTATCCGCCTGGGTATCAATCACGGCTCATTATCAGACCGCATCATGAGCCGCTACGGCGACTCACCCTCAGGCATGACGGAGAGCGCTATGGAATATCTGCGTATCTGCCGCGAGGCTGACTTCAACGATGTGGTAATATCAATGAAGTCATCGAACCCGGTTGTCATGGTGGAAGCGGTCCGTACACTCGTTGAGGCTATGGATGCAGAGGGAATGAATTACCCCCTTCACTTGGGGGTCACAGAGGCAGGAGATGGTCAAGAAGCCCGCATCAAGAGCGCTGTAGGTATCGGCACTCTCTTGGCCGAGGGCTTGGGCGACACTATCCGTGTCTCTCTGAGCGAGGCTCCGGAAAATGAGATACCGGTGGCTAAGGCCCTTGTAGACTATGTGTCTCAACGCGCCGATGCCGACATTCCGGATCCTGAGCATCCCTGCGAGTCTCCGGCCCGCAAATATGCAGTCCCTTGCTTTGATGGTGTTGTCGCTATCAATGGCCAGGATATAACATTGCAGGAAGATTGGCACCGTGCGAATACCGAGGAGGCTCCCGCCCTGTTTGGTGACAATAAACCGGTTGTACTCACCTCAGGCTCTCTAAACATCCCGGGAGCAATGCAGTCATGGATTGACCGATTTATAGCTTTGGGAGGCAAGAACCCCATTATCCTTGAGGTGTCATACGATGATGACAATATGGCTGACGTGCAGCTCAAAGCTGCCGCAGACCTTGGCCCCATTCTTATGAATGGCTACGGTGCCGGTATACATATTGTTTCTCCCCACGACATGGCTGACACCGAGCTCATAATCCTGCAGGCCACTCGTCTACGGTTCAGCCGCACGGAGTTCATTGCCTGCCCCGGATGCGGACGCACCATGTTTGACCTGCACGGCACATTGGCTAAGGTGAAGGCTGCTACGGCTCACTTGCCCGGGCTCCGTATCGGGGTGATGGGCTGCATCGTCAACGGCCCCGGCGAAATGGCGGATGCCGACTATGGCTATGTGGGAGCGGCTGCCGGCAAAATCAGCCTGTATAAGGGCAAAGTGTGTGTCGAAAAAAATATCCCGCAAGATGAAGCCATTGACCACCTCATAGCCCTGCTGAAGGCTGAAGGTGTTTGGCATGACTAAAAAGATCATAAAAAACTCCGAGAATGCCCACGCACTCTCGGAGTTGTTTTTTGTTCCGTTCAGCTGTTTAATCATCATATCTGACAAAGGAGCCGGAGGTGCTGAACTTGGCCTCAACACCATTGCTCAACTCTATGGTATAGCCTCCGCGCCCTTTCTCTATACCCACAATCTTGGTGCCTTTCTGGTTTTGCTTCACCCAATTGCGGATATTCTGCGGCACCATGCTGTCGGGCACATTGCTCTTCATCGAGCTCTCAATATCAGTCCAGTTGCCGGCGCGGTCAAAGGTCACTTCGGTGCCATCTGTCAATATCACTTCGTACTCACTGACACGACCCCAGTCCTTATCAACTTTGATAACGCTTACATTTCCCTTGAAATTGTTTTTCAAGACAGTGCGAGCTGCAGTAGGCAGTACATTTTCATCGTGAGTGTAATTGTCGCGGGCAGAGGCGATAAACACTACACTCACCATTAGCATAAGAGTTAATAAAATCTTTTTCATAATTAGACTATATGTAGTTTTGTGTTTGACTTTATTTTTGACAAAAGGTTTAACTGAGAGGCACATACTTCTTGTGGCGCGACCAAGCCGAGCTGCCCGCTGCCACCCAATATGAAATGAAAGCGACAATGCTCACGGGCAGGAGCAGCGAATATGTCAGTGTCACCTCAACGGTTATAAAAGAGGCCATAAGGGGGGCACGCACTATGCCGGCCATGGCACCTGCCATACACAAATAGGCCATCTGAGTAGGGGGAATGTGACATCCTATGGCGCCGGCACCAATGGAGAGGAGCATCCCGGCCATTCCTCCCACAAACAGAGTAGGTGCAAAGGAACCGGACACACCACCGGAATTATTGGTAGTGAACACACATGCTCCCTTTACCAAGACAATTCCGGCAAGCATCACCGGTATTACCCATGCCCTACTCAATCCCTGCAGGGGGCTGTAATCGAGTATGCGGGACACTTGTCCGTTCAGCACATTTGTCAGTGCATTATACCCCTCGCCAAACAATGCGGGCATCAGGAATATCAGAATACCTAAAAAGAGGCCACCGGCCACATTAAGCAAAAAACCATTTTTAATAGCCAGACATCCGGAGCGTGCCAACATACCGCTGCTGTGATAAAAGCGGCAATATAATCCGATAATTGCCCCTATGGGTATAAGCCATAACACTTGGCCATAATCAAATGCTGTGATGGCATTACCCCATACTATCTCGGGCCGACAATGATCCATTAAAAATGCGGTAGAAGCTCCTACGAGGCAACTGGTGACAATCCCTAAGATAGATACAGTGTTCAGATTCATGGCGAGCACTTCGAGGGCAAAAAAGACCCCTGCCAGGGGGGCCTTGAATATGGCGGCAATACCGGCAGCCGACCCCATGCCGACCATAAGACGCACAAAGGGCCAATCCAGGCGCAAAAATCGCGCCGCGTTGCTGCCTATGGCAGCCCCGGCATACGCTATCGGACCCTCGGCGCCGGCTGAGCCTCCAAGTCCGATAGTGAATGCGCATCCAATAATGGGCTGATACGTCAACTGATGAGGCATGCGATAATCTTTTGTCTTGAGCGACTCTCGCAGGCGTTCTGTCCCTCGGTTGACATACCTATGAAATACACTCCTCTGTAACCAGCCGCTCACTACAATTGCGACCACGGGTGCGACGATGAGTAGCCACGAGTAACCACAACGGGATAGGGGGATAGTCACCGCCCAGCCAATCCAATGGATACAAAGCTTGAGCAGCCATGCACCAACACCGGTCAGAATGCCGGTAAGGATACACACGAGCAAAACACGCGCATGAACGGTGAGACGCTTATTGGTCCAGCCGCCGTCATCACGCGACATCCGACGTATCATCGGGTCAATATATCGGCTGTAAATGCTCATAGTATTATAGCGAGGGTCAACGAGAGGTTTATTTAAGGGGTGGCCGAAGCTCCAAAATGCCCCTTTATCTTAAAACACGGCTAAAATTAATAGGTTCAAAGCTAAAAATTTTTCATTGTTTATTCAGTTGATTTTCAGCTACTTAACAAAATAAGTAAAAATTTCTTTAAAAATTTTTGCCAAAAAATTTGGTGGGTTGTGAAAAAGGCGCTAACTTTGCACTCGCAATCGGGAAGCAAGAGAGCTTCACAAACGATAAGCAATCCTAATGGTGCGGTAGTTCAGCTGGTTAGAATACATGCCTGTCACGCATGGGGTCGCGGGTTCGAGTCCCGTCCGCACCGCCGAGGAGAGAGGAAAGAGCAATTGGTAAACTTCGGTTTCCGGTTGCTCTTTTTTTCGTATACCCCCATTCATTCTTACACAGACCTGTTAGGTATGTTGTCATTGTAGAGCTCGCTAGTTGTGGTGAGCGCGACCAGCCATCCTGTCGCAGTCTGAAGGCCTCATGGATTTGCGACCCATGAGCCTAATTTATAGGCTGTTACAACCTTGTATTCGCTGCTTATCTTAGTAGCCGTGGGTGGTGAGCCAAGACGGGAGGGCCGGAAGGGTATAGAGGGGAAGATTGGGAAAGTATTCATGGGCTCGGTAGCGGAGCAAGGAGATGCGCAGACCGGTTTGGAGGTTGTGGTGCTCGCAAAAGCGCTTAAGGTAGCCGTTCTTGCTCATCTTTACGGGCTCTATCACCATGGGATAAAGTCCCTTCACACCTTCTATCAAGAAGTCGATATGTGTCCCTGACTGATGGTTGTGATAGTACCGTATGTTTCCGGAAATATTGGGAAGGAGTTGCTCAAGGGCGTATAACTCCGAGAAGGCGCCATTATAGCTGTCGTGAAAGCTGACACTGATGCCGGTATCATATATCGGCGCCTCTACCAAAGCCCCATACAAGCCGGTGTCGTTCAAGTATACTTTAAAGGGGGTTTCCTCAAAATCAAAGTTGTTAGACTGCAAAAAGTTCAATTTAGCTACATCCTCCTTCGGCAACAATAGATTTAGCACGCCCATATCTACCAACACCCGCATGGCGTCTGCGTAGTATGCCTGCGCACCATTCACGACATCATCAATCCTGTCATAGCTGAAAATCCTGTTGTTAGCAGCCATTTGCTGCGGCAGTGAGAAAATGATACGTATCATCCTTGAGGCGAGCTGCAAGGGGTATCTGTCAGCTATCCGTGCAAATATTTTCTCGAGTATGGCTGATTGGATAGCACGCACTTGCCCGAAGTCCCCGGTTGACATATATGTTGTGACAGCCTCCGGCATACCTCCGGTGAAGCAATAATGCAGCATGAGGCGCGTACATAACTCGTGATGCTCCGATAATCCTGCCTCATTGCAGCCACTTATAAGCCGGGCAAAATACTCCTGTCCTACAGCCCATAAAAACTCTTCAAAATCAAGGGGATACAATCTTCGCATATCAAACCCGGCGGTATGGTCAATGCTCTGTGCCGCCATGATGATATGCAAGTCCGGATACCGCTCAAGTAGTCGGTCTGCAGTCCACTTCGCCTCAGCATGACTCACCACGTCATCGATGATGATCAATGTGTCGCCGGGTGTTATATCAAAAGCGGCGATATCACCGGGCGTGATATATATGGTTTGTGCAAATTCAGCTTCGCCAAACTGCCTCATCAGATACGTCTTGCCCACCCTTGGCGCACCGACTATCAACAACGGCCGGTGGTGTGGCGATATGCGCCATAAATGCAAATCAGAGGCTATCTTGCGCTTCATACCAGTGAGGCATACACCTGGAGTGTCTGCTGCGCTATATGGTCCCAGTCATACGGGCGGAGATCATATTCGCGTGGTCCCGGATTTGCAATTTTGTCATTTAGAAGCTGCCGTAATGCCATGGTGTCAGCCTCCGGGTCAGTCATGCTCAGGTGGAAAAAGTCTGCCGGTTCAAGTTGCGGTATCTTATTAGCCGGGATGTCGCTGACAGCGACATTGATATTATAGCTCATGGCCTCAAGTAGCGAAATCGGCAGCCCTTCATGCGAGGAGGGCAAGACAAACATACAGGCATGACTCATCACTTGAGCCAATTTCTCGCCGCGGATAAAGCCGGTGAGGACTACACCCTTCTCGCGGGCCAACTGCTTAAGCCTGCGCGAATAATCATCCTCATGGTCAGCATCACCGGCAATACACAATTTAATGCCGCGGGCGGGGAGGTCAGACTCGCTCCATGCCTTGATGAGCATATCAAAATTCTTCTCCGGAACAAAACGGCCAAGGGCGAGAACATATTTATCCTTCGCCAAGCCCAGAGACTCGATATAGTCCGTGCGTTCTACACGAGTTGGTGCCGGCACTCCGTTGTAGATTAGGTGTGTGTCCTTGCGCCCATACTTTTCAGCCAAGATGTCGGCTATCACCTGCGAAATGACGATAACCTCATTGGAGCGTTTGGCACCCCACTTTTCCCCGGTCATAAGCACTTTCTTGGCCAACTTACCCCATTTGCCGCGGTCATAGTCCGGGCCATGGTTAGTAGTGACTACCTTCATGCCGAGCAGGCACGCGAGAGGCACCATTAAGGAGGGACCGATAGCATGGATATGCAGCACGTCAGGCTTCATGGCTCGGGCGCGCCACACAGCCAGAAAAGTGTGCAGAGCAGCTTCAATACTTTTGCGTCGCGGCGCAAAAATATCAAGCAAACGGACCCCCTTATACAGCATCCGGCCACCACCCTTGCGGACTTTACGGGCTTCAGCCTTCATCTTGGGGGTCAGATAACATGAGCGGCGTATCACAGTCACCTCATGCCCTAAAGCTGAGATGCGTGGATACAATTCTTGGCAGTGTGTCTCCACACCACCCTGTATGTCGGGGATACCCCGTGTTCCGGTCACAACAATTCGCATACACTAATAACGCATCTGTGCTGCCAATTATTGTGACATAGTCGGCGAGTCTCGGTTAGATTGTGTCAGCAGGAGCCTCAGCGGCCGGCTGCTGAACTTGAGTTTTTTCAGTCTGCTGTGCTGCTGACTTTTTGGTATTGTCTAGCATCTCCTTTGCCTCTTTCTTAGCTTTATCTATCTGCTCGCCGGTGGCACCGGAGTGGCCGCCGCAACTTGTGAGTGCCAACACTGCAACTATCGCTGCCGAAAATATTACCTTCTTCATACTTAAGAGCTTGTTTAATAGTTTTAGATTGCAAATTTACTATTTTTTTTCGAGTGAGGGGTAATCAGACACTAATTTGAATGAATTTACATCCACATAGGCTTTGTTTCAGATTTTTTTTGTATATTTGCAGTTGGTTTATGAATAACACTCCTATCCTATACCTTATTCCGGTCAACTTGAGCGATGCTCCGCTCAGTGAGGTGCTACCCGCCTTTAATATAGAGGTGGTCAAGTCTCTGCATCATTTCATTGTGGAGAACACACGCACGGCACGTCGTTTCTTGCGCAAATGCTCACGCGACATTGACATTGATGCCTTGACATTCACCGAATTAAACGTACACACTGACCCGGCGGCTGTCAGCGCCATGCTGACCCCCATGGAGCGTGGTGAATGTATGGGAGTAATGAGTGAGGCCGGATGTCCCGGGGTGGCTGACCCCGGCGCACTGGCGGTAGCAGAAGCCCAAAGGCGTGGTTACCGCGTGGTGCCACTCACCGGCCCTTCAAGTATCCTCCTTTCGCTGATGGCCTCCGGGTTTAATGGCCAGGGGTTCGCTTTCCACGGATACTTGCCCATAGAGCAGAGTGAGCGAGAGAAGCGTCTGAGAGCACTCGAGGCCGACTCGCGTCGCACCGGCATGACTCATATATTCATAGAGACGCCTTACCGCAACGACAAGTTGCTGGAGACCCTTGCCAAGGTGCTTCAACCCCGCACTTTGGTGTGTGTGGCTTCTGCTATCACAGACCCGGAGCATGAGAGCATTATCACCAAGCCTGCTGCCAAGTGGAAGAGCCCCGGCAGGTCATATCACAAGATACCCACAATATTCCTCATAAGCGCCAAATGACTGAGCAGTTGACAATCAACTTTGATGAATGGAATATCACCGACAGCCGACAGCGACCCGTCACACCGGCTGCCGGCGACGATCTTCGCTCTGTCTCTGCACGATCCGAGTTATCCATGATTAAGCCGGACCTCTCGCGCGAGCCTATTGACTATATCTCCTTCGGCAGCGGCTCCTCCGGCAACAGTTGCTACATTGGCACCCGTCGTGGCGGCATCATTGTCGATGCCGGTGTCAACCCCGACTTCATAGCCGACACTCTCCGGCTCAATGGCATATCCATGCATCATGTCAAGGGGCTCTGCTTGACACATGACCACTCCGACCATGTGCGATACGCATACAAGCTGCTGCGCAACAACAAGCATTTGCGCCTATATTGCACCAACCGTGTGCTGAATGCCATCTTGCGCCGGCACAATATCTCAAGCCGCATTAAGGATTATCATCAGCCCATTTTCAAGGAATTTCCGTTTAAGGTTGCCGACTTCACCATCACAGCCTTCGATGTGCCTCATGACGCGGCCGACAATGCCGGTTTCAGCATCGAGTTTGGGGATAAGCACTTCGTTATGGCTACCGACTTGGGAGAAGTGAGCGAGCGCGCCCGGCACTATATGCAGCAAGCCAACTTCCTGATGATAGAGGCCAACTATGACCTGAATATGCTTCGCTTCGGCCCATATCCGGAATACCTGAAAGCCAGAATACGCACTGACCACGGACATCTGGACAATGAGGATACGGCCCGCTTCCTGAGCGAAATCGTCGGGCCCCATTTGCGCTATATCTTTTTGTGCCACTTGAGCAAAGACAACAATACGCCTGAGAAGGCCCTCGGAGCCGTCTCCTCAGCCCTGCAAAGGTGCAATCTCACTATTGGCGACTGCTCAGAGTCTATAGCCGATAGAGCTGCTAACCTGCATCTTATGGCCCTCCCGCGCTTTGATGCTACCCGTCGTTTTATATTAAGATAAAATTTGTGCAGAAAGTTTTGCAACTTGGTAGAATTTGCTTACCTTTGCCGCATGAAATCTACTCGTATCATATCTCTCGTGTTGGGGGTTGCTGCCCTGGCTTGTGCAATGCCTGCCGTTGCCGCCAAGCCGGACAAAGCTGCCGTTGAGACTGCTGTTACAACTGCCCCTGTCACCCGCTATTACTTGACATTGACGCAGACAGAGCGCATTCAGGGCGCCAAAAATACCGGTGCAATCATAGGCTTGTCAAATGACTTTGCATTCAAAGCCAAGCTCTCTGACGCTGATTTACAGAACCTTAAACGCTTTAGATTTCCCACCCTGCTCGACGGCGTAAACTATCTGGCCCCCTATGGATGGGTCCTCGACCAAGTGTACTCCACAACCATGCCCGGTCAAGGCAACTCCGTTATATGGGTGCTTCACAAAGACGTCACTAAGGACCTTCAGCTATGCGAAGGTCTAACCGTGGATTAATTTTGAACAACTTCCCCGCAGCCTTGTTTTATCTGTTGTGGGGATATTCCCATGAAGACTAATCAATTATATATGAATAAAGCTTTACTACTCAGCGCTTGTGCGCTTATGTCAGGGGCGGCAGCATTTGCACTGCCCACAGCACCAAAGGCATACGCCAATCAGTATGTTACCTGCATCTCTCCCGATGGCCACTACATGGCCTCAGAGATGTATGGCACTGTTGTGATTACTGACCTGGAAACAGGCACTGCTTATACTTACGAGTCAAACGGTGAGCTCATCGAATACTCTACCGGCGACGGCAACTGTTGGTCTTCCAATGGTATTTTGGTCGGAACCATCAACA
This sequence comes from Muribaculaceae bacterium, assembly GCA_023665425.1. GTDB lineage: Bacteria > Bacteroidota > Bacteroidia > Bacteroidales > Muribaculaceae > Lepagella. Next base: position 15,794 of record JAMPDX010000012.1, read on the forward strand.
CCAACGGCAGCGCCACTTATTGGCAGAATGGCGAATGGCATCAGCTTCCCAACCCGCAGTCACGCTCCATCTACACCAAGGCTGTAAACAATGATGGCACAGTGATAATAGGCGTAGGTAGCGTTGTAGCAGCCGATAAGGCTCCCAACGAGCTGTATAACGTGCCCATGATTTGGACCCTCGGTAGCGATAACACATGGACTCCCGAGGTGCTTCCTTATCCCACAGAAGACTTCTCAGGCCGCACTCCACAGGGCATGACTCTGGTGAGCATCTCTGCCGATGGCACCAAAATATCAGCCCAGTTAATCGACTATTCCGGCTATTTTATTACTCCGTATATGTACACCAAGGGCGACGATGGCAAATGGTCATACGCTACATGGGGTGGAAAGATTATCGATACCGAGGGTATCATATTCCCTGATTTCGATGAAGATAATCCTCCCGTTGACCCTGCCAGCCACCCTCAGGATTTCATGTCTGACTCCGAGCTGCGCACAGACTATCTCATGGCCTACGAGGATTGGGAGAGCGACCCTCAGACTTTCGACTATCCCGAGCCGGAAGACTACATGACTGCTGCCGACCGCGAAAAGTATGCAGAAGCTGTCGAGAAATTTTCAGACGAAGCAGCCAAGTGGAACGCTGAAATGGAGCTCTTCTTCACGCAGTTCAATAAGCTGTTCGACACCAGCCTGCAGGTTACATTCAATAACTCATACATCACCCCCGACGGCACATACGTGGTAACTACAGCCAAGCGCACCGAGGTAATGGACCCCTCCGACCCCACAAGCGATGTCACCTTCAAGGAGCCTATCCTGATGAAAGCTAACACTTACGAGAAGTGTGCCATGACTGGTGTGGATGCCTTGTTTGCTTCAGCTATCGCTGCTGACGGCACAATCATAGCTTACTCTGACGAGACAAATCGCCACGCCTACATCAAGCCCTACGGCAAAGAGTGGCAAAGCCTATACAGCTTCCTGCAAGATAACACTGACGATGCCACCCGGACATGGATGCTTGACAACATCTGCCACACATTCGACTCTACTGACATTTATGGCGAGACTGTCTCATACGTAGACGAGCCTCTGCTGGGTGTCACCACCTGCACTCCCGACCTCTCAATCATCGCATCCAATGCGCTCAACACTTGGGATATGGCTGATGGCACAGAGTATTATAGCTATATGATACCTACACCCAAGGCCACACTTGGTGTCAAGGCCATTGCCAAAGCTGACAACAATCTCGGCGTGAAGGCTTCAAAGGGTGGTGTGCTTGAGGTGACAGACCCGGCTCACATCGAGGTATATGACCTGCAAGGTCGTCTCGTATTCAAAGCCAATGCACCTGCCGGCCAACTCAACACAGGTCTGACCAACGGTATATATACAGTGAAGGCTACTGCCAATGGTGCCTCTGCCGTACTGAAAGCAATGTTCTAATTTGCCAATACGGATTATGGATTAACCCATCCTTTCGGGAGCAAGTTAATCCATAATCCTCACCTTCTATTAACCTATTAACCATTCAACATTTATTATGAAGAAATCTTTACTCTGGGGAGCTATGGCTCTGCTGGGCGCCGCAAGCGCACAAGCACTTCCTACAGCACCGTCAATGTACGCCAACCAGTACATTACCTGCATCTCGCCCGACGGCCGCTACACCGGCTCTGAGATGTATGCCTGCGTGTTCATTAACGACCTGCTCACCGGCCAGACTTACGAGTATTATGGCGATGATATGTACCAAGGCTATGGCACAGGCTCCGGCAACTGCTGGTCTGCTACCGGTATCATGGTGGGTTGCACCAAGTATAATGGTGACCCTGCATATTGGGAAAACGGCGAATGGCATCTGCTTCCCAACCCGCAAAACCGTGCCGTTTTCATGCGAGCTATCACTCCTGATGGCAATGTGGCCTTGGGTGTGGCTCGCACTATCAAGGCTGACAACGTGCACAGCGAGCTCTTCGACATTCCAATCTTGTGGACTCGCAACGCCGACGGCTCTTGGGCTGATCCGGAAATCCTCCCCTTCCCTACTACAGACTTTACCGGCCGTGCTCCGCAGGGCTTGTTCCCCATCAGCATCTCTGATGATGGCACAAAGATTGCCTGCCATCTACGCGACTACTCCGGCTTCTTCCCCTCACCCATGATGCTCGTAAAGGGCACTGACGGCAAATGGTCTTATACCGAATGGGGTGGCAAATTCATCAACAAAAAAGACCGCACATTCCCCTTCTGGGACGAGGATAATCCCCCTGTAGACCCCATGTCTCATGCCCAAGATTATATCTCTGATGAAGAAGACCGCACAAGCTATATCATGGACTATGAAGACTGGCTGAGCGATATGCAGGGCTTCCAATATCCCGAAGCTACTGACTATATGTCTGCCGCTGACCTGGCGAAATTTAACGAGGATGTAGAGAAGTATCAGGACGAGGCCGCCAAGTGGAATGCTGACCTGGAGAAATTCTTCGAAGCCTTCTCTTATGTAGCTGAGGAGAGCGATGTTGTGACATTCAACAACGCCTTCATCACTCCCGACGGCTCTGTTGTAGCTTCAACTGCAACTACCAAATACTGGCCCGACCCCGCTGATGATTCATACTTCTTAGAAGAATCAGGCCCCATTTGGATCTATTCTGACCACTTCGAAAGATGCGAAGGTGTGGACGGCTATACCGCCTCTGCTATCGCTGCCGATGGCTCTATGCTGGTATCTGCCGGTAGTAACCCGCGCATAGTACGTAAGGGCCGGGAACCCCAGGATTTGTACAAATTCATGCAAGACAACTCTGATGAGGCAACAAACGATTGGCTCTATGAGAATGTATGCCACACATTCGACATGGTTACAGAGTCCGGCTATACTTACTCATACGTAGACCAGCCGATGCTCGGTGTGGCTTGCTGCACTCCTGACTTGTCTGTCATAGCATTCAACGCGCTCAACTCATGGGACTACAATGACCCCGTAGAATACTACTCATACGTAGTGCCTACTCCCAACGCTTCTCTGGGTGTAAAGGCTGTCAATGCCGCTGAGAGCACTCTGACAGTTAAGGCCGCTAAGGGTGTTATCGAGGTTAACGAGCCCGCCAACATCGAGGTGTTCGACCTGCAGGGCCGTCTAGTCTTCAAGGCTGAGGCCAACGGCGCTGTCTCAACAGACCTGAACAACGGTATCTATACTGTCCGCGCATCAAACGCTGCCGGCAGCAAAGTTGTCAAGGCAATGTTCTAATCAACATTCATAAGTGTCTGCTCAATTTAGACACCTATAAACATAAAAATCCCCGGATGCGGCTATCCACATCCGGGGATTTTTATATAGGTGTCAGTCCGGCGCTATTTACGTGAGGTGCGACGGGTGCGGGTCTTGGCGGGAGCTGCATCTTGCTTATCCATAATCTCGCGTGCCTCGGCGGCAGTGAGAGAGGCGCCGTCAGTACCTTTGGGTAGTTTATAATTGACTGCCTTCTTGGCCCCCTCAGGCTTATAAGCCATATAGACTCCATAACGGCCATTTAGTATCTGCAAGCCGGGTATCTCATCAAACTCCTTGATAATCTTGTTTGCCTCTTCGGCACGCTTGGACTCGATAAGTTCAATGGCCTCCTGCAGTGTGATGGCTTGCGGTGTCATATTTTTGGGGATGCTCACAAACTTGCCGTCATGTCGTATATACGGGCCGAAGCGTCCAACGGCCGCTATAACATCTTTATCCTCAAACGAGCCTATAGTGCGGGGCAATTCAAACAATTTGAGTGCCTCCTCAAGAGTAATGGTGGCCACACTTTGCCCATTCTGAAGGGACGCAAACAGCGGCTTGTCATCGTCTGATGTCTCACCTATCTGCACCATGGGACCAAAACGACCTATCTTGACACTCACCTGGCGACCGCTCTTGGGATCTGTACCCAAGATGCGTTCACCCACCTTATGCTCAAGGCGCAGCGAATTGATTTTATCTATTTCGGGATGAAACCCGCTATAGAAGTCAGACATCTCATCTTGCCATGCCAATTTGCCCTCGGAGATGTCGTCAAACTTCTCCTCGATATTGGCTGTGAAGTTATAGTCGAGAATGTTGGGGAAATATTCGGTGAGGAAGTCATTGACCACCATACCGACATCGGTGGGCACCAATCGGCCTTTGTCGGAGCCGGTTGTCTCCGTCTCCACAATTCGCTGTATACCGGTGGGTGTAAGTGTCAGCACGGAGTAATCACGCTTGTAGCCCTCCTTCTCGCCTCGCTCCACATAGTCGCGCCCCTGTATGGTGGAAATGGTGGGAGCATAGGTAGAGGGTCGGCCGATACCCAACTCCTCCATCTTCTTCACCAGTGAGGCCTCATTGTATCGAGCCGGTGGTGTGGTGAAGCGTTCTGTGGCTGTTATGGTCTGCGATGTGAGTTTGTCTCCCACCTTGAGTGAGGGTAGCATGACAGACTCGGCATCGGTGTACTCAATGTCGTAAACCTTCATGAAGCCATCAAACTTGATGACCTCGCCATGAGCCACAAACTTCTCCGGGCGGGTGGAGACAGAGATATCCACAGTGGTTTTCTCAAGCTCTGCATCTGCCATTTGTGAGGCTAATGTGCGGTTCCTGATGAGCTTGTAGAGCCTCTTCTCTTGTGGAGTGCCATCTATCTGATCACGGTCTATATATGTGGGTCGTATGGCCTCGTGTGCCTCCTGTGCACCCTTTGACTTGGTGTGATAATGACGTATCTGTAGATACTTGTCGCCCCACTCTTGTGACACTAATTTGCTGATGTCGTTTAAGGCCAGATTAGACAGATTGAGCGAATCTGTACGCATATAAGTGATGAGACCGGCCTCATACAGATGTTGGGCTATCATCATGGTTTGTGAGACTGTGAAGCCGAGTCTGCGAGCCGCCTCTTGCTGCAGTGTGGAGGTGGTGAACGGCGGTGCCGGTGAGCGCTTCACCGGGCGTATTGCCACATCATCTACACTGAAGGTGGCATCACTGCAGGCCTGCAAGAAGTCTTGTGCAGCTTGCTCATTCTCCAAGCGTGTGGAAAGCTCACACTTCACCGGCACAGGGCTTGTAGACACGCCGAATGAGCCGGTGACACGGAAATATGGGGTTGACACAAAGTCTTTTATCTCTTTCTCGCGCTCGCATATAAGTCTCACGGCCACACTCTGCACACGTCCGGCAGAGAGAGCCGGTTTGATCTTCTTCCATAAGACGGGCGATAGCTCAAAGCCCACAATGCGGTCGAGCACTCGGCGTGCCTGCTGAGCATTTACGCGGTTGATGTCAATATCGCGAGGATGCTCTATAGCGTTGAGAATAGCGGGCTTTGTGATTTCGTGAAAAACGATGCGATGTGTTTTTTCCGGCTTGAGCCCGAGCACCTCATACAGATGCCAAGCAATGGCTTCTCCCTCGCGGTCCTCATCAGATGCGAGCCATACGGTGTCAGCCTTTGAAGCTGCGGCTTTCAACTCAGAGACCAACTCCTTCTTTTCAACCGGCACCTCATATACCGGCTTGAAATGGTCAGAGACATCAATACTGAAGTCCTTCTTGCGCAGATCCCTGATGTGACCAAAAGAGGACATCACTTTGTAATCTTTACCCAAGAACTTCTCTATAGTCTTTGCCTTGGCAGGCGACTCAACAATTATCAGATTCTTCATAGTGTACAAGCGCTTGTAACCGGCCTCTTAACCCTGTGTGTTAATAAGCTAATTTAAGAAAATGAGCATTAAAACCCTCATTATTTTAATTAACAAATCAAGCCGTAAATCGGCTGCAAAAGTACTAATTTTTTTTCAAACTCCAAGTCCGGAGCAGAAAAACAGGTCCCCAAACAGGTGTTTTTACATGAGCCGGAGGCTTATTTACAATAATTTACACGCTTTTTAAAGTGCATTATTTGTTGATATGCGATTTGTTTTGTAAATTTGCGCATTATTAACCTATTGTGTATGCTTTTTGTGGGCATGGCATATAGCCGGTCCCCTCTTGCTACCTATATTCTGTAATCAATGAAGTTTCATAGTAGACTCCTCATCAGTTCCATGATGCTGTCTTGCGGATTGTCTTTGTTGGCAGTGCCGGCAAAGCGCGATGTGCGTACCGTCACACAGCCTGACGGCACAACGCTCCGCATAAAGCTCGTGGGAGATGAGTTTCATCACTTTGTCCTGACAGAGGACGACATGCTGCTGTCTCAAGCTCCTGACGGCACATATTGTTACGCAACCATTAATGCACAAGGCATCCTTGAGACTACCGGCGTAAAAGCCCTGGATAAGGCTGTCCGCTCTGTTGTGCCCCAACAGGCAATGTCGCTCAAGGATGTTGACCTTAAGAAGGTGCAGAAGTCACCCAAGCGCATCCCTCAGACCGGTGTTGGCCTCGATGTCACCACATTCCCGGGTAAGGGTTCTCCCAATGTATTGATTCTGCTCGTAGAGTATTCCGACGTCAAATTCACCGTCTCTAATCCGGCTGAGTATTATAACAATATGCTCAACCAGAAGGGCTTCAGCGAATATGGTGCCACAGGCTCATGCAAGGATTATTTTGATGAGAACTCTCAGGGACAATTTACACCCATATTCCACGCCCTTGGCCCTGTCACACTCGCTAATAAGCAGCGTTATTACGGCGGCAACGACATGTGGGGCAATGACCGCTATCCCGAAGAGATGGTTGTAGAGGGTATCAAAGCTCTCGATAAGGATGTAGACTTCTCCATCTATGATAATGACGGCGACGGCATCCTTGACAATGTATATGTGATATATGCCGGCCGCGGCGAGGCCAGTGGCGGTAGTGATGATACCGTATGGCCTCACTCTTACGACCTGGAGAATACCGGCAAGGATTTCGTGGTGGATGGTGTGCGCGTGAACCATTATGCTTGCTCCAATGAGTGGGAAGGCTCACAGCCGGATGGCATCGGCACCTTCGTGCATGAGTTTAGCCATGTGATGGGCTTGCCTGACCTGTATACCACCGACTACAACAGCGCCCAATACGACACCCCCGGAGCATATAGTGTGCTCGACTACGGCCCCTATAATAATGAAGGACGCACTCCCCCGGCATATAGCATCTATGAGCGCAACTCGCTGGGCTGGTGCGAACCTGAAATGATTGAAGGCCCCCTCAACGGCTCTATGGAGCATATCCTCTCATCTAATGCCGGCTACATCATTCCCACAAGCAAGAATAACGAGTTCTTCTTGCTCGAAAACCGCCAGCAGAAGGGTTGGGATGAATACATCCCGGGCCACGGTATGCTCATCTGGCACATAGACTTTAATCAGAGTGTATGGAGCCAAAATGAGGTAAACAATACCAAAAATCATCAGTATGTAGATATCGAAGAGGCTTGCAACTCCCGCAATAATGATGATGAGGAGCTAATGGCCGGATATACCTTCCCGGGCAGCCAGAATGTCACCTCGTTTACTGATGATACCACCCCGAGCATGAAGACATGGAGCAATGCCCGCCTCAATCTCCCCATCACCGATATCGCAGAGACTGACGGTGTCATCACCTTCCTCGTGGCAGGTGGCGATGACGGCACTCCTCCGGTAAAGGTACCGGTGCCCTTTGCTGTTGAAGATATCGAGAAGAGTGCAGAGCACTTCGTGGCTGCATGGGCTCCGGTGGAGAACGCCGTAGACTATGAGGTGACAGTGTCTGTAGGCAGTAGTGGCGAGAAGGTTACATCAGTCAACGAGATGGGCGCTCAGGGCAAATTTGAGCTTCCCGAAGGCTGGACCTCCTCTTCCACCCAGAAGTATGACTCATACGGCAACTACGGCGAGTCTTCTCCCTCACTGAAGATGGCAGCTGACGGCGTATGGCTGCTTTCTCCCCTCTTCACCGGCGATGTCTCTGCCATATCATACTGGCGCAAGGCTCAAGGCACAAGTGGTGACTCATCGCTCGAACTGCAGGGCCTCATTAACGGCGAATGGGTGACACTCAACACTCAGGCCCTCCCGGCAAATGATGATGGCAAGAAGATCTCAATGAACAATGTCCGCAAGGGCGTTAAGCAGGTGAAATTCATTTATCACAAGGATAAAGGCAACTGTGCCCTCGATGACGTAGTAATCCAAGTAGGAGGCGGTGATGAATTCCTGCCCGACTATATCGATTGCTCTACCGGCGGTGCCACATCGCTGCGCATTGACAAGCTGAAAGAGGGTGCTCGCACCTACTCCTTCAAGGTTCGCGCTATTGGCGAGGGCAAGTCATCAGCATATTGTTCACCGGTAGAAATTGAGCTTCCTGAGCCCGCAGGCATCAATGGAGTGAATGCTGACAATGCCAAGGCTGAATACTTCGACCTGCTTGGCCGCCGCGTACTCAACCCTACATCCGGCCAGATACTTATTCGCCGCCAAGGCGCCAACGTCACCAAAGAAGTAATCCGCTAATTCCCATTCCCGGGTCTGCGGACAAATACGGTTACTGCGCGTTGCGCAATAAACCAATATACGACCTAAGAATTTCACAGTAAATCGGTGTCCTCGCGGACACCGATTTTTTTGGTGTTGGACGCGGTCACCACAAGAGGTAACCTTACTATACCCCACTATAAACAAGCATCTTTTCAACACCCTATTCTGTCGTTACCGCACCTTTGGCCGAGGGAACACATAAAAAAAGCTATGCACCGGAGGGGTACATAGCTTTATGGGTTGTGTTAGCGTGTGTCTTACTTTGCGGAATGGGGGAGCACGTTGATAAACTTGCGACCCTCCTTACCGGTAGTGAATGACACTACACCGTCAATGAGAGCGAACAGTGTGTGGTCCTTGCCCATACCCACGTTCAGACCGGGGTGGTGCTGTGTGCCACGCTGACGCTTGATGATGTTGCCGGCTTTGCAATTTGCTCCACCGAAGATTTTAACGCCGAGGCGTTTGCTTTCTGATTCGCGGCCGTTCTTTGAACTACCGACACCTTTTTTATGTGCCATGTTTAGTGGAGTAAGAATTAAGCGTTTACAATTGATTTAACTAACACTTTAGAGAACTGCTGACGGTGACCGTTCAAGCGACGATAGCCCTTACGGCGTTTCTTCTTGAAGACGAGCACCTTGTCACCCTTCACAAGGGGTTCAAGCACTTCACATTTTACAGATGCGCCTTCTACGGTGGGCACGCCGACTTTCACGGCACCGTCGGCTTCCAAAAGGAGTACTTTGTCGAAGCTTACAGCCTCACCCTCCTTGACATCGGCGCCGAGATGATGTACATACAGATACTTGCCTTCTTCGGCCTTGAACTGTTGTCCTTTAATTTCTACAATAGCGTACATGCTAAGTTGTTGATTTATAAGTTAAACCGTTGGGCGGAGCGACCTCGTCGCCCACTTAATTGAGCCTTGGCGGCATGAATAGCGGTGCAAAATTACGAAAAATACCTCATCCACCAAAATTTACATCAACTTTTTAACATCTTTTTATCTCCACACGCCATTTTTTTTGTAATTTTGCACCATGACACTCTCGCTCTCATACCCTGTGTAGCATGAACTTATTGGCCTGCAAAGTTGTATATTCTTCAACAGCTCTCTCCTTCTGATGTCCAATAAACCATTCTCCGTATAAAGTGTCATAATATAAAACAGGTCTAAGACCCCATCTCATAAAATTTAAGATATGAAACGTTCTTTGTTATTTGTCATAATGGCACTCATGGCCATTGCCATCCCCATAGGTGTTTATGCCAAGGGGGACAAGGCAAAAGTATCGTTCACCGAATATCGCTTCGACTTTGGCAATGTCAAGGAGAAGGGTGGTCCCGTGAGCCATGAGTTCACATTCACCAATACCGGCGACGGCAACCTTATCATCATCGATGCCACTGCCACCTGCGGGTGCACCAAACCTGAATACCCGAAAAATCCGATTGCCCCGGGCAAGAAAGGGAAAATCAAGGTAACATATAATCCCATAGGGCGCCCCGGACCCATTGACCGCACCATCACCGTCAAGACCAACGGCTCACCCAAGAAGGTGCGCCTGAAAATCGTAGGCACCGTAATACCCTGACAGAGATGAATGTACGAAATTTGCTCGCGGCACTGTGCTGTCTGGCAGCCCTTTGCCTGAATGCCGATGAGTTGAGATGGCTCAGTACGGAGTACGACTTCGGCACTATACGCGAAGAGGCCGGAAAAGCTCATGGCCAAGTGCAGTTTGTTAACATAGGCACTGAGCCCACAATGATACAGCGTGTCAAGTCTACTTGCGGATGCACCGGAGTGGGCTATACCGAGGGGCTTATAGCTCCCGGCGACACCGCCACAGTGTGGTTTGATTATAACCCCACCGGGCGTCCCGGCAGATTTGAGAAGCATGTCAAGGCATACACAGGTGTCAACAATGACCTGATGTCCATTACTATCAAGGGCACCGTGATAGGCACCCCTCACAGCTTGGAGTCTAAATACCCCTTCGCCGAGGGCAATTTGCGCCTCTCATCAGACATTATTCCCTTGGGCATGGTGACTTACGGCACATCTCGTCATGAGTATATTTATGGCTACAATCAGAGCGGCGACACGCTGAAATTGAGCTGGGACAAGCTGCCGAAATATCTCTCGCTGGGAGCTTCGAGTCTGCAAGTGGCTCCTGGCGACTTGTTCACGCTCAGTGCATATATCAATACTCGCGACGGCATGGAGATAGGGTCAATCGATATCCCGATCTCTATCAATGCCGATTTCGGCGATACGCGCACCACAGCCATACTCCATGTCACCGGCACCATAGAGCCCGACACCTCCAATCTCTCGGAGGAGCAATTGCGCAATGCCCCGGTGGCAACCGTCTTTCCCACCATTCTGGATATGGGTATCATCACCAATCCCGACAAGGAGGTGCAGCTGGAGTTTGCTCTCCGTAATGAAGGAAAATCTTCTTTGACTATCAGCCGGATACATTGTGCCGAGGCTTCTACCCTCATCAAGGTTAAGTCTGTGCCGAGGAGTCTGAAGCCTGACAATATGAAGAGTGTGAAGCTCAGCGTCAACCCTCAGAAATTGCCTGTGGGTGACTTCAAAATACCGGTGGAGATCGTGAGTGACGACCCTCTGCACCCTTCAGTAAAAATATATTTGATAGGGACTCGAAAATAAGAGCTTGTTTAGTGATGATTAAAAAATAACTTAAAATAGGATATTACATAAAAAAGATACCCACGATTCGCATACTTGGCCACTCCCATCGTCTTAAGTATGCGACCCTTAAGGGCAATTTTTTATGAAATGGACTCTAATAAAATATCATGGAATTAGAACACCCCGAAAATTCGTGTGAATACAAAGGTCTTCAAGTAAATAAAGGTGTGCACTCTGCGCCCACCGTCAACCCCTACCGCCGCCCTCGCAAGGCTGCCGGTATACTTACGCCCAACGACTATGTGGAGGGTATCCTAAAGGGAGACGTGAGTGTACTGGGGCGCGCTGTCACCCTGATAGAGAGTACAGCGGAGGCTCATCAAGCGGTGGCACAGGAGGTAATAGAGAAGTGTCTGCCCTACTCCGGCAAATCGCGCCGCATAGGCATCACCGGAGTGCCCGGCGCAGGCAAGAGCACATCTATCGATGTGTTTGGCCTGCATGTGCTTGGTAAAGGAGGCAAACTCGCCGTCCTGGCCATTGACCCCTCGAGTGAACGCTCCAAAGGCTCTATCCTCGGCGATAAGACACGTATGGAGAAGCTCAGTCAGCAGCCCAGTGCCTTCATTCGTCCTTCCCCCTCAGCCGGCTCGCTGGGTGGTGTGGCTCGCAAGACTCGCGAGACAATTGTGCTCTGTGAGGCTGCCGGCTATGATAACATCTTTGTAGAGACCGTGGGTGTAGGCCAGAGCGAGACCGCTGTGCACTCCATGGTAGACTTCTTCCTGCTCATTCAGCTTGCCGGCACCGGCGATGAGCTGCAGGGCATCAAGCGAGGCATCATGGAGATGGCCGACGGTATCGTAATCAACAAGGCTGACGGCGACAATATTGAGCGTGCCAACCTTGCCGCTGCCCAGTTCCGCAACGCACTGCACCTATTCCCGCCAACACCGAGCAAATGGGTGCCCGAGGTGCTTACTTACAGCGGCTATTTCGAGCTCGGCATTGACAAGGTGTGGGACATGATAGACCGCTACTTTGAATATGTGAAGCGGACCGGCTACTTCGACCAGAAGCGTCAGGAGCAAGAGAAATATTGGATGATTGAGACTATCGACGAGCAGCTACGCCATAATTTCTACTCCATACCGGAGGTTAGCGCTCTGCTTGAGCAAAAGGAGATACGAGTGCTCAACAACGAGCAGTCATCCTTCACAGCCGCCAAGGATGTCCTCGACTATTATTTCGTTCGCCTTCGCTCAGGCAAATAAGAGCTCGCAACTACTGAATTCTTTGTTTAAGGGGATGTGCAACCGCGCCGCGGTAGGTGTCCTCTTGTGTTATGTACCCCACGAAGCTTGAGCCGATGGCTCTCGCATATCGTGGGGTTAAATTAGTGCAAGCGCTCCGCGCTTCTGCCTCTATATATCAAGCATATATTTTTGTTTATTGGGTCTTGGTGTCATTCGGTTGTGAAGGTGAAGGTAATACGGCGGCGGTATTCCTCACCGGGGCGGAGTATCTGTGACGGGAATTCCGGACGATTGGGGGCATCGGGCATCCCTTGCATCTCAACAGCCACACCGTCATAGTCGTGATATTGGCGACCCGACTTGCTCACAGGAGAGCCCTCGAGCCAGTTGCCGGTGTAGACATGTGCGGCAGGCTGGTCAGTGCCTATCTGCAACACTCGTCCACTCTTGTCGCTCTTTATCACCACCACATTATCAATATATTTGCCCGGCTCCCACTCATCTATCACCCAGCTGGAGTCATATCCCTTTGCATAGTTAATAGCAGGGAAATCAGCGCGTATATCGCGTCCAATTGCATGCTCGGCGGTGAAGTCCATGGGAGTGCCCCCCACAGAGGCCATCTCGCCGGTGGGGATTAGGCTGTCGCTCCCGGGCAGATAGCGCGAGCACAGCATCTGCATGGTATGCTCAAGAACAGAGCCGGAACTCTCGCCATTCAGGTTCCAATATGAGTGGTTGGTAAGGTTGATAACGGTCGGCTTATCTGTCACAGCTCGATAGTCCACATTTAGGCGGTTAAACTCCTCTTCAAGGGTATATTCCACTACCGCAGTAAGATTTCCCGGATAGCCCTCCTCACCATCTTTGGAATGGTAGGTGAAGCGGACACCGTTGGGGAGCAATTCGCACTCCCATATCCTGTTTTGGAACCCTTCCGGACCACCATGCAGGGCATTCGGGCCATTGTTTATGGCAAGTTGATAATCATTGCCATCGATTGAGAACTTGCCCAAAGCTATGCGGTTGGCATATCGGCCGGGAGTCTTTCCGGCGCAGGGGCCATCATAGAAGTAGTCCTCGGGATTAGTATAACCTAAAGCCACATCATCAAGATTGCCTGCGCGGTCAGGCACAACGACGCTGACCACCCCGGCACCCAGCGAAGACAGCTCCACCGTCATGCCATGATTGTTGGCTATGGTGACCAAGCTTATCTCCCCGCGGGAGGTATCAACTTTCTTTTCTTCTATTGTCATAGTTTAGGATGTTAGAGCTTGCGGGCACCGTCAGAGATGACAACATCATAGACGGCCGGTTCGTGACCATACTTGTTGTTAAATTCTCGCTTGGCAGTGGCTATGAAAGCATCATGTATGTCGTCAGGCACCAGATTGATAGTGCAACCGCCGAAGCCGCCACCCATGATTCGAGCGCCGGTAACACCGCATGACCTTGCCAGATTTGCCAGGAAGTCGAGCTCCTCACAGCTCACCTCATAGTCCTTTGAGAGGCCCTCGTGTGTCTCATACATCTTCTCGCCGACAGTCTCATAGTCACCCTTCTCAAGAGCGTTGCAGACGGCGAGGACACGGTCCTTCTCTTCGATAACAAATTTTGCGCGACGATAGTCTTCATCGCTTATCTCAATCTTGCAAGCATTCAGTTCTGCCAACGACGCATCGCGCAGTGATGGGAGACCGAGAGTCTTTGCCACACGCTCACAGCTCTCGCGGCGCTTGTTGTATGGTGAGTCTTTGAGCTCATGCTTCACTTTGGAGTCTATCAGCACAAGCTTGTGATGCTCAGGCGCAAATGGGAAATATTCATATTCCAGGGAGCGGCAATCAAGGCGGATGAGGTGGTTTCTCTTACCGAAGACGGAGGCGAACTGGTCCATAATACCACAGTTTACTCCGCAATAGTTATGCTCGGTGCTCTGGCCAATCTTGGCAAGCTCAAACATGTCGATAGTATTGTCATTAAACAGGTCATTGAGGCCGAAGGCGAAGCAACTCTCAAGGGCAGCTGAAGAACTCAGGCCTGCTCCTAAAGGCACATTGCCGGCGAAGGCTGTATCGAAGCCCTCTACCTTACCGCCGCGCTTGATGATTTCGCGGCAGATACCGAAGATATATCTGGCCCAGCTCTGTGAGGGGGCATCCTCTTCATTGAGGCCAAATTCGGCATAATCATTTATATCGATGGAGAAGGCGCGGACCTTGTCGGTGCCATTGGGGCGAATATCTGCCATTATCACCTTGTCGATAGCTCCGGGAAATACGAAGCCCTCGTTATAGTCGGTATGTTCACCTATCAAGTTGATACGGCCGGCTGAGGCATAGAATGTGCCGTCAGGCTCGCCAAATTTCTCCAGGAAAACCTTCTGAATCTTTTCTTTCATTTCCATAGCAGTAGTATTTTTGGTTAACACATTATCATATAATTAACGCTTGAGAGGCCCTTTTTGTTAGCGATGACGATTATTGCGTAGTAATCGGCTATTTCTCAAGCGCATAGATTAAGTTGCGAATGTCGGCAGCAAGCTGTGGTGCATTTTTGCCGGAGGCCTTGAGTTCTGAGACCTTTATAGGTTTGCCTATGGTGATGACATATCGGCTCCCCTTAGCCTTGCACAGCTCCTGAGGCAGCAATATTTGCTCTATATTAAATTTTAGGCCAAGACGTTTGCGCCACTTGGCAGTACGATAAAACTTCATGGTATTGTGGCCGGAAAAATGTATCGGAATTATATCACGGTCATACTCCATGGCCTTTGCCACAAAGGCCTTCTGCCATTGCAGGTCTTTTATCACTCCCCCCTTGTGCAGGCGTGATACCAGGCCGGCGGGGAAGAATATTATCTGTGCCTCTGAAGCATAGGTCTCGGCCAGCTTGCGTGCAGCCTCTCTGCCCTGACGGCCAAACTTGTTTATGGGGATGAATATGCCCCGCAATGGCCTGACATTCATCAGCATATCATTCACCGGAAAGCGGAGATACTCATCGCCATATTTCCGGCCCAATACACTGATAAGGGCTATGCCGTCAAGACCTCCAAGGGGATGATTGGAAGCAAATATGAAGCGTCCCTGCTCCGGGATATTCTCCATGCCGCGCACTTCGATAGTAATATTCAAGTCCTCGAGAGCAGCGGAGGCAAAGGCAGTTCCGGTCTTGGGATAAGTGCGTTGCAGGATGCCATTCAACTCATTTTGGCATACCAATTTCTCGAGCCAACACACCAGGCGCTTAGGTATCCATTTACGCCTGGAGGCGGGGACACGTTCGCGCACTATGCGCTGCAAATCTATCTGTAGCGGGCCCTCCGGGGCTTGCGCTGTCTGTCTTTCCTTATCCGTCATGGCACAAAATTAACAAATTTATCCGAGGAAAGCAAATCACTCTTGTCACAAAATAGCAGACCGGCAATTTTTATTGCTAAATAGTTTGGCTGATAGGGAGTTTTAATGTAATTTTGCAGCGTTTTTCAAGCCTCCTCTTCGCGGGAGGGATTTTATCATGCGCTTGGCTAATAAATACATTATTGCAGCTTCCTCTGCTCTGTGCTCCATGATGATTATGGGCAGTTGTTCATCAGGCACCTCTGATGGCAATGACAGTGCGGAGAGCGAGCTTTCAGGGCAATCAGATACATTTGTCAGCGACAAGGGTTTGGCATCCTCTGACGCTGAGGTGTTTCATGCCTCAAATGACATTGCAATGCGAGTGAGAAGTGTGGCCGCTGCCCTTAACGAAGGGGAGGCTATCGACTCAACTGATTATAACTTCTCAGGTGTACTCACCGATGGAATGGGGGCACCTATATTCACTGACTTTGAGGGGCTGCCCGGCCAGTGGGAGGTGGATGTCGTCAACTCCAAAGAGGTGAAAATACGCAATATCGGCACCGGCGATTTGATGCCCGGCTCACTTATGGAGTATGTCACATCATCAATCAACTCGGTAGCCGAACAAGATGAAACACCCGAGCTCCAAATGGTGGGACATTATGAAGAGGGAGATGCCTCAATCGAAAAGTATACCTACGGACACACTACCGTGCAAGTGGAGACTCGCCCACAGACTCTGCCCACCGGCGAGGTGGGGCCGAAGCTCGAAATCACACTCCGCTACGACACTATCCCCGGATAAGTTCCTACTTATATAAGTATGTCAACACTGTGCGACCCACTGCATTGAGCACTGACGGGTCGATATTCTCCATGGTATCATGTGTGGTGTGCCATGTAGGCAGGAAGCCGGAGGGGGTAAGTGCTATAATATCTATCGCCGGGATGCCGTCCTTAAGGAACTCAACATGGTCATCTGTGATGGCTCCTCCGGGTTGATTTACAAACAAATCTCCGTAACCGGCGACTGCAGCACTCTGCCACACCTCATTGAGCAAGGTGGCCGCATTATAATCGGAAAAGGTCTCGCGAGGGAATACCGAGCCTTTGCCTCCTACCATATCAAGCAGAATTACCCTTGCCGGGCGATACCCCTTGATGGGTGGATTTTGCACAAATGCTCTTGCACCGAGTGCCCACGACTCATCATCGCCCTCAGAGCCATAATCCTCAGAGTCAACAAACAGGATATCAACCCCCTTGTCTATCTCCTCCTGATTAAGCACACGGGCTATCTCCAGCAAGACACCAACACCGCTGGCACCATCATTTGCACCGAGTACAGGCTTGGCATGATTGGCCTGATCGGGGTCCTGATCAGCCCACGGGCGAGTGTCCCAATGTGCCACAAGCAGTGTGCGGTCAGACACCTCGGGGTTATACTGTCCCAGTATGTTGCGGGTAGGCAGCTTGGTGCCGTCGAAGGCTGTCAGCGTCAACTCTTGCAGTGTCACCTTGGCACCCAACCGGGCCAATTGCTCGGTGAGCCATTCGCCGCAAGAACGATGCTCCGAAGTGCCGGGCACACGCGGACCGAAAAGTGTCTGTTTCTCCACAAAATAATACGCACTGTCTGCATTAAACTTGTCTGTCTGAGTGGGTACAGCAGCAGTCTCAACCTCAACAGAAACGGTGTCAGCCCCCTTGCCGGCAGATGAGCAAGCGCCGACACAAAGCAATAATGAATATAGAGTTGCCTTTAGAATTTTCATAGTACAAAATTATTTATTAATTTTGCAATTTCAAAGCGATAAGTGTAAATTAATCCCGAATATTTGCGCTATACACCCATAACAGACTGATTTACAATAGATATGGATAAACAATTTAAACGTACTTTGGTCACCACGGCTCTGCCGTATGCCAATGGCCCGGTGCACATAGGACACCTGGCCGGTGTGTATGTGCCTGCCGACATCTATGTGCGCTACCTGCGTCTGCAGGGGCGCGAGGTGTTATTCATTGGCGGCAGCGATGAGCATGGTGTACCTATCACTATCAAAGCAAAGAAGGAGGGTGTCACTCCCCAGGACATAGTAGACCGATATCATAAAATCATCAAAGAGAGCTTTGAGGAGCTGGGCATCTCGTTTGACATATACAGCCGCACCACCTCTGAAGAACACCGCAAGACGGCCTCTGAGTTCTTCAAGATTTTATATAACAAAGGTGAGTTTGTGGAGAAGACCTCCATGCAGCTGTATGACGAGAAAGCCGACCAGTTCCTGGCCGACAGATATGTCACCGGCACATGCCCACACTGCGGTGCCGAAGGTGCTTACGGCGATCAATGCGAGGCTTGCGGCACCTCTCTGGCTGCCACTGACCTTATCAACCCCAAGTCTGCAATCACCGGCAACACCCCGGTTCTCAAGGAGACAAAGCACTGGTATCTGCCTCTGGACAAATGGGAGCCGCGCCTGCGCCAATGGATACTCGAAGAGCACAAGGAGTGGAAGCCCAACGTGTATGGCCAGTGCAAAAGCTGGCTCGATATGGGCCTGCAGCCCCGCGCCGTGAGCCGCGACCTCGATTGGGGTATTCCGGTGCCTGTAGAGGGTGCCGAGGGCAAGGTGCTGTACGTATGGTTTGATGCGCCCATAGGCTACATCTCCAACACCAAAGAACTGTGTGGCGAGGGCTGGGAGAAATGGTGGAAGGATACCGATACCCGCATGATACACTTCATCGGCAAAGACAATATCGTGTTCCACTGCATCGTGTTCCCCGCCATGCTGATGGCCGACGGCACTTACAACCTGCCTGACAATGTGCCGGCAAATGAGTTCCTCAATCTTGAGGACAAGAAGATATCCACCTCTCGCAACTGGGCCGTGTGGCTCCACGAATACCTCCGCGAACTCCCCGGCAAGCAGGATGTGCTCCGATATGTGCTCACTGCCAATGCCCCCGAGACAAAGGACAATAATTTCACTTGGAAGGATTTCCAGGCCCGTAACAACTCTGAGTTGGTAGCCATCTTGGGCAACTTCGTAAACCGCGCAATGGTGCTTACCCATAAGTATTATGACGGCATTGTGCCCGAGGCCGGCGAGCTGCTCCCCATAGATAAGGCTGCCATGGAGGAGATACGCGAGCACATCAAGACCTTGGAGGCTGACATTGAACGCTTCCACTTCCGCGACGCCCTCAAGGCAGCCATGAATGTAGCCCGTGTAGGCAACAAGTATCTGGCCGACACAGAGCCCTGGAAGCTCGCCAAGACAGATATTACCCGAGTAGCCACTATCCTGAATGTCGCTCTTCAGATTTGTGCCAATATAAGTGTCATCTTCGAGCCCTTCCTCCCATTCATGGCCAACTCTCTGAAGACTCAGCTGGCACTCCCGGAGCTTACATGGGAGGCTGCCGGTCGATTTGATCTGCTCGTTGCCGGACACAAGGTTAACAAGCCGGAGCTGCTCTTCACTAAGATAGAGGATGATGTGGTGGCTGCTCAGGTGCAAAAGCTCAAGGATGCCGAGGCGCAAAATCTGATTAACGCATGGAAGCCGGAGCCGGTGGCCGAGACAGTAGACTTCCCCACCTTTGAGAAGGTCGACATGCGTGTGGGCACAGTGCTCGAGTGCAGCAAGGTGCCCAAGGCCGACAAGCTGCTGCAGTTCAAGATTGAAGATGGTATGGGCACCCGCACCATCGTCAGCGGCATTGCCAAATATTACAAGCCTGAGGAGCTCGTGGGCAAGCAAGTGTGCTTCGTGGCTAACTTCGCTCCCCGCAAGCTCAAAGGGGTAGAGAGCCAGGGCATGATATTGAGCGCTGTGCAGCCCGACGGATCATTAGTAGTAATCAGCCCCGAGGGTGCCATAACCCCCGGTGCCAAAATAGGATAAGAAAATGAACTTTATAGATGAACTCAAATGGCGTGGCATGGTCCATACCATGATACCCGGCACCGAGGAACTTCTCAACGGCGACAAGATGGTCACCGCCTACCTGGGTATCGACCCCACAGCAGACTCTCTGCACATAGGCCACCTGTGTGGTGTGATGATGCTCCGCCACCTGCAGCGCGCCGGCCACAAGCCGCTTGCGCTGGTGGGTGGTGCCACCGGCATGATTGGTGACCCCTCGGGCAAAAGCAAGGAGCGCAACCTGCTCAACGAGGAGACTCTGCGACACAATCAGGCCTGCATCAAGGCTCAGCTGGCTCGCTTCCTCGACTTTGAGAGCGATGCGCCCAACCGCGCAGAGCTGGTTAACAATTACGATTGGATGAAGGACTTCTCATTCCTCGACTTCGCTCGCGAGGTGGGCAAGCATATCACCGTCAACTATATGATGGCCAAGGACAGTGTGCAGCGTCGTCTCAACGGCGAGGCAAGCGATGGCCTTTCATTCACCGAGTTCACTTATCAGCTGCTTCAAGGCTATGACTTCCTGCACTTGTATCGCGAAAAAGGATGCCGCCTGCAGATGGGTGGCTCTGACCAATGGGGTAATATCACCACCGGTACCGAGCTAATACGTCGCACCGACGGGGGCGAGGCTTTCGCGCTCACATGCCCACTCATCACAAAGGCTGACGGCGGCAAGTTCGGCAAGACCGAAAGCGGAAATGTATGGCTCGATGCAAAGCGCACAAGTCCTTACAAATTCTATCAGTTCTGGCTCAATGTCGGCGATGCTGATGCCGAGAAGTATCTGAAAATATTCACCTTCCTCTCTCAGGATGAGATAGCCATGCTTGCTGACGAGGCTGAGGCTGACCCGGGTGCACGCCCCATGCAGAAGCGTTTGGCTCGAGAAGTGACTATCATGGTGCATGGCCATGAGTCATATGATGCTGCCGTGGAGGCAAGCAAGATTCTCTTCTCCAATCAAGCCAAAGATGCCCTCATGTCCCTCGATGAGCAAACACTGCTCGATGTCTTTGAGGGTGTACCTCAGTTTGAGATTGACTCCCAGAAGCTCAAGGCAGGCATCCCTGTGCTCGACCTGCTGGCCGTTGACACCAAAGTGTTTAACTCCAAGGGGGAAGCTCGCAAGATGATACAAGGCAATGGCCTGAGCATCAACAAAGAGAAGCTCACTGATCCCGCTGCTATTATCACTGCTGAGGCTCTCATCGGTGGCAAGTATATCCTGGTGCAACGCGGCAAGAAAAATTACTACCTACTGCTCGCCAAGTAATCTGTCACCACTACGCACACCTTTTGCATGCCTACCCAACCCCGTACACCCACGGCTATCGCCGCGTGTGTGCGGGGTTACTATAAGTCGGTGTCCTTACGAGCAGCCTAATCATAACATATTCAATTAGATACGACTTGCGAAACTTGAATATAATAACCTAAATTTGCAAGAGTGATGATTTTTCATTACCTTTGCATCTTAATTGCAGTGCGGTAGTAAGCGGGGTGTAATCAGCCTCCGGCCTACTGGCATGCAGCCCTTAAACGCTTCAAAATTTTATCTCTGTGGATACTAAATATATTTTTGTTACCGGTGGCGTCGTTTCATCGCTCGGTAAAGGCATAATTTCTTCATCACTGGCCCGACTGCTCCTGAGCCGTGGCTATAAGGTTACTATTCAGAAGTTTGACCCGTACATAAATATTGACCCGGGCACTCTTAACCCATACGAGCATGGAGAGTGCTATGTCACCGGAGACGGTCATGAGGCCGACCTCGACCTTGGTCACTACGAGAGATTTACCGATGCTCACACCTCACGTGCCAACAATGTGACTACCGGCCGTGTGTATCAGAGCGTTATCGACAAGGAGCGCCGCGGCGACTATTTGGGTAAGACTGTGCAGATTATCCCTCATATCACTGACGAAATCAAGCGCAACGTCAAGCTGCTCGGCAACACCGGCAAATATGACTTCGTCATCACCGAGATTGGAGGCACCGTTGGCGACATCGAGTCCACCCCCTATCTGGAGGCTGTGCGCCAGCTGCGCTGGGAAATGGGCAACGACGCCCTCTGTATTCACCTCACATACGTGCCATATCTGCGTGCCGCTAAGGAGCTGAAGACCAAGCCTACACAACACTCTGTAAAGATGCTCCAGCAGGTGGGTATCCAGCCTGACATCCTTGTGCTCCGCACCGAGAAGGATGTGCCGGTGAACATGCGCCGCAAGATAGGCCAGTTCTGCAACGTATCACCCGAGGCAGTAATCCAGAGTATCGATGTACCCACCATATATCAAGTGCCCCTCACCATGCATGCTCAGCATCTCGACGAGATAGTGCTACGCAAGATGGGCATTGAGCCCGTGGGAGAGCCGGACCTGACTGCCTGGAACACATTCTTGGATAAAATCAATAACGCCAAGGAGGTGGTCACCATAGGCCTCGTGGGCAAGTATGTGGAGCTGCAGGATGCATATAAGTCTATCAACGAGAGCCTCTTCCAAGCAGCTACATATCTCGACCACAAGCTCAACCTGGTGTATGTACACTCCGAAAAACTTACCGACGCTAATGTGGAAGAGAAGTTAAAAGATATGGATGGTGTCATCATAGCCCCCGGCTTCGGCCAGCGCGGCATCGAGGGCAAGTTTGTAGCTCTCAAGTGGTGTCGCGAGCATGATATACCCACCTTTGGCATCTGTCTGGGTATGCAATGTATGGTTATCGAGTTTGCCCGCAACGTTATGGGGCTTGAAGATGCCAACTCCACTGAGATGGACACCAAGACGCCGTATAACGTAATTGACCTGATGGAGGAGCAGAAGAGCATCTCCAATATGGGTGGCACCATGCGTCTGGGTGCATACGACTGCGAATTGCGCCCCGGCTCCAAAGCTGCCAAGGCTTATGGTGTAGAGCTCGTGAGTGAGCGCCACAGACACCGTTTCGAGTTCAACGACGAATATCGCGAACGCTTTGAGCAGGCCGGCATGGCGTGCGTAGGCGAGAATCCCCATACTCACCTGGTGGAGGTAGTAGAGCTGCCCGAGAAACGCTGGTTTGTGGGCACACAATACCACCCCGAATATCAGAGCACTGTGCTCCACCCCAACCCTCTGTTTATTGACTTTGTAAAGGCAGCCATCGCTTACGGAAAAGAGAAAAAATAATTCCACCCAAGCATCTGCCAACATATACTTAAGTGTCAACCCATTTAGGCAATTAGTTCAAACACATCGTCGTGACGTTGAGAGTTTGTATAATAAAAAATGTGAATGTCAGGGCGGTGTATTTTTGAGCTAATTTGGCTTGTCT
>JAMPDX010000013.1 GCA_023665425.1 Muribaculaceae bacterium
GCTTTAAATCGGCGGGCTACGCACGCCTTTTGTTTGCTTACTCAACCCCGCACACCCACGGCTGTCGCCGCGTGTGTACGGGGTTACTATAAGTCGGTGTCCTGGCGGACACCATCACTGCATATACAACCTATACAGCCTCGTAATACGTGTTCAAGCCGGACTTTTGAGCCTGCTGTTTGAACCCCTCATGTCTGCCTTGTGCCGGAGTATTGCCTCGCAAGCCGCAAATCTCTATCACAGTGGCAGCTGAGTCAACGATGGAGGCCGCATATTGGGCGGCGGCATTGCCTATGGCTATATTGTCGGCCGTGATACTTGCCGAATAAGAGTCTCCATTGATATTGCGGTCGAACACTATCACCGGGATACCTTTGCTATAAGCCTCTTTTATAACCGGAGTCACGGCGTTCGCCTCATTTGGAGCGGCAATAATAATATCGAAATTATTATCCATGAAATATCGTATATCCTCAATCTGCTTTTGGCTGTTATCGTTGGCAGAGCGTATCTCCACCTGCGCGCCGGGATGGAACATAATTTCGCGTTCAATCTCGGCATTCATCTTGTTGCGCCAGTCGTCATTAGAGCATTGCGATACACCGATTTTTATGTTAGATTTCTTTTGGCATTGAGTCAAACCGCATATCGCAGCGAGCACAATGCCAAGCCAAAGAAGATATTTTCTCATAATGTAATATTCTTTACAACCGCAAATTTAGCAAAAAATCTATTAAATTTTGTCCATTTTGTGTTAAAAATTGGCCACTGCGCAATTTTTATTAGCTATGGCACAAAACTTTATACCTATTTATCTTTTTTATTTAGTAGTTTTGCAGTGTTGTTATTAAAACAATCCATGCAGAACTCAAAAAGTATAAACTCCATGAATAAATTCCTGAAAATAGCTCTGGCAGTAATGTCTGTAGCACCGGCAGTTGCCATAGCCGATGATGCAGTGCGAGTAGAGCATTTAGGCCCGAACAACACCCTTGTGCGTGTTACCGGGGATGACAAGTTGCTCATACTGCCTGTGCAAGAGGCTTATGATGATGCTCGTGTCAATGTGATAGTAGACGGCAAGATAGAGAAGACTTTCTATGTACGTCTGGCTAAGACCAAAGTAGATTACACAGTGCCCTTTGACCTTTCTCCCTACAAAGGGAAGAATGTGATACTTGACGTGCATGCCCCTCACGACCGCACCGGAGTGCGCGACACAAAGAATGATGCTGGCTGGGTTGACATCAAGCTCGCCGACAGCTATGACACTACTAATAGGGAGAAGTATCGCCCGGTCTACCACCACACCCCATCTTATGGATGGATGAATGACCCTAATGGTATGTTCTATAAGGATGGCGTATGGCATCTCTACTTCCAGTGGAACCCCTATGGCTCCAAATGGCAAAACATGACATGGGGACACTCCACATCAAAGGACCTGGTTAATTGGGAGCTACATCCCGCCGCCATTGAGCCAAACGGGCTTGGGGCAGTCTTCTCCGGCAGCTCAGCTATCGATAAGGAGAACAGTGCCGGCTTTGGCGAAGATGCCGTCGTAGCCATGTACACCTCTGCCGGCGCCAGCCAGATACAGAGCCTGGCATGGAGCGATGACAATGGCGAGACATTCAATATCTATCCGGGCAACCCGGTAATTACCCTTGACAGCGAGGCACGCGACCCGAATATGTTTTGGGACCCTGCAACCAAGCAGTGGTCTCTGGTTCTGGCCCATGCCCTTGAGAAAGAGATGCTTATCTTCACGTCGCCCGACATGAAGCAGTGGACCCTGCAGAGCGCTTTTGGCAAGGGTCTTGGGGCTCAAGATGGTGTGTGGGAGTGTCCCGACTTATTCAAACTCCCTGTTGACGGTGGCAAGAAGCAGAAATGGGTGCTTATCTGCAATATCAATCCCGGCGGCCCCTTCGGCGGCAGCGGCATACAGTACTTCGTTGGCGACTTCGACGGCAAGACCTTCAAGGCTGATACTGACAAGAATGGTAATGTGCCCACTAAATGGCTTGATCACGGCAAAGACAACTACGCCTTGGTGAGCTGGAGCGATGCCCCGGATGGCCGACGCACTGCTATCGGCTGGATGAGCAACTGGCAATATGCTGCCGAGGTGCCCACTCAGCAATTCCGCAGTGCCAACACATTGCCCCGTGAAATCGAGTTATTCACAGCTGCTGACGGTCAGATATATGCAGCACAGGTGCCCTCACCCGAGCTTGAGGCCATGCGCGATAAATTGACCGTGGATGTGAAGGCAGAAAACCTCAGCACTACCCCGGTGAGCTATCAACTTCCAGTGACAAATGATGGTGTCTGCGAGATACTCCTTGATATCGATGGCGCAAAGAGGGGCACTATAAACTTTACCCTCTCCAATGCCAAAGGGGAAAAAGTATTGATGAGTTACAACGTTGCAGACCAGACACTCTCCTTTGACCGCACTCAGAGTGGTATCACCGACTTCAGCCAGGACTTCCCCGCAGTGACAGTGACTCCTATCTATGGCAAGAATCTATCCTTGCGCCTCTTCATAGATCGCTCAAGCATCGAAGCATTTGCCAACAATGGCCGCGGGTCCATGACCAACCTCGTCTTCCCCACAGAGCCTTATACCACCCTTACTGTTGATGCTCAGGGCACAACAGCCAAACTTAAGAATCTCAAAATCTATTCAATTAAATAAAACAAGACCTGACCCATGAGTAACTTCGCAAATTTAGAATATGGCAAGAAGGGGCTAATGATGCAGATGATCCCCGTGATGCTCTGTTTCTTCGCCATGGGCTTTGTAGACCTCGTAGGCACCGCCTCCAACTTTGTGCAGAAAGACCTCTCGCTCAGCGACTCAGAGGCCAATTTGTTCCCCTCGCTCGTGTTCTTTTGGTTCCTGATTTTCTCAGTGCCCACCGGTATGCTGATGAATAAGATAGGTCGCAAGAAGACAGTGCTCATATCATTGATAATCACGGCCTTATCATTGGTGATACCTGTATTTGGCGACACCTATATGATAATGCTTCTCTCCTTCTCGCTGCTGGGCATAGGCAATGCCGTAATGCAAACCTCACTTAACCCCTTGGTAACCAATCTTATCTCCGGCGACAAACTTGCATCCACTCTTACTTTCGGACAGTTTGTCAAGGCGATCGCATCCTTTCTGGCACCTATTATCGCCACCTGGGGCTTTACTACAGCCTTCCCCATGCTTGGCTGGCGTGTACTGTTTGCTATCTACTCCATAGTCAGTGTGTTAGCCGTTATTGCGCTTGGGGTAACACCTATCAAGGAGAACAAGCCCGACAAAGCCTCCGGCTTCATTGATTGCATCAAGCTGCTTGGTGTGCCCTTCATCCTGCTTTGCTTCCTGGGCATTATGTGCCACGTGGGTATCGATGTCGGCACCAATACCGTGGCTCCCAAGATTCTCACCGAACGCTTGGGCCTGCCTCTTGAGGATGCGGCTTTTGCCACCAGTATCTACTTTATCTTCCGTACAATAGGCTGCTTTGTGGGCGCCTTCCTGCTGCGCGTGATGAAGCCCAAAATCTTCTTTGCTATCAGCGTGCTTCTGATGGTTGCAGCCATGACAATCCTCTTTGTTGGCAACACTCTGGCAGTGCTTTATACCGGTATTGCTCTTGTAGGTCTGGGCAACTCAAACATATTCTCAGTGGTCTTCTCGCAGGCCCTACTGAATAATCCCACCGAACAGAACGCAGTGTCCGGCCTCATGATTATGGGTCTGTTTGGAGGCACCATCTTCCCACTCCTTATGGGCTTCATGTCAGACGCAATGGGTCAAGCCGGCGCGGTAGCCGTGATGTCAGTCGGAGTGTTATACTTGATATTTTATACCCTTAAAATCAAAAACAAAGCATAACCAAAAACTATCACAATTATGTCAAAAATAGTAATCGGAATGGGAGAGGCCCTGTGGGATGTACTCCCCGAGGGTAAAAAGATAGGTGGCGCACCCGCCAACTTTGCATACCATGTAGGTCAGTTTGGCCTTAACTCATGTGCTGTCAGTGCAATAGGGAATGATGCGCTCGGCCTGGAATTGATCGAGAATTTCAACGAAAAAGGGGTCAAGAGCTATATGGAGGTAGTACCTTATCCCACCGGCACAGTGCAGGTAGTGCTTGATGCCGAGGGTGTGCCCCAATACAATATCAAAGAGAATGTGGCATGGGACAATATCCCCTATACAGAGCGCCTTGAGGCTATGGCCAAAGATTGCCAGGCTGTCTGCTTTGGCTCCTTGGCACAGCGCAATATAGTATCACGCGAGACCATTAACAAATTCTTAGACAATGTGCCGGCCGAAAATGACCCCTTGATTGTCTTCGATATCAATCTGCGCCAAGCGTTCTATACCAAGGATATCATCTGCAACTCCATGAAACGCTGCAATATACTGAAGATCAACGACGAAGAATTGGTGACCATCTCACGTATGTTTGGCTACCCCGGCATCGACTTGCAGGACAAGTGTTGGATACTGCTGGGTAAATACAATCTGAAGATGCTCATCCTGACATGCGGCATTAATGGTAGCTACGTCTTCACCCCCGGCAACGTATCCTTCCAGCCCACACCCAAGGTAGATGTAGCCGATACCGTAGGTGCCGGTGACTCATTCACCGGGGCATTCATCGCTTCAATCCTCAAAGGGAAAAGTGTGGAAGATGCCCATCGCATCGCAGTGGAGACCTCGGCATACGTGTGCACCCAGCAGGGAGCAATGCCTACTCTGCCACCCGAAATTACCGAGTAAATAAACAACTTTCAGATACAAGAATACAAACCTAATAGCTCCGGCCTGCGCAGGTCGGAGCTATTCATGTATTTACAAGGATAAAATTGCTTCTCTATATTGTGTCAACAGCTAACATACGTAAATCATAGTAGTTGCGCCGGATGTGCCAAAAAATCAAATTTCGCAAGTTAATATGTAACACATTAACAAGCAGTAAGTCGGTGTCATTTCGGGTACTCCTAACCATAACATATTCAATTGGATACTACCTGAGAAACTTTGATCAACAAATAATAATATTTGGTCAAAAAATGTTGAAAATGGTGCATTGAGCTAATTTTGATAAGTGTTGCAACATTACTATTATATAGGGCTTTAACATTTTTTATAATTTTGTGGTGTCAATGATTGATGAGCCTTGTCTGCTTCAGTCAGCGACAAACTACTAATCTATATCCACCTCTCCTCTCACTCTTGCTGTTAACTTTAAAACTTATTTAACTCTAATAACACCAACAATGAACAAAACAATCCTGACAGCTCTCTTGTTGTTCGTGTCGGCTATCGTGGCCCATGCCGCGGACATTACAGTGCATGGTACTGTGGTGTCGGCCTCCGACCAAGAGCCTCTATTGGGTAGGTTCCATCAATGCTGACGGCACCTTCGCTCCCGATTCACCCACACCCGGATATGTCGAACTCCCCGGGTTTGCAAAGGATGGCTATGGGTTGCTTTCACCCACCATTTATCAGAAGGATGGCAAGACAATAGTCTTGGGTATTGTACCGGATAAACTCGCCGGCACCCATAACGCCGATTTGGGTTTTGCGCATGCCTACTCACTACCTCGCGAGTGGAGCCTGAGTGCCGACGGCAAACTCATCCAGAAGCCTTATTCCGGGCTCACTGAGTTGCGCCTTGCCAATGGATTCGAGAAGGGTGTGACCGACAACGGGTTTGAGCTGCTCGGCTCTATGGATATGGATGGTGTCAACGGCCGTCTCGTAGAGCTCCTCGGTGAGTTTACTGTGGGTGGGGGCAAGTCCGGCTTCACACTCCTCGATGATGGCACCTCTTCGCTCAAGGTGTATTATGACGGTGCTACCGGTCGCCTCACTGTTGATGCTCGCGGGCTGGACAGACTCGTGAACGACTCTCGCTCATTCAATGGTTTGTATGAGAGCTCTCTGCCCGTGCGCATAAATGCCGGCGAGCGTCTCAAGCTCAATGTCTTTTTTGGCCACTCTATGCTCGACATCTTTGTCAATGACACCTACGCCACAAGCGTGCGTGTCTTTGCAAATGCCAAGAGTACCGAGGGGGTTACAGCCTTCTCCGACACTCCGTCAGCCAACACTCGCATACAGGGATGGATGCTCGGCTCTAACGGGGGCGGCAGCAACTCTATCGGCTCTGTGATCACCACGCAGTCTGAGATACGTCTTTCTGCCGATAATGGCCAACTCACCTACTCTGTGCCCGAAGCCGGCACACTTTCAGTCTACACACTGAGCGGCACCAAGGTGTTTGAAACTTTCACTCACACCCTCAGTGGTACCATCGACACCTCGCTGAACGGCTTGCACATAGTTGAGGCTCGCCTCTCAGACACAGCTTGCGCGCGCAAACTCCTCTTCTGATTTCTCGTTACTCCCAATACACAGCAGAGGCCACGGATTTGATTGCGTGGCCTCTGTTTAGTTTATTTCTGCATATCGAGGAGTGCTGATGCAAGGGCCTTGGCTGTCGGATAAATCAGGGAACGGTCTACCCTTCGCCCGCGAGCATATACTGATGCATTGGTAGCGGAAAGTTGGCTCACCATACCGGAGTACATATCACCTGCATTCCACACCATGATGGGCTTGTCAGCACTTGGGTCAACTCGCTCTTGCACCATAATGTGCGAGAGGGTGGAGACCCATTCGTCTATTGTGCCGATACCGCCGGGGAGCACCACGAATATATCGGCCATTTCAATCATCTTGCTCTTGCGATGGTTTAGGTCCTCGGTCAATAATACTTGGTCGCACAGTGGGTCTGCACGATGTTCAAACACTTGCGGCACCACACCTGTCACTTGCGCACCACTATCTTTGGCTGCGGCTGCCACTGTATGCATGAGCCCGGCATTCACACCGCCATAGACAAGAACACCATTGCATTTGCCGATAGCTGAGGCTATCAAGCGAGCACCATCCTCAATCTCCTTAGGTAGTCCCTCCTGCGAGGAACAATATATAGCTACTTTCTTCATATCTATTCTATTGTAATACTGACAAAATTAGCAATAATTTCGCACTTCACAAAACCGGAAGTGTTTATCGATGTTTGCCTGTCTCAGCTTTTTTGTTTAACTTTGCAAAAGAAACAAAAGTGGCTGCCCTAAAAACGAATGAGTTCTACAAATAGCCGAATAGCCAAGAATACAGTGTTCTTATATATTAGAATGCTGATAGTCATGGGCGTGACTTTGTACACGAGTCGCGTGGTCTTGAGCGTGTTGGGCATTGACAACTTCGGTATCTATAACCTTGTAGGGGGTATTGTCGTGCTCTTTACCTTCCTGAGCGTTTCAATGACTACCGCCACACAGCGCTTTTTGTGTATATCAATTGGGGATAATTCGCCTGTTCGTACGCAATGCGTCTTCTCTTCAAGTCTTATAGCGCATCTGTGGCTTATAGGTGTTTTGCTAGTGCTTGCCGAGACTCTTGGCCTATGGTTTGTGATGACTCAGTTGAAGATACCTACCGGACGGGAATTTGCCACTCATGTCATATATCAACTATCCATACTCACAGCCATATCAAACGTATATCGGATACCCTTCACTTCAGCCATTTTGGCTTACGAGAAGATGTCTTTCTATGCTTGGAACGGCATAGTAGAGGTGTTGTTAAAGCTCCTGATATTGTGGCCACTCACTGTTATAAACGATGACAAGCTCATACTCTACGGGGTGTTGATGCTTATTGTCAACATCATAATTTTGGCCTGGCAAGCATACTACACTCACTTCAAGCTGGATTATATGAGGCATAATCTTAAGTGTGCAAAGGGCGACAAAGTCAAGGAGATATTCAGCTTTGCTGCATGGAACTCCCTGAGTGCCTTGGCAAATATCGGTTCCAAGCAGGGCCTTAACATACTCGTGAATATGTTCATGGGTGTGGCTGTCAACGCTGCCGTGGGTATCATGAACCAAGTGTCAAACACGGTCTTTCAGTTCATACAAAACTTCATGGCCGCGCTCAATCCTCCCTTGATAAAAGATTACTCACGCCGCGATTTTGACTCTGTACGCTCGCTGCTGGTCAGCTCATCTAAATTTTCATTCTTCCTGATATTGGTATTGGCCACCCCGGTGATTTTTAATATAGAGCCCATACTCCAAGTATGGCTCAAGGAGGTGCCCCCATACACAGGCCCACTCTGCGTTATGGCTCTCTTTTCGCTTGTGCCCAATACGATAGGCGGCCCGATATGGACCATTATGCAAGCCTCCGGCAAGATACAAAAGTATCAGATGGTGATCAGCAGTATAATAATCCTGAACATCCCATGCTTCTATATCATGCTAAAGCTTGGAATACCGGTATACTACACCTTGGGAGTACAATTTGCAACCAACTTGGCGGTTGCTCTCATCGGGGCGAAGATGTCTGTTCACATGATAGGAATGCGTATGCGCACCTTCATGCTCCGAATTATAGCACGCAGCTATCTTTCGCTCATCCTCTGCTGGATAGTAGTCTGGGGTCTTGCTCTGCTATGGCCGACAGAGATGCCATTCGGTATGGTATGTTGCAAAGGGTGTGTTGAGGTGTGCATCACTTGCATTGTAGTGATGTGTGTCGGTCTCAACAAGAGTGAGCGCGCCTTCCTGAGAAAATTATTGCATACTAAACTTTTACACAAGAAGTTATGATTTCTGTCATTATCCCCGCATATAATAGTCAAGCTAAAATCGAGCGTACACTCAAGAGCGTGCTTGGGCAAACATATGGCGATATTGAGGTCATTGTGGTGAATGATGGCTCCACTGACTCTACTGCCGACATTGTAGCGCGTATAGCTGCCACAGACAAGCGTGTTCGCTTGTTCAACCGCGAAAACGCTGGCGCGTATCAAGCTCGACTATCCGGCATAAAACAAGCACGTGGAGAATGGATAACCTTTTCGGACTCCGATGACACCCTGCCTGCGAATGCATTGGAAAACCTGATATCAAATGCTTCAGATGATGTAGACATTTCCGTCGGCACCCTCAATCTAAACAATAGATGGCTATCCCCAAATAATGCCACAGGCAAAATATCAGCTAATGAGTATATCAAAGAGATATTGTTATTGCAAACAAATGTGGGGATGTGTGGAAAACTATATCGTAAAAGGTTATTCAATATTCCCGAACTGGAGCAGAAGGTGCGAATAGAGCAGAATGAAGACTTGTTGATGCTCATAAAAATCTGTCTTAATGCCGATAAGGTAATCATTGATGCCGAGAAGATAGTTTATAATTATCACTTCAGGATGGCCGGCCAATCGCGTAAAACCACTAAAATGGAAGGTTGGTTTCAGCTGTTTGAGATACTTACCTCTATTTTAAAGCGGAATTCATACTTCAACCGCCCTCTGCTCACGTACAAAATCGGTATTCTCTATTCCGAGGGAGTGCTTAAGCTTAATAACCTAAAGGCTGTCTGGAGCCTGGTAATGTCGGTGCTCGATGAGGCCGGTAAAAACTCTCTCACGGAAGATGAATTGAAGAAGATACGCATCATCAAGTCCCCCTACAAACGCACACTGCATGGTATATTATGGCAGGCGGAAATCAGATCGAAAAACGTTGTCAAAAAGATTTTGGGCTACGAGCAATAGTGCCCCAAAATCCTGTTATGCTTCGGCGTCACTACGCATGGACCACTTGATTTGTCGTTTGCCCAAGAGTTTTATATCAGCATATTTGGGTAGTGTGTTCCAGCTACTTGAAGCCACAATCATATATATGAAAACCAAATAAAAGCCCACCTCGTTAAATGAAGCATTATATACGCTGATTATCACTGCATTTATTCCCAAGAACCATTGCAGTTGCAGTTTGCGGCCCTGTCCTCGCCGGAATGCTTTCATGACAACGAACCAATATACGTAATACAACCCGAGCCCTATGAGCCCTAATTCCAACCATATCAAGTGCCCCTCGATCATAGTGCCTCGCAATAGCCATTGATACTCCTTGGCAAATTTTACTCCCTTGGCTGCTTCATTGATTTTATAATTGCCGATGCCATATCCTACAAACCACGATACCGGATGACGGTTCATGATTGCCGGTGTAATAAAGAATTTCAGACCTCGAGCCAAATCAGTCTCATAATCTAATGACTTGTTCTCTACGTAGGCCTCCACCAGATTTATGGCGCTATCGTCACCAAGAAGATATGTGGCTGTAGATGCACTGTCTGTAATGTTATCATTATCACCTATCACTGTGGTATATAGATATAGTGCTCCTCCAACTCCCACCACCATGATAGGCACTACATAAATCATATTCTTGATGAATTGGCGATTCATCGGTATGAGAAAGAAGAAGTACATGATGAGGAACACAAACGATATCTTCGTTTCGTTCAAGAATGTGGGGAATAACAAAAAAATGAGTACCCAATTTTTGTACACATTAGCCAAGTAACCCTTTTCATTATCCCATGCTCTGAGCATTAGATAGAATGATATCAGATATATCATATTAGATACTGTACCACTCTGCATCCAACCCAATGAGCCACCGCAATAGTCGGGATGTGGATACTTGAGCTGCAATAAGATGCAGGGTATCTGTATCCACAGGAAGCGATACAGATTTCTGTCCATGCGCTCTACAAACCACCCTCTAAACTGGGTGTCTGATATCAAATAGCGTAGTATAGGCAATGTAAACAAAAAGCCGATATACAGTCGCATGCCATCAAACCACATGAAGATGCTCAGCTTATTGATCAGGCACGTGCTCACAAAGCTTAAGATCAGGAAGGTGGCAAGAATTATGATATCCGTCTTGGAGCGCAAAGTCCATAAACCAAGCAGAACGATAAGTCCCTGTGCTATCAAGCGCACACTTGTCTCTATGAGACGCACCTCCTGCCCGGCCAGCTCCTGGGTGATAAAGTTATAGGTGACCATCACCCAGAATATCACAAACAGGGTGTTGCAAATCAGTTGATATTTGGTGGTTACCAAACGCATCTATTTGTAGTGTGTCTAATAAAGCAAGTTTATATGGAGGAGCCGCTAAGTGGCTGCTCAATTTAAATTGAACATTATGCCGAGCGAATTTTTGAGCAGATTTTGCAAGTTGACGAAGGAGTTATGCGGGCATAACGACTGAGAAAACTTGGCAAAATCTGCCAAAAAGGCGCCGGGACTAAGAGTTCTAAATAAAAATGAGCATAGCCACATAAAGTTTAATTTAAATTGAGCAGACACTTATAGTCGACTAATTATGCCTTATCTTTGGCATGTGCTTTACTTTTGCTTCTCTTGTTTCTACTTAATGCCTTGTTGCGTACTATCACCAAGGGTATGCCCATGCCGAATACGAAAGCAAGGCCATATATTACCAGAGGGTTGGGTTTAACCGGTTTTACGCTTGAATATGCACGGTCTATAATCTTACCTACCGGCTGACTCTGCGAGAGGGCTATCTGTGTCTCTTCGCGCTTTTGTAGCAAGAATGCATAAATAGCATTCTGCACTTCACGGTCTCGATACAGTGTGACAAGCTCATGGGACATTGTCGGGAACTCGTTAAGCCTTGAGCCCTGCTTGGCCTGCTCAGCCTCTACTGTCTGCAGGTTTATGCGTGCGCTCTGCAAGTCTCTACTTATAGTATTCAGGATATTATCGCGCATCGCATCTATCTGCTTGTTAAGATTGTTCAGAGCTGTATTGTTACCCTTGGCTGTGGTAGAGAGGTTCATGTGCTGAGCTATCAAATCATTGTAAGCACTGATCTGCCTGCCAAACACTTCCATTGACTCCTTCTGTCCGGGAGCACCGTTAAAGGGAATCATGGCATACTGCGTTTCCGGAGATGAAAGAAGTTGCTGTATCATCTCCAAGATACGAATATTCGATTGAAGAGTGATGATATTTTCATCTATTGAGCCCTTAAGGGTGAACAGATAAGTGGCCTCAGCCTCCGGGTCTACTATCTTGTTCTGCTTCTTATATTGCTCTATCTTGCTCTCAGAGTTTTCAAGCTCGTTGTATAGATTTATAAGACGGGCGTCGATAAAGTCGAGTTGAGTCTGATTGTAGGCGGTGCGGTCTGCTTCGCGCCCATTGTTATACATATCCATTATGGCATTGACTATATCCTCGCCGCGAGGTATGATTGCATCACCCATATCGATTTGTATAGCGTCAGCCTTATTTGAGACACAGGTGGCGGACACATTCTCCGATAGCCATGTGTAGACCTCATTCTTACTCATATACAAGGCCGAGACATTCAACTCTTTGCCGGTAGTGGGATAATTCTCCGTCTTGTCTAAATGGAAGACACCGTATGGGGTTTTTACATTATAAGGGAGCTTGTTTACTACTTGCTCAAATTTCAGCTTGTTCTGCTTTACCTTAAGAGTCCACGGTCCCTTGAGTGGACCCTCCAGCTGAAACTGTGTAGATACACTTATGGTGTCAGCTATCTGCTTGGGGATATATACACTAATAGGCTCATCATGATAATAGTTGGCACGGCGCTTGAAGAAACCTCTGTCCTGCCAATAATATGTCTGGAGGCCCAACGTATCTATGAGGTTCATCATCATGGTGTGCGAGCTTATCTTGAATATCTCATCATTGGGATTGGCTCCGGTGGTAGAGCCAAAGCCCATGGTAGACATAAGTGCTGCCATACCGGCGGCTTGTCCCATACCGCCATCCTCCTGCTGATTGACCATCAGCAAGCCCTGTATGAGATAGACGGGAGATTTCTTCTTCATATAGAATGCTCCCATGCCGCCGCAAATCACCAGAGAGATGAGGAACACCCACCAATATTTCAGATAACCACGTACAATACCTCCCACATCTATGACATCCTTGCGCTTGCTCACATCAATTCCCGATGTTGAAGCCGCAGTGTTTTGGTCAATAGCTTGTTCTGAAGACACGTTATTCTCTTCCATATTATTTATCGTTTGGCAGTGAGGGCTATTATCAGAGAGGCTATCACACTGGCACCACTCACGATTGTACTTACTACGCTAATTTTAAATGAATTATTCTGATTATACTCGGCTTGACCACGACGTGCCACATTGGGCTCCACATATATCACATCATTCTGCTGAAGATAGTAATAGGGGCTTTTTATCAGGTTCGCATCATTCATGTCTACCTGATGATAAGTGATCCGACCATCCTCTTCACGTAGTAGTGTGACATTCTCACGCTTACCGAAGACGGTAATGTCGCCGGCCTGTGCCAACGCATCCAAGATGGTAAAACGTTCGGAGTCAGCCGTAGTTATACCGGGCTTGGCAACCTCACCAAGCACATTGACTTTGAAGTTGAGCAACTCTACGCGTACGTAGGGAGCCTCCACGTCCACTGCTATGCGGCGTGTCAGCTCCTCGGCAAGCTGTGTGGTGGTCAAGCCCTCTACATGGAGCTTGCCTAACTTTGGGAAGTTGATATTACCCTCCTTATTGACTATATAAGTGTAAGTCGTATCCGGCAAATTATATAAAGCTGTAGCCTCCGGAATATCAGAGGTTACATATATGGATAACTTGTCGTCAGGCACAATCTTGAGCTGCCAATCAGTATTGCTTATCACTTGGTTCAGCTGTGGAGTGTTGACAGAGAAATAAGCCAAATTCTCATGTGACCTACAACTGAACAATAAGGCCAACAAAGGCAATATAAAAAGGAACTTCCTCATGATATTATGATGTTCAAATCATTTAGTAAATGTACAATAATATTTTAGAGCTTATGCTCGGCCATTTCCGAGCAGGAGTAACTGCATACATACTCTTGCCTTATAACGTAAGCCCACCCTCGAATATTGCATCCTTTCAGACAAAAATTATCCACATCCACGTATATCCCCGAGACTGCTGAAACAAAAAACAACACAAAGCATTTTACTCGACAGCCGAGCTAAAAAATCCTTTGTAATTATAATAGTTATCTCCCTGATACACAGTGTGTCTAAAAATTAATGAAATTTTTTTATTGAAAAAATTTGTCAGACTCATAAAAAAGCTGTAATTTTGCACCTGCAAACACGAAAGAACGAAATGCTTCAGTAGCTCAGTTGGTTAGAGCACCTGACTGTTAATCAGGGGGTCGTTGGTTCAAGCCCATCCTGAAGCGCATAAAATGCTTCAATAGCTCAGTTGGTTAGAGCACCTGACTGTTAATCAGGGGGTCGTTGGTTCAAGCCCATCTTGAAGCGCATAAAGACCGGATATCCGCCGGTCTTTTTTTTATATCCTTATCCCGGGTCGCCAACCATACCTGTCCGTAACCCGGAAATCGGCGGGCTCTGCACGCCTACCGTGTGCGTACGGTGTTACTATAAATCGGTGTTCTGACGGACACCATCGTATATAGCCTCGTAATGCGCCTGTGCTCGCCAACTACCTCTATTCGCTGACCGGAATTTATGGGGTGGGGGATATGGAATAAAAAAGCGAGGCAGGTGAGGTCTGTCTCGCATGTTGTGTTTTTCGGATTGGTGATTCGCACAGGATTCAAACCTGTAACCTTCTGATCCGTAGTCAGATGCTCTATTCAGTTGAGCTAGCGAACCGTCTTTTTGTGGGATTTGTATGTTTGCCTTAAGTGGCTCCCTTTTACACTGCAAAATTACGACGTTTTTTTGAATTGACAAAATTTTTTAACATTTTTTTTGTTTTTGCCCTGTTTAACGGGACCGCAAGTAGCGCGAAAGAGGGGTGACGATAAGTGTCTGGCTGATGTATGATATAAGTGTGGCAAGCAGAAATATTATCAAAAGTTGCAGCTCTACAGATATGCTAACAGTCAGTTTGTCAATCACTTTTGCTGTAGCTGCGCTTACCAACGAATGAAGCATAAAGAAGCTGAAACTTATGTCGCCGAACCATACAAGGCCCTTTTTAATGTAATCAATTACAAGGTATGACACCCCTCTGCCTAAAGACCGCGTCTGTGCTGCCGTAACATTCTCTGGGCTGCGTACATATACGAAAATGAGGAGCGCTAAGGGTAACCACCAGTATGCAGCTATCGTATATCGGTGGGGAATATATTGCGTGGTTATCATTGAGAGTATTACCAAAATTATTGACCCTGTCTGGGCCAACGTTTTGGTTGTGTTACTGAGGTTTCCTCGTTTTCGACATAAGGTAAGCATGGTGTAGAGCCACATACCTATGTAAAAGTCTACCAATCGAACGGGCGGGAAGATATATATGGCAAATTCTGTCCATGAAGCGGGTATCACTGATGCAAAAATCAAATACAGCACAATCAATGGTAGTATTGACCACCTCACAAAGCGTGTGTGTTTGAATGTAAACCGAGCTATCGGTATGAACATCAGATAGCAGAAGAGCAGAGTGGAGAGAAACCAAGACACTCCGTTGCAGCTGTAATAAATCAAGCGGTCCGGAAACCAGCTCTGTATCAAGAATATGTTAGCTGCCACTCCGGGGAATGTCAGTGGCACTCCAAATGCTATTGTAAGCGACAATATTATTGCCCCAACAAATCCTAAAAGGTGCAATGGGTAAATCTTTGCCAGACGGGAGAACATAAACCCCGGTATATGTGTGCTACCGTCTCCAATGTGTTTCTCATGCGACATACACATGATGAAGCCGCTGAGCATGAAGAAGAATGTGACGGCACACTCGCTGGGCTTGTCAAAATCCTTATTGAAGGCAAATGGCACATGACTCAGGAAAATCAAGATCGTAAAAAGGCCTCGAAATATCTGAAGGCTTTTGATGGTGGCGTGCTTATTTGCGACTTCTCTCTGCATATATGGGCAGCTGATGATGTGAAGTAGGAGAGGATGCTAATCGTTTGTGTCAGCAACTGAGGTCGAGCTTAGCAATCGGTCTATATGATCTAAAATCAGTGTCGGTGGGAGTCCTTCCAGGCAATGGAAGTCTGAGAACCGGCATGGCTTGTTGCCATAGATAGAGCATGGGCGGCACATCATATCGAGTTGCACGGCATCCTCGCGACGTTGGTGCCACCCCATAAATCCGCAATAAGGATGTGTAGCCCCCCATACACTCACAACGCGCAGCCCTACCAGCGAGGCTATGTGCATATTGGCGGAGTCCATCGATAGCATGACATTGCAATGGCTCAAGAGGGCCATTTCTGCCGGAAGCCCCAATTGCAAATTGGCCATATTCACCAA
Organism: Muribaculaceae bacterium; assembly: GCA_023665425.1. Lineage (GTDB taxonomy): Bacteria > Bacteroidota > Bacteroidia > Bacteroidales > Muribaculaceae > Lepagella. The sequence continues at coordinate 16,222 of JAMPDX010000013.1, forward strand.
CTGCTCGCCATACTTATTGCGCCACTGAGCGAATACCGAGCTCTCTTGTGGGCCGGCACCCATCATAAATAGTTTATACCCCTCTCGCACAGCCAGCTTGGCGACAACTTGCTCCATCAGATGTAAGGGATATATCTTTCCCGGATGCTGTGCAAATGGGGCTATGGCTATCCATGTCTCACCCGGCATTTTGGGCGCTGTGGCAGTAGCAAACAATACCGGGTCGGGGCTAAGATATTCTGTGGGTTGAAGGTGAGGAAATTGCCCTTTATAGAATCCGGTCTTGTCGAATAGGGAGATGAAGTTATCCTCGCGCTGGAGACCTAATCGCCAGAAGACTTCGCGATATTTGGCTCGCGAGGATGTGAGCGGAAGCATGATTTTGTTGCGGGCACGAGTAAGGCGCTTACCGGCTCGCCTGTTCTTGTGTATCTTTGCCACCTTCACTCCTTTGAGCTTGAGGAAGAAGCGCAGTAGCTTGGTGCGCAACACATCATGCAAGTCGGCGTAAGCATCTATTTCATACTCCTGTTTCAGCTTCCCGGCCAGGCGTCGTAAACCGCTGAGTCCATCATAGTCCTTTGGATTAAACGGTATAACTGTCAGATTGGAGGGGGCATTTATGAAGAGGGTGGCGGGGAGTTTGCGAGTCAGAAAGAAGAAGTGGATATGTGGGTTTGACCGGCACACACAATAGACCACGGGGATAGTCATGGCGATATCTCCGAGTGCTGAAAACCGAGTTATGAGTACGTTCTTTATGTCTGACACTTAAGTGATGATTAAAAAATAAATTGGTGAGATTTTGTATGATGATTAAGTACCAACTTGGTATTTTTTGAAGTCTTTTCGGCGCTTTTCTTCCATCTGAACAGTCGCATAGCCCGCTATGCTCCTTTTTCAGATAGAAAAAATCACTCGAAAATACTTTCAAAAAAATTACCAAGTTATTTTTTAATCATCACTAAGGCTATTTTTTCTTGTACAGTTCAGGATTAGTGGCCGGGTCGTTGTAAAGCTTCATCTGACGATACACCTTCATATATTTATGGCCGTCAGCAATGTCATTTAGCAGGGCATCAATAGCGCTGCTCAGGTCAGTGCGCTGCTCGAGCAAGACGGCGAGCTTGCCGCGTGCTGTGGCGCGATGCTCTTCAGATGCATCTTCGCGCTCGGCCTGCTCACGCATGTGCCATATCTTCAGAGCGAGAATAGAAAGGCGGTCTATGGCCCATGCCGGGCTCTCTGTATTGATGGTGGCATTCGGCAATGGCTTGACATCCTGATATTTAGTCCTGAACCATGAGTCAATATCCTCCACCATGTCAGTGCGTACCTGATTGGAGTGGTCAATGCGGCGCTTCAACTTCATACCCTCAGCCGGATCAAGGTCCGGCACACGTATCAGGTCCTCCAAGTGCCACTGTGCGGCATCTATCCAGCATTTGTTAAAGAGCGTGGTTTCGAGTGTCCCTTCAGCATACGGACATTTAACAGGTGCATCTATGGAGTCTGTTATGTGGTATGTGGCCACAGCATTGTCAAATACTTTATTAGCGTTTTCAGAAAAAGTCATATTGGCTTAAACAGTTTTTAATATTGAAGTATTATTGTTACATCTCAGTTCAACGAGGGCACCCTCTATGAGCGGGATGTTTTGCGGTATATGACCGATGGGCATATTGAAGGCCACTGGCACCCGGTCCAAGTATCCCCATTGGCGAAGACGGTCGTAGATCATTGATATAGTATCCGGATAATTGGCATCCGCGCGAGTGTCAGTGAATGTGCCTACTATCAGGCCGGCGGCATGCTTGAGTGCTCCTGACAGGTGGAGTTGCCAAAGCATCCTCTCGGTGGCATAAATGGCTTCTGATATATCCTCTATGAAGAGAATGTCTCCTTCGCCGTTAAATATGTCATATGGGGTGGCAATCAAGTGAGAGAGCACAGCTAAATTGCCCCCTTTGAGTCTGCCACGAGCTTCTTTTGCCGGTACGGGGTAATTGGGGTCAGCCTCAAACCGGTAGTTCATCTCCGGATGCTCGGCGCAAAGTATCGCTAACAATTGGTCAAGCGCCGACTCCTCTTCGCTGATGTATCTTGCCATGGAACCATGCAGAGAGACTATGCCGGCCTTAAGGAGGCGGGCATGTATAGCGCTCACATCAGAGAAGCCCACAACCCATTTTGGAGTGGCGCGCAAGAATTCATCAGAAACCTCATCTATCCAATGAACAGCCCCATAGCCTCCGCGGGTGCAGATTATGGCACCTACCTCGGGGTCCGCCCATGCTTCTTTGAAGTCTTGCAAGCGGTGGTATGATGAGGAGGAGTAGCTGCCGCACGGCTCGCCAAGGGCATGTGGCATGATACGCACGTTAAAGCCGGCGGCTTGGATTTTGTCGGCGGCTTGGTGTACGAATTCAGCCTTTACACGGCTTGCAGGTGAGATGAACACTACCGTGTCACCCCTCTTCAACGGTTTGGGATATATAAATTGCTGATTGTCTGTGCTCATGAGCGTCAATTGACTTGGACGGGGACTCCGGTCTCTTGCTCAATGCGCTTGCCTATGGCGCGCAATTCCTCGATGGGTACCTTTTGCAATTGCTCCGCGGGTGTGGCGCGGTCTATGCTGTATAGCATCACTTCGCGCGGCTTGATGCGGCGGTAGGCATCTTCCAGAGCTTTTATCTCTTCTTCGGTGGTGTTGTCGACTTTTTGGCCCTCATATTCACCACGCAACATCATGGTTTGGATGATGCAGTTACTGCCGATGGCTTCTAATTCAGGCAGGAGTTTTGCCACAGTGAAGTTCTTCTGATTGGGTCGGTCAATCAATCGCATAGTAGCCTCGACGGCGGAGTCGAGTTTCAGGATATTGTTGTCGGCCTTCTTGAGGGCAGCTACGACAGCAGGGTTGTCGAGGCGGGTGCTATTACAAAGCACACTCACCCTGGCATTAGGGAAGTATTCATCTCTCAGGCGGATGGTGTCGTCTAAGATTTGGGGAAATTCGGGGTTGAGTGTAGGCTCACCATTGCCACTGAAAGTTATGACATCGAGAGTCTGCCCGTCGGCCTTCATCTGCTCCAGCTTGGCACGCAGTTGTTTTTCAGTTGCCTCGCGAGTTGGAAGTCCTGCTTTACCGGGTCCTTGAGAGTTGAAGCCGGCTTCACAATACAGACAATCGAAGCTGCACACTTTGCCATCTGCCGGCGACAAGTTTACACCCAATGATGTGCCCAAACGCCTTGAATGTATGGGCCCGAACACTGTGCTGTGAAAAAGTATTGTTTGATCTTTAGACATTGGATATTAGTATTTTATTAGATACACTCTAAAGCAGAACGAGACTATTGGAGGGTGAATGATTTGCGAGTCAGCTGATTGCCATCACAGAATATCATCACAGTGTATGTACCGGCGGTCAAGGTGGTGTTCACATCATAATAGACAGTGGTTGACACCTCTTCGTTGGCATATTCAATCTGGCGTCTGGCGGTGGCCTGCAGGGTGGTGCCTTCAGCAGAGAATGAGCCGCCTCCGGTGAGATTCTGACCTTCCGGAGTCTTGATGATAATAAAGAAATCCTTCATGCCCGGGGCGGCAGTGTTATTGGCAGTGATGGTGAAGCTCACACCCAGCTTGGTTGCCTTCTGTACCTTTTTTTCGGATTTGCCTTTCTTGTTGTAAGCGTGGAGAGATACGCCGGTGAGGATAAGACGTTTGGCTGTGTTGACAGTCTGAGTGAGCTGCTCGTTTTTGGTGGATGTAGCACTCACGGCCTGTTGCAAATTCTGATTTTCTTGAGTGAGCTGAGTGTTGATTTCCACCTGTTGATTGTATTTCTCATTGAGTTCGGCGAGTTGGCCGAGCAAGTCCTTGCAATACCCTTTGAGTTGCTCTACCTGGCTCTCAAGTTCGGCAATTTTTTTGCGTTGAGCCTCAATTTCGGCGTCAGTGCGTTTCTTGTTTTTTGCGGAGTTGGCCTGCTCCTGCTTAAGCTCCTTGACGAGGTTTTCAATCTCATCGCGAGCTGCATTATACTTATCAACCAGCGCCTGCTGCTCGGCATTGATGTTAGGATTGTTTTCAAGTTCCGGAAGCTCGAGGAGCATTCGGTCCATATTCTGCTGATCGATAACCATTTGGAGAGAATCAGCCCTCCAGGCGTCTTCACTGGCGGCTGCTTGCTGAGCCGCGAGCCTGTCTGCCTGTGCATTCTCTTGCTCACTGTCATTATTGAAGAAGAGGAGCCACACAAGCACACCGATGAGAATAATTACTACACCGATGCCGGAGAAAAGTATGATTTTTTGATTTTTGTCCACGATAAGCTTGGAGTTGAAATGTTTGAATTATGGATTGAGTATATACTGATGATGTCTATCGGGTCATCGGGCTGATATTTACGGGGTGGCCTTTCCTTTGCCGGCCAACATACCGCATGCCGCCATGATATCCTCACCTCGAGAGGCGCGTATGGTACATATAATGCCTTTGGAATTCAGTATGTTGCGGAAGATAATCATCTTCTCTTCAGATGATGGCACGAGGTCTACCCCGGGTATCTGATGAAAACGTATCAGGTTTACACGACATTCTGTTTTGCCGATGAGAGAGGCCAGCAAGTTGGCATGAGCAATGTCATCGTTGACGTTACGCCACATAATATACTCGAGTGAAAGGCGACGCTGGTGAGAGAAGTCGTAGCCTTGCAGGAGCTGCATGACATTGCGGATGGGATATGCACGCTCGGCCGGCATCATGGATTTGCGCTGCTCCGGGTCTGCGCTGTGCACACTCACGGCTATGTGCACCTGAGTACGGTCGAGCAGTTCTTTTAGTTCTGTGAGCTTTCCCACAGTTGAGACTGTGATGCGTTTGGGGCTCCATGCCATACCCCATGGGGCGGTCATTATCTCTATCACCGGGAGCAGCTCGCCGAGATTGTCCAGAGGCTCACCCATGCCCATAAACACCACATTTGTGAGGGGCTGCATTGGCTCCTCACCTTTTTGTGGGGTCGGGGGGATGCTGAGTATCTGGTCCATGATTTGAGCGGCTGTGAGGTTTCCCTTAAAGCCCTGCTTGCCGGTCATGCAGAAATAGCAGTTCATGCGACACCCGGCTTGAGAGGAGACGCAGAGGGTGGCTCGGTCATGGTCAGGGATATAGACTGACTCAATCTTTTTGCCAGTGCCGAAGTCAAACATATATTTTACGGTGCCATCGGTGCTCTTGAGAGCGGTGACAGGCTCGGAGCGGCCTATGGTGTAATATGTAGAGAGCCACTTCTTATTTTTGATAGAGATATTCTCCATCTGCTCAAATGATGTGACACGCTTGTCATATAGCCAGTCAGCTAACTGTTTGGCAACAAATCTGGGCATACCGCCCTCCTTGACAACAGCCTCGAGCTGTGTCAGGGTCATGCCTATTAGGGGACGTTTCTGTTCTGCCATAGCTTTTGATATCTTGGTGACTCGGATGGGTGTCAGACCATCAGAGCCGAATTTGGAGAAAAGGCAGGGAGCAGACGATAGTCATTTCTCCCTGCCTTTATAGCTTGTGACGTAGCGGATGATTAGCGAGTGCCGGTCATCTCAAACAGACGGTTGTTCTTACGGTTATTGCCACGCAGTAGATTGCTCAGGTTGCTTCTCAGATATTTGTTCATGTACTGAGAGTCGATGGCCTGACCATCTTCTTTAGTCATCTTGCTGGCAGCGGGAGTTTTGCTCTTGACGGTGACAGCATACACGCCGTTGTCGCCCTTGAGGACAACCACCTTGTTTGAGGGTTGCATAGCTGCGATGCGTGCCAGAGCTGATTTGCCGATATTCACCTGGCCGCCGGCGAATGTAATATCTGCAGTGTTAACTGCAGCGCCATTCATAGCCTGAGCGGTAGCGTTGATATCACCCTTGCCGGAGTATTGCTTAACCATTGCATCGGCAGCTTTGCGCTTCTGGATGGTGTTCTCGAGCTGGCTCTTAACGTATGTGTCGTTGTAGGGGAGGAAGTCCTCATACTCACCCTCTACCAGAGCAATGAAGATGATGGGCTGCTCGTTGTTGTCGTTTGTCATTACCTCGGAGAGCTGGCCGGCCTCGCCGTCAGTCATTACCCAGTTGATGAGCCGGTTGCCGGGGATTGAGTATCCGTTAACGCCGGGAGTTGAGCCGGTGACCTTCTGATTGATATAAGTGTAGCCGGCCTTCTGGGCGCCTGCCTTGAATTTGGAGGGAGTATTGTTGGCGTTGGCATACTTGCTCATAGCGGCCTCAGCAGCCTCTACAGTGGCCTTGGAGGGCACAAGGTTATACTCTACAACTTCAAGGTTGTAAACGGGAACTTTGGGAGAGGTGGCTTTGACGTATGCAAGAGAGGTCATTTGGTCATCGCTCATAGCAGTGAGCAGTGCGCCGGCGGCAACGGTGTCCAATTGCTCAACCAGGCCGGGAGCGGACTGGAGCTGTGAGCGGAACTGCATATTCTGCAGAGGCATCATCTCGTCGTTGTCCTGAATGTTGAGTTCTTCGGCACTGTATTTGCCCTTGATTGAGTCAAGGCTCAGGCCGGCAGCGATGTCAGCCTTCACAGCATCGAGCTTGCTGTTGTCTACATATATTGATGCTGCCTTCACACTATCGTTAGCCATTGTGGGAGCACCCACCATCTTAATCATAATGAATGAGCCGTTGTTCTCAAACACACCTACATTGCTTGAGGTAGAATCGTTCAGGAAGCTGGCGAAGCGGGGATCCATAGCACCGAGAGATGAAGCTGAGCCACTAACCTTGGAGGAGTGAACACCGGCATTGAGCAGGTCTTTGCCTAATTTTGTGCCGTTGTTGAGAGCAGTGAGAGTTTGCTTCTTAATCTCGGCAGCCTTCTTCTTGTCAGCGTCAGAGGGAGTGACACTGTATGCCAATATGCCGACAGTCTTGGTATCCTCTTTCAGACGAAAACGGTTCTTGGTCTTGGCATATTCATCCTGCAGCTCTTTGTCGCTCACCTTGTAAGCAGACAGGTCAGTAGGATAGGGCATATAAGCGTATTCGATATTGGTGATATCATTATTCTCGGCATAAGTAGCTTGCTTCTCGAGAGCATTGGCATGATACATGCCGCTGAGCAGCTGGAGATAAAGCATACGGCGGATCTCGCTCTTAGCCTGCTTCTCCATAGCGAGCCAACCCTGCTGCAGGGCAGACATGTCACCCTTCACACCATATTTCTCGGGAGCGAAGATGACATCGTGCCAGTAGCGTAGACTATATAAGTTAGAGCCGGCTGCTTGATTACCGAGGGCTTGCATGAATCCCTCGCCATAAACAGAGAGGAATTGATTTACGGCTGCCAGCTGGTGTGCAATACCATTAGATTGTGTGGGCTGCAGGGGTATTTCAGTGATGAAATAAGTCAGGGCCTCGTCAGAGACTTCAATACCCATTTTGTCAGCAGCCTGGTCCAACAGTTTTTCATCGATAAGCTGGTCGATAATGTTCTGCATAGCAGCAGAGTTATCTTGTTCACCGCTTAACATTTGAGAGTATTGCTGATATTCGGAGATGTCGACTTTAGCATCGCCGAGCTCAGCCACTGTTGAGCCGTTGCCGAAAAGTGTTCTGCCATTTGTCAGTGCATCACCGAGGATGAAAGCCAAAAGCGCAGCACCGATAATAACAATCAGCAGAACGGATCTTTTTCTTATTTTTTCAAGAGTTGCCATTGGTTATAGCTATAAATATAGATTTATTTTTATTAATTCACACAGATAATACACCTTTTTAATGTATAAATATACCAAAAGGACGTTATAATCAGTTAGTAGTCGAGGGGAGAAAGGTGTGAAACCACACTATTCAGGTTGCAAAGATAGCCAATTTCCACGACACTGCAAAGCAAACGGCTGTTTTTTCATTTTTTTTACCATACGAAAGTTTCCACTAAGAAATGAAAATTGCACTCCTTATTGGAAACTTTGCCGAGATTGAACCTTGATTTTTTCAACCCCGGTTGCTGAGTTTTTCAAATTATTGCTTAATTTTGCACTTGAAGGTAGGATCTGCATTTTTAAGTGGCTGTTCAATTTAAATTGAACAGCCACTTAAAAACGCAGATATACTTTGTGCGCGACCTATAATATTACAGTGGATTTATCGACATGATTATCTTAGGTATTGTTTGCTGACCGTGCCGTTTGAAGATTTAACGATGTATATACCATTAGGCAGGTTATCATGCCATACCTCTCCCGGCTGAACTGTCTTTACCGGCAGCCCTGAAATGGTGAAAACTTGATAATTAACATCAGTATCATTGTCAGAATTTATTGTATTGACACCGGCATAATATTCTTCTATTGGACGGATATTAAGAAATTTACCCCATGTCTTGCTTGCTCTGAATGTATCGATTTGGTCTTCATGAACATACAGGGTGGCTTTCTGATATATATCCTCGTCTATGACGTAGTTATTGGAAACAATGTCTTTAACAAAGGGGTGGCGCTCTATCTCATCAGTAAGCAAGTCAGGTGAAAACACACCGTCAATGACGATGTATTTAATATTAGGACACTTGAAAAATGCGGCATCAAATATACCGGGGAAATTCTCCATGAACACAGTCTCAAGACTCGGGCAATCATTGAAACTTCGCCTATCGACCCAACCGACAGATCCGATTTGCACCTTTTTCAAACCTTTAGTACCATAAAAAGTGTTTGGTTGTAATGCCATATATTTTGGTATGCGTATGAATGTCAAGTCATCACCAAAAAGCTTATATGGTGGTAAATATGGTGCATATTGACCATAATCACTTTTATCACGATCTATTTCAAAACCACATACATAATAGTATTTCTCATTATGATAATCGGGTACTGCCGGCATAGATATAGAGTCTGGAATCCATATTTCACCCGAATAATATTGCGGACGTTTTGCCATTTCATCTGTCTCGGCATCATAACCTACTATATAACCTTGATTGTCGGCGCTCCTATAACTATATCTAAACGGTGCGTTTGAGCGTCTGACAAGTACTCTTTGCTCAAATGCCGGCATGCTATAACCGTTTATGAAGGTGAAGGGCCACGGATATTCATCCATATAATTATTAGCCCCACATAGTACCGAGGTATTCATTCTATTCACGTTTGATAAATTTTCTAAACAACGTGAATCATTGTCAATATCAGAATAATCTGGAATTGCCGGCGACGAAAAAAAATCAAGCGCATACCGGATACCGTCTTGAATAATCTCCGGATTCAACGGATGATAGTAATAGCATTGCGAAGCATAGGCTTTAGGGAGAAATTGTACAGATATCGTCGTAACTATGATGAGAATACAGCTCTTTAAGTGGTTTGTGATTTTTATCATTTTATCGTGATTCATATTTAGGATTTCTTAGTATTGATTTAAATTTAGTGATGATTAAAAAATAAGTTGGTATAGTTTTAATAAGATGACCATCTTGGTTGCTTTTAGAGTCTTTTTGGTGCTTTTATCCACTTTGAACAGTCGTATAGCCCGCTATACTCCTTTATCAAAGTGAAGAAAATCACTCAAAAATACTTCTAAAAACTTTGTCAAGTTATTTTTTAATCATCACTAAACAGACACTTATTTACTTACTTATAGGCAAAACTACAATATTTTTTACACCCTTGGCAGCGACCCACATCAAATGATATGTTCCGGTTCTTTTAATCTCAAGCTTTGAAGATGTAACTAAGTTAAAATATGTAGTATCAACAGGCTGCGAGAATGATACATCTTTAGATAAAAGTGTTAATTTAGCCCCACCCTCGACCATGAGATAAAATACACAAGGGGCATAATCTTTCAGTCCTGTAATGTCTAAGGATGAGTCACTATTGATTTTAAATTGCATCACTCGCGACAACACTTTTACTCCGGCATGCTTGTTTTTCGCAGGAATTAATTCCGGTAATATCTGTTGTATGTCAGAAGAATGTGTAATTTTATTTGTCATCTGATATGGTCCGGGAACAAAAGTAGCTACATGAATTGGTATTCGCTTACCGGTGGCTGCACCACTTTCCGGCACAGCGTATATCAACAGTGTATTCAAACCCGAGGGCACCCAACCGCTTGTACTCAAAATGGAGCTGCCTTGAAGTGTAATCTTATTGCATGACTCTGTGAATTTATATTTGTCTGCTCTGAGGTCTCCATTGATAATAAAACTTATATTTGAAGCATTGTCAATGTCAATCCAAGGTGCTGTGACAGGATAAGCTTCTGCCATACGAATATAATCAAACTTCAAGTTAGAGGCATTTCGTATACGTATCTCTGTATCTGAAAGGCCTTCAAAACCGATGTTTGTAAAATGTATTTCATTGATTTTATTTTGGCCATATTCTATATACGAATCAGAAGGAATATCTTCCATATATAATCCGAATTTACCGAGAACTCTTCCTCCTTGAATAAAAGCACGACTTATCCATGTGTTGGCTTTTGTTTTGCTACCGTTACTGAAAATATCAATATAGATACATTTTAAAGCTTGGATGAATTGGAATTTTATATTCAAGTATTGTATACCTGCTGAGACCTCTCCTTTACCGGGTGATATATCAATTCCTTTGGCAAGGTCCATTAAGCGATTGATATTGATGTCTGTGTAATAAACTTCGCCGGAGAGACGAATTCCCGTACCTATATAACTATCCGTCTTCTTAGCTCTTATCTCGTTGATTTCAAGATGTATATTGTTAGAGCTGATTTCGACGGCCACCGGATTATCTTTGTCCTCAGCTGCCCATGTTCCGGGGTTAATCACTAAACGTCCGGGAACAAGCAATGTTGATGGAGATGATTTTGGGAATCGGATAGTTCCGACAAGTGTAACCTCGGTAGAATTAACCCTTACAGGACATCCTTGAGCTGCTTCTAAGGCTCTGTTGATATATTTGTGAGCAGGTTCGTCTGAAGCAACTGTTTCTTCATCCTTTATATTTGTGATCTGCTCCTTGAACCATTCTGCTTCAATCCGACTGTTATTGAAGCCACGAACTGTCATGTTTTTAAAAATGGGATATGCCGGAGCTATGACTTGTCCGCCATTTAGTTGTAAAGTAGATCCGTCAGATCCTATAAACGCACCTCCCAAAAACTCAATAGCGCACCCCTCTCCCAAAGAGTAAGTTATACCATCCAGGGAGATTAATTTATTCACTATGAAGTATGTATTTTTTACAGCTAATATATTTTTAAGATTAGCTGCCGAGGATATATATCTTATTTTCATAGGATACTGTTCAAATTACGTATGCTAAATGGCATGGTATTTTAAGGCGAGTTCTCCAGATATGCGTTTAATTAATGGAGTCTACCTATTGGACGGCCAATAATCGGGAACATATCCCCAATCGGGTTGAGTAAATTCACTGAGACTCTTGACGTGTAAGAATTTGCTCCATATCGGGTCTTTTTTGCGTTCTTCCATTAACTCATCCGGCAGGTAGAGGGTCGCATTATTGTATATACTATGCTCAAAAGCCGTTTCATTTTCTAATACCGGTAACTGAGATTGTATGACTATTGTCTTAATGGATGGACAGTTCATTACCGCTTTACCAAATATGTATGGGCCCTTCTCGAAGATTACAGTGTCTAATTTAGCACAGTTTTGCAATGCGCCCGGCGCAACAATAAAGCAGGTACCTACTTGTATCTTTTGCATTTTCGGGAGGTCTTTTAGACATAAGCGTTGATAACCTAAGGGCATATAAATAGGAGTTCGCAAGGAGCGAACACTATCCAAAGCATGTTTTGCGCTATCCAATATATAATAAAATTCGTCCCAATTGTAGTAAAGAGAATCAGGTATATATATATTACCGATATATGACCCATCTTTGGGATCATCACGGTCGGAGAGATGTCTATCATTTTTACTATGTGGTTGTACTATTCTCATACCTCTATAAAATTTAGGAACGATTTTGCCATCCGGAGTAATGAATGTTTCTCTATTATCCGGATTTACTGTAAAACCATATAAAAAAAGATTATTGAGGGTAGGGATATCGTCATGAGCCGGATCGATATCATTGAAATCGTTTGAAACCACTAAATACCAAATATCATTTTCATGCCATATATTATTAAATGGATATATGTAATGACCAACAGCTACTAAGTGTGTAGCAACAGCGAGTAAGGCGATTATAATGTATCTATGTTTCATATTAAAAGTGTTGTCTAATTTGATGTCTTTTTGATTTCCAAAATGAAATTCTTTTGCCATTGAAGCTGATAATATCCTCCTGAAAGAAATGTGTATAACGATGAGCCGGACGGATAACCCTCCGGATTGTATATACCATTTATAATTGCTAAATAATCCCTGCTCAGGAATTGCACCTTAGCAGCATCAGACATCTTAACATAGACATTATAAAGACAAGGTGGAAATTTGTCTAATCCGGTAATGTCAATTACAAGTGTCTTGTTCTGCGCAATATCGATGTTCAGTGTGGAAGGCAATACCGGCAGGTTGATTCTGCCTGTGTCATTGTCTTCGAAGCCTTCATTAAGATCGGGTAATAAATCGCGCAGACTTAATCGGGTAGTCGTATTGTCATTTTTGTCAATCTTAATATTCTTAACAATATTGAATGGGACAATAGAATTTGTTACAAACATTTGTGTACCGGAGATTGGGTTATCCTTGCTGTCATAACCGATAACAAGAGTGTCAATACCAAGTACATCAAAGTGTGATACGTATGTTCCGGGCTTATCCATAATTGCTCCATATACAAAGCTGTTCCGGCAATTGCTTCCGGTTTTAAAATGGGTAGGCATAACGTACGAGTCAAACGACATTCGTATATCACTAATGTTATCTAAATCTACCCATGGAGCAAAGTCGTCGGATTCAGTAGCATTATGGCCGGGCAAGTTGTTGAACATTTGTAAATTGAGAAAACCGCTGCGGATTACTTCTCTTAAACGAATTGGGAGCTCCGTGATATCCTCAAAGCTAATATTTTTGAACAGCAAACCGTTCATTACGCTATTGATTTTGTCAATTTCAGCAGTGGGAAAATTCTTCAATATTTTCGTCTTATCGACAGTATAAATACCGTATTTACCTCTCATCAACGTACCGACAATCTGACACTCCGTAAACCAATTTGTTATTTCAAGTGAAAGCTTATCACGTTCAGTCTTATCGGTGGGAACAGTGTCGACAGGTTTATTTTCTGATTTATCATGATATACCGGTTTTGCGTATGAATATATATCTATATAGAAACAATATTCAGCATCTATTACACCGAAATTTATACGACAATACTGTAAACCGCCGTAAGGGACTAGTTTATTATTTTTGTTAAGTATCTCGTCTGTAATATCCCCATTCTCATCCCTTTCGAGTGTATCCGGATAAACGCAGATTCCAATGTGCAATTTGCGCATAGTGTTGATTTGGATATTGGAGTGCTCATTATACACAATAAATCTGATACCTACACCATGGTATGCCGTTGATTCGTTACCACTGATTTTATTAATAATCAGAGTGACGGTTTGCGTATTTACACATATTGCCGGAACATTAATGTCTTCATTGTCGATAACAAATTCCCCGGGGCAAATTAAAGTTTGTCGTGAGGTATTCTTCTTAAATTGTATACTATTTTTTAGAATATATTTGCGTGCTTCGAGCAGTACGGGACAGCCATTAGCCGCATTTATTGCTCTATTAATATAGATATCATCCGAAGTATCATTATCAGATTTGAACCACTCGGCTCTTACTTCCGCATTTGCAATCTCGGTGACAATAAAATCTCCATTAAAGATAGGATAGGCACCGGCTAAAATTTGGCAAGAATTTAAAGAGATTGTTGTCTTTGTTGATGTTGTTAGTGAACCTCCTCTGAAATCCAATATACTGTTGGAACCTATTTTCAACGCACCTTTAGGACAAGGCACGTCGGCTGCTATGATAAAGTGCTTGCCTCCGGTACGCAAATGAGTCAAGGCGGTAGCCACATTGTTATAATCGATAGTATAGATCTCCATGTGAGTATATTACGGGTTAGTAATTACGCTACAAATATAGACTATTAATTTCAGAAATCCAATAGGATTTAAGTTTTTTTGTTTTTTTAACAAAAATCAGCTGAGTAGCATAAAAAGTAAAATTAAGCCTGAAGAGGGTGTGTCATAAATCGATTTTAGAGAAATTCGAATTTACAACATGCTGATAAACAGTAGTATAATTTCCTAATTCTATCGAATTTTCGATTTATGATACCCCCTCACTTAATTCGCTCTTTGGCAGTATTTCCTGTTTTAGCGGCGTCGGCCGGGGAGGGGAAGATGCTCGTATTTGACTATCAGCAGCAAGTAGACGACTAATAGGACAGTTCGTGTCAGGTATGTCGCCCACATATAGTTGGGAAAGTTGAGTGCATATTTCCCGGTCAGGTACAGAGCGGCTGCCATTGCGGTATACAGGCCGATGCGTTTGTAGTCATACTTAAGCGGGTAGTAGTGTTGGCCGGCGAGCCAGCTAACAAACATCATGAGCCCGTAGGCTATCAGAGCTGCCCATGCACTCCCCATGTATCCACGCGGTGCACCTATCATGGGCACGAGCAGCAAGTTAAGCCCCAACATCACAATGAAGCATCCTACCGAAAGATACATACCCCAGGCAGTCCTGTCGGTGAGTTTATACCATAATGAGAGGTTGAAGGCAATACCCATGAATAGCTCGGCTATCATCATGATGGGCACCACGTCGAGACCGGGCCAGTAAGAAGGACCTACAAAATGTTTGAGGATAGGTAGATAGAACATCACCCCAAGGAAGATGAAGAGGCCCAGGATGATGAAGAACTTCATGGCATCGCAGTATGCTTGCCCCTTGTCGTTGCCCTTGCTGCCGGCTTGAGAGAAGATGAAGGGCTCGAAAGCATATCTGAAGGCCTGGGTGAACATCACCATGATAATTGCTATCTTGATGTTTGCACCGTAGATGCCCACCATGGCGCGTGCAACACTCAGATCTGCAAATAGGTACGGGATAATCATTTGACCCATGTTCTGGCTCATGATGCCGGCCACACCCAGGATTAGCAGCGGCCATGAGTATGAAAGCATCTTGCGCAACAAGGCGCCGTCCATTATGTATTTGCGGCCAATTATCTCAGGCAGCAGCGTGAGTGTAACTACCACAGTGGAAAGCACGTTGGCTATAAAGATCCATCCTATACCATAGGCTTCCCCGCCGAGGGGTTCATAAAACCAATTGATAGTGGCGGGTGCATGCTTTGCTATCCATGGGCAACATAGAAGGAAGAACACGTTGGCGCCGATATTCACTATCACATTGAGCATCTTGATGGATGCAAATCGGATGGCCCGTTTCTTATATCGCAGGTAGGCGAACGGGATATTTGTGAATGCGTCAACGGCAACTATTGCGCCCAACATCCATACGTAATCGGCATGCTGTGGTAGCTTTATGGCATTGCTTATGGGATGAATAAACAGGGAGAGCAGGAATATGAATATCAGCGAAGTAGCCCCCACTGATATAAGGGAGGTAGTGTACACCGTCTCCGGTCTCTCACTCTTGTTGGCATAGCGGAAGAAGCCGGTCTCCATACCATAAGTAAGGATGACTAATGCCACAGCGGTGAATGAATACAGATAGCTCACTATACCATATTCCTGGTCTGCAAAAATCCAAGTGTACAATGGCACCAGGCACCAGTTTAGGAACCTGCCCAAAATACTGCTGAGACCATAAATCGCTGTCTCCTTTGCTAATGCTTTGAGTCCTGCCATTGGATACTCTCTTAATCTGATTAATACTCGTCCCAGGATTTGATGCGGATATCGTCGAGAGAGAGCTCACAGAAAGCCTGAATGAAGGCTGAGGCCAGGCGCACGTTTGTAATCAGGGGTATGTTCAGGTCAATTGCTGCGCGACGTATCTTGTAGCCGTTGCTCAACTCCTTGGGAGTGAGGTTCTTGGGAATGTTGACCACAAAATCAATCTGACGGGAGTGGAGCATCTCGAGGGCTTGAGGCTTGCCATCTTCAGAGGGCATATACACACGTATGGAGGGAACCCCATTCTCGCTGAGGAACTTATGAGTACCCTCAGTGGCGCAGATAGTGTAGCCCTTGCGGTGAAGCATACGAGCCGCATCGAGGAGACCTACTTTCTGGCGCGCTGTGCCGGAAGTTAGCAGTACATATCTGTCTTTGCGCGGTATGGTGTAACCCACTGAGAGCATGGCTTTAAGCACTGCTTCAGAGGTGTCGTCGCCGATACATCCCACCTCGCCGGTAGAGCTCATGTCTACGCCAAGCACAGGGTCTGCACCTTGCAGGCGAGAGAAGGAGAATTGTGAGGCCTTGATGCCGACATAGTCAAGGTCGAAGGCGCTCTTTCCGGGTTTGTCTACCGGCACGCCGAGCATTACGCGTGTGGCAGTGTCGATAAAGTTTTGTTTTGACACTTTACTGACAAAGGGGAAGCTGCGAGAGGCACGCAGGTTGCATTCTATTACCTTGATATCATTGTTCTTAGCTAAGAATTGGATGTTGAACGGGCCGGAGATGTGAAGAGCCTTGGCTATCTTGCCGGAGATCTTCTTGATGCGGCGCATAGTCTCTACATATAGCTTCTGAGGCGGGAACTGGATTGTGGCGTCGCCGGAGTGAACGCCGGCAAACTCGATATGCTCGCTGATGGCGTAGAGCTTAATCTCACCGTTTTGAGCCACCGCATCCATCTCGATCTCTTTTGCTTCCTGGATGAACTCGGAGACAACTACCGGGTGCTGTTTGCTTACATTTGCTGCCAGGCGCAGGAAGCGGGTCAGCTCATCTTCATTAGAGCAAACATTCATGGCGGCGCCGGAGAGCACATAGCTGGGGCGTACGAGGATGGGGAAGCCAACCTCGGCCACAAATTCATCGATAGCCTCCATTGATGTCAGCTCGCGCCAGCGAGGCTGGTCTACACCTATGGCATCACACAGAGATGAAAACTTGTTGCGGTCTTCGGCATTATCAATGTCAACTGCTTGAGTACCAAGGATGTTTACGCTGTTGGAGTCAAGACGAATGGCAAGATTGTTTGGTATCTGACCGCCGGTAGAGAGGATTACACCGTGGGGTGCCTCAAGATCAAGAATATCCATTACGCGCTCGAAGGTGAGCTCGTCGAAGTAGAGACGGTCGCACATATCATAATCTGTGGAGACAGTCTCCGGGTTATAATTGATCATTACCGGTCGATAACCTTGCTTTGCCACAGTCATCAGGGCGTTTACACCGCACCAGTCAAACTCCACTGAGGAGCCTATGCGATAAGCGCCGGAGCCAAGCACCACCACAGACTTATGGTCGCCAAGATAAGTGACATCATTCTCGCTTCCGTTATATGTGAGATATAAGTAGTTAGTCTGTGCGGGATACTCAGCTGCCAGAGTGTCAATCTGCTTGACTACCGGGGTTATCCCCAGCTGCTTGCGGTGGGAGCGTATCATGTCGCTGAGAGGCTCGGCATCGTGATTCATGCGGTCGCCGTAGAGGGCACGTGCTATCTGAAAGTCGCTGAAACCCTGCTGTTTGGCAAGGCGAAGCAAATCTGCTGACACCTCATTGATGTCAGTATATTTCTCAAGCTCTCTGCCGGTGCGGATGATGCCTGCAAGCTTCTCCAGGAACCAGCGGTCTATCTTTGTGAGCTCATGTATCTTTTCTACAGTGTAGCCTGCACGCAATGCCTTTGCTATCACGAATATGCGTTTGTCGGTGGGCTCTGCGAGCGCCTTGTCGATGTCGGGTATGTCAATAGCTTTGTTCTCAACGAAGCCATGCATTCCCTGACCTATCATGCGCAGGCCCTTTTGGATTACTTCTTCGAAGGTGCGGCCAATGGCCATTACCTCGCCGACACTCTTCATGGATGAGCCAATCTCGCGGCGCACGCCGTGGAATTTGCCCAAGTCCCAACGGGGTATCTTGCAGACGATATAATCGAGAGCCGGCTCAAAGAATGCCGACGTGCTTTTAGTCACCGAGTTCTTGAGGTCAAATAGTCCGTAGCCTAAGCCGAGTTTTGCCGCTACAAATGCGAGGGGATATCCGGTGGCCTTGGAGGCAAGGGCCGATGAGCGAGAGAGACGAGCGTTCACCTCTATGACGCGGTAGTCCATGCTCACAGGGTCGTAGGCATACTGCACATTGCACTCACCTACAATACCAATGTGGCGGATTATCTTTATTGCCAGCTTGCGCAGCGTGTGGTAGTCTTCGTTGCTGAGTGTCTGCGAGGGAGCCACCACGATACTCTCGCCGGTGTGTATGCCCAGAGGGTCGAAGTTCTCCATGTTGCAGACGGTGATACAGTTGTCATAGCGGTCTCTTACCACCTCATACTCAACCTCTTTCCATCCTTTGAGACTCTTCTCTACGAGCACCTGCGGTGAGAATGACAGTGCTTTCTCTACCAGAGCTATCAGCTCATCTCTATTGTCGCAGAAGCCGGAGCCGAGACCACCGAGGGCGTAAGCGGCACGCACTATAACCGGATACCCGAGCTGGTCGGCAGCAGCCACAGCGCCCTCCACACTGCTCACAGCCTCACTCTTTATGGTCTTGACATCTATCTCATCGAGCTTCTTGACGAAGAGTTCGCGGTCCTCGGTGTCCATGATGGCCTGCACGGGGGTGCCTAATACCTTGACATCAAAGTCGTCGAGTGTACCATCCTCATATAGCTTGACTCCGCAGTTGAGTGCTGTCTGGCCTCCGAAAGCGAGGAATATGCCTTGCGGGCGTTCCTTCTCGATTACTTTCTTGACAAAATAGGGGGTTACGGGCAGGAAGTATATCTTATCGGCAAATCCATCAGAGGTTTGTACTGTGGCAATATTCGGGTTTATAAGGACGGTAGAGATACCCTCCTCCTTCATGGCTTTCAGAGCCTGCGAACCGCTATAGTCAAACTCGCCGGCCTCACCTATCTTCAACGCTCCTGAGCCGAGAAGGAGCACTTTTTTTATTTCTTTGTTCATAAGAATATCCAAATTTAGAGTAGTGCCATGAAATCGTCGAAAATAAACTCGGTGTCTTTGGGTCCCGAACTTGCTTCGGGGTGGAACTGTGCGGAGAAGAAAGGTTTGGTCTTGTGGCGTATACCCTCGTTAGTGCCGTCGTTCATGTTGATGAAGTGAGGTTCCCAGTCAGTGGGAATAGTGTCGTTGTCAACAGCAAATCCGTGGTTTTGGCTTGTGATGAAGCACTTTTCGGTGCCGGCCAGGCGCACCGGCTGGTTGTGTGAGCGGTGACCATATTTCAGCTTGTAAATCTTAGCACCGGCAGCCTTTGAGAGCAGCTGATTGCCCATGCAGATGCCGCAGATGGGTTTGCCTTTCTCCATTGCTTTGCGTATGTTGGCTACTGTAGCTTCGGCAAACTCGGGGCTGCCGGGTCCATTGGAGATGAACAGACCATCGTAGTCAATGGTGTTGAAATCGTAATCCCAGGGCACCAAAATCACCTTAGCGCCGCGGCGTGTCAAGCATCTTATGATGTTGTATTTGGTGCCGCAGTCCACCAGGACCACTCGCTTGTGGCCATTGCCAAACTCGCGCACTTCCTTTGTGCTGACCTTGGCGATGAGGTTCTCCTTGTTGGGGTCATGAAAGTCTATATCCTCTCCTCCCTCCATCACAATCTTGCCAAGCATGGAGCCCTTTTCGCGCAGATGCTTGGTCAGAGCGCGAGTGTCAATGCCATATAAGCCTGGTATCTTCTCGGCAATAAGCCACTCGCTCAGAGAGCGTTTCGCCTGCCAGTGGCTCGGTATCCAGCTATAATCCTGGCATATTATGGCCTCGCAGTGTATGGCGCTTGACTCAAAGTTTTCAGTGATTTCTCCAGGTCCCTCTGATTCCTCGCCGGGGACACCGTAATTACCCAGGATGGGGTATGTGGTAACAAGGATTTGACCCTCGTAGGAGGGGTCTGTTAGGCTTTCCGGATATCCGGTCATTGCGGTGTTGAATACTACCTCGCCGGCGCATGGGCGCTGATAACCAAAGGAATAACCGTCAAAACGAGTGCCGTCTTCAAGAATGAGTGAAGCGCGGCAGGGTGCACTGGTCTCTTGCATCGGATATACTATTTTGACTGCAAAATTAATAATTTTTTCTTAACTCTGCAAGAGGCAATTTATTAAACAAGCTCTAAGAGTCAAAATAATCTTTATCGGAATTTAGAGCTTGTTTAATAAAAAATGTGAATGTCAGGGTCGCAGATGTGCCTCAGCTTTGAGGCTGCAGGTGAAGGAACATAGCGG
>JAMPDX010000014.1 GCA_023665425.1 Muribaculaceae bacterium
CGAGGCACATCTGCGACCCTGACGTTCACATTTTTTATTAAACAAGCTCTTAATCATCACTAAGTAAGACACTCATATGGATATATTATTGCCTATTATATGTTTTATTACAGGTCTGCTATTGGGCATACTGATATGGAGCTTTGTGTCTCGCCGAGCTGACAAGTCTGCCTTGTATGATGAGCAGATACGCATTCTCAAGGAGGAGATGCAGAAACAGTCAGAACGCCAGCAAGATGAATTGCAGAAGGAGGGCCAACGCCATCGGCAAGAGATGGAGAGGCATCAGCAGGAACTCATGCAGCAAGCTCAACGCCACAGAGAGGAGATGCAGGAGCAAGCACGCCGACAAGAGGAGGCCTTGCAGCAACGCGAGGATGCTCTCAGACGCGAAAGTATAGCCCAGTTTAAGGCTCTCGGTGCTGAGTTGCTCAAGCAGCAAACCGGCGAGCTGAAGCAGGTGAACTCAGAGCAAATCAATGCATTGCTTAAGCCCCTGGAAGAGAATATTGAGGGCTTTCGCAAGGCGGTGACTGACAGCTATGTGAGTGAGAATGCTTCCCGCCGTTCTCTCACAGACCAGATAAAGCAGCTTATGGAGCTGAATAAGACAATCGGCATGGATGCCAAGAACCTCACTTCGGCCCTGAAAGGTAACACCAAGGTGCAGGGTGACTGGGGGGAAATGATACTGGAGACGATGCTCGAGAAGGCCGGACTGCAGAAGGATATTCACTTCGTGACACAGGCTACCCATCGCGAGGATGGCACTTTGCTCCGCAATGACAATGGGCAACTGCAGCGCCCGGATGTAATTGTGTTCATGCCCGATGCACGTAAAGTCATCATTGACTCAAAGGTCTCACTAAATGCGTACACCGAATATATCAGCGCCGAAAGCGATGCTGAACGTGAGGCTGCTGCCTCTCGCAACCTGCTCTCTGTGCGTAGACATATAGATGAGCTTGCCGGCAAAAATTACCAGAAAAGTGTGGACGACAGTGCCGACCATGTGTTGATGTTCATCCCTAACGAAGGAGCTTATCTCGCTGCTATACAGAGTGATAACGACCTATGGCAATATGCCTGGAACCGCAATGTTGTGATGGTCTCCCCTACCCATCTATTCTCCGTTCTGAAAATCATATCCCAGATATGGGTACAGGATAAGCAGAACCGCAACACCCTGAAGATAGCCGAAAAGGGTGGCGACTTGTACGACAAGGTTGTACTTTTTGTTGAAGCCATGCGCGAAGTTGGCACCAACCTTAACAAGGCCATGGAGAGCTACCAAACGGCCACAAACCGCTTGCACACCGGCCGCGGCAACATCATTCGTCTCACTGAGCAGCTTAAGGAATTAGGAGCCAAAGCTCACAAATCGCTTCCCCGTCAACTCATAGAGCAATCCGACACCACCCCCGAGGATGAGTGACTCGGTCCACGATTTTGTAATACCCCCCGTATACTCGCGGCATCGCCGCGGATATACGGGGGGTAAATCATCAAGCAAAAGGTGTCCTGGCGGACACCTTTTGTAGTTGTGGTTAAGAGCGGTTGATGCGACCGGCGCATCAACCGTATTTGTCAGCTGGCAGTCGATTAGCCTTTGACGATGGCGGCAGTGTCTTGCGCAATCATCAGCTCCTCGTCGGTGGGTATTACAACGACACGAACTTTTGAGCCGGGGTTGGTAAGCTCAACCTCTTTGCCACGGCTGTTGTTGGCCTGCTCGTTAAAGTCAATACCGAGGAAGGCCAATTGCTTGCAGACTTTCTCGCGAGTGACGAGCTGGTTCTCACCTACGCCACCGGTGAACACGATGATGTTCACACCACCCATCTCGGCAGTATAAGCACCGATGTATTTGATGATGCGCTGCTCATACATATCAAGAGCCAGACGAGCACGCTCGTTGCCTGCGGCGATAGCATCCTCGACATCACGCATATCGCTTGACACCTCTGTGATACCCAGCACACCGCTCTGCTTGTTGATGAGCTTGAGCAGGCCGTCAGCATCGAGGTTCATCTGCTTCATCAAGTATACGAGAGCACCGGGGTCAACATCGCCTACGCGAGTACCCATCATGAGGCCCTCTGTAGGGGTGAGGCCCATGGAGGTGTCGATGCTCTTACCACCCTCAACGGCAGTGATTGAGCCACCATTGCCGATGTGGCAAGTGATGATCTTCTGGTCCTCATAGGGAAGGCCGAGGAACTCGCAAGCGCGACGGCTCACATAACGGTGAGATGTGCCATGGAAGCCGTAACGACGCACGCCATACTTACTGTATGCTTCCCAAGGCAGAGGATACATATATGACTTGGCCGGCATAGTCTGGTGGAATGCAGTGTCGAAGACAGCAACCTGAGGAGCCTCGGGGAGCAGCTCTGTGACAGCCTCGATACCGGTCATGTTGGCCGGGTTATGCAGGGGAGCCACGATGTAGCACTCCTTGATCTTCTCAATAACTTCGGGGGTGATGAGTACACTCTTGTTGAACTTATCCATGCCGTGCACCACGCGGTGTCCCACTGCATCTATCTCGTTCATGCTCTTGATGACACCCTCCTTCTCATCGGTGAGAATGTTCAGGATGTTGGCTACGGCAGCCTTGTGGTCTGGCATAGAGACAACGATAGTCTCTTTTGAGCCATCGGGGCGTTTGAACTTCAGGAATGAGTCGGGCAGACCAACCTTCTCCACGCCACCCTCAGCGAGCACTTCTTTTGATTCTGAGTCTATGAGTTTATATTTTACGGAAGATGATCCGCAGTTAAGCACAAGAATTTTCATGTCTGTAGGATTTCTGATTAGAGGCCCTTCTCGCCGATGGCCTGGTTGCAAGTTACGATGATAGTGTTATAGATATCCTCAACGAGGCATCCGCGGCTCAAGTCGTTGACGGGAGCTGCAAGACCTTGCAGGATAGGACCGACGGCGCCGGCGCCGGCAAGGCGTTGCACCAATTTGTAGGCGATGTTGCCCACTTCAAGGTTGGGGAATACCAGAGTGTTGGCGTGGCCGGCAACTGGGCTGCCGGGAGCTTTTGATGCACCAACTGAGGGCACTATGGCGGCGTCGCTCTGCATTTCGCCATCTATCTTGAGGTCGGGGCACATCTCCTTGGCGAGCTCTGTGGCCTTGACAACTTTATCCACCTTGTCGTGAGAAGCACTACCCTTGGTAGAGAAGCTGAGCATGGCAACAACGGGGTCGATGCCGGCGATATCCTTGGCAGTAGTGGCTGTAGACACAGCTATCTGAGCCAGTTCCTCGGCAGTAGGATCGGGCACAACGGCGCAATCGGCGAAGATGAGCATGTGGTCAGTGCCGTAAGGTACGTTCTCGGGCAGGAGCATGATGAATGCACCGGAGACAACGCTGATGCCTGGCTTGGTCTTAAGCACTTGGAAGGCGGCGCGCAGCACGTTGCCGGTAGTAGATAGCGCACCGGCCACCTGGCAGTCGGCATCGCCATTCTTAATCATGAGACATCCCAGATATAGAGGATTCTTCACTGTATAGCGGGCATCCTCGAGAGAGACACCTTTCTTCTTGCGCAGTTCATAGAAAAGCTGTGCGTAGGGCTCGGTGAACTCAGTGTCATCAGGGTCTACGATATGAGCCTTCTCGATGTTGGTCAGGTTATGTTGTGATGCAACTTCAAGTATCTCGCTGCGTTTGCCGATGAGAGTGATGTCAGCCAAACCTTCTGCAATGATACGGTCAGCAGCCTGAAGAGTGCGGGGCTCTTTGCCCTCGGGAAGCACGAGGCGCTGGGGGTGGCTTTTAGCCTTAAGCGCCAGACGTTCAAATAGTTTCATATGGTTTTATGGTATTAAGAGTTATAATCTTAGGATCAATTCGCCATCTGTGTGAGAAGACGTAAAACACTCACAAAGTTACAAATAATTTGTCAATCGGCAAATATTTTGTAATTTTACGGTCCGAAAAAGAGCTCTGTACACAGCTATGCAGATAGTTAAACGCTTACATATCTTTGTATTAAAGACATTCTTGCCTTTGTTCGCGATGACATTTTTCATCGTGCTCTTCATCGTATTGATGCAATTTCTGTGGAAGTATATCGATGACTTGGTGGGCAAAGGGCTTGGCATGGATGTGCTGGGCGAATTGTTCTTTTATGCCGCCGTGACCCTTGTGCCTATGGCGTTGCCGTTGGCTATCCTGCTGGCCTCGCTCATGACCTTTGGCAACTTGGGCGAGAAGTTTGAGCTCACCGCGATGAAGGCTGCCGGCATAAGCCTGCTGCGCGCTATGGCTCCGCTTATTATCCTCATCAGTGGCATCGCCGTGGGGGCATTCTATTTCCAAAATAACGTGTTGCCCAAGGCGCAGGTGAAGATGTGGACCCTGCTTTTCTCCATGAAGCAGAAGAGCCCCGAGCTGGAGATACCCGAAGGGGTGTTCTATGACCAAATACCGGGCTATAATCTGTTTGTACAGAGCAAGAATATGAACACCGGTATACTGCGTGGAGTCATGATATATGACGTAAGTCAGGGTTATGACAAAGGTACCATACTGCGAGCTGACTCGGCACGATTGGCCTTCACCAAGGACATGCGCCACTTATATCTGCATCTGTGGTACGGTGAGCAATTTGACAACCTGCAAAACCAGAACACAGCCCAACAGAATGTCCCCTTCAGACGCGAAACATTCAAGGAGAAAGAGATTCTGATACAGTTTGATGCCAACTTCAATCGCCTGAGCGAAGAGGGGATGCGCAAGCAGTATGTAGGCAAGAATATAGATGAATTACAGCAGACCATCGACTCGGTACAGCTCAGAGTGGATAGTGTAGGCAATGTGTATGCCGACTATCTAAGGCGCATACCATATGGAGGTGTTAAATTAAATATTGATGGCAATAGTGGCAAGGTGTTGGCTTATAAGCCTGTAGCGATGCCTTCTGGCACACTTAGTCTCGACTCACTGCTGGCAAAATCGCCGGCTCCCAAACAAGAATTGATATTGCAACAGGCCACTCAAAGCGCCGAGAGCCAGGTGTCGAATGCACAATTCAAGATAGAATCCATGAAAGAGGATTGGACCCAAATCCGGCGTCACGAGATAGAATTGATGAAAAAATTCACTCTCTCCGTGGCTTGCCTCATCTTCTTCTTCATAGGAGCCCCGTTGGGAGCAATCATCCGCAAGGGTGGTCTGGGTACCCCACTTGTTATATCCGTGATACTCTTCATCATCTATTATATAATAGATAACACCGGCTACAAGATGGCCCGCGACGGCCACTGGCCCGTGGTTGAGGGTATGTGGATATCTACTGTAATACTCGCCCCATTGGGTATTTATGTCACCTGGAAGGCGATGAATGACTCGGCAGTGTTTAATCCCGATGCATGGCGCAACCTCCTGCACCGACTCACCGGCAAGGGTGTGATGCGCAAAGTGGAATATAAGGAGGTAATTATCAATGATATTTCTACCTCAGAGGCTTTGCACCGGGTGACCCTTATCGAGACTGTCTGCAGTCAACTTACCGAGCATTATAAGCATCCGCAATTCTTCATTAGGTATTGGCTCAAAGGTATGCCCCTGAACGCAATAGGAGCTCTTTCAGAGCAGTTAGACGACACGGTGGAGTATCTGACTGACTGCCGGGATAAATCGGTCGTAGCGAAGCTTTTTGACTATCCACTCATAAACGCCAAGTGGATTTATCATCCGGCACGCCGCCGCTGGCTCAGTATCGTGTGCATGGCTTTGTTCCCCCTGAGCATACCCGTGTGGCTGATGGGTGCATATATGCAGCACCGCCTGCTTAAGAAGCTGCATATTATCATCAAAGTTTCCGAGTCCATCAAGTCATTGCTTGACAAAGATGAGGCTGAAGCCGACACGCAGAATGTGCCTGCAGAGGAGGATAATCAGGCCGAAACAGCGGATTAATAGCGAAATATTGATGGTCAGATTGCGGATTAAAGCTCCGTAATTTCCAAGTTTCAGATTTTTTTTGTAACTTTGCGTGCTCATGCTCTCTGCTCAACAATTTATTTTTCACAATTCACGTTACCCAAGATATGGCAAAACAAGAAGATGTCTTCAAAACAATAGTAGCTCATGCCAAGGAATATGGCTTTGTATTCCAGTCATCCGAGATATATGATGGCTTGGCTGCCGTGTATGATTACGGCCAGAATGGCGTTGAGCTGAAGAATAATATCAAACGTTATTGGTGGGAAGCCATGACCATGCTCCATGATAATATCGTGGGCATAGATTCAGCTATCTTCATGCACCCGACAATCTGGAAGGCATCGGGCCACGTAGACGCCTTCAACGACCCCCTGATCGACAACCGCGACTCCAAGAAGCGCTATCGCGCCGATGTGCTCATCGAGGATGCTATCGCCAAGTTTGAGGAGAAGATGGATAAAGAGGTGGCCAAGGCAGCCAAACGCTTCGGAGACTCCTTTGATGAGGCAATGTTCCGCCAGACAAATACTCGCGTGCTGGAGAATGCCCGTAAGCGCGACGAGCTGCACTCTCGCTATGAGAAGGCTATGAATGCCAACGACCTGGCCGAGCTCAAACAAATAATCCTTGACTATGAAATAGTTGACCCTATAAGCGGCACTCGCAATTGGACAGACGTGCGTCAGTTCAACCTGATGTTCAAGACAGAGATGGGCTCCACCGCCGATGGCGCCATGGAGGTGTATCTGCGCCCAGAGACAGCACAAGGTATCTTTGTTAACTACCTGAATGTGCAGAAGACCGGCCGCATGCGTATCCCGTTCGGAATCGCTCAGATAGGTAAGGCCTTCCGCAATGAGATAGTGGCTCGCCAGTTCATCTTCCGCATGCGCGAGTTTGAGCAGATGGAGATGCAATTCTTTGTGCGTCCGGGCGAGGAGCTAAAATACTTCGACTATTGGCGTCAGACTCGTTTGGCATGGCACAAGGCTCTGGGTCTTGGCGATGAGAAATACAGATTTCATGACCACGAGAAGCTGGCACACTATGCCAACGCCGCTACCGACATCGAGTTCAAGATGCCCTTCGGCTTTAAGGAGGTGGAGGGTATCCACTCTCGCACCAACTTTGACCTGAGCCAGCATGAGAAGTTCTCCGGCAAAAACATCAAATATTTTGACCCGGAGCTCAACGAGAGCTATGTGCCCTATGTCATTGAGACATCTATCGGTGTAGACCGTATGTTCCTCACCGTGCTTTGCAGCTCCTACGAGGAGCAGAAGCTGGAGGGGGGCGACTCTCGCGTGGTGCTCCACTTCCCGGCTCCTCTGGCTCCCGTGAAGTGTGCTGTACTCCCGCTGGTGAAGAAAGACGGGCTGCCCGACAAGGCTCGCGAGATACAACATCGCCTGCGCTTCGACTTCACTTGTGCCTACGATGAGAAGGACTCTATCGGCAAGCGTTACCGTCGCCAGGATGCCATAGGTACTCCTTATTGCGTAACCGTTGACCATCAGACACTT
Organism: Muribaculaceae bacterium; assembly: GCA_023665425.1. Taxonomy (GTDB): domain Bacteria; phylum Bacteroidota; class Bacteroidia; order Bacteroidales; family Muribaculaceae; genus Lepagella. The sequence goes on from JAMPDX010000014.1 coordinate 7,494, forward strand.
GAGGATGGCACCGTGACACTGCGTCACCGCGACAGCATGGAGCAACAACGTATCAGTGTTGACGAGGTGGAGCGTATCCTTAAGGAGGAAGTAAGTCTTAACTCTTTGCTCCGCAAACTCGACAAGTGATGAAGAAGTACACTCCGTGGATCATAATCGGTGCCGTAATATTGTGCCTCGCCTTTTGGATAGGTGGCACATACAACGGCATGTATAAGAAAGAGCTGGAGGTAGACCAGAAATGGGGAGACCTGCAGAGCCAGTATCAGCGACGTAAGGACCTGATACCCAACCTCGAGAATACCGTTAAGTCATACGCTAAATATGAGGGTGAGACGCTCACTAAAGTGACAGAAGCCCGCACACGCGCCCAAGCTGCTCAGCAACAGGCAGACGCACTGCCCAAAGAAGCCCCGGAAGATGATCAGGCTTTGGCCCGATACAATCAGGTGCAACAAGAAGCCACCAAGGCTCTCAATATGTATGTCAATGCTGTGACTGAGGCATATCCGGACCTAAAGGCTAATCAAAACTATCTGGACTTCCAGGAGAACCTTACCGGTACGGAGAACCGCATACAGGTGGCTCGTACCAACTATAATGAGGCCGTGATGAAGTATAACAAGAAGGTTGGTTCCTTCCCTAATGTGATGCTGTCAGGGATGCTCGGGTTTCATAAGAAGTCTATGTTCCAGGCTGATGCAGATGCCGCCCAGGCACCCACAGTCTTCGCTGACTGACGTGCTATATTAAGTGATGATTAAAAAATAAAGTGGTGAAATTTTTTATGATGATTAAGATTATCAACTTGTTATTTTGTAATCATCACTAAGGTAATATTAATATGATCATGAAGAAGGATTTTAAAATACTCTCTCTGTGTGCCATAGTAGCACTGTCCTCCTGCAGTCTGGAAAGAGATGAGCCCTCAGATCCCAATTCCGAATGGAGGAAACTTAACGACGAATGGATTGAGGCCAAGGCCCAAGAAAAAGATGCTGTCGGCAATGACGTATATCAAAAGGTGACTGCTCCTTGGGACCCAAATGGTTATGTATTAATACAGTGGCATAATGATCGCGCTGAGACCGCCTCGAAGCTCTCGCCGATATCGACCTCTACGGTAGACTTGCGATATGAGGTCACTAATATCGAGGGTACACTCTTGGACAGCTCTAAGAAGAATGTTTCTCCGGCACCGGGCGTTTATCGCTCCGTTTTGAACAAGAATATCAACGGCTGGATTTTGGGTATCTCCCAGATGCACATCGGCGACACATGCACTATCCTGATACCCTACAACATGGGATATGGCTCTGTTGCATACGGTGGCGCTAAGGCATACTCCAACCTGGTGTTTAATATTCGCCTTGTGGATATTCCCGGCTTCGAGAAGCCATAATTAGACAGACTCTTAATTAGTATGTTATCATATATAAACTGGGATGTAAGTCCGATACTGATTTCGCTCGGCTCTATAGAGATACGATGGTATGGATTGATGTTCGCTATCGGATTTCTACTCGGCTATAATATTGTGGCTCGTATGTTCAAGCATGAGGGCGCCCCCGAGAAGTGGCTTGGGCCATTGCTGATATTGTTGGTGTTATGCACCGTGATAGGTGCACGCCTGGGCCATGTGTTGTTCTACGAATGGGATTATTACAGTCAGCATCCGGGAGAAATCATCAAGGTGTGGGAAGGTGGTCTTGCCAGCCATGGCGGTGCAATAGCCAACTTCATTGGTCTTTGCTGCTTCGCATGGTTCGTAGCCAAGAAGAACCCCTCATGGCTCATCGATAAGATTGTGGTGCCAATCGCCCTTGTGGGTGGGCTCATACGTATAGGCAATCTGTTTAACAGCGAGATATATGGCGGCCCCACAGATATGCCATGGGGATTTGTATTTGTGCGCGATGGGCTCACATATCCTTCGCATCCCACGCAGATATATGAAGCTTTGGCCTATTTTGCACTCTTCGGGCTGCTGATGTGGATGTATTGGAAGAGGAATGATGAAGAGCGACCGTGGCTGCTGACAGGAGTATTCTTCCTCTGGACTTTTGGGGCTCGCTTCCTCATAGAATTTGTGAAGAACCCTCAGGAGGCATGGGAGGCAGATATGACACTTAATATGGGGCAGATATTATCTATCCCCTTCGTCATCCTCGGCTTGGGTCTCATCATTTATGCTATGTGCCGTCCGCGCCAGCAATGGCAATTCCCCAACAAATATGCTGAACAGCTGAGCAACACATCCGGCAAAAAGTGATAACCTGCCAACACTACACCTCTCCCCTATTCCTCACCTCCTTTTACCAGCTGCGGAAGTAAACCCCGCCCTAAAAATTCTTACTAATATGCGAACAGACAAAGAACTGGAGGGTGTCACCCTCCTCGGCAATCAAGGGACCAAATATCCTACTGATTATGACCCTTCACTCCTCGAGACATTTGAAAACAAACATCCGGAACGTGAGTATGTTGTGACATTCGATTGTCCGGAATTCACCACCTTGTGTCCCAAGACCGGGCAGCCGGATTTTGGCCATATATACATAAAGTACATACCTCGCCAACGCATGGTAGAGAGCAAGAGTCTGAAACTCTATCTCTTCTCATTCCGCAACCATGGCGACTTTCATGAGGACTGCGTAAATATCATACTTAATGATCTGTGGGACCTCATGGACCCGAAATACATCGAAGTGAAGGGCCGCTTCATGCCTCGCGGCGGTATCAGCATACATCCTTTTGCCTGCAAAGCCGATGAAGAGCACTCCCATCTGGCAGATGCCCGTACCCTCTCCGAACTTCAATCATACTGATAGAACCTTATCTTCTTAGAGCCCGTCATGAGCTCGTTAAGAGTTTGTTAAGAGTTTGTTTAATAAAGATGAAAAAAGACACTATCCTCATACTCTCCGGCGGCATGGACTCTACTACCATGCTTTATGAGTACAAGCAACGTATCGCTCTGGCTGTGAGCTTCGATTATGGCTCCAACCATAATGCACGCGAAATAAAATGTGCCGCTGAGCACTGCAAGCTTCTGAATATTGAGCACCTGATCATCCCGTTGGACTTCATGGCAAAATACTTCAGCTCATCGCTATTGCAAGGAGCTGAGGCTATCCCTGAGGGGGACTATCGCTCTGACAATATGAAGAGTACTGTGGTGCCATTCCGCAATGGCATCATGCTCTCGATAGCTGCCGGGCTGGCGGAGTGTCGCGGCCTCAAACATGTGATGATGGCAAACCATGGGGGCGACCATGACATTTACCCGGACTGTCGGCCCGAATTTGCCACCGCTATGAGCGAGGCTATACGCACCGGCACTTACCCGGGGATTACGCTGCTTACTCCCTACACTTATCTGTCAAAGTCTGACATAGCTGTGCATGGCAAACGCCTTGGTCTGGACTACTCCAAGACATATTCATGCTATAAAGGTGGAGAGAAGCATTGTGGCAAATGTGGCACTTGTGTGGAGCGCAAACAGGCTCTCAAGGATGCCGGCATAACTGACACAACAGATTACATCAATTAAAAAAGTAAGTAACTGCTCCACTGGCGGTTACTAATTAAAAAGAATGTATTACGTAAGTAAACGTATAGAAATATCGGCAGCTCATCGCTTATCTCTATCATACGAGAGCAAGTGCACACAGCTGCATGGCCATAATTGGATACTCACCGTACACTGTCGTGCCAAAGAACTCAATGCCGACGGTATGGTGGAAGATTTCACGCATATAAAGCAACAAATTCTCGGCAAGTTGGACCATGCCATACTTAATGACGTACTGCCATACAACCCCACAGCAGAGAATCTTGCCCGTTGGGTGGTAGACTCTATCGCTACCTGCTACCGCTGTGATGTGCAGGAGAGTGAGGGTAATATCGCGTCATACGAACTTGACTGACTACAATTTTGTATGCGAAAGCTTAACGAAATATTTTACTCACTGCAAGGTGAGGGTGCTCACACGGGAGTGCCCTGTGTCTTCGTGCGGTTCAGCGGTTGCAACCTGCGCTGCCCATTCTGCGACACCAAGCATGAAGAGGGCACTCTGATGGCTGATGCCGACATTGTGGCATATATCAACTCATATCCTGCCGAGTGGATTGTTCTCACAGGCGGAGAACCGGCTCTGTGGATAGACCGAGACTTTATCCACACCCTACATGTGGGCACCGGCAAGAAAATCGCGATAGAAACCAATGGCACTCTCCCCGTGCCGGATGAAATCGATTGGGTGACTATGTCGCCAAAATTTGGTATGGCGCCTGATGTACCGGTCATCCCTCGGTTGCAAAGAGCCGATGAAATAAAAGTGGTGGATGTAGGGCAAGACTTGGAAATATACTTTGACCTCCCACAATGTCGCTCTAATACATTGATGTATCTACAACCTTGCTATGTGCCGGATACTCAGGAGTTTAATGCCAATACAGCCCGTGCCATTACACGTGTTAAGGCCGATCCGCGCTGGCGTCTGTCAGTTCAGACACACAGATACCTTAATATCCCCTGACCTTAATTCCATTTATCAAGTGGCAGGGGAATATCATTTACTTCCGAATTGTTACGAGCCTTCCCTTGTGATAGGTTTCTCGATCTGCCGCCATTTTTCATAGAGGCAGCAGTATCCCTCTCATGGTGTGTGCCGAGCAACTCTATCCTGCGTCGCTTATTCTCCGAGGCCATCATAAGGATGAAGTAGAGGCCTGTAAGACAGATTAATACAGCAGCGCAATAGATTATTTGCTCTTCATTAGTGCGCATATACAGATAGCCTATAGAGATACCCAATTGAAGCAAAGCGTATCCCACAGCAATCCTCAATTGGCTGCACCGCCACACATAGTTGAGGAGTTGGTAGATATGTTTGCGGTGGGGCTTGAATATGTTTTCTCCTTCAGAGGCGCGGCGCACCACTGTCATGAAGGTGTCAACCCCGTAGACACTCACCATTATTAAGGCCGTCAGGGTATGCGTCTGCAGTATGTAGTATATCAATACTGTGGCCACGATATACCCCATGGTGATTGAGCCGACATCGCCGGCAAAAACTACGGGCCGCTTGCGGAAATTAAAGAAGGCAAATATAATGACGGAGATGATGGCCATAGCTATCATTGAGCCGGGCACAAATTGCGTACCGGTCATATCTACATACAAAAATAAGCCGAGCACTGCTATGGAATAAGCCGCTGTGATGCCATTAATTCCGTCCATAAAGTTATAGCCGTTGACAAAGCCCACAGTGCACAACAACAGCATGAGCCATATATACCACTCTTGATTAAATGCACCGCATTGTAGCCCCAAGAAGGTGACGGCCACAAACTGAACCACCAGCCTTATCCAAACCTTAAGTTGAAGTATATCATCTGCAAAGCTGCAGGCAGCCAACATAGTTATTCCGACTATAAAGTTGCTCCACAGATAGACCTGATTATATATAATTCCCAAGGCCAAGCACCATATCACCATTGAAATATAAAAGATGATACCGCCACCTATGACTGTAACAGGATGTGAGTCCTCGCGGCGATTGCGCTCGGTACTCCACCTGTTCTTGCGTGCCAACGGGATGTAAATAAGTTCGATGGCTAAGAGACCTATAAATGTCAGTATGAATAACAATATCAGCTGCACGGCAAAAGGGTCAATGGTTTAGGTACCAGCTATATAAGCGGCTTACACCCTCATCTATTTCTACTGTGTGGTGCCACCCCAGATTGTGCAGTTTGGTTACATCGCACAGCTTGCGCATGGTGCCATCAGGCTTGGTATAGTCCCACACTATTTTGCCGGTAAAGCCCACGGCATCTTTCACTTTGTAGGCCAACTCTTTAATGGTCAACTCCTTTCCGGTACCTATATTTATATGGCAATTGCGCACCTCGGGGTTGTCACCTCTGACATCGTCAAAGTCGACATGCTCCATAATATACACTGAGGCATCAGCCATATCCTCGCTCCAAAGGAATTCCCTGAGCGGTGCACCGGTGCCCCACAGGTGTAACTCCCCCTTATATATGCCATATTTGGCAAGAATGGCCTCTATTTCGGAGATTGAGGCAGTCCCGTCTACACCTTCAATCGGACGGCCGTTAAGGTCTTTGCGCAGGGCTTCCTCATTGTTCTCGGTGAGCTGTTTTGCCAAATGCATTTTGCGCACCATAGCCGGCAGCACATGGCTTGTCTCAAGGTTGAAGTTATCATTGGGGCCATACAAGTTGGTGGGCATCACGGCGATATAATTTGTGCCATGCTGCAGATTGAAGCTTTCGCACATCTTGAGGCCGGCAATCTTTGCTATTGCGTATGGCTCGTTAGTATACTCTAATGGCGAAGTGAGCAGGGCATCTTCTCGGATAGGCTGCGGTGCCTCACGAGGATAGATACAAGTTGAGCCGAGAAACAACAGTTTTTTTACTCCATGGACAAAGGCCTGACCTATCACATTCTGCTGTATCTCTAAATTCTGCCATATGAAATCTGCACGATATTTGCTATTGGCCATGATGCCACCGACATGAGCCGCTGCCAAGACTACATATTCCGGCTGTTCCTTATCAAAAAATGCTTTGACGGCTGCCTGGTCAAGCAGATCAAGCTCTGAGTGGCTTCGCCCCACCAGATTGGTGTAACCTTTTGATTTAAGATTATTGTAGATTGCCGAGCCCACCAATCCGCGGTGACCGGCCACATATATTTTTGCGTCTTTATTCATCGCTTATTTACGAGCTTCAAGTCATTGTCTACCATAAGCTTAACGAGCTGTTCAAAGGGGGTTTTAGAGGGGTTCCAACCCAACACATCGCGGGCTTTCTGCGGATTACCAAGGAGAGTATCAACCTCTGCCGGACGGAAGAATTTGGGGTCTACTTCTACCAAAACACGGCCTTCGTCATCTATTCCCTTTTCATTAATCCCCTCACCTTCCCATCGGAGCGGGAGCCCCACATGGCGAAATGCGAGATCCACAAACTCACGGACTGTATGCTGTTCGCCGGTGGCTATGACATAATCATCCGGCTCCGGCTGTTGCATTATCATCCACATACACTCCACATAATCGCGGGCATAGCCCCAGTCGCGCAGTGCGTTGAGATTACCAAGATACAATTTGTCCTGCACCCCGGCCTTGATGCGGGCTGCAGCTAGGGTAATCTTGCGAGTCACGAAATTCTCACCACGCCGCTCACTTTCATGATTAAACAGAATACCATTGCAGGTATACATACCATAGCTGTCGCGATAATTACGTGTTATCCAATAGCCATATACCTTGGCACAAGCGTATGGCGACTGCGGATTAAAGGGGGTGGTCTCTGATTGAGGTATCTCGCGCACTTTACCATAAAGCTCGCTCGTACTGGCCTGATATATACGTGTGCGCTTCTCCATACCCAAAATGCGGACAGCTTCAAGCAGGCGCAGTGTGCCCACAGCATCGACATCGGCAGTATACTCCGGTACCTCAAAGCTCACTTTCACATGGCTTTGGGCAGCAAGATTATAAATCTCCGTGGGCTTAACCTGCCCGATGATGCGTATCAGCGATGATGAATCGGTCATATCGCCGTAATGCAAATTTATCAAACGTTTGCGATGCATGTCGCGCACCCACTCATCCAAATACAGATGTTCTATACGTCCGGTATTGAATGAGCTTGACCTTCGCAGGATACCATGCACTTCATATCCCTTCTCAAGCAGAAACTCCGCCAAGAAGGACCCATCTTGTCCGGTGATACCGGTGATTAAAGCTATCTTTTCTGACATATCTTTTGATGTCTGAGCCCCGTTGGATTACCCAAAGGGGTAAATAATTAATTGATAGAAGAGACACATAAGTGCCCCGATATATGTATTATTGCTTTGAGAGCAATCTTAAAAGTTCACTAAAATTGTCAACCCAAAATTGGGGTACATCTAACTTGGTTGCTGCAGCTGACTGAGAATGAATATTCTCGCCCCTGTCACGAAGGCCAATAGTAGTCCAACCCAATATATTGGGGATACGAAAGTCCTTGGCCGGATTATCACCCACATAAACAAACCGGCACGAATTGGGATAACGACGTACTAAAGCTTGCCACGACTCGATAGACAGTTTATCATTACCAACCTCGTCTGAAATAAAAATATTGTTCGGAGCGAAGAACTTCTCTATACCGAGAGCTGCGAGCTTATTGCGCTGGGTCACAGATCTGCCATCCGTTATGATAGCCATACGCACACCCAGGTCGGCCAAATGCTGCAAAAAATCCTCAACCCCTTCATATAGACTAATTGACGGAATATGTTTGCGATACAGCTCCACACATCGGCTGATAAACAACTCCTTGTCATCGTTTACATATGTAGATAAAAAATCGAAGGCATTTCTACCCGACTTATATACCTGCCACATTTCTTCATAAAGAGTCACTGCATCTGCGTAAGGATGAGCCTCACGTGAGGCCACAAGTGGGTGCGCCATATCTGCAACTGTCCTAAACCCGGACTTGACAAACTCTAATTCAGAATAGAGAGTGTCATCCAAGTCAAAAGCAACCACAGACCCTATGTAGTCTAATTCCGTCTCCATATCTGACCACAAAATTACAAAAACTCGCATACATACGCAACTCCGACACCTCAAAATCCCCGACAATTTTGTTATTTAAAAAAAAATCACTAAATTTGCACCCGATTAACGCCAAATCACTATATTGGCGATTTAGTCATTGGATGGTTCGGTAGCTCAGCTGGATAGAGCAACAGCCTTCTAAGCTGTGGGTCCAGGGTTCGAATCCCTGCCGAATCACCAAAACAACCTGCGAAGGCGAGAGGGTTAACTCCTCTCGCCTTCGTTGTTATAATTGAAATTGCACGTCGCCAAGATATGAGTAGTTGCCTTGGCCTATAAACCGGAACTCCTACACCATCAGGAAGTAAGACGCCAAATCATAGGGCACGGTTTATTTGCGGAAAAATTTGTAACTTTGCAGTAATCGTAGTAAAAAACGATTGGGATGTCTCTAACCATTGACATGATCTGTCAAAAAAAGAGTCAAAATAGTAACTATCTTAGTTACCAATAGAACTAAGTATATGATTGTCAAATCATTATCATTGTTACGTCAATAACTTCACAAAAATCAAGGAAATGTCTGCTATTACGTCAAACAGATGCTTATATGCTTCTGACTTAAATACGTTCATAAACGAAGATCCATACTATATCTTGGGTAGATTGCACAGTGCTTACCATGGTCAGGCACTAACTACTACTGATGAAGCATGGCTTGAAGAGATACACATCTTGCAATTAGCTCTTGCCTCCTGGCGGGAGGAAAATGCGGATATTATTTTTGAATATGATATTCCCAGATTAGGCAAAAGAATTGATGTAGTGCTCATTCTGCGAAAGATCGTTTTCTGTTTGGAATTCAAGGTCGGCAAAAAGGATGCCCTGCAATCAGATCTGGAGCAAGTGATGGATTATGCTTTGGACCTTAAGAACTTTCACAAATACAGTCAAGACTGTATAATAGTGCCTGTTTTAATTCCTACCAATCGCACAAGCTCAACGGAGCTGATACGTCCTTCAATATATGATGATGCTGTTGTAAATCCATTGATCAGTGGAAAATTTGGTCTCCAACGTCTTATAAAGACTGTAATTGAGCAGTTTCATGCCGACATCGATGAGCGGATACCGAATTGGATTATTAGTCCGTATTCTCCCACGCCTACCATCATTGAGGCGGCCCGTGCCTTATATGAGAATCATTCTGTGGAAGATATTACTCGACATGAAGCAGACAAGGTTACAACAGATGCCACCATATCTTGCATGCTCGATATAATAGAGAAGACTAAAAGGAAGAAAGAGAAAAGTATCTGTTTTGTGACAGGTGTGCCCGGTGCCGGCAAGACATTGGTAGGGCTTGATGTAGCAGTTAAACAGTCTTATCTCAAGGATGGCTCTTTCAACGAAGACGACGGGGCTGTGTACCTCTCCGGCAATGGTCCGCTTGTGGCTGTACTTACAGAAGCCCTTGCTCGCGATAATTACAGGAAATCTAAGGAAAAGGGTGCCGATAAGAAACTCTCTGATGCCCGACGCGAAGTTGGAAAATTTATCCAGATAATCCATCGTTACCGAGACAATATGCTTGCTAAAATCAAGAATCCCATTATCGGTTCTGAGCTCGAAATAGACCCGGAGAAAGCTGTCAAGCTCCGGCAGAGCGGGTATGGAGAAGTAGAGCATGTTGCTATATTTGATGAAGCTCAACGAGCATGGACTCATAAACGTATTGCTGACTATTTGAAGCGTGGCGGAACGTATGGCAACAAGCTCAAAGTGGCGAATTTCCCCATGTCTGAGGCCGCATTCCTCATCTGGTCTATGGACCAACGTGAGGACTGGGCTACGATTATTTGTCTTATCGGTGACGGCCAGGAAATAAACACCGGTGAGGCCGGTATCGCTGAATGGATTTCCGCTCTCAACGACAGATTTCCACACTGGAAAGTGTATATCTCTGATAAGCTCACTGACGCTGAATATGCTGAAGGGAGAGTCAATGAGCTGCTCCAACATAACAGCAATGTCACCTTCACGAGCCACCTGCATTTAGGTGTCAGCCTGCGCTCGTTCAGGGCTGAGAGACTCTCGGCATTCATTCATTCGCTATTATCATTTGGGAGCGACACATCGGCTCTCTATCAAGATGTGATAAGTCACAATTACCCAATCGTACTGACCCGCGATATGAACAAGGCTCGCGCTTGGCTCAGACAGCAAGCACGCGGGACACAACAAACCGGCATCCTGATTACCAAAGTATCAGCACGCTTCAAGCCATTAGGAGTACATGTCCTCCCACAAAGCGAGGATAATGCAGTCCACTGGTTTTTAGAAGACAAAAGCGATGTGAGGTCATCAAACTATCTGGAAGAAGCGGCTACAGAGATTCAAGTGCAAGGGTTGGAAGTAGACTATGCTTGTATTCTGTGGGATGCCGATATGCGTTATGAAGGTAACAAATGGACATTTTGGAAATTTAACGGGAAGACACAGTGGATACCGGAGAAGAACCCGGAGACCCAAAAATATATGCTTAACGCATACCGTGTACTGCTCACTCGCGCTCGTCAGGGTATAGTAATATGTATTCCGGAGGGGAACAAAAATCTCACCCACGAAGGTTTCCCGGAAGATGCCTCACGCTTACCGCAATTCTACGATAGTACATACGAATACTTTAAAAGTTTCTGTACTATGGTGATTTAGTGATGATAAAAAAATACCAAGTTCAAGTTTCGCAAGTTAACGTGTAAAACATTAACAAGCAGTAACTCGGCGGGCTACGCACGCCTTTTGTTTGCTTACTCAACCCCGCACACCCACGGCTGTCGCCGTGTGTGTACGAGGTTACTATAAGTCGGTGTCCTTACGGACACTCATAACCAAAACATATTCAATAGAAGACTACCTGCGAAACTTGAAATACGAGTCCACTCTAAAAAGTCAAAAATTGTGATTTAGTACTTCGCAAGTCATCGATAATCAATATGTGGTTTTGTGCTAAAACTGACAAGATTTACTTTTTAGAGAGGACTCAAATACCAAGTTGGTAATCCTTCTCGGAAGCTCTGCCCGCTGACTCATAATATGGTCGGTGTGGAACAGTCGGATATAAAAATGGCTAACTTCCAAATGGAGGAAGCCAGCCGAAGGGTTGGATGGGGTTGTGCGCACGAAGGGACTCGAACCCCCACGACTTACGTCACTAGATCCTAAGTCTAGCGCGGCTACCATTACGCCACGTGCGCTTATTTCAGTGCAAAATTACAACTTTTTTTGCAATTCACCAAATTTAAATTATAATTAAGTTTCGATTTGCGCGGGAACGGCCGGTGAAACACCCTGATTAGTAAAAAAGTTGGCATACCGGTTTGCAGTCCCATTTTTTTTGACTAATTTCGCAGCATAATCACAATAATTCATAATTTGACTAATGGCAACTCCTGAATTTCATTATCAAAAACCCTTCCCATTAGGGCCGGACACAACTAAATATCGCCTCCTAACCAAGGAGGGAGTCAAGGTTGAAAACTGGAACGGCCACGAGATGCTCGTTGTAGACCCCGAAGCTATCACACTGTTGGCTAACGCCGCCACACATGACAATGCCTTCATGCTGCGTCGCGAACACAATGAGATGGTAGCCAAGATACTGCACGATCCCGAAGCCTCAGACAATGATAAGTTTGTGGCTCTCACCATGCTCCGCAATGCTGATGTGGCATCAAAGGGTGTGCTCCCCTTCTGCCAGGACACAGGTACAGCCATCTGCGCTGCTTACAAAGGCCAGCAGGTATGGACAGGCTGCGACGATGCAGAGAAGATCTCTCTGGGTGTCTACAAGACTTACACCGAGAACAATCTTCGCTACTCTCAGAATGCACCCCTCACAATGTATGAAGAGGTGAACACCGGCTGCAACCTGCCCGCACAGATAGATATCCACGCCACTGAGGGCATGGAATACAAATTCCTCTTTGTGGCTAAGGGTGGCGGCTCAGCCAATAAGACATATCTCTATCAAGAAACAAAGGCAATCCTGAACCCCAAGACACTCGTTCCCTTCCTTATCGAAAAGATGAAGAGTCTGGGCACAGCAGCTTGTCCTCCTTATCATATCGCATTTGTAATCGGAGGCACCAGCGCAGAAAAGAACCTTGAAGTGGTGAAGAAAGCTTCGGTGAAGTATTATGATGCACTGCCCACCACCGGCAATGAATATGGCCGTGCCTTCCGCGATATAGAGCTTGAGAAAGAGCTTTGGGAAGCAGCCTGCTGTCTGGGTCTTGGCGCACAGTTCGGTGGCAAATATTTCGCTCACGATATCCGCGTAATCCGCCTGCCTCGCCATGGCGCATCATGCCCGGTAGGTATGGGAGTCAGCTGCTCTGCAGACCGCAATATCAAGGCTAAAATCACACGTGATGGTCTCTTCCTGGAGGAATTGGATGCCAACCCCTCAGAACTCATTCCTGAAGAGATGCGCAACCAGTCAGAGGGCAATGCTGTGAAGATTGACCTCAATCGCCCCATGCCTGAGATATTGGCAGAGCTTAACAAGTACCCCGTGTCCACACGCTTGTCGCTTAACGGCACCATCATCGTGGGTCGCGACATAGCACATGCCAAAATCAAAGAGCGACTTGATGCCGGCGAGCCGATGCCCCAGTATCTAAAGGATCATCCCATCTACTATGCCGGGCCGGCCAAGAAGCCTGCTGATATGGCATCCGGCTCATTCGGTCCCACCACAGCCGGCCGTATGGACCCCTATGTAGACCAGTTCCAGGCAGCCGGTGGTTCAATGATAATGATTGCAAAGGGTAACCGCTCTCAGCAGGTTACTGACGCTTGCAAGAAACATGGCGGCTTCTATCTTGGCTCCATAGGAGGCCCCGCAGCTATTCTGGCAAAGAATAGCATCAAGAGTGTCGAGCTGCTCGAGTATCCCGAACTTGGTATGGAAGCTATCTGGAAGATTGAGGTAGAAGACTTCCCCGCATTCATCCTGGTAGACAATAAAGGCAATGACTTCTTCAAACAGCTGAAGCCCACTTGCCCCGCTTGCAAACTCTGATAAACCCCTCACCCACTGAAATTCCAAAGCCGATGGTCACATACATGTCCATCGGCTTTGCCTTTTCACGTTTTTTTGCTAACTTTGTATTGACACTAACAGATAACAGAACTTAATTATGGCAATATCATTTTGGCATCTTCTCGGGCAGGCTGCACTTATAGATTGCCTTTTTGGTCGGAAGGATAAGTCGGCAGCTGAGCAAATACCCCAACACTCAGCAGAGTATTATGAGGAGCAAGAGGAACGAATATCTTCTCTGGAGGATAAGATCTTTTCGGCACAATCGCGCATCGACGAGCTACGGTTACACCTTGATAAACATCTTGACAGAGACTCTGATGAATACTTTGAAACTCAATGCCATATTGATGACCTTGAAGATGACCTAAGCCAAATGGAGGATGAAGCTGACCGTCTCCGCGAGGACCTCGAAGACGAATTTGAAGACGAATTTGATTTCTAACACGCATACTCATAGTCAAACTATTTTGCCTTATTCAGAATTTTTACTAATTTTGTAGTCTAAATTCGGACCTGGTTGTAGGAAAGAGTCCCTCTTAGGTCTGAGGCATGACATTCACATTTTTTATTAAACAAGCTCTTAATGCTTTATCAGCTATGGTAATACAACGTTGGCAGTCGTTACTGCTCCTATTCGCGATTATAGCAATGTGCATCTTTTCGTTCTGCTCATTGGGCGAAATACAAGGTGCCACTCAGACCGTGTCAATTTTTTCTTACGGCATCTACAATGTGCCCCAGGACACCTTGGCTGTCGGCACAATTTATGTGACTGTTGTGGCACTTCTGTCAGCAGTGTTATGTCTGTTCGGCATATTCATGTTTAAGAACACTCGCTTGCAGAAGCGTATCTGCATGCTCAGCATAGTCTTGGTAATTGCCGCTGTGTGCAGTGATTATCTTGCTGCCAACTCATTCGAACTTGCCGGAGCCGATTCTGTACACTATTCATCAATGTTCTTTATCGCTCCCGCAGTAGCGCTATTGGCTCTTATCGGTGCTTGGCGTTGCATCCGGTCAGACGAGAAAAAGCTGGCCGACTCAGACCGTCTGTGGTCTTAATCCAAAATTTTCAAAAAATCTTTGATAAATTTGGTCAATTAAAAAAAACGCCGTAACTTTGCAGCGCAAAAGAGCAAAGCCTCAAAGCTTATTCTAATATTGGTCTCATGTCCGAGTGGTTAGGTACCGGTCTGCAAAACCGTTTACACCAGTTCGAATCTGGTTGAGACCTCTGTACGAAAGCATACCCGTCAAGGTATGCTTTCGTCATTTACAGACTAACAAGAGCATTGACCCCTATCACGAATTAATGCGAGCAAATATACCTTTTCTACAGAGCAAATTTAAGGAGTTTAAGTCTAAAATGTTTGCCATTGAACTGCCCGATGTGCCCATGTCTATAACCAACGGCAAACAGCGACTCGGGTGCCTGCATACCAATCTGAGATATAACAGGAACCAACCGCATCTGAGATACAAGATGACGTTCTCCGGCAAATTCGACATCCCTCAGAATCAGCTCGAGGATATCTTGCTGCATGAGATGATACACCTGGCGATAGACTATGCTCGCATCTCCGACTCGGGGCCACATGGGCACACATTCAAGACCATCATGAATACTATCAATAAGCATTTTGGTCGCAACATTAGCGTAAGGCTCAAAATGAAAGATGTATCTGAGCACACTCTCGCTACTCCAACGCGCTCGTTCGTTTTTACCTTCCACCTCAATCGCACAAACCGGGATGCTTTTATGCGCTGTGCCTCCACTGTCGTTCTGAAGCTTTACAGGCAGCTGAAGGGGCTGAGCGATGTCTCCGATATCAAGCTATACCTAACTTTTAATCCATACTTCGCCTTATACCCCAATTCTCGCACTCTTCGCTATTTTATTCTGACAGAAGAGATTAGCCAAAAGCTATCCCCCGGGGATTTGGTTACACTGCCGTAAGTGTCTGCTCAATTTAAATTGAACTTTATGCCGAGCGAATTTTTGAGCAGATTTTGCAAGTTGAAGAAGGAGTTATGCGGGCATAACGACTGATGAAACTTGGCAAAAGATGCCATAAAAAGGCGCCGGGTTAAAGGCCTCTAAATACAAATGAGCATAGCCACATAAAGTTAAATTTAAATTGAGCAGACACTTAAGACCCCGCCACTGTTTTACTTGATTAGAACTCGAAGCCAAACCTGAGTGCCAAGGTATTGGTGAATGTATGGCCAATGGTATGTGGCCGCCAGCCCCAATGATTTAGAGTATAATCATCATAAGCAAAATAGCCATAGTATTCATTAAGCCCGGTCATGGTGTATCCAAGACCAAAATTTATACCCATATCTTTATACACTTTGACGCTCATGCCGACAGTTGCCGATAAATATAGACCCGCTCTATGCAAGGTATTGGCACCGAGTCGCACGTCCAGAAACGGTGAAAAAAGCCGTTTGCCAATATCAATACGACAGTCGGCAAACACGGGCATAGCATAGACCTGACTATATTTGGGCCAGAATATCAGGCCGGTACCAACACCGGCATATAGCCATGGCTTGAATTGATAGCCATGACTGGTAGTAAAGCCCGTATAGAAAGTACCTTGCCCTGCACCGTAAATTGCTCCAATGACGTCTGCTTCCACTTCACCATTCCAGTCAAGGAAGCCACGGTAGCCAATACTTGGTTGGCGGGCTGATAAGCCTAATAGACTGCAGCTTGCTATTATAACACAAAGTAAACGTTTTGCTTTCATTCTTAGCATATATTTAATTATACTCCGTGGGGTAAGCCATTCCGGCGAGTTCGGCACGGAGGAAGCAGCCGGTGGCTGTGTCCATTTCCGCTATCTGCTCAGGAGTGCCCTCTCCTACTATTTGGCCTCCGTCTCGGCCACCCTCCGGACCCATATCAATTATATGGTCTGCAAGCTTGATTACATCCATATTATGCTCGATGATGAGTAGGGTGTTACCCTTGTCGGCAAGGTTTTGCAATGTAGCCATCAGCACCTTGATATCCTCGAAATGCAGTCCGGTAGTGGGCTCATCAAGCAGATACAACGTGCGCCCGGTAGCCTTCTTGGCAAGCTCTGTGGCAAGTTTGACACGCTGGTTTTCTCCTCCGGACAGAGTAGAAGAAGGCTGACCAAGTGTCAGATAGCCTAAACCAACATCTTGCAACGCTTTGAGTTTGCGGAGAATAGGTGGCTGGGCTGCAAAAAATTCGGCGGCGGCGTCTACCGTCATTTCCAGAACATCGGCTATTGATTTACCCTTGAAACGGACCTCGAGGGTCTCACGGTTATATCGCTTGCCATGACATTCCTCACAGGGCACGAGCACATCCGGCAGGAAGTTCATCTCTATGGTGCGATAGCCGTTGCCCTTGCATGTCTCGCAGCGCCCACCACTAACATTAAACGAGAATCTACCCGGCTTATAGCCTCGTATCTGAGCCTCCGGGAGGGCCACGAACAGCTTGCGAATATCAGCGAACAGACCGGTATATGTGGCAGGGTTTGAGCGAGGCGAGCGCCCCAAGGGACGCTGGTCTACACTCACCAACTTGTCTATATTATCCAGCCCCTCAATACGTGAGTAAGGCATCGGTGTCTCAAGTGAGCGATACAACTTCTGAGATATTATGGGCATCAAAGTGCCATTAATCAATGTGGACTTGCCGGAGCCACTTACACCGGTCACCACGGTGAGCTTTCCCAACGGTAGATGAAGATTAACATCCTTGAGGTTGTTACCTGTAGCCCCATACAGATCAATGAATTTACCATTACCCTCACGGCGTGTCTTGGGCACCGGTATTGACATACGGCCAGTGAGATACTTTGCAGTGGTAGACTCGCCGGCAAGCATATCTGAAGGCTTACCTTGATACACCACCCGGCCACCGGCCTCACCGGCTCCCGGACCTATATCTATGAGGTAGTCAGCACGCATCATTATATCGCGGTCATGCTCCACCACTATGATGGTATTGCCCACATCGCGCAGGTTGCAAAGGGAGTTTATCAGGCGCACGTTGTCACGCTGATGCAAGCCAATGGAGGGCTCATCAAGTATATAAAGCACATTTACAAGCTGCGAACCAATTTGTGTCGCCAAGCGTATGCGCTGACTCTCGCCCCCACTCAACGATGCTGACGGGCGTGAAAGGCTTAAATAGTGCAGCCCCACATCCATCAGGAATTGCAGACGTGTGTTAATCTCCTTGAGTATCTCCTCACCCACAGCTTTGTCGCGCCCGGTAAGCTTGCCTCGCAGCTCCTTTGTCCACTCATACAGCTTGCCGATATCCATTGCAGACACCTCTGCTATATTTTTGTTGTCGATAAAGAAGTGCAACGCTTCTCGATTGAGTCGGGTGCCGTGACACTCCGGACATGTCCGGTTGGTATAGAACTGTCCGCTCCACTTGTTGGCTTTGGCACCGGCATCTTCATCCTGCTGCATTTCAATGTAGCGTAGTATGCCGGTATATGGGGCATTGTAGTGGGTATATGACATTGTAGCCGTCTCCAGGTGCAGACGGGCATCAGTACCTTCAAGGATATCGTTAATACATTCCTCGGGCAACTCGCTGATGGGGGTCTTTATGGTCTTGCCATATAGCTTGCATATAGCCTCCATCTGCCAAAACAGCAGACTGTTTTTGTACTTACCCAAGGGCTCGATACCCCCCTCGTATATACTTTTTGCAGGGTTAGGCATAAGTTTTGAGCGGTCTATGAGATTGACCGTACCCAACCCTTTGCAATGCGGACATGCCCCTTGCGGTGAGTTAAAGGAGAAGTTATGGGGAGCCGGCTCTGCGTATGATATGCCATTTTCGGCATCCATGAGTAGCTGAGAAAAGTGGCGAACATTCTCGCCATTCTCATCTGCCACCATAAGCATCTTGCCACCCATCTTTAGTGCCTGCTCCACCGACTCGCTGATGCGACGCGTATCCTTGGAGGAGGCACGCAAACGGTCCACCACAAGCTCTATGGAGTGGTTCTGATAGCGAGTGAGCTTCATGCCGGCTGTTATCTCCTTAAGCTTGCCGTCAACACGCACACGCAGGAAGCCTCTCTTCTGGAGATTCTCAAAGAGTTCTTGATAATGACCCTTGCGGCTCTTCACCAGAGGAGCCAAGATGTAAATACGCTCCCCCTCGTATGTCTTGAGTATCAAGTCGACTATCTGAGGTACAGAATATTTGACCATCGGGAGGCCTGAGATATAGCTTCGTGCCTCCCCCACCCTCGCATACAACAAGCGGAAGAAGTCATATATCTCTGTAGTGGTGCCGATAGTGCTTCGAGGATTGCGGTTGGTGGTCTTCTGCTCAATACTTATGACAGGGCTGAGGCCGGTGATGCTGTCTACATCGGGCCTTTCGAGTGATCCCAATAAGTGGCGGGCATAAGCCGAGAATGTCTCGATATAACGGCGCTGACCTTCGGCATAAATAGTGTCGAAAGCCAGTGATGATTTGCCCGAGCCGCTAAGCCCGGTGATGACTGTGAGCTTGCCATGAGGGATACTCACATCTATATTCTTAAGATTATGCACCCGAGCGCCAATGACTTCTACATTGCTCTCAGGTGCGAGTATTTTGTCTTTCATTTCTTATAATGCTTAGTATGTTTGCCGAGCCGGCGGTATGCGTTACTCGGCCGTCTCGTCGCCGATGTCGCCGCCTGCGCCATCGCCGCCTGTTGTGGACCCACTACCACCGCGGTAGTTGATGATATTGATGTCACCACTGAGCTTATAGTGCTTTCCGTCAGCACCCTTAGCGTCTATGACATAATAATAGACACCCGGCTTTACCAACTTGCCACGGCGTCGTCCATCCCAGCCCTGCAGTGGGTCTGTGAAGTGATATATCTCTTCGCCATGACGATTAAATATCCAACACTCAAACTCCACAATGCTCCTGAATGACACTTTCCACTCATCATTGACGCCGGGACTGGCTCCGGGTGAGAAAGCATTAGGGCATTTCAGCTCAGAGTCACCGATATGCACAGTGTAAGTCTCGCCAAAAGCTTCGCACTCTCCGCTGGCATTAGAGCCTATATAGCGCACATACATAGTGCCTTGGTCGCGGAACACATAGTTCACCTCCCGCTCATTAAAGCGGTATTCTATATCGTCGAAGTCCATATCGTAGGCAAACTGCCATTCGTGATGGATTATCCCTTGAGTACCCTCAGCGGTAAAGGTGATGTCGGCCGGAGCACTGCCTCCCAAGCCATCACCTGTCCCACCGATAATATTAGAGCGGAAGTCCGGATCATCACTTATAGGGGCCTGCTCTGCTGTGGTGCGAACATCTACGGCAAACGGATGAAACATATCACTTTCAGCCTCTTGGAGCCAATTCCATTGCTTCAAGAACTTGTCTCCACTTATATGGAAATAAGTATCAGCATACACCGGAGGCGTGATGTGGATATTCTCAGACACCTCATCCAGGATTTTTACAGTCGGGGTGGTTACGAATGTACCGGCATCATCACTCCATTCTTGAGTATCGTAGGCTAACTCAATGCCTTGCGATAAGGTCTTAAGCTGGCCATTTATAGTATAGTAATGTATCGGCGAGCCCTCCATCTGCAACAGTAGATTGGTCATTGAACAGTCCTGGTCAGGGACGGCGCTAATGCCACGAAGCCACAGACGGTGGTCTATATAGTTCACCACCCAGAAGTAATAACGGTTGGTGCCTTCTTCCACAATATAGCCCATATCACCCTCTACGGCAGGCAAAGTATACTGCTTTCCGCTTTGGGTAATGGTATTGATTTGCTCGGCATACCCGCCCCCTAAAGAGCTGTACTTGTACCAATGCACCGGATTGCTTGTAGTAGCCGTGTAAGTGGCAGAGACCCCGCTCACATTATAGATAACGAAGATTTTGTCGAGACCGGTAGACTTCTCCGGAGTCTCCTCCAGCACCTTGATCGTTGAGCCACTAAATGAGACCTTCCCGGCGGCCTGCATCTGCAAGTTGACCGCTATCAGAATTACAATATATATTAAAAACCGAGTATACTTCATATCAAACAGGCCCCGGCAATGCCGCAAATCCATTAGGGCCTAACATAATAACGTAAATCATCCCCATTTATTATATACCCTGTCTTTGCCTGAAAAAAGTTGACTCATCAATGAAGAACATCGGATTGCGCTGTCCTTGAATATGGCTCGGCTGAAGTTGCGATGCCTCAATGACGGCAACCTTGCCCTTGGGGAGGTCTTTCTGCGAGAATTTCACCTCTACCTCTTTGCCAGGCACTCCCTCCACCGGTTCTTGGCGAGTGAACCTCGCTCCTTGATAACGTCTTGCACCTCGCGCACGTGCATTCTCCGGGGTGTCAAGATGCCATTCGGGGATACCTTCAAGGGCCTCACGCTCGATGCGTGCCTGCTCTTCGCGTGCTGCACGCTCGGTTTTCTCTGCCTCGGCTCTTTCCATGGCTCGCTGACGCGCCTCTGCCTCCTGCTGACTGCGGATGGATGCTTCACGGCTCTGCTCAATGGCGGCAATCTTCTGCCACTGCTCATATTCATTCTGAGCCTTGGCAAGCTCGGCGGCATTGGCCTTGCGTGATGCGAGTATCTCGGTCGGGGTCTTGCCCTTGGATTTGAGTTTCTGTGCTTTCTCAAATGCCTTGTGCTTTTCCTCTACCATAACATCGGCAATCTCTTTGGTCGCGCCCTTGTCTCCCTCGCTGAATTCCACAAGTGCGTCCCAACCGTGGTCTGCACTCTCGGCCTGCTCAAACATCGGATTGCCCTTTTCATCCTTGGGGAGTCGTTGCAGAGCGGTCGGTTGCTGTACGTTTTCTACAGTTCCATGCGGATTGGGAACGATTTCAGCTCCTGCAACCGCGTTTTCCGTAGGATTGACGGCAGTTTCCACAGTTTTGGGAACGTTTTCGGCAGATATGGGAACGGTGGCCGGTTGCTCGCCTGCGGGCTGCAATGCGCCCAATTTGGCAAGCTGCTCATCATTCCACACACCCACATTGGCACCGGGGCGGTAGGGCTGCACATTCTCTCCGTTGTCGTCATGGGCAAGCATATGGCCGCGCTCGTTGTCGAGCACGAGTGTTTCTCCACTCTCGCTATTGGCCACGATTACCTTGCGGCCATCGGCCATGTCGATAGAGCCGACAGGTATTAGGATCTACTATAATGTTTCAGATTTTAGAATACGCTTGCCATGTTGGAGCCGGCCTGCGCCACACCCTGCACGGTTTGACTGATAGCACCTGCTCTTGCCTGCTCGAGGTTGTTGAGCTTGTCGTTGAGGTCGCTCTTGGTCTGCATATACTGTGATTCGATTTGGTCTTTACGGCGTTCTCCGTTGACTGCAATCTGCGATGTGTAATCTGCGAGTGCCTGGTTGTTGGCGGCTTTGGCCGCTGCCACACTCTCTTCGGTGCCACCCATCACGGCCTGCACTCCTGCGGCCTGCTGATTGCGCTGACGGATATTCTCATTGATCATTGTGAGGATGCGCTGCGCGTCTGCACGCTGCGTGGCATCCTCATTATATCTGCGGTCATACCAATTCTGGTTTTCCTTCTGTTGCTGCTCGATGTTGCGCTTTACTTTCTTCATGGCTTTGGAGGTACTGATACCTCCGAAGATACTTGAACCAATGCCTAACGCTCCACCGATTGCACTGCCTAATATGCCCATATTATATATTGTCGATTAGTGATTACTTACTTGCACCCTTTGCGAGGTCGAAGATGCCCATGTTGGCCACATCCTTTTCAGATTCTTCCCCTTTTCTGCTGAATACAAGGAAAAGGCTCTTTATGAAAAGATGCTCAAATACAGCCACGGCAACACCGACACCCTGAGCCAGTACGTTGCACGCCTCGCATCAGTGTTCGGTGACGGAGCCAAGATTGGCTTCCTTTGGGCTGTGGCAGTATTGTTTCGCGACATTATATTCGATATTAAGGGTTGGTTTCCGCTACTTAATATCTTCGGTTTGCGAGGCTCCGGCAAGACCCACCTTGCGATGGCTTTGACTTCGCTCTATTATGTGATGAAAGATGATCCGGCCAAGCTCACCAACACCACCGTCGCTTCGATAAACTTGCTTTTCCCTATCTTCCACAATTCCATTTTGGTACTTGACGAGTACACAAATTTATTGAGCGACAACAAAATGGAATTGATAAAGGGCAGTTTCGGCGGTACAGGTAACACCAAAACAGAGCAAGCCGAAGGCTCCTGCGAGCGTGAGGTGGTGCAGTACAAAGTGCCATGCGGTCTGCTTTTTACCGGCCAGCATCAACCGAACCATAATGCAGCTCTTTTCACTCGCTGCATCCATTCCACTTATTTTCGCACCACATTCTCCAATGAGGAAAATGAAGCGTTCAAGGAGCTTGTCGCTGCGGCCAAACGTGGCAATGCCCACCTGCTTATGCCGCTGCTCTCGCTCCGCGACCGTGTCAGAAATTCCTATGAGGCTATGGAGACTACCATTCGTGCCGAAATGGTGCAACGACTCGGAACTATCCGACCCGATGACCGTATCCTCGACAACTGGGTATGCATCCTGACGGTGTTTCGCATACTCGAAACAAACCTCGAAGTGCCGCTTTCCTATTCTGAAATGTTCGATGTCTGCTTCCGTGGGCTGTGCGCCCAGAATGCCGACAATGTAAAAGTCTCGGAAACCAACGACTTTTGGGGCAAGATTTCATCCCTGCATACCCAGGGCAAAATCATTGACGGCACACATTTCAGAATCGTTCATCAAACTTCATTCAAGGCTGAGGGGCAAACCGTTGCCCACAACTTCGGCAGAAGCCGTGCCCTCATATATCTCAACTGGAACGCTACCCAAACATTCTTTGAGCCGCGTTCGGGTATGAACCAAATGAAGTTTGACCCGTCGGCACTGGAAGCATACCTCCGCAATTCGGAGTTCTTTTTGGGTATCAAGCAACGGCGTTTCTCCATTCTTGAACCCAACGGCTCGCAGAGCGTTGTGGTCGAAGACCAACGCCGCAAGAACCCCACAAAGAATGTCAAGGCTTATGTGTTCGATTATGAATCGCTCAAAGCCGTTGCCAACATCGACCTTGAAACAAAACTCACCATCGAGGGTGTGGAAGAGCCTGACGAGGAAGACGAAGCTCCGGCTCCTTCGGCACCGCCTCAGACTCCTACGCTTTTCCCTCCTGCCTCTGACGATGAAGATTTGCCATTCTGACAAATTCATCCTCACCATATAATCCGTAGCCGAAAATCTATGCTACGGATTATTTTTTGCGCTTTTCTCTCAAATTTTGCATTTGCCACCCCATATCTGATAGCCGACAAATGATATTTTTACCGCAAGATTGCCGGTGTCATCGGTGGCGAGCAGGAAGTTGCCGTCAGCGTCAGTTATCGTGCCGGTCACATAGGTAGAGTCACGAT
>JAMPDX010000015.1 GCA_023665425.1 Muribaculaceae bacterium
AATTAGCTCAAAAATACACCGCCCTGACATTCACATTTTTTATTAAACAAGCTCTTAGTTTTTAAACACCCTTATTTCAAAATGATGGACTTTCGTTATGGCACATATATCTTTTTAGTAGTACCATCAATATTAAGGATATATATACCACTTCCGGGAAGTTGAATTGAAGAAGCCTGATTATCGAATACTAAATCTCCGATGTGTATCCCTGAAGGAGAGTATATAGACCCTTTTACCGACTTATCGGTAAATACAGTGAGGCAGCAACCATCAATTTTTAAATTAACGGTATCAGAATTTGTTACTTCGGGAATGCTTGAAACATTTGTTGCGTATATAGGCTCATCGTTATTATAGATGCCAATTAACTTACTCGATCTACCATCTGCCCCAAAATAATTGTTGTCTAATACACCATTTAGAGAAGATAGCCCTTTGAGCCATATGCCGTTTCCAAGTAACTGTATGCAACTCTCATCAGAGTACTCTTCCAATATCATAGCAGTCAGATCGCCATAGTCTGAAGTGTTGAAACCGACACACTTTATGTATGTGGCCCGGGGTTTATTATCAGCGCTTGAAGTAAGCGGATTATACACATAACATCCTTGAGAAGGAACTAATCCGAAATCATATAAAAGATACCAGTCCCGTTGATCCCCGGAGGGCAAACGGTAAAATACCTTGTCTCCATCCACTTTGATGTATGCCACAAACTGTTTATCGAATACTTGGTCTTGGTATTCACGAAACATCTTGAAGCAATCGTTTTCATCAGATTTCTCAAGAGATACTACCTCAATTTGTGGTGTTGCAAACGGATCATGAGTGCCATAAGATTCTGTATACCATTTCATCCCATCGGTGAAGCAGTTTTGACCATTCATAACCAAAGTAACCATGCACGTTACTAATACAATTAATCCTTTCATAGTCATATATTTTTTATTCCCATTCGCGTTTTATGGCAAAATAATAATTAGGTTGGAAATTATAGCTTGCGGCTTCGAATACAGAACCGGAATAATAACCATTACAGTAGCCATTCCAACCCCAATCACAACGGATGTATGTTTCAGTTATTTGAGTTGGGTCATCACTATCAACACAAAAGTAACATGCATCACTTACCCAAGCATGCCCTCCTTTGCCATTAATATCATAACCACTAAGATATACTATATGATTATTTTTTAGATACCAGCTTATTTCATTTATGTCAAATTTGTTATATTCGGTTGGAATATTAAAGTTTAAGGAACGACATAATTTGTATGCGTCCGAGCTATATGCACTGCTCCCCTTTGGATTATATTGCATATTTAGATCTTTACCTATGTCATAAAGCAAAGTAGCCATTAAATCAACAGCTTCTTCATAGGTATATGTTGGCTGTAACTCTGTTGAATGTCCTCCTATAATGCGTTTAGGAGCATTTTCAGTTGATGAATTTGGCCCTTTTTTAATTGCATCTATGATTGACTTAAGGTAAACAGTTGTGTTATGATATCTAATTTGATATTTAGAATGACTCATTACAAGTGCAGTAGCCACTGCGACACAACCAACCGGGCAATTTGGATGGTCTTCTATTACATATTTATTCCATGGACTATTTTGCCCCATTGATATTTCTACCATAGGATAAACTACAAAGCATCCGTCAAAATCGTCCTCAGAAACATCATACGAAGAATTTGATAAGTTCTCTTCCATGTATGTTCCTATATTATCTATAAAATTGGCTTTTGCAATTTCATTATCAAAGTTGAAGTTACCGACCTCAGAAAAGGCTAATATAGGATATATGCGTCTATCTGTCGCTACTATGACAAAGCCTCCATCATTGGGGTAATTTACAATATACGCCAATGTGTCAGGGGCATTACTGCGAGTCGGGTTATCATTCACCACATAATCAAGAGAGGGTGATGAAACTGAAAATCCTCGCGTTGGCACCTTTTTAAGTACCTTATTTGCAATTTCAATTGCATCCTGATCATTTACGATAGGAGAAGATAATGAAGTAGATGATTTGGCAGACTGATTTTCAGATATTGTCACGAGGTCGTCCACACTATCGGAGCAACAGCATAGTGTGATTGTGAATAGCAGCATAGCTACTATTCTAAGAGTAAGTCGGGTACTCTTAGTCAGAAGGTTAGCAATCAAATTTTTCATATTACAAAATTTTAAATGGTTGATAAAAAATAGTATGAGTTATTTTGTGAGAACAAAACTATGTGTGGTAAATAGTGGTGGGTTTAAATGCAGATTTAACGAATTGTATTTTCACTGTGCAAAGGTAGATAAAATAAATGAGAAATGCAAAAAATAGTCAAAAAATCTCAATATTTTAAAAGAGGAGGGGATAATTCACGTAAAATCGGTGTCCCGGCGCATACCGTCCCCGGTGTGTACACGTATGGCAACAGGTTTTGTAATAGTGCCAGGTTTGCAAACCTGCGCAAGTTCAGCAATTATTCCATTGAGTACTCTCTAAAAAGTCAAAAATTGTGATTTAGAACTTCGCAACTCACTGATAATCAATATGTGGTTCTGTGCTAAGTAGCTGTTCAAATTAAACCGCTATATTAACATTAAATATAATATAAAAAGCTTGAATACTATATGCTTGTTCTTTTTGGTTGCTTTCGCTTTATCACTCAGTCACATAGCTCGCTATGCGCCTTCGCTCTGCAGCGAAATCAACTTAAAATAACTGCGCATATAGTATCCATTTAATTTAAACAGCTACTTAAAACTGACAAGACTTACCTTTTAGAGAAGACTCTTCCATTCAAGTTTCTCAAGTAGTATTTAATTGAGTATGTTATGACTAGGAGTGTCCGCAAGGACACTGACTTATAGTAACCCCGTACACACGCGGCTATCGACGTGGGTGTACGGGGTTGGGTAAACAGGCAAAAGGCGTGCGTAGCCCGCCGACTTACTGCTTGTTTATGTTTTATACATTAACATGCTAAACTTGAATTCTCAGTAAATCAGTGTCTTGTAGGACAACATCCCATCTAAAATCTATTACCCCTGACACCCACTACTATCGTCGTGGGTGTCAGGGGTTATCCGAGATTGGGTATATGCACACTGCAACTGTGCATCGGCCGTGGTGGCTGATGCACAGTTGCAGTGTATATTAGTGCTTCTTATTTTGCTGCCTCAGCGGCGGGGACGGGAGCCTCGCTCTGTGCAGGCACCTCAGCGGCAGGTGCTTTCTGTCCGGCTTGCTGACCGGGGGCAGCCTTGGGCGCCTGAGTCTTCTCGGCTACGATGCCGGAGTTGGCGGACTGGGGTGTCTTTACTGCAAATGAGCAAGCAATAGAAAGTACACAGATGATGATGGCCAGAGTCCAAGTAGTCTTTTCGATAAAGTCGGTAGTCTTGCGATAACCCATATATTGGTTACCACCGGCATAGTTGGATGCCAGACCGCCACCTTTGGATTTCTGTATCAGCACGGCGCCAATCAGCAGGATGGCAGCGATGATAATTAGGATTGCCAAAAATACGTACATTTGTCTTATTTGTTGTTTTCGTTAATAATCAGTTTTTTCAGAAATCGAATTTGGTCTGCAAAGTAAATACTTTTTTTTGGATTATTCAAGCTTAATTCCGAAATAATTTCGATTGCCTTGGAATAATTACGATTTTTAACCAAAATTCGCACAAAACTCTCGGTTAATTGTGTGTCGCCGGTGCTTTTGACCTTCATCCCTACCGCAGCATGTCCATTGGTCAATTTGTCTGATTTTGTATTTACAGGAACACTCTCCTCAAGGGTCTGTTCCTTTTTATCCTGTTGTGGAGCCGGGGTGGTTTGCTTCTGTGGAACCGGGGTGGTTTGCTTCTGTGGAACCGGGGAGCCATGAGTTGATGCTATGAAGGAGTTTATCAGACGGTCCTGCTCGGAGAGCGACGGGTCGTTGACATCAGCCTCTGTCGGGATAGAATTCTTCTCTTCGGCGGCAAGGACAGCGCCATAATCAGGAGTGCCGCTGAAGATTAGCTTCTCGAGAGCATCTGTATCATGCGGGTCAACAGAGCCGAAGTTAGACAGAAATGTGTCAATAGTATCCATTGTGCTTGGCGTACTACATTGCTCGTCAGGATAAAAATTATCGAAAATAGCGGCTCTATCGCTCAGTGTGTCAGGCATGTCATTCATATCAGAGAATGTCAGAGCTACCCGTTGCAACAAATCCATGGGGAGAGGGGATGCACCATTTGTCGGATTGCCTTTGATAGCCATCAGCGCCGGCAAGGTATAATATGGATATCTCTTTAGGGCCTCTTGTGCCTCGGAGATTGTGGGCGATTGGGGTGGGAATGTTTTTATACTCATAACAAACTCTACATATTTCAGCCTACCAGTTGCCGAGAGTGGCATTAAAAATGAGGTCTACGAGGTCCTCGCTTATCTGGTTGCACAACTCATCCTGCACATCAGTTAGCATCTCGGAGCTGGAGAAATCGCGATATGCCGAGAATGTCTGGTCAAGGGAGTTAGCTTCATTTTTATGGTCGGTATATTTAACTCTGACGGTGATAGTCAGGCGAGTTTGGGTGGCGTAAGCATCTTCACCCACAGCTTGCGGAGTGAGATTGTAGCCGGTGATTTCGCCGGTCATCTCAAGGTCAGCACCCGGGGTGTCGACCTCCTGCAGGCGCGTTTGACGAGTGACGGCATCAAGCAAATCATTCTCAAACGTCTGTTGCAGAGGAGGATATACTAATGCGGCACGGATGGGAAACTCACCGATATTTATAGTCTTATATATATCATAATTGAGTGCCGAGCCATTGAATTTATAGCTCGGGATACATCCGGACAGTAGCATCAGACACCCTATCAAGGGGAGTGATATGTATATATGTCGCAAAATTTTATACCCCATATTCCTTGATTTTTCTATATAATGTGCGCTCAGATATATTGAGCTCCTTGGCCGCCTTCTTGCGCACTCCGGCACACCGGTCGAGTGCCTGGATGATGGCTTGTCGTTCATTCTCCTCGAGGGATGCAGGCTCATAAGGAGTGAAATCTGACTGCTCGGCGTATGGTATTACGGAGTTGCTTTTAGGTATGCACAAGGATACATCGCCATGATCACCGATATGTTCGTCAGCCTTATCGCCCTCGATGCTTGCCCTCAGCATTTGCAGCTCGTTGCGCAACGATAAGATTGTGTGCCATAGCATCTCGCGCTCTGACTCATAGCTTGGGCCGGCTTGGCGGGTAGTGAGCGATGTCTGCTCCTGGCGTGGCAGATATTCAGACAGGATGGAGGCGTCAATTTCCTCACCTGCATGGAACAGTGCCGCCTGCTCCACTACGTTCTTGAGTTGGCGGACATTGCCGGGCCAGCGGTAGAGAAGCATCATGCGGCGTGCATCCTCGGCAAAGGTGATGGCCGGGGTCATATATTTCTCGGTGAAGTCTGAGGCAAATTTGCGTGCGAGCAATACTATATCCTGCCCTCTGTCGTGCAATGACGGCACTTGTATCTGCACCGTGGAGAGGCGATAATAGAGGTCTTCGCGGAATTTACCGTCTGCCACTGCCTTGACAAGGTCAACATTGGTAGCGGCCACGACACGTACATTGGCGCGCTGCACCTGCGACGAGCCCACTTTGAGGAATTCGCCGGTCTCGAGCACGCGCAGCAGACGCGCTTGAGTTGTCATGGGCAATTCTGCCACTTCGTCAAGGAAGATGGTGCCACCATCGGCCTCTTCAAAATAGCCTTTGCGTGTTGATACCGCGCCGGTAAAGGCCCCTTTTTCGTGACCGAAGAGCTCCGAGTCAATTGTTCCTTCAGGTATTGCACCGCAGTTTACGGCTATGTATTTGGCGTGCTTGCGGGCGCCGAAATTATGTATTATCTTTGGGAAGAACTCCTTGCCGGAGCCGCTCTCGCCGGTGACGAGCACACTCAGATCGATGGGTGCGACTTTCACTGCACGCTCAATAGCCTCAAGCAGGGCGCGCGAGTTGCCTATGATGCTAAATCGCTGTTTGGCGAGTGCAACTTCAGGAGATATTTCTATTATATTAGACAATTGTATTTTTTTAATAATAAATTGTTTAGCGCTCAGCAGATATGGATGTAAGCGGATTATTTTGTGCCGGGCTTGAGAGTCCAAGTGATAGTACCTTGCACTGTTGCGGCACCCTTCTTCGGGGTCCACCTGGTCTTCTCTGAAGCCACTATAAGTTTCTGTCTTAAATCACGATATTCACTCTTCAGGCCTATAACCTTGGCTGAGCCGGGCACTACGGAGCCATCGGCCTTGACCTGTACTGTCACTGTGACGGTTGTGGTGCTACTTATCGTAAACCCGGTGATAGTGGGGAAGGGTGCTATAAGCTTGCGGCCACCGGTGGCCTCGCCACGAGCTTGGCCGGAGGATGCATTGCCGCTGCCGGACTGCGCGGTAGACCCTTTGCCGGAATTCTTGCCGTTATTGAAGCTCACATTGACCGAGGGCTCTGTGGATGCAATCTGCTGGTTTGGCTTATTCTTGGCTGAAGGTGGTGTCGTCTTGGCTTGCGCATTGGGCTTGGCGGTGGCGACCAGTGTCTCCGGACTTGGGTTATCATTGGGATTGGGGCCGTTGACCACGAGGCGGTCATTGGGGACCTCTGCCTGCAACGGCTCTCCTTGTGGTGTAAGCGCATCGTCGGCCAGTTCATCGAGGTTATCGGGGTCGCCAATATTCACAAGCTCAGGCTCAATAAACATCTCCTCATCCGTTTGCTCAAGGAGCTCCGGGTCGGCCATTGCTTGGGCGCTTTTGGCCTTATCCGCCGTCGGGGCCGGAGTAATGATATGCACGCCAAAGAGCAGCAATAACAGCAGAATAGCTGTCAGTACCGTGACACTCATTGCAATATTTTGTGCGGTAGTGGGACGTTTCATATCGGCTGGGGGGATACTATCGGGAGACAGGGTGAGTGGCGAGCACCATCTTGACATCATTGCGTGCAGCCATGTCAAGCACTCGTATTACGGATGCGTAGGGCACAATGCTGTCGGCATACAGTGCCACAGCCTGCTCTGCGTTTGCTTCGCGTATTGAGATAAGTGAAGTCTGCAACTCATCGGCAGTTACCGGGCGCGGCTGGCGGTTTTCCAACACTGAGTCATTGCGATTTGTCACTAAATACAGATTACTCACTGAGTCAATATATACCTCTGTTTGAGGCTTCTCCATAGTCTGCTCGGTGCTCTCCGGCAGATTGACATCCAATGCCGAGGGAATTATCAGCGTGGAGGTAATCATAAAGAATATCAACAGCAGAAAGATGACATCGGCCATTGATGACATGGAGAACATCGACAAGGTATTGTATTTGCGTTTAATAGACACCGGAATTTTTGTTATTGATATTGAAGATTGAAGATTGCTTGTTGGCAGTGGTGTGACCGACTTACATGCGCACCCTGCATGAGCTATGTGCTCGGGCAGGAGTGTTAGATCAAGGTAACGAGGGGTCAGACTGCCGGTTCGTTGAGCATATCCATGAATTCCATGGTCTTGGTCTCAAGCGAGGTTGCCACGTTGCCAAGGCGGGCTACCAAATAGTTGTAGGCGAACAGCGCTATGACACCCACAATGAGGCCGGCCACTGTAGTGACGAGTGCCAGCGAGATGCCATTGCTCAGGGTGTTGATGTCGGTAGCAGTGCCGGCGGCGCTCATGTCCATGAAAGCCTCCATCATACCCACCACTGTGCCAAGGAAGCCCAGCATCGGGGCACCGGCAGCTGTGGTGGAGAGCCACGTCAGGCCCTTACCTAAGTTTGACACCTCAATTTCGGCAGTGTTCTCAATAGCTGCCATGACCTCTTGGGTAGGGCGACCAATGCGTGTTATACCCTTGAGCACAAGGCGCGCTGTCGGTGTCTCATTTTTCTTGCACAGACGTATAGCATTGTCCATGTCCCCCTCCATTATGCAGTCGCGGATGCGCTTCATGAAAGTTTTATCCTGACGCATAGCGTGATTGATGGTCCAACAACGCTCTACAAAGATGTATATGCAAAGCAGCAGGAGCAGGGCGAGTGGAATCATGATAAGACCTCCGTCAAGCATGAGGTCCCAAAGTGTGTGCTGGGCAACAGCCGCATTGGGGGCAGTGGTTACTAACATTTTCTTATTATAGGTTGAAGATTTTTCGTCCCCGTGTGGGGTTTATTGTGTGTGTGAGGAGAAATGCGGTGGCAGACGCTCCTATTTCAGGCACTCAAGATACCGATGAATTGTATTTTCGATGCCTAAATACAGGGCATCGCAGATGAGTGCGTGGCCTATTGATACTTCATCGAGATATGGGAGCTTGCTATGGAAGTAAGCCAAATTCTCAAGACTGAGGTCGTGTCCGGCATTGAGTCCCAGTCCAACACTGTGAGCTATCTCGGAGGCTTTCACGTAAGGCGCTATTGCTGCCTCACGGTCTGAAGTATAGTTGTCGGCGTAAGCTTTGGTATACAACTCCACACGGTCTGCTCCTGCCTTGGAAGCCGCTCGGATGATATCTTCATCGGGAGCTACGAAGATAGATGAACGGATACCGGCCTGACGCAATTCGTCAACTATCGAGACCAAGAAGTCAAAGTTGGCAACCACATCCCAGCCGGCTGATGATGTGAGCACTCCGGGCTTATCGGGCACAAGTGTCACTTGCTCGGGATGCACAGAGAGCACAAGGTCCATGAATTCGGGAGATGGATAGCCTTCAATATTGAATTCGGTCTTGATGATAGGCCGCAGTTTGAAGACGTCATCACGGCGTATATGTCTCTCGTCCGGGCGAGGATGTACTGTGATGCCTTGTGCACCGAAACTCTCACAGTCTATGGCAAATTGCTGCACATTAGGGTTATTCTCACCACGCGCATTGCGCAAGGTGGCTATCTTGTTGATATTAACACTTAATCTGGTCATTACCAAATAGTTATAGTAGCTTTGTTTTATCACCAACTAACCTTTTTTTGATTTTTTAATTCAAATTTTAGGGTAGATTGGCGCGATTTTTGTAATTTTGAGGCGTGAGAAGAGTGCCTACACCGAAAGATCTTCATCTTTCTTAGGCACTGCAAAAATACTCAAAAAAATTGAATTAACCGCCATGCAGCCCATTTTTTACATTTTTTAGCAGTCGGCAGATGGACAAACATAATTTATCTAAATGAATATAAATGAGTTGGGCAGCTGTGGGTTTTATAATCTTTAGCACCACTTCAGTTGTTAAGTCAGTAGACGATGATTATGAAGATTGATAAAGCAATGACATATCCACCGGCTCCGGCGAGCAACCAAGCTACGCAGAGTATCACCACTGATAGCTCTCTGACACAGGCTATCGCCACGTTGGTCAATGAGCAGGCAGCCGCGGTGCAAGTGAAGGATGGGCCGGAGGCTCATACCCTCACGGCATGGCAGGCCCTGCAAGGGGTGGCGCAAATGCTCCCGTATAGTGATGAATATTCGGACATTGAGATTAGTTGTCCCATACATCTGTATTCGGCATCCGCACTGACCCTGGCTGCTGAGGATGCCGATGCGCCGGTGATTTCGTTGCTCGCTTATCCGGGGGAGTATGGGCTTTTAACTGTATTTATGCGTATTAATCGCACTGACCCATCGCAGGCGGTCCGCTCATTGGAGAGGCATGGATACACTGTGACTCACGCCACCGGGCCGGAAAATGCAGACGAAGAACTGAGCCGCGAGCGCCTCGAGGAGCTCCAACATTACCTCAATATATGAAGCAGGTTTCTTTATACGGCAATACATGGCAGGAGCCGGCACTCGGCTCTATTGCGACACTCATATCTTCGCTAAGAGGGGTAACTATCAAAATCGATATTGAGTCAAGATTCTTCGATTGGCTAAAGCGCTATAAGGTGGACTTGGACGGGTGCCGACGAGTAGATACCCCCGCATCAGACTGCAGCATGATAATTAGCTGCGGAGGAGACGGCACCCTGCTGGAGGCAGCCCGCTGGAGCGAGATGTCGAGCATACCACTCGCCGGGGTTAATACCGGGCACCTCGGGTTCCTAACAGCATGGCATAGTTCGGATATCGACAAACTGGTCAATGCGCTGGTAAACGATGAGTTTACGGTCGACAACCGCACCATGCTCCGGGTATACTGCGAGGCTCTCTCGCCGGATGTATGGCCATACGCGCTCAATGATGTGTCTATACTCAAGGCCAACTCCGCATCCATGATAAGTGTCCGCACATATCTTGACAATGACTATCTCACTGACTATGAAGCCGACGGACTTGTGGTAGCCACACCCTCCGGCTCCACAGCCTACAGCTTGAGTGCCGGCGGCCCTATCCTGCAACCTACAGTGCCGGGAATTGTGCTCACGCCGGTGGCGCCACACTCATTGACAATGCGCCCACTTGTGGTGCGCGACGACAGCCGTATCTGCACAGAGACTGCTTCGAGGAGCGGCTCGTTTCTGCTAAGTATTGACGGGAGTACTATCAGCCTCCCTATCGGCACACGAGTAGAGATAATCAAGGCCGACTACACATTGCCCTTGGTGTGCCGTAAGCATGGCTCCTTTGCCAATGCGCTGCGCGACAAGCTGCTTTGGGGCATAAAGGGGCATAGATAGTGCTCATTTACAGCAGATAGTTCTTGAGATTAAGCAATATGAGGCTGATACCGAGGAAGTAAATCAAGAAAAGACCGAAGGGAATACGCTGTTTCATAACATTTATGTTTTGAGGGTTAGCAATGATGTCAAAATCATCTTTTTGACAATGCAAAGTTACACACGAGGGTATGCGAGCTTGCATCACACCTATGTTAATAAATGTTAACAGCATTCTATTGTCGGAGAAGCGCTACTGCCATATATGTATATGGCAATGACTAACAGTATGGGTCTACTGAGAGTTGCATGTGTTTCATCAAGTGTCCAAAGAAAGGGCGCTCGCCAACATGGCGGAAGCCCAGGGTCTCATATAACTTTTCTGCACGAGGATTTTCGAAATCAACCAAGAGGCCTACACGGGTATGACCCTGCTGTGCAGCTCTATGCGACATGGCATCTATCAGCCGCCGACCGACGCCGGCACCACGAAAGCGAGGTAACACGGCTACAGAGTCAAGATAAAACTCTCCTTCGCCGGTCTCATCATCTACAACCTTTATTCCGGGATGATATTTGCGGATTACTGCCAATGAGCCGTCTCTCAATTCCCTGAGGCGGGCTCCGTCGTACCCGACAATGGCCCCTGCCGGCTCACCATCAACTTCGGCTATAAGTGCATTCCGATAACTATATTGCGTGCCGCAGGTTGATGACACCTCGCTCAACACATTTATTACCTCATCAATGCCGGTATATTCACGTGCCACTTCATGGCCTATACCCATGGCCACGACCTCTCCAATCAAATGGCAATCGCTTGCCTGCGCCTCTCTAACTTTGATCTCCATAAATACTTTAATGATATAGTTTCTTATTAGAAACAGATTTTTATCAAAATTTGTTTTGATTACCTTAAATATGTGTCTGCTCAATGGGTCAGAGTGCATGACAGTTGCGGTAAGGATATAAAAAACTCCGGACGATTTTCCCAAACTATCCGGAGCTAAAAAACTTTCTTCTTAAATTTTTCTACAAACCTAACATAAACGATTTATTTACGAATATCTTAATTACTAACCTAATCTTTTTCTACCGTAATATCTCTTATGAAAAATCTACTTATATGCTAATAGACGTTGCTATTTCTTTTGGATGTCAAGAAATAAGTTTGCACTGAGTGTCGGGAGAGTTGATTTTTGTTAATCTATCGACAGTGTGCGTACCGTGCTTGATTTTTTGACATCGCAAAATTACTATAAGAAATAGGCTCCGTCAAGTAAAATAATGTGTATAAAACAAAAATATAAGTTTTATAACTGCTAATATACTGTAATATTGCGCCTTATATATTTACAAATCTAAGTCTTATCTAAGTAGGCATCTAAGGTCTTTTATTTGTATTTGATTCAAATAAGTCATTATCACGACCTATTTTCATCACATCTTCCTCAAAAGTTTCGCGGTTCAGAGCGCGCCCTCGCATCCTGTTGCGATATGTATAGATGGTAGACACGGAGCAGTGGATTATCTGTGCTATCTTGACACTCTCCTCAACTCCCAGACGTACGAAGGCATAGATGCGCAACTCAGTGCTCAGAGGCGTACCTTCCTTATATTGTAATCGCTCCTGTGGTTTGAGCAAAAGGTTGAATTCATCGATAAAAGTAGGGTAAAGATCCAGGAATGTGGCATCAAAAACCTTGAAGAAATCATCATTCTCCGGGTCATTATATTTGCCTGATTTGAGCATCTTGAGCAGCTCGTCGGTTTGTCCGGCTGCTATCTTGCGGTTCACAAGCTTGCGGAGTGACTCCAACTTCTCCGAATATGAAGAACATAATCCGAGAAAGTGACCGATATAAGTCTCTTGAATTTTTGTTTGCTGTGCCATCTTGCGGTTTACAGCTCTGACCCGCTTAACATTTCGGAACGTTGCCACAAGCAGAGCTCCCGTGATGAAGAATAATATGACCACGAGAGCGAAATAGAGCATCAGCTCATCGCGTGATGAAGACACCTTTTTTCGGTATGAGTCATCGATGAGAGGCAGAAGCGATGCTATCTCCACGGTACGCATACGTGCATTTGAGGCCATGGCGTCCTGTAGAGAATAGTTGATGTATCGATATGCCCTATCTACTTCTCCCTTATTATACAGCCACTTAGCCAAAGCCGGGAGTGCCATTGTCTCCTTCACTCCGGCCTTGACATCGCTCATTGACGCTACCGTTAAATATTTGCCATACTCACTATCATTACCTTCAGCCATCGCTATCTGAGCCATCAGATACGCCGACATACCATATAAGTTCTCATCCTCACGCAATTCTTTCAGCAGTCCGAAGGCAATCTTGCGTGCCGAGGTGTTATCCCCGTCGCGATGCAACTTCTGAGCGTACATAAATTTACGGTACGGATCATCGACATCCAAGTTATCTATAAGAAATTGTTCATACATCAATCCCTTATCACGATATTCATTGTGACCTTCGCTATCAGAAAGTCCCTTGGCATACTCATCCATATAAGAATATAGCTGACGGCTCACAGTGGCGTAAAGTAGTTTTTGTTTTAGTGACAAAGTAGCTGTGTCCACACGAGTTAAAGTGTTGTAAGCAAGAGTAAAGAGGCCGGAAGTACTGCGAGCATAGGCCAAAAAAATACGACTATCTGCTATCTGAGATTCAGAATTGGCATTTTCGGCCAACTGACAGGCCTGTGCGTAGAAATATGTCGATGAATCCGAGCGAAAGGCTCGATATTCATTGCCAAGCTCCATGTATGTTTGCCATTTCTTGGGCTCATCGGTTTCTGAATTGAGCTTTGACTTGAGTGCATTTATTCGGTTATGCTTCTTATTATCGAAAGTATTTGCATTATTCAGACATGCATCGAGCCGGTCAAGATAGCCATCGGCGCTTTTAGTTTCCGAGTAGCGAGAGCAGGATATTATCGAGAGGCATAAAAGAGTGAAAACTCCGATGAAATGGGGCTTTTTTGGCATATTTTTAAATTTCAGAGAGTATTTATCAGGTTAATAATTTGTGATGCAGATAATATAAAAGGAGTATTGCATCAGCTTCTATTTTACCTAAAAGTAAAATTAAGAAAAAGAATAAATAGGATATTCAGACTGCAAATATACACAAAAATTTAATATATCCCAAATCAGGGAACATCACGGAAGCAGTGAACCTTTAAACATTCTGAGGTGTTGATAAATTGTTAGTTATTTAAATATCAAACAGTGGATTATGAAAAAGTTTTTATTAGCTATCGGTGCGCTCTTCATGTGTTTGGGAGCATCAGCCCAGGGTTATCTGCTTGACAATCCGAATAATCACGGTTACTTCGGTATACGCGGGTCATATAATTTGTCATTACCCTCCAAGGTGAAGTCAATATCGCCCGACCAGAATTACACCACAAAGACAAAAATCTTTGGTAAGGGTTCAGGTTTCAACATCGGTGTCATCTATAATCAGCCGTTGGTAGCCAACTTATATTTGGAGCCGGGTGTGACACTGGCCTATACCACCGAGTCATTCAAGAATACCATGGACATGTTCCCGGCATTCTTCGACAAAGCGATGAAGCACAGCTCAGCGCGAAAGTTCAGCTTGGAGATACCGGTGCAAGTGGGTTATCACTTTGACTTCACACCGGACATAAGTCTGGCCATCTCCACCGGTCCGGTATTGAAAATCGGTCTGGTAGACGATTATTACCTGACTACAGAAGATTTGCCCGTCATCGGCACAGTACACAAATCGGGCAGCTTATATGGCGAGAATGGCGCTCTGCGCCGTGTGGATTGCGCATGGAGAGTGGGAGTAGGTTTCAACATCGCCACCAATTATTATGTAGGTGTCAGCGGAGATATCGGTCTTGTCAATATGCTTAAGCAGGACAACGATGGTGCCTACAGTATGCACGAGAATGCCTTCAACGTATCCGTCGGTTATAACTTCTGACCACCAACAGGTCATCATATATACAATGTGCGACATCGGACTGTCGCACATTTTTTTGCCTATAGCGAAAAAATGTTAGCTGAAAATTTTGGAGGGTAAAAAAAAAGTTGTAATTTTGCACTTGAATTGTGAGCATGTCTTTTGAGACAGCTGCAATTGGACAGATTGTCTTATGGTGTAATGGTAGCACAACAGGTTTTGGTTCTGTTTGTCCAGGTTCGAATCCTGGTAAGACAACCCCATCAGAGAGCTAAGTCGCAAGATTGAGCTCTCTTTTTTGTTCCTCCACCTTAGATTCTTGAGAGATAAACTGAGCTCAAATTAACATACGTCACGCAGCCGATTATTTCGATGGAATCGAATATTTTCGGCTTGATTATGATTATTGAGAGACTTGCAAGCAGGATACTTGTAATGGATGGCGCCATGGGGACATTGCTACAACGGCAAGCGATGCCTTTAGGGTGGTGTTGCGATATGCTCAATCTGACCAAAAGTACCGAAATTAGCCGTATTCATCGAGAATATTTGGATGCAGGGGCAGACATTATCACCACCAACACCTTCAACGCAAACGCTATTTCGCTATCCAAATACCAACTGGCCGACAAGGTTAAAGAGATTAATCGTGCCGGTGTGAAAATAGCCCACGAGGCTATCGATGAATTCTGCACCGAGAAGGGGATGCCCTCATCCAAGCGTCCGCTGATAGCCGGGTGTATCGGCCCCACAGAGCTTTCCCTCACACGTATTGGTGACGAGGCTGGATTTCAAACATTGGCAGACGCCATTGAGAAGCAAGCTATTGCCCTCATCGATGCCGGAGCCGACATCCTGCTCTTGGAGACAATCTATGACATACAGAATGCCCGGGCAGCCGCTATCGGTATAACACGCGCCATGCATAACACCGGATGTGATATTCCACTAATGCTCTCTGCAACGCTCAACGAGGAGGGTCGCCTATCGTGTGGTGGCACACTTGCCGAATTTGTGCGGAGTATGGAGCAATTTAATCCTATGTCTTTTGGCATCAATTGTGGCAACGGAGTCTGCGGTTTAAGCTCACATATTGATGAATTGGGCTCCCTCACAGAGCGTTTCATCAGTGTGCATCCGAATGCCGGGATACCGGACGAGGCCGGGCACTACCCTATCACCCCAACTCGCTTTGCCAACGAACTGCACAACATAATAGACACCCTAAAGGCAAACATCATAGGTGGCTGCTGCGGCACCACCCCGGCTCATATCCGTATAATTTCAGAAGCTATTAGAGTTGCAAATCAAAACAAATAGAATGGTGACCTCCCATCACAGGAGGCCACCATATTGATTAAACCGAGGTCATAGTGTCTGTTGGCGGGGCAGCCTTAGGCTTCTTCCCGGGAACCTTTGGTGTGAAAACATTGGCCAGATATTTCTCTTGTATGTGCTGCATCAGTTCCCAGAAGTTGGGCACAAACAGAGTACCAATAAATGCGTTCATAGCCATACCGAATACCACCGCTGTACCGATCTCGATACGCGAAGCGGCACCGGCACCGGTGGCAAACATCATAGGCATCACACCGAACACGAATGCCAGAGCAGTCATCATAATGGGTCGGAAACGCACCACTCCACCATCGAGAGCCGCCTGACGTATAGGCAACCCCTGCTTGCGATAATCCATGGCATATTCAACTATCAAGATAGCATTCTTGGCACTCATACCTAACAGAAGTATGACACCAATCTGAGTATATATGCTGACGCTCTGGTTCATTACGATACATCCAAGCACTGTGCCGAGAATAGCCACCGGCATTGAGAGCACAACAGCAATCGGGTCTGTCCAGCTTTCATACTGAGCCGCGAGCACGAGGATTGTCATTATAATGGCGAAAATGAACACAAACGAGATTGTAGTACCGCTCTGTGTCTCCTGATAAGCCTCACCGGTCCAAGCGAATGAGTAATTCTGCCCTAATGTATTGGATACCAACTCCTCCATGGCCTTTATACCCTCAGAGGAGCTGACACCATGGGCCAAAGTGGCAGTCACGGAGGCAGTGCCATACATATTATATCGGCTTACCGTGGGCTCACCCATCGAGGGCTCTACAGTAGCGAATGAGCTGAAGGGGGTCATCTGACCTTCTGAATTTCCCACTGACAGCTTAAGAATATCTTCCGGGTTAGCACGTCCGGAGCCTTTACCACCGACAGTCACCTGGAATGTTCGGCCAAACTCATTAAAATCGTTGGCATACGAGCCACCCACGTATGTGGATAATGTGCTGTATATATCGCTGAGGTTCAACCCCAACAGGCTGACCTTGTCGCGGTCTACCTTGAGCTGATATTGGGGAACTGTGCCCTCATAGAGAGATGTGAGCTGCGCTATGCGGTTATCCTTGGCAGCTGCTTGCTTGAGAGCATCGATAGCCTTCTTCATCTCCACCGGACCGAGACTGTTGATGTCAAGCAGCTGCATCTGCAGGCCGGAACTGAGACCCAAACCCGGAATTGAAGGCGGGTTTACACAGAACGTCATCGCTTCCTGATGTCCGGCAGCTATCTCCTGCACTTTGGCTATTACACTCTCCACATCGTGCGACTTGCCCTTGCGCTCCTTCCATGGCTTGAGCACCACGAAGATAGTACCACCATTTGAAGATGCACCGCCACCGAGTAAGGACATACCGTTAATACTCATCACATCCTTCACCTCCGGGAGCTTCTTCACTTGCGCCACAAGGGCATCGGTTACATTTTGCGTGCGCTCAAGCGATGCACCTGTTGGGAGCTGCACTGCCATCATGAAGTAGCCGTTATCCTCCTGGGGCAAATATCCCGACGGGAGCTTCATAAATCCCCACATAGCCACACTGGCTATCGCCAGAAACACGATAAGCGAGACAGCCGGGTGCGCAAGCATCTTGGTGATGACCTTTTTATACAGCCCCTCTAACCAACTCCAGCCGGCATTAAACCATCTGTAAACAAAGAACTTAGTTTGGGTCTTGGGCTTCAAGAAGATAGCGCACAGTGCCGGAGTCAATGTAAGTGCATTAAAGCCCGAGAACGCGGTAGAGACTGCGATGGTGAGCGCAAACTGCTTGTAGAGCGAGCCTGTAATGCCGCTGATGAAGGCGGTGGGGATAAACACAGACAGCAACACGAGCACCTCGCCCACAACAGGCCCCGTGAGCTCTTGCATCGCCTTAATAGCCGCCTGTTTGCGGTCCAACTTCCCTTCGTCAAGTAAGCGGCTGCAGTCCTCCACCACCACAATGGCATCATCCACCACA
The DNA here is from genome assembly GCA_023665425.1 of Muribaculaceae bacterium. Classification (GTDB taxonomy): domain Bacteria; phylum Bacteroidota; class Bacteroidia; order Bacteroidales; family Muribaculaceae; genus Lepagella. The sequence goes on from JAMPDX010000015.1 coordinate 17,919, forward strand.
ATGGCGATGGCCAGCACCATACCGAACAGAGATAATGTGTTAAGCGAGAAGCCCATTAGCTTCATCACCGCAAAGGTGGCTATAAGGCTAACCGGGATGGTAAGCATCGGGATGATCACCGCTCTCCAATTCTGCAGGAACAGCAATATGACGAGCATCACAATCAGGGTAGTCTCAACAAAGGTGGTGACAACCTCGTCGATAGATGCCTCTACGAAGTCAGTGGTATTTAGTATGACACGATAGTGCACACCCTCCGGAAAATATTGCGAGAGTCGGTCCAGTTCCTTGAGGGAGCCCTTCACCACATCTATCGCATTTGCACCGGGCAACTGTTGCACACCAATCAGTGCGGCAGTCTGTCCGTTGACCTTTGCCGTCTGAGAGTATGACTCACTGCCCAGCTCGACAGTGCCCACATCCTTAACTCGCAGCAGGCCTGTGTTATCATTACGGATGATGATGTCACCAAACTCCTCAGGGGTAGTGAGACGCCCCTGACTTGTGAGTGTAAATTGGAATTGCGAGTCATCCGCCTGTGGCTGAGCACCAATAGTACCGGCGCTCACCTGCATATTTTGGCCTCGTATAGCTGTCAGCACCTCAGCAGGGGTGAGATTGCGAGCGCGCATTTTGAGCGGGTCGAGCCACACTCGCATACTGTATTCGCCGCCACCGAAGGCTGCTGCTCCTCCCACACCCTCCACACGAGAGAGAGGGTCAATAATGTTAATTTGCGCATAGTTGGTGAGATACAGCGCGTCATACAGATCAGGGCGGTCTGTCTCCAGGGCACAGAACAGCACTTGGTTACTGCTCTCCTTAGAGACACTTATGCCTTGCTGTTGCACTTCCGAGGGGAGAGTGGCAGTGGCCATTGATATACGGTTCTGCACATCCACGGCAGCCTGGTCTACATCAGTTCCATTCTCAAATGTAATGGTCAGCGAGTACGAGCCATCGGAGCCGGATGTAGAGCTCATGTAGAGCATACCTTCGGTACCATTTACTTGTTGCTCTATGGGGACACCCACCGTCTTGGCCACAGTCTCGGCATCCGCACCGGGATATGACGCGGAAACCATCACTGTAGGAGGTGTGATGTCCGGATACTGTGCCACCGGCAGCGTGGTGACGCACATCAGTCCCGCTATCACCATGACTATGGCGAGCACAGTGGCGAAGATGGGGCGTAATATGAAGAATCGTGAGAACATCTTATTTCGTAGTTAGAGGTTTAGGGTGAGGAGTTGAGAGTAATGAATGATAAGCAGCCGGCTATTTGGTCAGGACAGGTTTAACCGTCATGCCGGGGCGCACGGTGAGCAGAGCCTCAGTGACATATTGCTCCCGGGGGTTAATACCGGAGTCGATGATGCGCAGGGTGTCTTGATATACCTGCCCCACTGTCACCGGGCGGTATTCCACCTTGTTGTCCTTGCCTATGACATACAGATACTGTCCGCGCTGGTCTGTTGATATGGAGGCATCCTTCACCAAGACTGCCTTCGGGTTTGTTCCGTATGGCAACTCCACACTCACAAACATGCCGTCCTTCAACTCATTATACGGGTTCTTGACTTTACCGTTGATGATGATGGTACCGGTAGACTCATCAACATTGGGAGCTGTATAGGTCAGGTCAGCAGAATAGCTGTGAGGCATTTCCACTTGGAATGTGAGGGGCACATTGCGATAAAGCGGAGCATTGGTACCCCCGGTTTTACCCACAAGTCTCTCAAACTGAGCCGTCTCGATAGAGAATTTGGCTGTCATATAGTCCGTCTGATAAATAGTTGCGAGTTTAACCGGAGAAGCGCCACCACCCACATAGTTGCCGGGGTCTAGTATTGACTTGGTGATGTACCCCGACTGCGGTGCGCGTACAGTGCAATATCCCAGCTGCGTCTGCGCGTCGTTGAGCTCTGCTTTGGCGGTTGCAATGGCAGCCTCAGCTTGATTGAGATTGTTTTGCGCTTGAATCACATCCATCTGGCTAACGGCATTTGATTTGAAAGCCTTTTGCATAGCAGCTAATCGAGTGGAGCAATACTGTCGCTCACTCTGAGCATTTGCCAGCGAGGCCTGAGCACGCTTCACAGCATCGGAATGAGTGGTACGCTCTATTGTGAATAGCACTTGCCCTTTTTGGACATATTGCCCGGCGGTATAATTTACCGACTCAAGTGTGCCGTTCACACGCGCCACGACATCCACTTCGTTGGAGGCTTGCATGAACCCCGGATACACTTTATGCAGAGTGACAGAATCTATAACCGGCACCGCCACAGCTACTTGTGGCGTCTGTTCAGCAGCGGCTCCCTTACTTTTATCCTTATCCTTGGTACAAGCGCCGAACAGCAACAGCGAGCCAAGCCCCATTATTAATATCAGTTTTTTCATATTATCATAGTATTATATTAAACAACTTATAATTCCATATCATCAGAAGGGTTTTTACCAACCACCGCCGAGGGCTTGATAGAGGGAAATCAGGGCCGTTAAGGCATCGCCATGAGCTGTGATAGCTTCGTTCTGGTATTCCAGCAGACTCATCTGCGCATCCACCACGTTTGAGAAGTCAGTAAGGGTGCTTCGATACAAGTCCACCGAGAGATCGAGGGCTGTCTGACTCTCATCCACCAACTTTTTGAGCATGGATATCTGGTGCAGATACGCCTGATATTGAGCTGCGTAAGTATCGACCTCTTGCACAGCGCCGAGGAGTGTCTGATTGTAATTATCGATGCTTGCCTCCATCTGCTCGCGCGCGGCAGCGGTGCGATATTTGCGTGATAGACCATCAAAAACAGTCCATGAGAGTGTGGGTGCCACTGAGTAAGTGAACCCCTTGGAGGTGAACAAATCGCCCGGTTTATGAGCCTGCACCCCAATGTTTCCGGAGAGGGTGAGGGTGGGCAGATAGTCCTTCTTGGCAACACCTAATTGCGCAGCATATAAGGCCATTTCGGCCTCAGCTTGAGCTATGTCCGGACGACGGCGGAGCATCTCCATAGGTGTACCCACCATGGGTGTCGCAATCACATCGGGCAGCGGTTTTGACTCCTCAAGCGTCGGAGCCACCTCATCGGGATATTCCCCCACAAGCACAGCAATGGCGCCTATTGTGGCTTGTATCTGAGCCTCAAGAGGGGGTATGCTTGCCTGAGTGGAATAGAGCACCTGACGTGCTTGGGCCACCTCTAAAGCGGATGCGAGGCCCGCTTCTTGGCGTGCCAAGGTCATATTGACTATGGCCTCTTGTGATCGAGTATGATTGATAGCAAGGTCATATTGCCCTTGCAACACGCGCAGTTGGATATAATCTTTTGCCAGCTCTGAACACAACGAGAGCATTGCGGCATCATAGTCAGCCTTGCTCAATGTGAGGGATGCCTTGTCAGCCTTAAGCTGCTCGTGGATACGCCCGAACAGATCAATCTCCCATTGAGCTGATAGTCCTAAATCCATATATGTCAGCGTATTGCCCTTGGTAGCCGGATTTGTGATTGCCCCGGCACTGCGGTCTACCGTATATCCGGCAGAAGCGCTTATGGTGGGGTAATATCCCGACTTCGCCTCATCTATGGTGAGCTTGGCTAGCTGCATACGCCGCAGTGCCTGACGGATATTGAAATTTGCATTCTCGGCCTTGTTGATAAGGTCATTGAGTATGGGATCATCAAACTGTCGCCACCATCTGTCATCAGAGGGGAGTGTCTGCGAATATACACGCGAAAATCCCCATCCTTCCGGTGGAGTTATCTTCTGAGAATCCGCCATTTGCCCCGGCCCTGCAGCCCATGGTGCCACTCGAGCCCCATCAGGCAAGGAGTCGATAATCGCTTGCCGCTGCTCGGCCACCGAAAGTGCTTGATTGCCAGCCGAACTATTATTGGCAGTAGTCACCTGAGCCACTGCCGAGACAGATGACACCGCAAATATGCATACTATAGGAAGGAATGTGTTTTTCATAGATCAATATAGTTTATAGCCGGAGACCCCGTCTCCATTTAAAAACACAACACCCCACCTCCAAAAAAGGTTTAATCCATCAAATTTGTCCCATGAATTTGTTTATTATACGTATTTGAGTTAAATAGTATGTGAGATATTGAATTCTTCGGCCGACAGTTTTAAGGTATGCTATACCTCGAACCCTTATATTGATGCGTGGGGAAATATGCTCACAAGCCTAATCAAGGAAATTGTTACTTACAAAATGTCTAATGAGACATTACCAAAAATGGATGATTGCTTGTGGTTTGAGGATGAGAAGGAATCGCTTCTCTATAAATTAGATGTTTTGAGAGAACATTTTGGCAACAAATTTGACATCAATCCATATATTTATCCCAATAGGCTTGATGATCCGATAATCGATCTCGACGGTATTGAAGAAGATCTGCGAGAGAACGGTATCTTATAATGATCTCGTACGGAGCGGTTGCATACCGTAATGTTACAACTACAATTCATAGGCGTATATGCAACTACTCCGTGGCAGGTATTCTCACGTGTTCGTTCCCCACGAAGCTTGAGCCTGTGACTCTCGCATCACGTGGGTTAAATTAGTGTAAGCGCTCCGCGCTTTCTTCACATATCCTCACGTGCATATCGGTTAGTTTTTCAACACCGTCTGCCAAAAAAGTTCGGGGCCTACCTTATCGGTAAGTCCCGTGCTCTTTTTTCGGTTTGTTTGCTTTAGGGAGGAGGAGGTTATTTGGCTATCTCGTATATGTCGCGACAGTCATCCATGCTCAGTGGGACATAGTTGCCAAGGACGTCGCCGATGTTGCCATGCAGACTCTTAACCAGGGTGTCAATGTCCGGCTCTTTGCCGATAAGCTCGTGGATGGTGGTGACCATGCCCAGTGTGTGATAGAAGCCTTTCTGCGCCTCTACAGCGAGACGGCATACCTCCTCGGTAGTCTTGTTTATAGGTAAGATATTGAGGACATTAGTGGCATATTGCACCACCTTGCCGGGGTTCTTTTTAGCCACAAACTCGAGCCATGCGGGGAACATAACTGCCAAGCCGGCGCCGTGAGCTACATCATACCATGCGCTGAGTTCGTGCTCAAGGCGATGGCTGCTCCAGTCTTCCACCTTGCCGGTGCCGCAGAGGCCGTTGTGTGCGAGTGTGGAAGCCCACATCACCGATGCGCGTGCGTCGTAGTTATCCGGCTCATTTGTGAGTATCAATGCATTGCGCATGACGTCGCGCATTATGGCCTCAGCTATACCATCAGGCAGGTCTGTGGTGGGCGTGTTGGAGAAATAGCGCTCATAAATATGGCAGAGCATATCCACTATGCCGCAAGCGGTTTGGAACCATGGCAGAGTATAAGTCAGTTCAGGATTCATCACGGCAAAGCGGGGACGCAGATGCATGGGGTAACGCACGGAAATCTTGTGGCGCCCTGCCTCATCGCATTTGGTTATCACCGAGTTACCACTGCCCTCGCTGCCGGCGGCGGGTATGGTGAGCACAACACCCAAGGGGAGCACCTCTCCATCCTTGGGAGTGGCTTTGCCACAATAAAAGTCCCAGAAGTCGCCCTCATATTTAACACCGAGTGCCACAGCCTTGGTAGAGTCAATGACGGAACCGCCACCTACTGCCAACAGGAAATCCACCCCCTCTTTGCGAGCGAGCTCGATGCCTTGGTAAGCTTCGATGTCGCGAGGGTTGGGCTGTATGCCCTTTTGCTCAATAAAGGGGAGCCCGGCCTTTTTTAGAGAGTCGCGCACCTGTGCCAACAGGCCGCTCTTTTCTGCGCTGTGGCCGCCACTGACTATCATTACCCTATGGGCGCCGTGACGCTTGGCGAGCTCACCTACCTGAGCCTGTGTATCGCGCCCGAAAACGAATTCTGTGGGGGAATAAAAAGTGAAATTTTCCATGGTTTTTTAGACAAATTTTGAGCTGATGGCCTGAGCTATCTGCTTCATTTTCTCTGGGTCAGGGTTATCAATCTTGTGCTTGAAATCCATGTCGCCCTCGCTCTTTAGGGGCACCAGATGAATATGTGCATGGGGCACTTCAAGGCCCAGCACGGTGACACCCACCTTGCGGCAAGGCAGAGCCTCCTTGATAGCTTTTGCCACACGTTTTGCGAAGATGCTCATTGCAGCCAGTTCATCGTCTGAGAGGTCGAAGATATAGTCTTCTTCATGCTTGGGCACAACCAGAGTATGCCCCCAATTTACAGGGTTTATGTCCAGGAATGCGAAAAAGCGGTCATCCTCGGCTATCTTGTAGCAGGGGATTTCGCCGGCAATAATTCGAGAGAAGATAGTCATATCAAATTTCTATTTTGATGATTTCGAAGTCCATGGTGCCGGCGGGAGCCTTGATCTGCACTTTATCGCCCACCTTATGGCCGAGCAAGCCTTGAGCTATGGGAGTGCTTGAGGCAATTTTGTGCTCGCGGAGGTTAGCTTCGCTCTCGGTCACGATGGTGTAAGTCATGCTCATGCCGTTAGCTACATTCTTGATAGTCACGGTGTTGAGCAGCTGTACGATGTCGGTATTGAGCTTTGAGTCGTCGATGATACGAGCAGTAGCCACGAGCTCTTTGAGCTTGGCTATCTTCATCTCGAGCAGGCCCTGTGCTTCCTTGGCGGCGTCATACTCGGCATTTTCGGAGAGGTCGCCCTTATCGCGCGCCTCCGCTATTGCATGTTTGATGGCCGGGCGCTGAGCCTCCAGGGCTGCCAGCTCCTCCATCTTCTTGTCATATCCTTCTTGTGTAAGATAAGTTGCCATTTTATATTTTATGTTTTTCGTGATACAATAATAAAACGAAGACGCCTTACTGAGTGTAAAGCACCTTCAATTCTCATCATTATTTCAGCTGCAAAGATACGAAAAAAATTCCAAACCGCAAAATTCAGCCGCTAATCTCGCCAAGAGGCATGGCGGATGTTGGCCGTTTGGTATTTTTTTAGTATTTTTGCAATAAATTATAGCGGTTATGATTCAGAATATTTATGAGATAGCACGTATCATTAGCGCAAATATCTTTAGCTCAGATAATTACAAGCCGGCCAATTCAGCCGGCAACGACAAAAACCACTCCTCAGCCGTCAGTGTAAACACTCTGCTCACCGATTCCCGCTCCTTTCGCACCGGCGCGGGCGAGCTGTTTTTCGCCTTGGCTACAGAGAGCGGCGACGGACACAAATATATACCTGACTTATACGCCAAGGGTGTGCGCGCCTTTGTGGTGAGAGAGGTGCCGCACGGCCACTTCCCGGACGCGCTTTTCCTGCAGGTTGATTCCCCCATGACAGCCCTGCAGCAATTGGGAGCCGCATGCCGCCGTCAGGGGACCAATGCTCAGGTAGTGGGTATCACCGGCTCATACGGCAAGACCATTGTCAAAGAGTGGCTCAACGCGGCCATGGAGCCCGAGAGTGGGGTGGTACGCTCCCCTCGCAGCTACAACTCACAGATTGGTGTGCCTCTTTCACTGACACAGATTGACGCCGACACACATATCGCACTCATTGAGGCCGGCATTTCTCGCAGCGGAGAGATGCAGACACTCTCTGACATGATAGCGCCGCAAATCACCGTCTTCACCTCCCTTGGTGATGAGCACGCCGAAGGGTTCGTGTCGCTCGAGCAGAAGGCTAGCGAAAAAGCGCTGTTAGCTCAGCACGCCGACACCATCGTCTATCCCGCAGACAACCTGCTGCTCAGCGCCATTTTGGCCCCATATGCCGAAGGGCGACAAATGCTCGGCTGGAGTCGCACCAACCCCGACAGTCCTCTTTATATCAGCCGTATAGAACAACTGGCCGGCAACATCACCCGCATACATTACAGTTATCAGGGAGCCCCTGAGAGCGCGGAAATCAACTTCAGCAGCGAGCATGACATCGAGAATGCCATCACGGTGATAGCCACCATGTTAGCTCTCGGCTTTGAGCCGGGGCGCATAGCATGGGGGCTGCGCCACCTCACACCCATTGCCACCCGCATCAATGTCAGCGATGGTGTCAACGATTGTCTCCTGGCATACGATGCTTTCACCGCCGACCTCGAGTCGATGGACTCAGCGCTCGACTTCATGCACCGACGCATAGTCAGCGCGCGCGACCACCGTACCCCCACCCTGGTGCTCTCGGACCTGCATATCGCTCCGGGCCTCGATATCCGTGAGACCTATCGCCGTGTGGCAGATCTCATCCACGCCGCCGGGGTGCAGAAATTTATCGGTGTAGGCCCGCAGTTGTGCGGCTGCCGCGACCTATTTGCCGAGAGCTCACTATTCTTCCCGAATACATCAGCCCTCATGGAGACGATGTCAACCTCCGACTTTACCCACGAGTTTGTGCTTCTCAAGGGTGCCCCGGAGTTTGGCTTTGACGAGATAATACACAATCTGGAGGCACGTACGCATGAGACGGTGCTTGAGGTAAATCTTGATGCCATAGTCCGCAATTTCAACTATTTCCGCTCGCACCTCCCCTCCACCACCGGCCTGATAGCCATGGTCAAGGCCTCGGCTTACGGCGCCGGCCCCATGGAGATATCCAAGACTCTGCAAAGCCAGGGAGCTGCATATCTGGCCGTTGCGGTGCTCGACGAGGGCCTGGAGCTGCGTCGCGCCGGCATCACTATGCCCATCATGGTCATGAACCCCAAGGTAGTGAACTATAAAGCAATGTTTGCCGGCAAGCTGGAGCCGGAGATATATGAGTTCAGCATGCTCCACGATGTGATACGCGAGGCGGGCAAGTGCGGCATCACAGACTACCCCATACACATCAAGCTCGACACCGGTATGCATCGCATGGGGTTCAACGAGGAGGAGCTCCCGGAGCTTATACGCATATTGCAAACCACCGACACTGTCCGGGCAGCCACACTCTTCTCACACCTGGCCACAGCCGACTGCCCCGATATGAACGACTATACGGAGCTGCAGCTCAAGCGCTTTGAGCAATACACCGACTCTATAATGGATGCCATGGACTACCCCATAAAGAGGCATGTGCTCAACTCTGCCGGCATACTGCGTTATGGCAAGACCCATCATTATGACTTTGCACGCCTTGGCATCGGCCTCTATGGGGTCAACACGCTGCCGCCGGAGATGGAGAAGCCGCTGAGCCCCGTGAGCTCCCTGCGCACGGTGGTGATTGCCGTCAAGGAGCGCAAGGCGGGCGAGACCATTGGCTATGCACGCCGCGGCGTCCTCACCCGCGACTCTCGCATTGCCACCATACCCATCGGCTATGCTGACGGCATGAACCGTAAGTTTGGCAACGGACATATCAAAGTCCTCATCAATGGCCACGAGTGCCCCACCATCGGCAATATCTGTATGGATGCATGCATGATAGATGTCACCGATGCCCCGTGCAGCCCCGGCGACAGTGTGGAAATCTTCGGCGACAATATGCCGGTAGACCGCCTGGCGCAGGTGCTCGACACTATCCCTTATGAAGTATTAACATCCGTTTCACCACGCGTGAAGAGAGTCTACTTCCGCGAATAACACTTCTATCACTATGAACAATGACCAAACACAGTTGAACTCTGACCAAACACAGTTCAACTACACCCCGGAGCCGCCGCTCAATCCCAAGCCGCGAAAGCCCAAAGATTCCAATACGAAGTGGATTATAGTGGGTTGCATCATCATAGCCGTACTTATTCTGGCAGCCGCAATCATCTTCTTCCTGTCCGGCAGAAAGTCCGGCCACTCTTACGATGAAGAGGATGATGCTCCCAAACAAGAATCCTTCATCAAGACCACCGGCGGCGAAGAAGAAGAAGTGGAAATCAAGGCTTCTCACAATTACCCGGAGCACATGTTTGGCCAGGGCACCATAGGCAAAGGTAGTGTGTCGCTCGAGCTGCACATCAACCCGGAAGGGGTAATCTCCGGAGTGTACTGGAATGTACCTTACAACCTCAAATTCAGTGTCACCGGCAACGTCACTCCCGAGGGCGCTTTTGATATGGTCCTCACTCAGGTGAAAGATGGCGTGCAGACACCTCTGAAGCTCACCACCGAGGACGGTGTCAACTTCACCGGCAAATGGGGCAAGCATGACAAATATGTACACTTGAAGATGGGAGCGTACCGTCGCCCGCAGGTCAAGGCCGGCGAACAGCTTGAGACATGGCATGTCGAGGGCCCAAGTGGCACCAAACAGCTGGATGCTGATGCACAAATATGCTTCAACGGCGAGGATGTCACAATGTTCTACACAGAGCAGGGTCGCACCAATGCCATGCGCTTGGAGCCCTGTGAGGATGGCTTCAACATCATCAATTATTCCGGCGAACCCATGGGCACCATTGTCTATGACTTAGACGGCACAGCATATATGTTTGACACCCTTGGCCAACAATTCTACATGTACCAAAAATAGCAGGTGTACTCGTCATTGTCGCGCTCGCCACATGTGGCGAGCGCGACAATCCTGTATCTAATTGAATATGTTATGGTTAGGAGTGTCAGTAAGGACACCGGCTTATAGTAACCCCGTACACACGCGGCGGTAGCCGTGGGTGTGCGGGGTTCGATAGGCAGACAACAGGCGTGCGTAGGCCGCCGATTTACTGCTCGTTAATGTTTTAAACGTTAACTTGCAACTTGAATTAATAACTTATAAAATAAATTTGCACGGGTCTTGTAGCTGAACCAAAGGCTCAAATCTGAGGTAGATCTGCGACCCTGATGTTAACATTTTTTATTAGACACATTCTAAATTAATACGTACTTCTCAAACCATTCATTCCTATCTTTTTCGGAGGTCACAGCTTTCAATATTTCTCGTCTATAGACATTATAGCCTAACTCCTCATTTGGCTCAAATTCAGGCCACATGATGTATTGGTTTCGAACAACCATTTTGTCATCCTCCACACTTTCGATATAAAATAGGACGTTATTGGATATGTGCTCAAAAGCATGACCATTGGGAGCATATACATTGCCGGTCTGTTCGTCATAACGATAATCCAACGTGGTGCGATTATATCGAGGCCTGATCGATCCGGAGAATTCCATTGAAAATATTAAATATGAGTCATCATCAAATAGGTATCCTCGTTCAGAGTTCCATCCACTTAGGCCAATGTCAGAGGTATTGCATGACTCTCCATTACTAAAAAACATTCAACAGATTTTCCATCCATCTGCCTTACCCAAAGTTTGCCTTTAACTTTCTCATCAAATTCAGCTTTGGACAGGTTTTTCTGCTCGGGTATGATAGTCTCTGTGTCGGGATTTTCCGGCTCAGGTTTCGGCTCATCCTTGTCTGAACAACTATAGAGTGTTGTCATAGCACCCAAAGATGCCATTACGAATAAATAATTAACAATCAGTTTCTTCATAATAACAAATTTTAATGGATAAGTAGATGAGAAAAATTAATGAACATAAAACAATAGTCTTCATTTTTAACAATTATTAACAAGTACTTAATCACGTCGGGTGCGCAGCCTGACGCCGGCTTGGCTATCTGGCTGCGGGAAGGCGCATCAGCTTATGTCCGAGGCGGCAGCGCAGACACTCACTCCGGTCGCAGTATTGGCGCTTGATATGTATTAGGGCTTGCGATTCAAACGCGTTTGTCGGGGTCAACGAGGCTGTCTCGGCCCACATCTTCATTATCGAATTGCGCTCGGCAGGAAGGCTGCACAGCAATGTCTGAGCCAACTCCTCAAGTTCATAATCACCTCGATAGCATCCGTATGCATGATACAGCGGAGCCACGACATTTATCAGCAGAACGCGCACCATGTCAGCACTTATGGCACTCTTATAGCTGCGAGTGGTCGGTGGCCCGAAGGTAAAGTGCCGAGACCAATAGCCCTCAAAATCCACCTGAAACAGAGGCATGAGCCGCTCCACATCTCCCTGCGCTTCTATCAGTGCAGAGAAAAGGCTCTGCTCCCGCTGCAGCAGCCGCGCCAGATGTGCTAATTTGCGCTGTGGCATATTCCCGGGGCGCGCGCCGGACATTTTCCATACAGACGCCGGCAGCGAACTTAGGCCATGCTTATGTGCCAAGAAGGAATACTCATCCCGCAAGGATGCATAATACCCGGCATCCCCGGCGGGAGACTCTTCGCGTGCCAACAGGCCGGCGACCCCCATAAGCAGGGCCTCCAGCTGAAACAGGGAGTCACTATACTTGGCTATCACATTCAGAGGTAGTGAGCGTGCCAACCTCTCCAGCGGCTCACCATTGAGGTTGAACCCCAATGCGCGAGCCAACATGACAAACAGTCCCTGATTCCAGTCACCCCCGGCTTCAGCAACATATTGGTGCAGTCGCTCACTCTTCACAGTTAGCCGCTCAATCCCGGCGCGCTCAATCCAGTCATGCCGGTGCAGCCCCGACACGTCGGCTATCTTGTGGCCACACCTTATAGGCATTGAGCTGTCTGTGAGCCGCTTATACAGCTCCGCCCGCTCCTTGTCAAAGGGGAGCAGCAACTGCGGTATTACAGACCCGTCAGAGCGGCTCGCAGAGTCATCATCCTGCCCCACGACATGGAGTATCACGGAGTCATAACCTCGGTCACTGTCATGGCCGTGGCGATGCCAGTCTGAGGCCTTGACATGGAGCTCTACGTTTCCCACCCAGCACATACCGTCGATATCTATTCGGGCGTTAAAGAAGTCGGGGCCGGCACCGATATTGAGTGTGCCGGGATGCACAATACGCACAGGGCGACCATCGGTGAGTTGCTTCTCCGGCTCACCATACAGACGCCACTGCCATATATACTGCATTATCTTCTCCACATTAGGTTATATTTAGAGCTTGTTTAATAAAAAATGTGAATGTCAGGGCGGTGTATTTTTGAGCT
>JAMPDX010000016.1 GCA_023665425.1 Muribaculaceae bacterium
TCCCGATAAATATCGCTTTCGAGTTGACCGATACTATTCTCACATTGTTTGGTGCCTACGACCTTGTGAGGAAATGAATCATGCATACCTATGACGAGCCTACCGCCTCCTTCATTGCAGAGGGCGGCGACATAGCCCAAGATGCAACGGCGGCGTTCGCTTGGCTTGTCCTTGCCGGCACCGTTGTAGGAAACATTTCCATGTTCTCCTTTCTTGAACTCAACGTGGTCTTCAGACTCACGCATCTGCTTTAACTCGTCTATTGTGTAATGCCTCATTGATTCTCAGAGTCGTTTTTTAACTTGCAAAGTTAATAAATATTTCTCAATTAACAAAATGTATTTTCAGTCAGCGTTTTGCAGATTTGATTCATGAGTTTTCAGAAATTTCAGACAGTGTCTGGATTATTTTACCACATCTCATTGCCTTTCTTGGCGAGTGCAACGATTTCATCGGCTATCTCTTCGGAGGAGAGTTTGATGTAGTCCATAAAGGTCTTTTGCGTCTTGTGGCCGCTGACACTCATCATCTGGAATGTGTCGTAGCGGTGACTCAGATACATATTGGTGATACCGGTGCGCCGGGCAGTGTGGCTCGTGACACACTCATAGCGAGGCACAATCACGTTGCCGTTAAGATCGTATTCCGGTTCCTTGCCGGCTTTTTTCAATGCTTCCTTCTGTTTCATCGTCAGATTAGTCGCCACTTTCTCTTTCAGCGATGATAGAGTCTCAGATAATTCTTTCAATATTCCCTTGATGTAACGGTTCAGCACCTGCTCGTTGGCCTTGGGGATATTGTAGCTGTATTTCTCGCAGATGGCGATAAGATTGTCATTCAGCACCGGGATGGTAACGTCAGTCTTGGTCTTCTGCTGAACGAGCCGGATTACACGATTGCCTCTGCGTGTAGTCTCAAAACAGTCGGCATTGAGGTTGTTGTAGTCGCTGATGCGCTGGCAGGTATAGCAGCCGATGAGAAAAACATCACGGATATGGTCTTTCTTACCAGTCAGCGGCATCTCATAGAGGGCTTGCAATTCCTCCTCGGTGAGATATATCTCAACCGCCTTGTCGCGGTCTTCAATTTTGTTCTTGACAATCAATGACGCGGCTCGTTGGTTGTCGTGAACACCATCAATGTTTAAGGCATTGTTGATGCCCTTATCTCCGGCCACGGTATTCATTGTAACAAAGGGCTCATTGAGTCTCTTGTTAAGTTTGGTCATAGAAGAGCTCAGAGCTGATAACATCTTATTCATCTCTGAATATTCCGGGGATAGTGATGTATTGTTGACCACCATGGGGTCTGCAGCACTCGAAGCAGCCAGTACTGCCGGGGCCGTGATGGTGCGTGATACATCCTCCATACGGATAGACCCGTATGTATTTGTGCGGCGTGCATATTCCAGTGCATTAATCAAGGGCCGAGTCTGAGGACTGTTGACCATCTCCTGAGGGGCAACCCACTCACCGGCATGAACTATACCGGCAGGCTCGTACTTGCCTCCCTTCCGGGTGAAGCCACCCTCGGCATATCCTGTTGCGGCTGCTGCCTGCTGTTGTTTCTTGAGCGCTTGCACCTGAAGCATACCGGCAGCCACGGCAGCAGCGGCGGCAATAGGAGCCAGAATATGACCCACCAAAGGTATCGCTGCTGCCGAACCATAAGCGGCCAAGGCATTTTGAGCAGTTTGGGCTATTGCCTGAATAACCTGCATCTGGTACTCCTTCTCCGATGCCTCCTGCTTGATAGCAGCAATCTCAGCCTCCTTCTGTTTCTCCAGCTGGGCCACCTTATAGGCATTACCCTCGGCCTTGGATATTTCGGCATCATATCGGTTCTCAATCTCCTTGGTCTGTATCTCCAAATCAGCCTTTATGCCGGCGGTTAACTGAGAGAATATATTAGACATCCCCGAGACTGCCGTGTCAAGAGAGCCTTTGAGAGCTTTCCCCCCATCACCCTCGAGCCAGCTGCTCACCTTCTCCATCATTCCCTTGAAGCCCGTGGGGTCCTCCTTGCCAAAGTGCTCTTCATGAAGCGCAAGGAGTGCATCCTGATAAGCCTTCTCTATTCGGAGTTTTTCATCAGCATTATCACCGGCAACCTTCAGCTCAGCCTCATATACGTCTTTGAGACGGCGTAAATCTCGATTATAGTTTTGCTGCTTCTCGACAGCGTTGGGACCGAAATATTTATCCTTCATTTCCTTTTGAGAATTGAGGATTTGCTCATTGAATTTGTCGATAGCTGCTTTAATATTCTTCTGGATCTTCTGAATCTTAGCATGCTGCTTCTCCATCATCTTGATTTGATAATCCCGATATTTTTCCTCGGCATCAGCTCGCTCCTTGGTGCCTTCGGCAGTAATCTCGGTCATCTTCTTCAGGTGATCCTTCTCGGCCTCTTGGATTTTCTTGTCATATTCCTCCTTGCTCAGTTCACCATTAAGATACTGCTGCTTGATATTGGCCAGACGTGTCTTATAAGTAGCAGCCTCAGCTTCGATAGTATCTTTATGGGATGCTTCGGCTTGTTTGAATACTGCCTTATAATAAGCGGCCTCCTCCTTGGTACGCTCAGCAGTATTCTCCTCACATTTATCCATACGGCGTTTGGCATATTCCACCTCAAGAGCCAATATTCGTTTCTCATACTCCTCCTTGCTGCGGGCCTCACTGTAATACTCAATATCATTGAGGGCCTTCTGCTGCTCGTACCAAGCCTTATCCTCGGCAAATTTGTCGGTATTAACAGTCGGTGCCGGAGTAGTGACCCCGGTTGCTCTTGGCGTGGGTATAGACCTGTTTACAGATGTCCCGGGATTATCTAAAGCATTACCTTCTACCTTCTCGGCGAGATAATCTCTCGCTTCAGTTAAATCGGCCTTCTCCTTTTTGATTTCATCCTGTCTCTTTTTTTTAGCATTAATACGATCTCCTAATGCACGTCTCTGTTTCCCTTCTTCCAAAGACAGAGCACCCACGGCTACATTCCCTTTGCTGTCGACAGTGTGCTTCATGAAACTATTGCCGGCATTATATTGCTTCTCCTCTTTAGCAATTTCCGTTTGCAAGTCTTCTTCCTCCATCTCCAAGTCGACGAGTTCCTTTTCCACTTCGACCAACCTCTCGGCGTATGCACGGGCTTTAGCGACTTCAATGATACTGTCTCGCAGGTTCTTGTATGCCTCGGCAGCATCTCCTACCATAATCTGTTCGGCCGAGAGGTGCCCGAAATACTCAGGGTATAGTTGTATCATCCTGAGGGCTGCCTGCCGGCGCTCCTCTCGGGATGCTGTTTCATCAGTAGCCTTCTTATATAACAGGTCGAGACGGGCCATTTCCTCCTTGCAGAACTCGGCAGACTTACTTCCGACATCGGTCAATCCCTTCTTCCAGTCTTCATATTGCTTCTTGCGCTCATCGGCTTGGCGCTTTTCTTCCTCGGCTCGGGCCTTGGCTTCTTCATCCACCTCGTTTGATTCATCCTTGAAGGCCGCAAGCAGAGCTATGACCGTTGTAAGGGCTGAGACAAGAAGCCCAATGGGGTTTGCCTTAATCGTTGTATTGAGAGCCTGCATGGCTGTCTTTGCCCCTCTGACCCCACCGGTAAAGAGACTTACCACTACATTAAGGGCTGCCACGGATACTTTATATGCACTCGTAGCTACAGATGCAGCCTTCACAGCTGCCGATTTGGCGTACACTGCTGCCGTAGCAACTTTTACCTTGACAGCATGAGCCGCCAGAATAAGGTTACAAGCAGTGTATGCTCCTACAAGAGTCAGAACGGCCACCTTGTTTTTAAGCAGGAAATTGACAATAGTCGGTATATATTGAAGGACAGTGGCCACTCCTTCTGTGACCTTCACCAATGTCGGAGCCAACTGCTGCCCGAGAGATACCACGGCCTCATGGATATTCTTTTTGGCCTTATCCAACTGGGCTGCGGTATCATTATTAACCTTATTGAACTCCTCGGTTACAGACGTTCCTTGAGCAAAGGCTTCATTGGCTACCTGCTGCTGAGCACGTATCATGTCGATATTTGCTGCCAAGGTCGAGAGTGTTTCTACCATACCACTACCCTTCTCGCCCATGTCTGCAAATAAAGGTGCAAGAGCATCCATTCCCCCGACACTGTTAAGAGCATCGAGAAATTGAAGCAAAGCCCCATTGGCATCATTTTGTAACATCTCTGTGAACTGCTGCACTTCCAATCCTGCTGCTTGGGCATACTTGGCAGGGTCTTGCATCATGTGTACTATAAGCTGCTGCAGAGCCGTAGAACTTTTCTCTACATTCTTGCCCTGAGCATCCAGTACTGCACCGAAAGCCATAAGATCACTGATTGATATACCTGCCTGCGAACCGACACCACCCACACGAGAAGTAAACTCAGCCAAATATGGAGCCGAGGCAGCACATGAGGCTGAGAGTTCATTGATAACCGAACCCACTTTAAGCAGAGACTGCTCGGTGCCGTACTGCTCCTCATAACCGAATACTCCGTTAAGTTTGGAGATATTGAGCACGGCGTCTTCTCCCAGCTCATCAAGAGCTACATTTATCTGGTCTGCTGCCTTGACAAAGCCCAGAATCTCCTCTGATGAGTCTTTGCCAAGGGCACCGGCTTGCTGAGCCAGCTTATTAAGATCCTCACGAGATGTACGCGTGTCTATCTTCTTAAACTCCTCATTGAGATCTTCAACCTGCTTACGAGCCAAGCCGGTAAACTTTTCGACACCCACCATCTCTTCCTCCATGGAGGCGTAAGCATCTACTGCTTCATTTACACTCAGAGAGACCCCGGTCAGTGCGAGTATTTTACCGACACCCCCCTTAATGAAGTCCCCGACACCATTGCCCATCCGCTGCAATTGTCCCTGCTCCTCCCTCATTGAGGCATTAACCTTGTCAATCTCTGATTTGACGGCGCGGATCTTAGCCACATGCGCATCCCATGCTTCCGTCCCCCTCTCTATACCATTGAGCTCACGTTTGAGCTGCTTAAGAGCCGAGTTGAGTTCTTTGGGAGTAGCCTTGTCAAGATGAGACAAAACTTCCTCAGTCTTCTTTGCCTGTCCCTTGAGCTGGTCCATCATCTTGTTAGTCGATACCAGCTCGTTTCGATACTTTTTCAAGGATGCTTTATCCCCCTCGGCAATAGCCTTGGATATGGCCACACGCAGTCGGGAGGCATCCTTCTCAAGTTGGTCCATCATCTGCCGGGCCTGTTTTCCGTTGACAGATAATACTATGTTTGCTGTTGATGAGTATGCCATAATTGTGAATGTTTTACGGCCACAAAAATACTCAAGCAAATCGAGGCTAAAAAAGACACTTAAAACTCTGTATTTGCGTAAAATTAGCCCCGCTTTTGGCGAAAATTCGTGAAAAAACTTCGGATTTGTCGTGAATTGCACCAAAAATGGGGCTAATAATCAGGATTTTGAGGGCCTCAGAGACCTAAAAAAGTCGTCGTTTCACGCAGCATAGCCCCCGCAAACCCTGATTTGGATGCCCTTTTCACGGGCTTTTAAGGCGGTATATGCCACCCCGGGCTCGACTCTCACTCCCCATAGTTGTAAATGTTATTTATCGGATTTGCGGTTACGCCTCCAAAGGGATACCGCCGGTATAATAATCATCAGTAAGATTATGGTGACGGCTACCCCTTCGAGCCTTTGTCTAAACGTTTGCCATTTGCTCACCGGCTCAGTCACAGTTATGGTTACAGGCTTCTCGATATATACCGAGTCAACGGCGGTACGCCATAATGTATCCCTCTGTTCGTTTATCCTCCAGCGCCAGCGGGTAACCTCCTTTATCAATGTATCCCCTTGTTGCTTAAGGAAGACGGTATCTCGGTCTATTACAGTATCCCGGGTATGTACAAACTGCCTTAAAGTGTCGGTGCGGGTCACCGTGTGCTGCACCTCCACAGGGACCTCCACGGTGCGAGTGGTGGTACATGAGCTGCAGAAGGTAAGGAACAGGATGCAGAGTAACGCCCCCAGTCCTATCAGAGTTGTGATATGTCGAAGCATGGGCAAGCCTTATTTGCGAACTCTCGGTGTGCGTGGACCGTTGCACCGGGAAATTCTGTTTGTAATTTTTTAACGAATGAACGAAGGGCTGCCTTCTGCTCTGGCGTGCGGGTATCTTTGGGTGTTACGCCATCCGAAGCATAACCTCCGATATAACATATACCTATAGAGTATGTGTTGTGTCCGGGGCAGTGGGCTCCGATCTTACTCAAAGGACGGCCCTCATGGATGCTGCCGTCGCGGTATATCACATAGTGATAACCTATATCGGCAAAGTTGCGGGCAAGATGCCACCGCCGTATATCTTCCACGGTATAGTCCTTCCCCTCGGGGGTGGCTGAGCAGTGTACTATTATCTCAGTAATTATACGGGCATACTTCCCGGGTTTAATGACACTCAGAGCAGCCCACGTCTTGGGTCCGGCAATTCCATCGGGAGTTAGACCATGGCATCTTTGAAAACTAACGACAGCCTCGTATGTGTTACTGCCGAATATTCCATCAGACACCAAATTGAGTTTGCTTTGCAGGATGGCTACATCACTGCCCTGTGAACCTCGTTTAATTGTTTTCATTCTTGTTATCTTGATTAAGTTCTGATAAATCTACATTGAGGTGTCGGGATGTCTTATCCACTAATATTCGCTGAAGCACCTTAGCCCACCGAGAGCCGTTGCATGAGCTCTCATTCTCCAGAATAGACCACAGCTGCCAGAAGCAGACGGCCCCGGCTGCAATTTTGGTCATGTCGATAGGGAGTGAGGCTGTGATATGAGTCTCTATCATGAAGGCCAGACATAACAGAGCCCATGTCTTAATGAGTGTCAATATTACTGAACCAAAATGATGAGACTTAAACTTAGCAGTATCAGGTGTGGCATGCTCCGGGTGAGTCTTTGCCACCCTTCGGCCCAAGCACCAGGCAGTAAAGCAATCGGCAAAGATGAGTGCCGTGCATATAAGCAGGTAAGGCAGCGCCGGAGCAAACAGTGCTGCCACGCTGCCAATGGCGGTGAATATCCACCTTAGAATAGAGTCAGTGTACGTTTCCATGATGTATCTTTGTTTATTTATGACGCAAAGATACCATTCATCCATCCGATACAAAAAGACACCTTAACCTGATTATACCTCAATATCAGCAAGCACCTTAAAGGTCCCGTCAATACCTACATATAATTCTGAGCCGTCTACATAATAGAACCCGTCTCTTACCTTGGTCCCGTCGTTGTAAGCACTCAAGTGACTACCGACCCATAGCTCTTTGGTATTTGGCAACCCCACTTGCCACGAGGGCGGTTTAGGCCCTGATAAAAATTGGTTGGTCGTGGTATCGAAATATATATTGTAGTCACCATCTGCCGGTAATGAATTTCGATGTATTGTGGTCTGGGGGGTCGTAGTAATAACGCCATCGAAGTGCAAGATGGAATTACGATACATATCCATCATATTAAGACGTCCCTCAATCACCTCTATTGCAGACTGCAACTCTGTTACATCAGACTGAACCGATGCCGCAGCCTCGGCGGTAAGCTGAGCCTTTGAAGCCGCCTTCGAGACTTGAGTAATGCAAGCCTGCAAGGAGCTGAATTTCTTCTTTATGTTTTCGGAGAGACGTCTCAGTCCCTCATAGTCTAATATCTGCATATTTCTATTTCTTATGTTGTTGTGGCCTTTAGCTGTAGAACGGCACTCCCGGCGGTTGATACCATGATATTAGCTATCTTGTCGCTGATAGTACCATTGGTCAAACTGCCGGATTGATATTGGTAAGTCTTCCCGCTTGCAAGTATGGCAGTGAGGTAACAAAACACCTTGACAGTGCTTCCGGCGGATGTTGCCATATCCACAACAAAACACGGGGGCATACCCTTTTGAAGTCTGTTATACAATGTCAGTGCATTACCCGTACTACTTGCGGACAATTGTTTAGTCCCCGAGTTAACAATAGTACCGTCTGCCGCTATACTCTGTATCAGCCACGGACACGGCAACTCAGCCTCATAGTCAGGATGAGTAATTTCTTCCGGAGTCTCAAGGGTGGTCGTAATTCTAAAGTATCCGGTAGAAGAGGATTTTTGAATATCAACCTTTATATATTGGCCCTTGAAAACGTTTGATGGGTTCTTATATATATAATGGTTAGAAGTCCCCGTGTGAGGGAATAGAGGTGTTACTCCTTCCACATACGAGCTGGCGGCTGCGGATGCCGTTTTTATAAGGAGGATACCCGGAAACCCTCTTGAGAGTCTGTTATAGACCTCCTTCTGTACTCCTGTGGATGCGTCAGTAAGGGTTACTTGTTTGCCATTAGTACACCAAGAGTCTTCCGTGGAAGGACCAAGAGTCCCATGTTGCATACCCCCACCTGCAGATACAATTCCCGGCAGCAGATACGGGGTGGTATCCTCAATCGGTTGAAGCTTGGCCGTAATATACGCCTTTATATTGGCGGTCAATCGGCTCAAGCCTGTGTAATCAAGTAGTTTCATACTTATGGTATTGTGCCAAGCATAATCTCAATCAGACGAATCATTTGGATTATCAGCTGCGACTTCATTTGTATTATAGTCTACTTCCAGAGAGGTGTTTAACCGTTCTACCTGCTGAGATAGCCAAGCTATTTGCTTCTGCATCTCACAAATCACTCCAGCCCTTGATAAAGCAATATTAATAGCTTTATCCACACCCTTTTCCGGTATAACCAAACACTCTTTTGTTAAATAATCCGGTCTCCATAAAAAATGTCTCATTTTCTTGGTTTGTATTAAAAAAAACACTAACTTTGCACCATAATCCTTTGGGGTAGGGAGCTTGCGACGTACTCGATCGCAGCCCATAACCCAGAGGGTTATTTTATTTCTTGAGGAACCGGTTGGCTGTAACCTGAAATAAAGTATACCCACTCATGATTCAGGGAATTATGCCGTTTACGGGCCCTCCAATAAGTACGTATTTGGTGCCTCTGTACTGAAGAGCATAGGCTTAAATTCCTTGTTCGCCATCCTTTAGGGCGTGGTTTGCATTTTCTGTTCCCTTTCGGGCCCCAGTATTGTAGTATCCAATTATGGTGCACTAAGGATTTGGTCAGGTCGTTATATGGTGGAATTTCGATCTCCTTTACTTTAGGGCCCGTTATCACAACTTCAACAGGAGCAATCTTTAAATTACGGCCACCATTCTGCAGAGGTTCCCAATACCAATAAACGGTAGATTTGGGCTCCGGGAAGTTTTTGTAAAGGTCTTTTACCTGGATGAAGGCCGTGCTACCATTATTTATTATCAGCTTATTCCCCTCTATAAAGGCGTATGCGGGGCGATCATTTTTATAGGGGGAATTACCGTCTATGAGATAATCTATCAGTTCAATTATAGGTTTCCCATCTATAAAATATTTGCTTAAGTCAAGAACCATTGGATCTTGGCTCTTCCCGGGAATTTTGATCCTTAACCGGTTTATATAAATTGCATAGTCGTTAGAGAATATAGAGATATCTTTTCTGCATATACGCTGAACACCTTCCGTGTGAGTCACTCTGAGATGTTCTTGCTCCTTATCGGTGAAGTCATTAGTAGACAAGCCTTTCCCATTGACTTCTCTCTTATCCATTTTAGTAAGGAGATGTTGGAGCCCCTCCTTATCGAGATATTTATGCTTTGTTTCTGACATATATGTATATTTTATATTGTTTCTAATCTATGGTATCACTGGGAAACACTCCTCAATAAGAGTATCAATATCCTCTTTGGTGAGAGGGTTGCACCTTGATAGCTCATCGGCAATCGGGTCATAGGTGGAGAGCTCATCAGTGAGAGGGAAGCGGAATTGTTTCGGATTATCATCATCGGGAGATGAAGCGGGGATATGTCTGCTCACCAGAAGGATGTCGGTAAAGCGAGTGAGAACAATCTCTTTTACTCGGTCACCATACAACTCATCAGCAATATAAGCATGAAGCTCAATCACCAAGTGTCCGGGTTTAAGGTTGTGGTGGTCTACAATAATCTTATATCCTTCTTCAGTGGGGATGCAATTAAAATTGCCGGAAGGGCGGCTGGCCACACGGTAAGAGTTGTGCCTTTGGCCTGAAGTGTATAACATAGCCTCCCACCGGAATTGAGGTGGGGGTACCAACGCGCCGGTAATTTCATGAGCAAACAGGAGCTCAAAAGAGAAGTCTGAAGTACAGTTAATATGATGCATAATCAGCTTGCGGGGAATAAGATGTCTATAGTCGAAGTAGGTATCGCGGTATGAGTGGCATTATCCACGTCATCCATCATGGAGTCAAGCACCGTCCCAAGCGAGGTGGGAGTAATTGATGACTGGGCCGTGGAAGCCTTCAAGTTCTTTATTAATGTTCTGCTGTCTGCCATATCTTTTTCATTTATAAGTATCGAGTAGCTATATCCTTGGTAAGAGCATTAGAAACTGTGTTTGCCATATCAGCCCCCATATTATCGGCCATGAACTCCTTAAGGTTCATTACCGAAGCGTAATATCCGGTTGAGAACCATTTCTTGCGGCGCCGGGGATTACCTCCCTCGAGCTTACCATCATTACCCTTGTAGGTGTTAGAGCCGGTGCCGAAGTCGACATACAGGCCATATTGATTGAAGGCTTGAGAGAGGGTTATCTCAGTAAACTTATCATCCGCGTTCATGGAGATAGCCACAATGGAGTTATATAATGCTCCTGTATCAAGAACATTGAGCTTTATTACGCGGTCTTTCCATATACTTACCATGGTATTGTTCCATGCTCGTATATATCTTTCGCGCTCTTGCTGTTTGTCAACTCCATTCATCATCATTAAATCTCAAGTCTGTATATACGTCTACTGCAATCTGGAAATATGCACATGCACACCCCGAGAAAAAGTATCGGTCTATCTCGGTAAAAGTAATGCGAGGGTCAAGATATATATGATTTTCCACCAGTCTTGTCTTCTCCAGCAGAAGCTTACTCATCAGCTGGCGGAAGAGCTCTCTCATGATATACATACACTTGGAGCGTGCCTCCATGTCTTCGGCGGGATGTCTCATAGCCATAAACACCGTTTTTATACGGCGGGAATGAGGGGTATTGTTTATTTCGATATATCCATCAGAAGAGTCAGAGACACATACGAAGGCTGTATTATACAGCATCTCATTAAGGGCCTGCTCGAAGCCTTCGAGGCCTGAGCACAGACAAAACTTGAAGCCTTGACTCTGTGCCAAGATATTACGGGCCACCAAGTCTTTAAAAAAGCGGGCAGCATCCCATTGTCCTTTCAGATCATTTGTTCCCATACTTCTGATTAAATTCGTTATATTCACGAGCCTGAGCATCGAGTTCGGTAAGGGCCCTCAAGGTATCCATTTCAAGTATCTGCTGCTCTTTAGTTACATCACCCTTTGTAAGGGCTCGTATCTGGGCGTTCATGGCTCCTTCTATGTCGGGAGTCGAAGAACTACTCAATAAATTGCCACCATCAGCTGCTACCGGCGCAAAGAAGTTTTTATACTTGCGAGATAGCCAGCCTTTTAGGGATGCTATCCAATAGAATATGGCCACTCTTTGCCAAGGCTGGGGTTTATATGCCGGTATGAGTGGAGACTTCCGTGGATAGACAATATCATATATAGCATCAATCAGAGCTTCATCATGAGTCTGCAGATAGCCATAATAATAATTGTCTACTGCAAGGAAGGAGCCAAAGGGGACACCCTCGAAGTCTGCTGAGACTGCATCTCTGAGGCCCATGGAGGAGGGTCTAACAGGGATAAGAGGAAATGAGTCAACCCATTCAAGTGAAGCCAAGACCTCGGCCATCTGCACCGGGGTTACAGGGAACACCTTCCCCTGATACTTAATCCAGAAACCATTATTGGCTGCACGAGTAAGGACTACTGCCTTATTGAATCGTAGCAGACACAGCAGCTTCACCTCGGTGGATGAATAATCAGCAGCTAACAATTTATAGATATAAATCAGCTGGTCACTGTTGACATCGGCCCACCCTTCAGGTATCTTAAAATCAATATTCTCTACTGTGGCCATAGTCAAAAGAAGTACCCTGAGGATTTTTTGTCGTTACGAAATACGGGAGGGGTAAACAGCTTCGCTGTCTCAGAGTTATGCCACAAGGGGAACCATTCGGGATGCTTGCGGATATAATCTACAGTATCAGAGAGGAAGTGAGGGGGATATTTACCTGATTGCATCTTAATGCAAATACCTTGACGTATATCATCAATTAATTTAGTATGCTGTATATTGACATATTTACGAGACAAGACTTCATCTCGGAGCTGGTCCATCAACTCGAGCGAGAAATAGCCCTCGGCTAATTCAGACTCCAGAGCACTCAGTTTGGGGCGAAGTTCACAATACTTCTCCCACCATTGACCCTTGGGTGTATTCAGGGCTTCAACCGCCATAAAATCCGGAAACAGATTTTTACGGAAGAATTGTCCACATTCTGACGCGCACCATTTCGGCATGGATCTGAGTTGTGACAATAGAGCTACAATTGACTCATCTCTGATAACCAACAAGGAGTTCATCAGCGCTTCTACACGGGCCGAAGATGCGGCCACTAAAGTCTGTGTTCCGACAGTAGCAAGACCATTGGGAGTAACGACAAGATTAATGGCAGGTATGGCTGCATGAAGGGCAACAGACAGGACCAATCGAGAGAGTGTGTGGTGAAGATATGTCTCTACCGGGGTATTACAGATGTCATTGAAAATATCTTCGCCACAGAGCTGCATGATAGCCCACTCTTCGGCTTGGGTAATATACGTGCCCAGTTTATCAAGCATCTTAACCTCATTGCCTACCGTTGGCAGGATGTTAGGCAAGAAGCTGCCAAATTCTTCTTCTGTAATAAATATCCTCATAATTGAGACTTGTTATCAAGTGAAACGGTCTTGGCATCCTTATGCTCATCAAGAGTGGTGAGCTGGATAAAGGGGCACTCAGGATGAACCCCTTCCCAGTTGTTAAAATAGATTATAAGTCGGTGCACACCGAATAATATATCTCGGTAAGGTTTCTGAAGGGCCTGGGCTATAGTAAAGAGTTCACGTTTATCAGACCCTGAGTTATTGCTCTGCGTCTTGCCCGGTACTGAACCCACAAGATTGCTGTGTACTCTCAGGGTGAAGCAAATCATATTTATAGCTTCCTGTATATCGGTCTCCCAGTCGCCCCCTTCTTTTGAAGAGTCTACTTTGGTGATATTGACATCATGCTGCTCTTTCCCATCAGGCGTAACATAGAAGGTGGAGAACCATGCTTTGCCCGAGTTCTCGGCACCGGTCAAGAACTCAAGGATAGATTGTTTCTCCTTTACTATACGTTCCTGCTGGAGCCTCCGGTCGGTAATCCCCTCAGAACGGAATATTGACTCCCAATAATTTTTTGCTATCTCGATATGATATTTTATCGGGGCCGTATTCTTGAGCTTTGCCTCTTTGGCCACACCTATATATTGCTTTATATTATACCACTTGCCTCGGAACAGGGCAGCATAATGAGGTATGGGATAATAAGTGGAGTCAACAGTGGGGACACGGCTCACTATAGCGAACTTGCGAACCGTGGTCCCTTTCTTCAATCTCTGCTCCAAATCGAGGGTAGGGCTGGTAGGATCAAGAAGGTCTATGACTTCAATCTTATCAGCCGAGGGGTTCTGGTTACGCCAATTGGCATACAGTACCTTTGTTATATGCCCTTTATCATCGGCAGGGCTGAAACGGCAATAACATGCCTCCTTACGAAATAGCCGAACCACCCGTGTACCCTCCTTATTAAGAATGATTACCGAGATTGTAAATCCAAAGTGCTTGAAGTCTTGACATACGCCGAGGAAATACGAGGCCATATCATTAGTCATAAGGAAGGAGTTAATCTTCTTGCGCGTTGCCGGAGTGGTAATATCCGGGTCACAGACATATGACAAGCCTGCCCCGAAACAGACCTCGGCATTAAAGAGCTGACAGGTTGATAGGGTCTCATCCTTCTCTATCAGGTCGAGTATGTCGTATGGGAGTTGGTTGTCAGCACCCCACGGCATATATGAGAGGGTATCTGAAACAGGTATCGGAGCAATCTCGGGGTCCTCACGGAATACGGAAGAAGAGTCGGCTTTGAAGTAAGCCGCCGCTTTAAGCCCCGGTATATTTTCTACCGACATATAAGTGAGAGGGGTATTGTTAGCCATAACTTGAATTTACCGTACAAAGTTAAATAATTACTTTAATATATACAAACTAAAATATTGTTATAAAAACACTTCGAGTCCATTAATACTAAAAATGCAGCAATCACGTATACGCCTCATTTGACCTGAAGACAGGAGCTTCATATTTCTCCACCCTCCATAAAAATCATATCGAAGAGACACTACATTATCAAGGTGAAGTATTGAGCCATCCTTCTTCCATACAAGCAGGTCTACGGGGTCCCCCGAATTAAGCATCGTTCGGGCAGTGGTGATATGTATTGAGCGTGCCATCAGCTGAAACTATAATTAAAGGCTTTGGCGAATACACCAATAGCCGGGGCCAATATCTCAAACGGACGGGTATCGGTGTATCTATAAGTAAACTCCACGGTGGCCGGTTCTTCCGGATCATCTGACACCTCACAGCTAATATCGGTAATAATAACCGGTCGTACAGCAGCTGCCCCATTGGGATATAATACCACACGGCTTATATCACGAGACCGTAACAGAGTCTTAATGGTACGAGCCTCTCTTACAGACAGCGGGCCGGTGGATAGTTTATATGTCTCGGTAACATCACGGTCATAGAAGGAGACAGTACCCTCCAGCACGGCGGTCTGTTGCTCCAACTCGGCTACATCTGTAGTTGAGCACGGTAGGTAAATACGTTCAGATACGTTGAACATATTTCTAAAGATAAACACATTATCTTCTCTCAAAGAGTCATCTATATAATAAGATACTGAGCGGTTGCCACAGACCACCGAGAAAGTTATTAAGTTGACATTGTCTGCCGATATACCATGAAGGGAAGCCACCCGAGAGAGAATATCCGAAGAACTTACCTGCACCATAACCAGTGTCAGTGTAGACATGGTATTCCCGGCACTTCGAAGGGTGTCAGAATATAGCTCTCCGGTGGTCTTATTCTTAGATGAGACATGAATATCAGTTGCCGAAGACATCTTCTCGGGGACCAGCATATTAACGCTGTCTGTGAAATCAGAGGGGACCCTCCTAACATAGCGGTTGGTAAGGAAAGTGTCAATTGTGACAGATTGTGCAGACCCCGTATTAGAGGTAAACTCACAGTATATTACTGTGAAGGAGCAGCTATCACTCACTGTCGAGGTCCCCGCATCACTCACTTTCAGATTAAGCATCAAGTAAGGAGACGGATGCTGCCTTAGATAAGACTCTATTATGGAGTTTACCTCATGAAGGGTAGCCTTCCCTCCGGAAGTATATAAATTATTGAGATAGATATTTACACCCGAAACAGTGGTCAGTTCAAAAAGCACATACTCGGCCGAACTGGAGACTGTAATGGATGATAACGAGCTCGACAATACTGTCGATAAAGGTTTATTGGTAATTGTAGCCATATTAATTTTATGTTATACCCGACATCGAGAGAGCGAAGGGGTCTCTGTACGGGAATTTCTCACATCCTATAAATAAAGTGTCGAAGGCATCGGTGCCATCGGTGCGGTGTTCAAGTAGGTTTTCCTCGCTCTCGGCAAGTTTTTCACCGGCCTTATCCTTTCGGAAACCATTCCTGCCTCGACTCACACCGGCAGCTTGAACTGCAAGTATGAGGTCCTCGTTATTGGACCGATTGAAGTAAGGAACCAGCCTTTGCTTACCGGAGAAGGCCTGATTGATGAGTAGGTATTTCTCTTGGTGTGGCATCGGATTACCAAGATACACGGGCTCCACCTGCCAACCATACCTCTCAAACTCATGAATTATCACCCAACGGAAGTCCTGGTCGTTCACTGCATAGTTAGAGCCCAAGGCCGTGGCGTCATGATAGAATACTACCGTCTTATTTCGATGAGTGGCATAGTAACGACAAAAATCCTCAATGAGAGCAGGTATCTTACGCTCAAATTTTACATAAAAAGATTTTAGTACATTCAGTCTCCGGCCTTTGGGTTGACCACATACGATCCAGTTGATATTAGCATTATAATCCATGCCGATACACAGGGGAGCATCAGGGTCTACATCTTTATCGACTTTGGAGTCAAGGGTGTCATAATCATATGAATAACCAAGAGTGTCAAGATACTCATTATCGTTTGAGTCATATTTATGAGCCTCCTTCATTGAAGAATAGAAACCATCCTTGGATATACCCAGGCGCTGGGAAAGGATGCTGGTCTGGAAAGTGAGAGGTGTAAGGTCTCGCTTCATCTGCTTGATATAATTTTCACCAAGCAGTTGTAGATTTTCTATGGATGAGTATTCTTTATAATACACAGCCACGGAACGCATCTTATTGAGGTCTCGGTCCAAGTATCTTAACGTGTCACGCAGATATGAAGGAGGGGTCACACCTGCCTTGTTAAATTCTCGGATCTTCTCCTTAATCCTCCAAATCTCATAAACAGTGGCCTCAATGGTTTTAATCAATTCTACATCCATCTTCTCTCGATAATGCAGAAACCACGAGCCCTTCTGGGTCTGCGGCATATCAGATAATATCATCATCGAGTGATTAAATGAGTGGTGTCCGAAATAGCTCTTGATACCACCATTGGCCGGCAATGTCTCCTCCTTGAGTTTACGATAGTCAATAAACTTGGCTTCATCCACAAGGAGCCATGAGAGGGTTAACGAGTTGGAGGAGCCGGGACGGTCTTGGCTTATAAGCACAGCTATCGAACCATTGTAAAAAGAGATCACACGGTCGTATTCCAATGGCTGAGTGATAGGCTTAGCAAACGACTTAGGAGGTCTTCGGCCCACGACATAATGAACTCCGTTAATCCACCCCCAACGTTTCCATGCAGCCAACAACCCGGGCACGGTATTAGTCAACCCGTGCTTAAAGGTGGGAACTACAATCCCGCCGGTGCTCCCTTTCATGCGCTGCATATTTCGCAGCACGAAGGGGGCTGCTATAGAGTCGGTTTTGCCTGTACGGCGGCCGGCTACGATAACAGTGGTATTGGCTCCTATCAACTGGGTGCGACGCTGGGGCTCATTGAAGTATACTTTCTTGCTCGGCATCTGTGTCGTTATTTTCAGGGAACAAAGAGCCAAGCTCAAGGTCTGACTCCTCATACTCCACATCTTCAATATCAATAGTCTCGGCTCGATATTTCTCTATCATGGAGCGAATTTTCTCCTTAATATTGGGAATGGGTTCGATACCCAATACACGAGGGTCATCAGTGGCAGTGAAGGGCTGGACCACAATCATCTCGTATGGCATGGTCTGTTCATCCTCAAGGTCTACCCTATTGAGTTTACCATAAGCGGCAGCAGTGGCAGCCATGGTCTTGGCATCCTTCTTGGATTTGGCCATAAGATATGTCTCCTGCAACATCTCATTAGTACGCCAGCGGTGGAAATCTCTTGAGGCGGTAGAGAGCATCGGCAGCAGAGCCTTAACCACATTCAAATCTGCATACGCCGTGGCGCGGTGCAAATGGTATTTTTGCAGATGAGCCTCTATAAATTCACGGTCCGGAACATCGGGATTAGCTATCACCCATGAGTACATATCACGCACGCGCATTACCTTGAGGACCGTCTCCTCAGGGTAACGCTCACGCAGTTCAGCCTCCTTAGTAAACAAATCTGCTCTACATACTTCAAGAGTGTTCGGCTTGGGCATCGGTTTTATAGTTGTCGTAGGATTCCCAATTCTTATGCATCTTCTTGTCGAGTGCTATAAGCTCTTTCAAGAAGGGGTATCGTTCGGAGTCCGGGCATGTGCTATTTTCGAGTGACAGGGTGCGTAAACGCAGATGCAGCTCCCTCATGCGGCGCAACAATGAGAGATTTTCCACATACATTGCCTTGATCTCATCCGGCAAGGAGTCATGATCATCTCTTTTGCCGAGGTGGGGCTTGGCATCAGCTTTTTTTGACAATGAGAGGTTTTTCTCAACAATCTGCTCTACCTCGGCAGCCATCTCGTTAACCTGCTCATGAGTCAACTCCTGCACACGGAAATTATAATATTTCTGTATCTGGTATTCTATGAAGTCATGTTTATGATTGAGACGGGCCAACACGTTTCGATACATTATCTTATTTCCATTCAAGCGAAAAAGAAACAATGCACCCTGTTCCCAGTCTCTATTCTCAGCCGGAGTGTTTAACCATTGGCCGATAGCCTCTGTAAATTTCTTATCCATAATAAATAAAAAGGTGGAGACAAGTTAATGCCTCCACCATCCCTTAAATAACTAATACCTAAAACTTATGAAGAAAAAGATTACGCTGCTTTACCGGAGCAATCAATCTCGCCATCCTCTGTATCGAGGGTGCCAACGTAGAACGGGGCCGGAACTTCATCCGAGGCTTCCACGTTGATAGTGGTTGATGTTGTGCCGGTGGCACCTTGGCCTAAATCCTGAGCTACAGTTGATTTTGTATCCCATTTATCAGAGCCGATAACACGGAAGTTACCCTTCATGTCTTCTATAACAAACACAGAGTCTGTGTTATTGATATAGGCAGCGGCAGCACTTGCCTCGGGGCCAACTGAGGGATGCACAGCAGTCAACTTGTTAAGCTGAGTCTGTGAAGGTACTTCTCCCTGAGCCTCGCTGGTAAGCTGGCTCTTGTCGGGGAGGATGTCGATATAATGCCATTTTGCATCAGCCTTGAGGGTAAAGTTACCGGCGTAGACAGCTGAAGTGGCACGTCCATGCTCATCGCGGGGTAGAGCAGGGAATTTCAGGATCTCGCTCTTGGCAAGATAATATATTCTGCGCTTCACGCCGGGAAGCTCGGGGGTGCCTTGACACCATCCCAGAGACTTCTGGAGGGCGGAGCATACAGTTACTGAAGGTGAAGCCATAACAATACGTTTTTAAATATGTGATTAATCAGCCAGCTCGGCTACAAACAGGCGGCGGGAGTCAACACTCTCAAACTGCACACCGAAGAACATGCGGAGCATGAAGGTCAGCACATCGGGGGCATACTCCTTAACCATTACATTCTCGGCATCGCTCATCTGGTCGAAACCAACAAGCATGTTAGCCTTGGGAGCAATGTGCAGGAACTTGGAGCCTGACTTGTTTGCCAGAGGCACAATTGTAAGTTTGTTGTTACTGCCTTCCACACTTACCTGATTGTAACGGTCGTTGTACACAATACCGGTATGGCCCATAAGATAAGCCTCATTGTAAGCATCGGCAGTGGCATAGTCGCAGAACAGGAAGCAATCCTCTTTGCGGAGATTCGGATCAAGAGAGAAGAGTATGTCCTTCAGAACATCGACTGCATTCTCTGAGGTGATAGGCTCTGTGAGCTTCTTGTAGTTCTTGTTAGCCTCTGAGATTTTACCCTCGGCAATATCCTTCTCAGTAATAGTGTCGAAGCCATCAAACAGGTCAGCTGTAGTGCTGCCATCAGCGTTACGCTTAGCATCCCAGATATGGTCATTGAGAGTAGCACTTACCTGCTTGCCGATAAGGGCAAGGACCTCACGGGCGGTTACTGTGGCACTCTGAGCATCACCCATAGCCTGAGCAGCCTTATGACCCAGAAGGGTCTGTATGGCGCTGTTAGGCTCGAAGTCTGCATTGACAGAACCGAAGTATGTGCGAAGGGCACGCAGATTAAGCTCGAGGTCAGCATCTGTGCGGCGGCCTGCCTTATAAGGAGCAAGCTGTGCATTTACTGAACTTGAACCGACAATAGTCTCATAGGTAACACCGGGCATCGGTGTCATGTACTGGATAGTGTCGTTAATACCCAGCACGGGAAGACGGAGCAACTGCTTCTTGAATGCGGCTGCAGCCTTCTGGAAGTCTTCAAGTGAAAATTGTAATTTTCCCATAATGTGTGTGTAATGTTAGGGGAGTGAGTTGAATAGTTTAGCTGCCTCTGAGCCCACAGTGCAGAAGTCTGTAATCTCATCAGCCTCGGGCTCGTTTGAGCCCTTCTCATTTTCTACCACTTGTGAGGTAGGCTCTGCAGGTGTCTCGGCGGCAGCAGCCTCAAGCTCGGAGATACGGGCTTCAAGGTCACTGACTTTAGAGTTAGCCTCCGTCAATTGAGCCTCAAGGTTGTTATACTCCTCCTCACTGTAAGTTTTGGCGGGTGTTGGATTTTCCATATTATTGATAGATGATTGGTTGGGCTTAAATATTGATGTCAAGGCTGAGATCAATTTTGTGAAGAAGGAGGCATCTTGTGCTTCATCTGCCACCGGCACACGTGGTATCGGCATACCGGCAGTAGCCATAGCTGCTGCTACGGCATTGGTCAACACAGGAGAAACTCCGGCGTCAGCATCAGTCACTTCATCCACAAACCCCCACTCAAGGGCTTCATCAGAGGTGAGCCATCCACCACGGCTCATCAGCTCAAGCAGCTCCTCGGGGGTTCGCTTGCAGCGTGCAGCATACAGACGGGCCACATTTAAATCAAGTTTGTCAAGGTCCTCCTTGGTTTTGGTACAGTCTTCAATGAGTTGTGCAAACTCATCGGAATTTTTAGAACTCCAGTCAAAGAAACCGACAGATACCTTATGCACCAAGTACATCGCATTAGCATCGATACTTACATGTTTGGCGCCCATTGAAGCTATGGTTGCAGCAGAAGCGTTCAGACCCACATAATGTACACTGACATCCCCATGGTTTTTGAAGGCTGCTGATATTGACAAGCCGGTGGCCAACGAGCCGCCGGTGGAGTCTATAAGCACATCAACGTGCTGGCCACCATTGGCAGCCAACACGTCGTCAACGTCCTGAAGGTTGAAGTCACAGCCTCCAACCCAGCCCTTAAGTTGTATATTGTAGTTAGTCTTTGCCATAACGCTGCAAAGATAGATACTTCCCTGCAGCAGCAAAAAGACATACTACACTGTTATAAGGCACTCCGGAGCAGCACTCAAAGCACTGTATGTCACTGTATGCTCCCATCCGGCCGGGTCTCCTCCGGGGGAGCCGGCCCGCCAAACACTTGAGACTCTTACTCCCTTCTCTTTAGAGCCAATGAGCCTGTCAACGCCATTTACATCACGCACGCAGTAACATAAACGTTGAACACGAGGTGCCGGCTCATTAGACCTATAGGTTAAAGAGGCTGTTTCATACCCCATGGAGCCGGCTCTGTCTCGCTCAATAGTCAATTCACCCTCTCCGATAAGGGGAATTTCTTCAATATCGGTAATCATGGGTTTCATATTAAAGTTGATACAAGCCATCTCCACATCCTCAGGCAGAGAGTCAACTTTACATTCCCATAAACGAGATATACCCGGTAATATCTGTTTCATAATAGATATATTTGATTAAAGTGTCACTTTAAGATTTTCAATATAAATTGTTAATCTACAGAATTAACAAAAACTACAAAAAGCACATAGTCCACAGAAGGATAAAAATATTAATCTCAATTCGGGCACTTTTTTTTGCGTGCCAGATAAACTTCACTCGCCCTGCGGCGTTTCTCATATCTCTCCCTCTCTCGCTGGTACCGTTTGCTCACTGCATCCCAGTTGGAGCCGGTCTGTTCCATGCCATTCTTTTCAAGCCAACTTTCTATCAATTCTTTCTTGTCTTCCCCAATATGGCCAAAGTGATGCAGGTCCTGCCATAATTCGAGGTCAAAACGGTCTCGAATGAGGTTCACAAGGGAAATCACGGCCCGTGGTGGCAAATAATTGTAAGTCATCGGGTCTCTCTTCTTGAATTCCGGGATTACGACCGGCACCATATCTGGAGTCGCCATCTGGGGGGTCACATCTTCCGGGTGTGGTTTTAAAAACAACTCCAGAAATTTACTCTCTACACTCCCCCGGGCCAATCGTACCGGCAATTCCCCGCCCCTCTCATGAATAAGCCATTGAGCCAAATAATCCGGCATCGGTAAGTGAATTAGCATAACAATCTGTATATAATATTAATATAATGCAAAATTAAATAAATACTTTAAGAAATACATAATCCTGTATAAATAAAAAACCACCTACTCTCACGAGCAAGTGGTAAAACTGTTTGACGGATCAAAAAAAGTCCTTATGTAGTATTCTAACCCATAATTACAAAATACGAATAAAATCACCTAATTACTCAAGACGTATGCATTTGTCCATAATTTTTGCCATGAAAAACCTCTGATTGGTACCCGGGGATAGGTCTCAGCTATCACCGGGTATGAAAACTGAATACTTGCGGGAATGGCTTGAATTGGTGGAGTGAGACTCGGTCAAAAGACTCACCCCTTGAGGCAGCCCAGAGCCTTTAGTTTGATAGCAAATTAAGCGGTACAAAGTTAAACAATTAATTTAACCTATGCAATACAAATACCGATTATTTACAATTGTTATGAAAAAGCGCGACTAACTCGAAGGTTAATCGCGCCGGACATCGGATTATGTAGATGAACGATGAAAATTAACTACAAATTATCCGATAATATTTGTATTTCGCACGCTATGGTATCAAGGGCGCTTTTGAGTTTCTCCCGCTCTGCAGGCGTAAAGCCCTCCCGCTTACCGTTTACAAGATCACTGTTTAGCTTATGACAAAGCCATGAACGGGAACGGCCAAAGAACCTCTCAGCAATATATGATACTTTCAACACTTTCATTATATCCTCTCTTTTGAGGTCTAACACAAGTTTATCAGGAGGCAAAGCCTCTCCCCTCAATCGAGCAAGGGTCTCATTAGCTATATGCCGGCCTTCCTCTGATTGAGCACGATCCATGATTTCTTTAATCAATTCTTTGTCTGCCATAGTTTTTTGTATTTTTAAGGGAACCTCTCCCCTTTTCGGGGGAGGGTTCTTTTAGAGATAGCCTTTTCAGACTTGGGTAAGCTCTTTGACTACTGCTCTGATATAGTCTCTAAGTATTCTCTTGTCGCTTTTGTCTGTCATTGTTCTCAACTTGATTAGAAGTGCGACTACCTCTATAAGTCTCAGCTTGAATTTTTCATCGTTCATTTTATAAATCTTTTTAGGGGTGAAACATGAGTTAATTAACTCCCTATCTTAATGACAATACAAAGGTACTCAACTTTTGTTGAATACGCAAATTTTTTAGGCTCTTTTTTCAAAAAAAATCGCATTTCCCCTACTGCGAGACCTTGTCTACATAATTAGGGCACTCCACTCTACCGGTCGATGATATATGCCCGGCCAATATTGCTCGACACGCTATCAACTTCACATCTCCTCCCTTCTTTCGGGTAAGGGTACACTTGCCAAAACGCCCATAGTGAGAACACGACTTGGCATTAAATGGAGTCGGTGTTTCGGGTGCTTCGGATGCAAGCTCCTCTATCGGTGTGGGTGGAAGGGGCATCCACCATGAGACGTCAAGAGGCAAGGGGCTGCTCCATACCCACATATTCACTCCGGTGATAGATTTCCCTTTGGGCAAGCGGCAAGTGATACACATCCTGCCGGTGTTATTGTCATACACCAATACCGGCTTATTCATCTCCGGCATTATATTTGTCATTTTTATCCAGCGCATAGTCTTAGTTATTTATCTGTACTCATTCTCTCATCACCGGCCGGGGCAAGATTAGCGGCGGCCATAGCATTTGCCAAGGGTAGGATTTCCAACTCTCGAAGGGAAATGACCTTGTACATCTCCAAGGCTTTGACCAGTCGTGCCTCCCCTTCACCCAACTTATAAGAGGTGGTGCACCACTCATCCTTCAGACATCGCTTTACGGTATTACCCACACTATGGGCCCAGTCACGATACACCCCCGAAGATTTGGTGAGCAGAGATTTCGGTATATCAAGTACGAGACATATCTCAGCCACCACAACTCCCTTGAGGTATCGCCATGCCACCATGGGAGCATCTTCGGTAAAGCAGAAGCCTTTCGATAAGGAGCCACCCTTGCCTCCCTGAAAATGGTCTCGGTGGTTAACCACCCTCTCACCTCTTTTCAGAGCCTCATATTCGGCCCTTGAGCAGAAGCGGGTGACACGCAATATATCTTCTCTTCTCTTTTTCGGATTAACTCTTGCCATCACTCACCCTCCTTCCTCTTAAATTGGTGACAAAAGTTGATTGTCGGGTCAAGAAGGCAGCACGCACTATGGTACGTATTGCCCTGCCATGACCTCGGTTGTAACCCACATCCGGCCTCTATCGGCAAGAAGAACCGGCACCCCTGAGGGGTCTGTTGCTTAATTTTTGCCATTTTTTAGTGTTTTTGCAGTAAAAGGTATTCTCAGAAGTTCACACCCCCTGTTTAGGCGTTTACAAGCGTTACACGTTTACAAACGAATGAGCGCGACACGTAAGAGACTGTCTTTCACTATATTATATTATTACTATTTTTATTATTATATTATTAATTTGTAAACGCTTGTAAACGCTTCCAATTTCTTGTAAACGCTTGTAAACGCTTGTAAACGCCTACCCTCTTTAATAACCCTCTGTATATCAGCGTTGTAACGCTTGTAAACGCTGTAACGCGAAAAGAGGGGGTATGTTCAGCTGATAAAAAAAGAGAGAGTCCTTATAAAACTTCAGAGCAAATCATGTGTTTACGCCTCTGAAGAGTTACCCTTGTTGTTGGTCAAAATCTCCGATTTTTGAACATAAACAAGGTTTGGTGTTCAATACTCAGCGTGGTCTATGAAGCTAAAAGGGAGCATCATCTCGTGTGCTCAAGTCTGCTCGTTGGGCCTGCGGATCGCCAAAGAGATTTTCTGTCTCCTTGTCGAAGTCTTCTGTCATCTCGATAGTCTCAAGATTGATGTCGAGCTTCTCTTCCAAATCATCATAATCAAAGCAATATGCCCTTACTCCGTTGCCGTATAATATCTTCTTCTCTTTTCCACAATCATGTCTATATTGCTCATCGGGTGTACCATCGGCCTTGAGAAACTGGAAACGGTGCTGCTTCTTACCCAGATACTGCGGAAGGCTTGTCAGATAGGTATCCAAAGTGGAGATATTCATTGTGTTCCCTTGCCGGCGAGAGTTCCACTGTATCAATAATGGCTGTAGGGCTGCAAAATTGATATAGATAAGGCGCTTGGGCTTGGTGAAGGTAATAGAGGGTCTCTTCTTTTCCAGCGGGGTGAAGGATGTCTCATACTTGATATGGAAGTGGCATCTCTCTTTTACCTTCCCCTGATAGTGCATGGAGTTGATGGCGGTCCAGAACTCTGAGGTATCACTCGTCTTGCTCGCTTGGCTGTTGTGATACTTCAACCCTCTGACAAACACCTCAAGCATCTCACTATAATTCAATGGCAGGTCAAGATGCCTTACCAATATCCGATATGCTGC
This sequence comes from Muribaculaceae bacterium, assembly GCA_023665425.1. GTDB lineage: Bacteria > Bacteroidota > Bacteroidia > Bacteroidales > Muribaculaceae > Lepagella. Next base: position 25,523 of record JAMPDX010000016.1, read on the forward strand.
CAACACTTCCACCCAGTTGTTTTTCAATCGGGATGTATCAAAGAATGTCCCCTTGCAAGCGGTGTTGATGTCTGCCTCTGTCATCTTGAGGGCCTGTTCATAACCGGCCTCAAAGGTCTCTCTCAGTTGCAATATCTCACCCAGAAGGTGTGCATTCCCCTTCATGCAGGCATTGAAAAATGTCTGATACCTCTCTGTTGACTCTTCATCGTGTGTGGACTTCATGAAGGGCACATGCAGGCTTCGAGAAAATATCGCTTCATCTTGTGGAATATATTGCCCGGCCAAGATAATCCCACAATGCAGGTATTTGTTTTCCAGTTCACCACTTTCTCCTATCTTGGCCCTTATGGTGCCACCCCACAAGCCCTTCATGACTTCTACTCGCTCAGGCTTAAGGTCATTGGTATACTCATCAAGGATATAAACGGTGTTCCATAATTTCTCCATAGCTTCGGCTATATAAGCTATAGAGGAGTTATTGCATGAGTCGGGGGCGTATGGCAACACATACATCAATGAACTCAATATCTTGGCCAAGTCCGTCTTACCGGAGCCCTTCCTTCCATATAGGTTCAATATCGGGAAGTGCTTGAGCTTTGACACAATAATATCTCTGAAAATCGTGGTAAATGCCCATGCCATGCATATCATCCCATTCTCTCCATACACCTGAAGCATACTGTCAGCATACTGCCTGAGGGTGAGCCCGCTGTTGTTTTGATACTTAAATTTCCGGTCAAAATCTCCTATCTTGGGATTGTCGATATATAAGGATGAAAATCCGGGCAGGAAGTATGACTCATCTTTAATTTTGACCACTCCCAGTTCATTGACCTTATAATACAACCCCTCCTTATAAACCCCATCGCCGAAGGCATACAGGTTATGTTCTTCGTTCCATCCAATCTTGACTATCTTATGAGCTATAGGCAGTACTTCTCCTATGTATTCTTGCAGGGCTGTAAGGTGCACATTTGCCTCACTTTTCCAAATGAAGTTGCCACCCCTTCCCACTTCTTCCTTAAAGGCTCGCAGGCTTGTCAGCTCTTTACTTGTAAGGGTCATCCCTTGTTTGAACCCTCGAGTATTCCTACCTTCCAAGATACGAGTGGCCACTCCCTTCTCAAGTATCATGAGGATGGGACGTAATATAAAGTTACTCACTCTCTTTAATTCTCCATCGGTGGTGCTGCCCCAGTAGGCTCCGTTTTTTATTACGAGCCCCACATCTCGAAGGACCTTATAATCTTCCTCTGTAAGCCCGTATGGGTCCTTGCCTTCCTTGAAGTTATCTACCTTTGCCTCGGAAATCAAAGCCTTGCCGGCTTGCTTCAAGGCTTCTTTCCATTGCGAGATTTTAACATACAGTTTTGACAGCTGGTCGAGATACATATCTCTCAGCATCTTGTCTTGCACCAGTACCAAAGCACCGGCTATCTCTCTGAGGGCTTCAAGTTTCAATTCTTCTGTATGAGCACCTCCCAGGCGGGTCTTCATTGCCCATACCACGTATGGCTGGGCGGTCAATTCACTATACTTCTCTCTGGTGGTGATATATGAGTCTGCATCCTCCTTCTTTTCGCTGTCTGTCTGAGGTATCTCTTTTACATTTACCTCAAACGCGAAGTCCAAGGCCATAAGGCCGCTCTTGAGCACTGCCTTGGTGCCGGCTCCATATAGTTGCCCTTCTGCTACTTTATCACAGTCGGGTATGAAGGTGATTTTTGCACAATAATCCTCCATGAGTGCAAGGTGATGTCCGGTAAGAGCGGTTCCCATGGTGGCCACGGCATTATCAAGGCCAACACTCCTCAATCGCATGGCATCGGCCGCCCCTTCCACTACAATGAACCCTCCTAATTTCTTGGCAGCATGAGCCGCTCTATCCATACCCCACAACCACATCCCCTTCTTTAAGACTGGGGTCTCGGAGGTGTTCTTATATTTTGCGGTATCATCAGGGTCCATGGCTCGGCAAGTAAACCCTCCGATTTGCCCGCGGCTGTCTATTATCGGGATAGTTACTCTGTTTCTGAAGGCTGCATGGGTGCGAAGCTCTGTTTTGCTCATTCTCAGCACGCCGGCACTCACAGCATCAGCCTCGCTGATCCTCTGGCTGCGAAGGTAGTCATACAGTGCCCCGGGGTTCGGTGCATACCCCACCCCGGTAGTGGAACATAATTCTTGCCCCCAGCGGTTGTATGCATATTCACGGGCCTCACGGGCACCGGGAAGGTCACTCTGCAAGCAGTTGACAAAAAACTCTTGAACCTTGGAGTTCACGGTGTAGATTACGGCCTTCTCGTTCCTCTCTCTGAGTGCTTCCTGCTTTTCTTCCTCGGTGCGTTCATCTTTGTCATATTCGATACGCACTCCATGAGCCTTGGCTATCGCAAGCACGGCCTCGCTAAAGGTCGGCCCCTCATGCAGCATATAGAACTTAATGCCGTCTCCATGTTCTCCACACCCATAGCAGTGCCAAGTGTTATCATCATTAATCATCAGGGAGGGGTTCTTGTCTCCGTGCAGGGGACACAAGGCTGCATGCTTGCCTCCTTGATGCACGAAGGTTAGCCCCGCGCCCTCCAATACTTCTTTCACGGGGAGGCTCTTAACGGCCTTGATAGTTGTTTCCTTAATCATCCTTTTCTGGCCTCCTTCCCTTATCTGTGTTTGTATAACCGATATTCTCCATGGGGCGCGTCAGCAAGCTGCGCAACCTCATGATGCTTTCCGGTGTTGTATTATAATAATTCATGTCTATAATCTTATTTTTGGGCTTCCCAAAATCTTAATATCTCGCGGCCGGTGTAGAATTTGCGGCCGGTGCCACTCCTCCAACCGGCCTTTATCTTCCCGGCCTTCGTATATCTGAGCAGGGTCGTTCGGTGGATACCTAATGCCATACTCGCTTCTGTGACCGTGTATCTGGAGGATAACCCAACCTCCGGCGGATGTGTCACCATACTCTCTCTCTCTCTGGGTCTTACAATTATATGTTGAAAGTGTTTATAAAACGACATAATGTATTCCGGTCCACTTTACAGATTTTGGCAATCTTGCGTTTAGAGACGCCCTCGTCGAGCAGTCCTCTAATTAAAGCTATTTTCTCAAGTGTTCTGATTTTTGTGGACCCCGTGCGTGCCATAAGATGTATTGACTGGGTGCGGGTCCCTACTTTCATCGCAAGCTCATCGAGGCTGTCAATAATAATTTAAAAACAGGCCAGTCATTCTAACTTAAAAGTAGGCCACC
>JAMPDX010000017.1 GCA_023665425.1 Muribaculaceae bacterium
AGCTCAAAAATACACCGCCCTGACATTCACATTTTTTATTAAACAAGCTCTTAATATGACGATCATCTTGACAGTTTTTAGAGTCTTTTTGGTGCTTTTCTCTACTTTGAACAGTCGTATAGCCCGCTATACACTTTTATCAAAGTGAAGAAAATCACTCAAAAATACTTCTATAAACTTTGCCAAGTTATTTTTTAATCATCACTTATTTTTCGGCTTCAGTATCGGTTTTTTCTTGTTTTTCGACGAATGTGTCGAAGCCGGCTTGGAGCAGGAGGTTGAACCAGGTGAAGAATTTCTTGATGTCACCATCGTAGACGCGGTCACGGTCGAAGTCGGGGAGTACTTTGGCAAATTCGTCGCGCAGGGTGCCGTTGGCGATGAGGGCCTTGAAGTCTACAGGTTTGCCCTCATAGAGCTTGTTGGCGTTCTCGAAGACTTCTGCAAGGGGCACCTCATCAGCATCGGTGTACATGGAGATATCGCCGAGGCTGACAATTTTGTCGCGGCCGTGAGCGGGGTATTTCTTGCCGCTGATGAGATCTTCTACCAGCAGCATGTTTTTGCCGTTGCTAACTATCTTGAAGAGGCCGGGCTTACCGGTGATGGAAAGTATTGTCTTTAACATATTAATGTATTATTTTTGGTTAAGGAGGGTGTCAATCTGTGGGAGGAGGGGGGTGGAGCCGCTATTGTCGATATGCGATGTTTTGTGGCTCGGAAGATTGTCAAACTCGCAGTTTTGCGCAGCTATTCGGTCGAGGATTTGCCGGTGGGAGAGGCCTGAGCGGGTGGCCACTCGCTGTATGCGTGTCTCCACGGGGGCATCCACAACCCAAATCTTGTCAGCCAATTTGTCAATAAACGACTTGGAGGGTATAGCTGTCTCGATGATGACAATATCAGAGCTTTCCTCTTGAATGTCGGCCCATTGGAGTATGTCTCTGCGCACAGCAGCGTGTACCTCACGCTCTATTTGGGAGCGCACCTCAGCGTTACCGAATATCTTCTCGGCCAATAGCGGGCGATTGAGTATTCCGTCTTGGTCAAAAGCCTTAACCCCTATGCAGTCTATGATGAAGGCTCTCAACTCCGGGTCTGTCTGCATCAGCTCTTTGGCATGGGAGTCGCAGTCATACACAGGGATACCCTTGAGGGCACAAATCCGGCAAATCACACTCTTGCCGCTGCCGATGCCTCCGGTGACACATACCTTTGTAATCATCTGTTACTGAGCGTTTCTGATAATGGTGTATTCGACACTGTCTAATGCTATCGAGGCATTCTGTACTCCTTTGGGTACATCGACAATCCGGACATTGACATGGTCAGTATTAGAGGCTGACACATCGGCATAGTTGGCTACCACCTTGAAGGCAGAAGCGGGGATATCGGTGTGTGTGCTCATGGGCACAAGATACGATACTTCGATGGTCTGTGGGAATAGCGAGACACTCTCGTTCTCCGGCACACCGATAGTCTCAATGGGCACCATGATTTTGCGGTTCTCCAGCGGCTCAACCGGTATTGTCACCTCCACCACCGAGGGTTCAATTCTTACACCGGGTATGGGGCGAATTTTCACCGTCACCTTGAGCGGGTCTGTCAAGTCGCGTCTGATGATAGGCTCGGTGATGACGTATGCTATAGTGTCGGTGACATTACCTACGGCGTAGAGTGTGGCTCGGCTGATATTGAGCTTTGGTGTGCCGTTTATCACTTTTCCTAGTGCTGCAGTGACATTGGCGTCAACGCGTATGGGCACCACCTTGCCGGGCTCTGTGGTGTAGTTGATACTGAAGGAGTCGTTAGAGGTTACCGAGAGGGAAGCTCCGGTGCCGAAGATAGCGCGCAGACGGCTCATCATGGCCGAGGAGGTGACAGTGAGTGTATTGTCGGATGCAAACTCTTTGAAGGATATACGCACCACCGGTGCCTCCATGAATTTGCGGCGGAGCACCAGAGTGCCCTTGTCGCGCATGGTCAGGGTGAGTTGCTTCGGTGGGTCTGTGATGAATGTCACGGAGTCCGGCACATTGACTACCTCAATGCGCACTGTGAAGTCTGTTTGTACCTCATCATTGAGGGCCATGACAACCCAAAACACACCTGCCAACGCCACAAAAAGTAGGTACTGCCACAGGCTTTTGAGTTTGCCTGCGGCTACCAGCCAGTTGTGTATGCGCTTTACGATTGACATCAGAGGGAGGTGTGCGAAATCCGGCGAATGGAGTGGTATTACTTCTTGGGAGCCTCGCTGCCGGGATCGGCGTAAACTGAAGTCTTCTCAATCTTGATAACCACGTTGGGAGCTATCTCGACCATGAAAGTGGTCTCCTTCACCTCCTTGATGCGGCCGTAGATGCCACCGGCAGTGATCACCTTGTCGCCGGGCTGCATGGCTTCGCGAGCCTTGCGCATCTCTTTTTGTTTCTTGTTCTGGGGGCGAATCATGAAGAAATAGAAGATGACCACCATGGCCACGATCATGATTATGCCGGTGTAGCCGCCACCGGCTTGCTCTTGTAAAAGAATAGTGTTAAGCATGCTTATAGTTGTTTAATTAAAAGCTTGTTAAAGAATGATTTAATGTCAGGGCTTAAGGAGGTGACCCTCTTCGCGCAGGTTGTTGACAGCGGCGCCCAGCAGTCCATTGATGAAGTATGAACTCTTGGGTGTGCTGTAGGCTTTAGCTATCTCGATATACTCATTGATGGAGACATTGACCGGAATCTTGGGGAAGTTGAGTATCTCGGTGAGAGCGGTGCGCAGTATCACCACATCCATGAATGCCAGACGGTCTGACTCCCATGAGTCCTTGTTGAGGGCTTTGTCGATAATCTCGGTAGTGACATCTTTATTCTTGATGACGGCATTAAAGAGCTCGCGGCCGAAGCGTGCATCCTCATCATCCTTATACATGGGGAGTATCGGTTCCGGCTCGTCATCCTCTACGCGGCGTATTGTCTTGATTACGAAAGTGCCAATTGAGTCGAGGTCATCATTCCAGAATACTGATTGATTTTCGAGTGCCTCGTGCAGCTCTTCGTTGGGCAGGATGACGTAGCGCAGCAGGTTTTTCCATAGCTGGCAGTCGTCGTTGAATGTCACCTCGGGAGCGGCCATATAGTTCTTGTAGTATTCGCTGTCGAGCACCGCCTTGAGCAGCTTGTTGAGCAGCGGACGGTCGTTGGTGAACCAAGACAGCTTGTTGGTCTCGCAATAAGCTCTGAGCTGCTCATCCTCGGCAAGGCGCATTGCGAGCTTATTGTTAACGAAACGCATATCGGGGTTCAGGTCACTCTCTGTGGGGATATATTTGTGTCGAGCCGAATCGAGGGCAAGGTTCTGCAGGCGTGTGAGTTCCACCACGAGGAGTAGGAGCAGATGGTATAGCTCGTTGGCCTTGCGCAGGGAGAAATCAAGTGTCTTGACAGCGTCAGAGACGTGCCCCTGTGAGGATGAGAAGTTGGTGAAGGTGATGTCCATAAGCTCCTGCATGCGCTCCACACCGCGAGGGGAATAGTTGGGCAGCTCGGTGAAGAGTTGTGCCAGAGAGGTGTCCGGCTTGAGTATGAGGTTGAAAATTTCGCGCCACACCTTCAGGTCTGAAGCCATGTCGAGGCTGCCACTCTTGGCATAGTCCTTGTAGAAAGCTGTCTCCTTGATAGTATTGGCAAATCGTTCCACCAGAGCGGGGGATGCAAATGCCGAGCCGTTGATGCGGTCTTTGGCCAATTGTGTCTTGATCTTTTCGTCAGCGCGGACGGTGCGTATAAACCTGTTGTCAGCCAGCGGCTTGTGGCCTCCGCGTTGCTCCACATTGTCAGCAATGCGGGTCATGAGTGTCAGCATATCGATATATAATTGATATGCGAAACGCTTCTCTTTGGTGGGAGGGGTAGGTTGGCTCTCAAGGGTGAACAACTTCTCTGTAAGTAGGTAAGAGTACAATAGCTGCACTACCTTAATACGTATCAGAACTCGATTTATCATTACTTATGCTCTTAGGCTCACACCTCCTCCGGGGGGTGAGTACTTTATGAAGTGCAAAGTTAGTAAAAAAGTTTGACATTGCCAACCGGTAATAAAAAACCGGGGCAAAATCAAACGTAGATTATGTGTTGACTCATAAAAAATATGCGGATGCATCCCTTGTAAATCAAGTTCTGCAAGTGTTCCAAATGATAATAAGTGAGCAATAAGTCGGCCTCCTAACGGACACCTTTTTGTCAGCCTGCCTATCTCGCACTCCCACGGCTAAGGCCGCGTGTGGGCGAGGATGCCGATAAAAGGTGTCCTACCTATAGCATAAACAAGTAGTTAGAGTATTTGTGGGACTTTGCAGGGAGGTTATTTGGCGGGGCCGAGGTCGAAGCCTATGCAAATGCCGTCATACTGATTGAGCAGATTGGTGGCGGTCTGGGCGAGTTGGGCCTTGGTGACGGATGCCACGGCGCTCAGGATGGCGCGCAATTTGCTTGCATCAAACATGATTTCGAGGCCGGATATACCTTTGGTGACGTAGGTGTTGACACTACCCAGTGAGTTGGAGCCAAAGGTGTTGAAGTTGAAGTAGAAGTTGCCACCCTGTGTGGGCTTACCCTTCTCTTCGGTCTGCACTGTGACTGTGCCGTTGAGGGTAAGTTTTTTTGTCTTTAGAGTGAAGGTGCCATCCTTGTCAATGGTCAGCTTGGCACCTGTAAATCCATATTTCTGATAATATGGGTCGAGCTTGTTCTCGATGAGAGTAGCGGCAGCTGCGCCACCGGCCTGCTGCAGGAAGCTGTCGCTCTGGAAGCTCACGGCAGAGCCCTTGACAGTCCATGTGCCGGCTATGTCGGCAACACTCAGGTTGTCTTTTGAGAAGATGCCGTCAGCAAGATTTGCGAGGTCCCCCAAGGCATTTGTGATACTGCTATTGCTGTCAGAACCTCCACCAAACAGACTGCCAAGGGAGAAGCCTTGCTGATTGCTGGACGGTTGTTGAGTTTCGGGCTGTTGGGTCTGTCCTGTCTGTTGATTGCTGAGTGACTCGCCGGCCTTGTTGAGAATACCGAAGATGTCCCATGCATTTGCAGTCAAGGATGATGCAAGTATCGTTGCGCCAAGGGCTATATACTTATATTTCATAATTTCGATGAATTGAGAGTTACTTCATTACAACAAAGACCGGCACAAAATGTTTGTCCCGAGAGGTTTGAAGCTTACTGCTCGGGGCTGGGTTGTGGTTTAGTAATCGGGTAAATATTTGATACTCAGCGAATTAATCTTTTCGGGGGGGGTAGAGCTGCCGCTCTGAGTGTCTGCGGGTACATGATGCATCTCCTTGTCGATAGACTCGAAGATGGAGTTTTTGGAAATGTATTCGGGTACGAGGCCCTTCATGGTCATAACCATATCATGTATCTTGCCCTCTGCGGCGAGTTGGATCAGCGCCTCTATATGTGGGCAAATGGACTGGAATTCATATTTGCGCACCTTGGCCACCATTATTTTGTTGTTGTCTGTGGGGATTGTCTTCTCCTTGTCGTTAAGCAGCTCCTCATATAGCTTCTCACCGGGGCGCAGGCCGGTCTCCACAATGTTGATGTCGACATTGGGCTTGTAGCCGGCGAGCTGTATCATGCGGCGAGCAAGGTCGTAAATCTTGACCGGCTGGCCCATATCGAAGAGAAATATCTCGCCACCGTGGCCCATGCATCCGGCCTCAAGCACCAGCGAGCAGGCCTCCTTGATGGTCATGAAGTAGCGTATGATATCTTTGTGAGTTACAGTGACCGGGCCCCCGGTCTCTATCTGGCGGCGGAACAGGGGTATGACGGAGCCGTTGGAGCCGAGTACGTTGCCGAAACGGGTGGTGATAAACTGCGGCGATGTGCCACCGTCGGAGTTCATGCAGGCATGGAAGAAGAGGCTCTGCACATATATCTCGGCGATACGCTTGGAGGCGCCCATGATGTTGGTGGGGTTGACAGCCTTGTCGGTGGAAATCATCACAAACTTCTTGACTCCGAATTGCAGGCTCAGGTCAGCCAAATTTTTTGTGCCCATCACATTGGTGAGGATAGCCTCTGAGGGGTTACGCTCCATCATAGGCACATGCTTATAGGCGGCAGCGTGGAAGACATATTCCGGCTTATACTCGGCGAATGCGCGCGCCAGGCGCTTGCGATTCTGCACATCGGCCACATAAAGCACTATCTTGATGTCGGGATAATTTGCCTCCATCTCCAGCTGCATATCATGCATGGGGGTCTCTGCCTGGTCAAGCAGCACGATGCACCCGGCACCAAAGGATGCCACCTGGCGCACTATCTCGCTGCCTATGGAGCCGGCGGCACCGGTCACCATCACGGTGCGACCATTGAGAGTTTCCTTCACACGGCGGCTGTCGGTAGTTATCACCTGGCGTCCCAACAGGTCTTCAATCTTGAACTCATTGACGTGGGCCGATATGTTGGGGGCATTGCTATCCTTGTCAACCTCAAACTCATCTACCTGATTGAGCACCTTGAGATGTATGTGTGCATTCATGAAAGCCTCAGCCAGACCCTCACGCATAATAGCGGTCTGCGACTGCAGGAACACCAGTGCATCTGCCTGATACTTCTTGAATATATCCGGCAGGCGTTTCTCATCAAACACCTCTACCGGGAGGCCTTGTATCTTCTTCTCTTTGTGTTTGTCATCAAGGGCCAACAGTGCCACCGGCATATACTGGCCCTTTGCCTCGTTGCGGAGGGTCATGGCCATAGCCAGAGAATTTATGGCGGTGCCGAGCACGATGACGTTCTCGCGCTGCTTGCTTGCCTCATCAAGGTGAATAAACAGATATTTGACAATAATGCGCTCCGAAATCATCAGCGACATCACCATAGTGCCGATAATGAATACCGGGAAAATGCCAATAAGCGGCTGGTGAGGCGAGTGCATGAGAGCGAAAATACCGCTCACCACACAAATGCCCACGGATGAGAGCAACACGCACCAGAATGTCTTGAGCAGGTCGTATGGCATGCTAAAGCGTACTATACACTTATAAGTGCCGGTGGTGAGGTTCATGACACCATACATACCCACGGTGAGGATATAAGCATATAATTGGGTGGTTTGGTATGTCTCAAGTGGCTGGAAAAGCAGAAGCATCAGGGCCACCATAGCTACAATAAGCATGTCGATGGCAAAGATGAGCCAACGAGGGGCAGGGGCTTTCTGCAGTGCTTTAAACAGTCTGTGATGAGAAATCAGATGAAGTAAACGATGACGCATATATTAATAATAAAGAGTACTTGCAAGTCCAGAAAAATAGTGTGCTTCCTTCAACACTAAGTGGGTGCAAAATTAATAAAAAATTTGCAGATTACATTAGAAAAACTTAATTTTGCAAATTGAATATTGTGCCATAGTAGTGCCATAAAGTAAATGACAGCTATCGTATGGCTGATGCAGCTCTCTGATAGATAAATAATTAACTAAAATAACCTATTATGCAAATAAAGCAGATGCTTTGCCTATCGGCATCGGCGATGGCGCTCTTGATGAGCAGCTGTGCCTCCGACACTCCCGATGGCTTTGATGGCGGCAAAGGTAAAATTGTGATGCATGTGGGTGTCAACGGCGATGTGACAGATGCCATACCCGCTACCCGCTCTTCGCAAGCTACCATCGTGCCGAAAGCCACCGAGCTGAATTTGAAACTTGCCAAAGGCGATGGCTCATATGCCGAGTCATGGGGCTCTACTGAGGAGTTCCCAACAGACAAGGAGTTCCCAAGCGGTGCCTACACCCTGGAGGCATTCTATGGCGCGCCCGAGTTTGAGGGTTTCGATTCCCCTTATTATTATGGTGTCACAGACCTCAATATCGAGGATGGCCAAGTGACAGAAGCTACCGTAACAGCCTCGCTTGCCAACTGCATGGTGAGCATTGACTACACCGATGCCTTCCGCTCATTCTTCTCCCAATATAGTGCCCAGACTCACGCTGAGGGGGGTGACTATATCTCTTTTATGAGCGATGAGACACGCCCGGCTTATGTGCGCACCGGCAAGACCACTGTCACAGTCTCTGTGACTAAGCAGAACGGACTGGCGGCCAGCATCGAAGCAGCTGAATTTGTGGCTGATGCACGCCACCACTATCACATTACTCTCGACGTGAACGACGGCCAGACCGGTCAAGGTGAGATAGTAGTACAGTTTGACGACAGCATCGTCACCGAAGATGTCACCATCGATGTCTCAGATCAAGCACTGCTGACTCCCGCGCCCGTTATAACTTCTACAGGCTTTTCATTCGGCTCCCCCGTGACAATCGTCGAGGGCGACCCAATGGAAAAAGCTCTGATGACAGTCAACGCTGCCGGAGGCCTGAGCAAAGTAGTGCTCACCACCCACAGTGAGAGCCTGCTCTCAAGGGGGTTCCCCGAGGAAATTGACTTGATGCAAGCCACCCCGACTCAGCAGGCTCTGCTTGAGTCTTTCGGTCTGGATGTCAAAGGCTTATACAACAAGAGTGACAAGATGGCACTTATCGACTTCTCAAAAGTCACCGAGTATATCGAAGGGGCCGGCTCAAACACCTTCACTCTGGTGGTAAAGGACAAATACAGCAAGGTCAACGAACCCGTGAGCTTGAGTGTCAGTGCCCACGACGCCAACCTGCAAATCACCTCGCTTGAGGCTATCCGCATAGACGAGACACAGGCTTCGATGACCGTAAGCTGTGATGCCAAGACCTTTGTCGAAAAGGTGGGTGTGCAGCTTAAGAACAATTCGCTCTGGTCACCCATGGTAATCAAGTCTGTGACCCCGCTTGAGGGAGGGAAATATAAAGTGACCTTCAACGTACCTTTAGACTATCGCAACTTCCCGCTGCGCCTCACCATGGCCGGTAAGACACGTGCCGAGGGGACCTTGGAGAAGACCGGCGTGATACTTACCCCCCTCTCAACCGGCGAAATTTGGGCTACCCACGCCACATTTAAAGTTGCCAAAAACGAGGCTATCTCGCTCTCTGACATTGCATATTATGTCAACTCCGGGTCAGCCTACGCTCAAGCTGCTGCCACAGCCAACGCCGACGGCACTGTAACCCTCACAGGTCTGAAACCCGGTACCAAAATGAGCATCAAAGCCTCTGACACCGGCAACGAGACCGACAGCTACAAGGTGTGCCAAATCACCACCGAGAGCGCACTTCAGCTGCCCAACGCCAGCATGGAGTCATGGTATTCAGTCAAGGGTGGCACCAACTGGAGCACCTGGTACGCCGGTGAAAACGAAGATGCCGTATGGGGTACAAACAATCTTATGACCTCAAGTCAGGGTGGTGACTTTGCATATTGCTGCCCTTCGGCCACTATAAGCAGTAGCGACCACACAAACGGAAAAAAGTCAGCGCTTATCCGCACGGTTGGTTGGGGCTCAGGCAACTCTGCTGCCGGCTCAATTTCCAACATCAAATATATTGATGCAGGCCTTCTGCATTTGGGCCCGAACATCACCGTCAGAGAACAGGTATTGGATGAATCAGGAATTTCGTTTGCCTCTCGCCCGTCGGCCCTGACATTTGACTATAAATATACAGCAAAGAACAGTGCCGACTTCGGTCAAGCTGTGGTTAAGGTGTATGACACCAATGGAACCCTCATAGCTGAGGGGAGCAAGAATCTCTCTGCCGCGAGCAGCTTCTCGCTTGTTTCAATACCACTGACATACAATGTCACCAATCGCAAAGCTGCTAAAATATATGTGCGCTTTGTGTCAACGGTCGGTAACACATTCTTGAACAAGAACGATCTGAATCTCGTGTCATTCTTGTCATCGGCAACTCATACGGGTTCGCAACTATACATTGACAATATACAACTCACTTACTAAGAATCCCGAAATTATGAACAAGATATTAAAACTGTTTTCAGCAATAGCCCTGGTGTGTCTGCTTTTGCCCGCTTGCAGCAAAGAGGACCCGTTTCACGGCAGCGATAAGTCTGACAAGACCGGTGAGGTGAGCTTCCGCAAAATGGTCGTTGAGGTGAACAACGATGTCAATGAGGTGCGTGCCTCTGAAGTGAACGTGGGTGAGTTCCTCGTGGAGGTCACTTCCACTTCCGGCTCCACCGAATATGCCGGCACATACGCCGAAATGCCCGAGGTAATCACTCTGCCGGTGGGCGACTATACAGTCACCGTAAAGTCTCCCTCCAACCCGGATGCCGCCTGGGATACCCCTTACTATGAGGGCACTCAGAAATTCACCGTGGTGGAGAATGAGGTCACCTTTGTTGACCCCGTGGTCTGCAAGATTGGCAATATCAAGGTGACAGTGCTGTATGACTCCAAGCTGCTCCCTTATATGGAGGATGACTGCATGGTGAGCGTGCAGACAGGCATCGGTGCCCGTCTTGATTTCGCCAAGGATGAGAAGCGCAGTGGTAATTTCCGTTATGTGGAGGGTGAAGGCACTGCCACTTTGGTAGCCACCTTCAAGGGTACTGTAGACGAAAATTATGAGGAGAATCTGCGCACATACACAGATGTTGCTCCCGGCAACCATTATATCATCACATATACCATCAAGACACCAAGCGGGCAGGAGCCTGACAGAACCGGTACCGTCAATCCCGGTATCGAGGTAGACGCCACAGTCGAGGTGGTTAATATGAATGCCAATATCGATGTAGAGGATGATTACCTGGCAGACACTGACCGTCCGCAGCAAGGTGATAAGAATGGCGGCAACAACCAAGGAGGCGACCAGCCTAATCCTCCCGTCACCGGCAATGCTCCCACAGTGACAGCCACTATCGGCGGCAGTCAGGCTCAGTTCGGCACCCCCATTGAGGTGGTAGATGACCTGGGTGAAATCAAGATATATGTCACCAGCGAGGCTGCCGGTGGTTTCACTCAGTTCTCAATAGACATTGATTCCACCACACTCGGAGCATCACTGCTCGAAGACCCCTCTGTAGGCTTGAGCACTCATCTTGACCTCATCAACCCCGGCTCATGCAAGGTGGGTCTGACCAAGCTCGGCCTTCCCGTTGAGATAGGCGGATGGACTGAAGGTGAATTCGATATTACCAACTTCGTGCCCCTGTTGGGCATCTATGGCGCCGGCGACCACAAATTTATTGTCACCGTCTCCGATGCCTACGGTACTACCACTCGCACACTTTATTTCGTAACTAAAAATCAATAAGCGTTCCCGGATAAGTGGCTGCTCAATTTAAATTTAACTTTATGCCGAGCGAATTTTTGAGCAGATTTTGCAAGTTGAAGAAGGAGTTATGTGGGCATAACGACTGATGAGACTTGGCAAAAGATGCCAAAAAGGCGCCGGGACAAAGAGTTCTAAATACAATTGAGCACAGCCACATAAGGTTTAATTTAAATTGAACAGACACTTATGAAAAAGAGTATTTTATATATCGCCGGCACACTGTTTGCCACGGGAGCGCTCCTCTCATCTTGTGTAAGCGAAGACCCCTTCGGCGACGGTGAGGGCAAGCTGAGCATGAAGATGGTGCTCAATCACACCATCACTCGCAGCGGCGACGAGATAACAGATGAGTCTCTCGCTGAGAAGGCTACTATATATATTTCCAACACCAAAGGCCTGCTCTACAAGTATCACGGCACCGATGAGCTCCCCGGCTCTCTGTCGCTCAAGACCGGCAACTATGTGGCCGAGGCTTGGACCGGTGACTCCGTGAGTGCCTCCTTCGACAAGAAATTCTATCGCGGCTACCAGACTTTTAGTATCAAGACAGCCGAGACTACCAATGTGGTGCTCAACTGTAAGATAGCCAATGTGGTGAGCTCCATAGCCCCCTCGCAAGACTTCTATGACCATGTCAAGAATTATAAAGTGACTGTGGGCCACTCATACGACACCCTCGACTTCACCGAGGATAACAAAGATGCGCACGCATACTTTATGATGCCATACGACAAGGAGACAAAGAGCTATGAGCCCAACCTGACATACACTGTCAGTGGTGAGCTCACCGATGGCACTCCTTTCGAAAAGACCGGTACCATTTGGAATGTGGAGCGCGCACATGAGTATATCATCAACTTGGCCTTCACTCCATATCAGTCAGACCCCTACGGCGGTGGGTTTATCACTGTCACCATAGATGACCATGAGTTGGTGATCAATGACACGGTGGAAATCTCCGGCGCCCCGGTAATCACAGGTGTGGGCTTCAATATGGCAGAACCGATACTGACAGAGCCCGGCAAGTTTGAGCGCTGCAGCATCTTTGCCCGTGCTCTTACCGAGTATCGCACCTTTGCAGTTCATGTAGATGAGTACGCATCGTTTGGCCTCCCCTCTGCTGACCTTGACTTTGTCACAGCCGATGAGCAAACACTTGCCGCTTGGCGCACAGCCGGTATGAGTTGCAATTTCGCCACTGATGCAGACGGGCTTTATACGGCACGCCTCTTCATGGAAGCGGCCATGCTCAACGACCTCAAGGGTGGTATCTACAATATCAAACTCACAGCCGTGGATGCCAATGGCAAGAAGCGCGAACGCACATGTGTGCTTAATGTCAGCGATGCCGGTGTAATCCTCGTGGAGAGCGGCTGGCAAGATATTTATGCCAACCATGTCACCCTCTACGTCAATGTGGTTAAAGATGATGTCACTAACCCCGGTATACGCTACCGCGAGGTGGGCACTACCGAGTGGACCGAAGCTTATCCCTCCGCAGCAAGCAATGCTCGCCAACGCACCCGCGCCACCGACCGTATAGCTATCACTCTTACCGGCCTCAAGCCCGGCACACGTTATGAATACCAGGCTATCTCAGATGGCTATGTCAATGAGAGTGCGCTCTACTTCACTACCGAGTCAATCTTCATTCTGCCCAATGCATCATTTGAGACATGGAATACTTCCGGCAAGGTGATGATACCGGGTGATATGGATTCCAATGGCAAAGCCTCCTTCTGGGACAGCGGTAACTGGGGCTCTTCGACCATGAAGGTCAACGTCACACAGCAAGCATCTGACGTTAAGCATAGCGGTTCATACTCAGCCAAGCTTGCCAGCCAGTTTGTCGGCTTCTTGGGTATTGGTAAATTTGCTGCGGGCAATATTTTTGCCGGAACATACGTTCGCACTGACGGCACTGATGGTGTTCTCTCCTTCGGTCGCCCCTTCAATGGCAGTCGTCCGGTGAAATTGCGCGGTTGGGCTTATTACAAGCCGGGAGAGGTGAATTATAGCGAAAATGATGACTTGCATCCTGACGTGAAGAAGGGTGATATGGACCAAGGTACAGTATATGTAGCTCTCACCACCGAGGCTCGCGAGATACGCACAAAGGCCTCCGAACGCCAACTCTTCGATGCCAACGGCTCATACGTCCTGGCATACGGCCAGATTATCTTCACCGGCGAATATGGCTCAGCCGATGCCATGAAGCAGTTTGAGATAACACTGGAGTACAAAGATGCTGCAGCTCTGCAAAGGGCCAAATATTTAGTGCTGACGGCTGCCGCCTCTCGTTATGGTGACTACTTCACCGGCGGTAACTCCGTGCTGTATATCGATGACCTGGAGCTCGTGTATTGATAAGTGTCTGCTCAATTTAAATTGAGCAGACACTTATACCCTCTCTAATCCCGATGAGAATGAACCCTCACCGGGGTACAAAACAGATTATTCAACATGAATAAGATATTCATAATAATATTATTATCCTTGTTTGCAGCCATATGGTATCCACTCGCGGCGCAGCAGGTAGTGCTTCAGGACTCTCTGCCCAAACATGTGCGTGAGATACCGGAGTTCAAGCGCAAAATAGAGTCTACCGTATTCGTCCCCAAAGGGCAATGGGCTGCCGGTGTCTCTGTAAGTTATTCGCAGACCAACCAGAGCAAATACCAGTTTCTCATCATAGAGAACCTCAATGGTGATACATACTCATTCAAGGTGAGCCCTATGGTGGCCTACTTTGTGAAGGATGATATGGGTCTCGGTGGCCGTTTCTCCTATTCTCGCGCCCTCACCAAGCTTGAGCAGGGTGACATTGTCATCGACTCTGAGACTGAGTATAATATCGAGAACTTGTACAGGCTGAGCCATTCCTACAATTTCACCGGCATAATGCGTAATTACTTCTCATTAGGCACAAGCAAGCGCTTCGGTTTCTTCAATGAGTTGCAAATAGAGTTAGGGGGCGGCCAGAGCAAAATAATGCAGGGCAAGAATGAAGACCTCACCGGAGCGTATGCCCGCGATTTCCATTTCAATATAGGTTTTGCTCCCGGCCTGGTGATGTTCCTCAACAACTATGCCGCGCTTGAGGTCAATGTCGGTGTGCTCGGTTTCGGCCTCACTTCCACAAAGCAGATAGACGACCGCATATACGAGTCTCGCCGAAAGAGCGAGTCAGCCAACTTCCGCGTGAATCTCTTCTCCATAACTTTCGGTACAACATTTTATCTCTAAACGCTCATGAAAAAGATTATCACTCTTATGGTATTGCTGGCAGGGGCGTTAGGGATTACCCTCTTGGCACAACAACCTCTGCAGCTTGATACACTCTATGTAGACGCTTCGCGCCACACCACACCCGGCAAATACATCTGGGTTCCCGATACACTTATCAACGATTTTGCCGATGTGCTCGACGGCTACTCTGAGGTGGTGGAGAAGGTTCCAACTCCTGAAAATGACCTGGTTCGGGTAGGCAATGACACCATCTCACAGGTGCTTCGCGACCGCAACATCGGCCGTTATGACCGCGGCCTGTATAACTATCTGTTCATCCCCAAGGGGAAATGGCAGTTCGGTATCACCGCCAGTTATGGCAAATTCTCTACAGAAGACCTCAAGATACTTGATCTGGTCAGCAATCTCGACCTCGATATCACCGCCTACTCCGTCAACCCGTATATCAGCTATTTCATACGCAATAACCTGAGTGTGGGTCTGCGCTTCGGCTACACGGATGCCAAGGCGGGTATAACATCTCTCGACGTGGACTTTGACGAAGACCTCAACTTCAGCCTGCAGGATGTGCATTATAATAACGAGACCTATAGCGCAGCCATCTTCTTGCGTCAGTTCTATGGGTTATCGCGTGCCGGACGCTTCGGTGTGTTCAACGAGGTGGAGCTCTCTTTCGGCTCCGGCAATGCCGACTTTATCCGCTCATACGATGCCAAGCCGCGAGCCACACACTCTACCTACATGACCACCAAGCTCACTTTCTCTCCCGGTCTGTGCGTGTTCTTGATGGACAACGTGTCGTTCAACATCAGTTTCGGAGTCTTCGGTCTGCATCTGCGCAATGAGAAGCAACGCACCACCATGCTCAACGGGGCTGACCGTCAGGAAATACCCGATGAGACCGGCTCTCGCTTCACCTCAGGAGCCAACTTCAAGTTCAATATCTTCAATATCAATTTTGGCCTCGGTATTCATATTTAAAACCCGACCCATGAGTAGACAATTATTATGAAGTTTAAGTCATATCAGATATTATCGTTAGTCGGGCTGCTTACCCTATGCGGATGTATCAAGAACGATTTGCCCTATCCGCGCATACAACAGAATATCCTCACCCTTGCCGCTGAGGGTCAGAGCTCCGATGCCTCTATTGATGACAAGGCTCTCACCGCCACAATATATCTCGATGAAAAGACTGACCCCTCTGCTGTCAAGTTCACCGATTTTACCTACACCGAGGGCGCCGAGTGCTCCAAAAATCTCCTTGAGGGCACTTATGACATGACACAACCTCTACAGGTCACCCTCTCACTCTACCAGAACTACACATGGAGCATTACTGCCCAACAGAATATAGAGCGTTACCTCACCGTGGCCGGCCAGATAGGTGAGACTGCAATTGATGTGCCCGGCAAACGCATAGTCCTCTATGTGCCGGAAGCTGCCGACCTCAAGGCCGTAAAAATCAATTCAATAAAGTTGGGCCCTGCAGATATCACCGAAATGACTCCCGACCTGCAGCCCGGAGATATAATAGACTGTTCTCATCCGGTAGACATCACAGTCAAATACTTCAACAAGACTGAGGTGTGGACCCTGTATGTAGACAAGAGCACCGCCATCGTCACCACTACTCAGGTGGATGCATGGGTCAATGTCATCTGGGCATACGCCAACGCCCCGGAGGATGCCGACAATGGCTTTGAATATCGCCTCACCGGAGCTGAGCAATGGACCAAGGTGGCTCGCGAATACATCACCTTTGAAGGAGGTTCCTTCTATGCTCGCATACCTCATCTGCTCCCTCTCACATCTTACGATGTGCGTGCCTACTCAGACAATAACTACTCCAATGAGATGACAGTCACCACCGGTGTGGGCCAGGTGCTCCCGGATGCATCGTTTGACGAGTGGTGGCTCGATAAGAGGGTGTGGTGCCCATGGCCCGAGAATGGTGTCTCCTTCTGGGATACCGGCAACACCGGAGCAGCCACGCTGGGTCAAAGCAATGTGACCCCCTCCACTGACACCCCTACCGGCAAAGGTCAGAGTGCCGAGCTTTCCACCCGCTTTGTGGGTATTGCCGGCATAGGTAAGCTCGCTGCCGGTTCCATATTTGCCGGCAAATTTGCCAAGGTAGATGGTACCAACGGTATCCTCGACTTCGGACGCCCGTGGAGTGTGTGTCCTACCAAGCTAAGAGGGTATTACAAATATGTGTCCGCTCCTATCAACTATGCAAATGATGAATATAAGCATCTCATAGGTCAGCCTGATGAGTGCTCCATTTGGGTGGCCCTTATCGACTCTGACGAGCCATTCCAGATACGCACCAATCCCAAGAATAGACAGCTTTTTGACCCTGATGCCCCCTTTGTTATCGCATACGGTAAGCTGCAGTCTCCTCTCACCACAGATGGCTGGCAGCAGTTTGAGATACCCCTCGAATATAAAGCCACTAACCGTACCCCAAAATATATATTGATAGTGAGTGCTGCTTCATATCTTGGCGATTACTTCACCGGTGGTACCGGCGCTACACTTTGGATTGATGATTTCTCACTCGACTACGATTATTAAACAAGCTCTAAGTGTTTGAGATGAGACATATCCGCATTCTGCTGTATGCAATCCTGCTGATATCATTGTCCGGCCGTGCTCAGGAGGCTGACCCGATAGTGTTGGAGACCACCTACACCGTTGAGGTGGGTGCTGAGCGTGCTTTTAACACCTATCTCAGCCCGTTGCTACAAACCGGGTGGACAGTGGGCTTAGCCGGAGAGTGGAGCAGGCCCATGGGCCATTCTGACATTTGGGGACAGCAGATAGGGGCAAGAGCACGGCTTGGAGTTATGACCAATCCGGCCGGCAATGCGTATATGGATGATGTGCAAGCAGACTTGTCATGGTGCGCCATACAGGGCTTCAAGCCGATGAGGGGACTTACCCTCGGCGTAGGTGCAGGCGCTCTGCTGCAAGGGGGAGTACTTTATGTGCCCCGCAACTCCAATAATCCCGTTGCAGCCAGAGCATACGTTGGAGCCACTCTCGAGGGGAGGGCAGTATACTCGTTCAAGTTGTTCGGCACTCCACTGCGGTTGATAGAGGCCGTGTCATTGCCCTCGTTGGGAGTCTTCTTCAGCCCCCATTTCGGACAAAGCTATTATGAGATATACTTAGGTGAGACACATGGACTGGCACGTTGCGGCTGGTGGGGCAACAGGTTTGCCATCAACAATCATGTAGCCCTTGAGATACCCGTGTGTAGCACCCGCTTGCGCCTCGGCTACAGGTTCGAGGTGGCAAATAGCATAGCCTCCGGCATCGACTCTCGCGTCACCACCCACACCTTCACCCTCGGCATAAGCACTGATTGGATAAATGTCACCAAGCACCATGAGTAAATTACCGATATACATATTATCCGCATGCTTACTACTGCTGCCGGCCTCCTGCGCTGAGACTGAGGAATATCGCAACAGTGCCGTGGACAACTTTGAGTGCCTGTGGAAGAGTCTGGATGAGCACTATTGCTTTTTTGAGGAGAAGGATATTGACTGGAATGAGGTGCATGACCGCTATTATCCTAAGGTCGCAGAGTGTGAGACTTATGGCGACCTGTTTGACATGTGCTCGGCCATGCTCGATGAGTTGCAGGATGGCCACGTCAACCTCATTTCTTCCTCCCGTACATCATATTACAGAAAATGGTGGACAGACTATCCTCAAGACTTCAACCTGCGCACCATACAGGAATATTATCTAAACTTTGATTACCGGAGCACCGGAGCCATGACATATCAGAAGATAGCCTCCGGCCGAATAGGATATGTATATTACAGCACATTCAGTTCCCCTCCCGGCGCCAATGTCCTCGATGGCATATTCACATACTTTGAGGATTGCGACGCTCTCATAATTGATATCCGCAATAATGGCGGAGGGCTGCTCACCTCGGTAGAAGCATGGGTGGGCCGCTTCATCGACCGTGAGATAGTGGGAGGATATATACAGCACAAGACGGGGCCGGCACATGATTCCTTTTCAGAGCCATATCCTGTGACATATAAACCGGCGTCCGAGGGTAGAGTAATGTGGCACAAACCTATTGCATTGCTCACCAATCGCGCCTGCTTCTCCTCAGCCAACGACTTTGTGAGTGTGATGCAAGAGCTCCCTCAGGTCACTGTCATAGGCGCAAAAACCGGAGGCGGTGGGGGCCTTCCTTTCTCATCAGAGATGCCATGTGGCTGGAGTGTGCGCTTCAGCGCATGCCCCGTGACCGATGCACACGGCCGCCAGATAGAGGGTGGAATAGACCCCTCTCCCGGCCATGAAGTTCATGCACCCGACATCGAGCTCGCACAAGGGCACGATGCCATACTCGACCATGCTATTTACTACTTATTGAGCCTGAGAGCTCTTAAATAAATATTATGATGCACTCGCCGCTATTCAGTATTATCACTATTACATATAATGCCGAGAAGGAGATATTGGCGACTCTCAAGTCAGTGGATGCTCAAACCTGCAAAGACTATGAGCATCTCATAATTGACGGTGCCGGCACAGACCGCACCGTGGCCATAGCACATGGGGATGGTGAGATACCCCGTAATCCTCTCCGACAAGTATACTCAGAGCCGGACAAGGGGCTGTATGATGCCATGAACAAGGGGTTGGCCAAGGCTCACGGCCATTATGTAATCTTCCTTAATGCAGGCGACTCGTTTACTACTGTAGACACTCTGGCCAAATATGCAGCTGCCGCAGACCCTGCCGTTGACATCATATATGCCGACACGCAGCTTGTAGATGCACACCGCAATCTGGTGGGTCCGCGCCACTTGAGTGTGCCGGAGCGATTGACTTTTGAGAGCTTCGCTCAAGGGATGCTGGTATGTCATCAAGCTTTCTGTATGCGGCGCAACAAGGCCCCCCAGTATGACCTGCAATACCGCTTCTCCGCTGACTATGAGTGGTGCCTGCGATGCTTGCAGTCTACTGACCCCGAACATACTCGCAACCTCCACACCGTGGCCATAGACTATCTCACGGATGGCCTAACTGACAAAAATCACAAGGCTTCGCTCAAGGAGCGATACCGGATAATGTGCAAATATTATGGCTCCCTCCCTACCTTCTTCCGCCATATTGGCTTTGCCGCAAGAGCAGCCCTTCGGAAGATAAAGAAATGACCTATTGAGCAATAGCAAGGGTCAGGACTGAGATATTGACATTTGGGCCCTCTGTGCCGGACAATGAGGATATACAGTTTCGCAGTGTGGCTCCGGTGGTACACACATCGTCGATGAGTAAGATGTGTCGGTATTTTGACGCCCCATTTTCTAATAGAGGTGAGTTTGCCGGGAGGTAGTACACCCCCTCCACATTAAGCTGACGCTTTGTGTTGCTCATACTTGTCTGCGACTTGTGACGATGAGCCTTCAGCCCGTTAATCACCGGCAAGTTTGTCACCGAGGCCACCCCGAGAGCCAGCTCATGACTCTGGTTGTAACCGCGCTTCAGACGGCGTGAATAATGCAGAGGGACCGGCACGATGCAATCCACATCGGTAAATATCCCCGTGGGGTATAAATCCCGGGCCATCTGTTCGCCTATATGTCGTGCCAACCGTTGGTATCCGTGATACTTAATGCTCACAAGCAGCCGCGACACCGGCTCGTGCCGTCCATAAAAAAGCCAACTGTGTGCCTGCCTGAGGTTCGGAATAAGCCCCAATCGGTCATACATACCGTCATAGCCGGCGGGTATATACGGCAGGCTGCTTGTACAGCTATCGCATATATAATGCTGATGAGCATTGAGTTGGTGCCCGCATATCGCGCAGCATCGTGGCCATAATATTTCGCTAAGCGAGGCTGTCAATTCTCTCCACAGACTCATGGCTAACTCTGTGTATTGAAGGATTCTTCGCCCTGTTCAGCTGTCACATCGGCTATGGCAGCTTGGATCTTGTCACTTTCAAATCCCCGGGCATAGAGCTTGCGCATCAGCTTCAGACGGTCTTCATAGACCTCGGGTTGCAGTGAACGCATCGCCGAGCGCACCAGTCGGCACAGTATATCATAGTAGAGCGACTCATCAATACTCTCAATCGCCTCATTAACGGCATATTGCGGAATATGTTTGGCACGCAGCATCAGCGCCACCTTTTGCTTACCCCAGCCGTTAAAGCGGACTTTGTCGCAAGCATAAGCGCGTGCGAAACGTAGCTCATTCAAGAAATTATGCTCGGTCAGATAATCGATTACCCGTGTGGCAGCCTCGGCATCCACATTATGGCGCTTCATCTTGAGGCGAAGGTCATACTCACACTGCTCACCTTTGGCACAAGCCGAGGCGAGCATTTCCAAAGCTCGCTTCTCATCCCATGGGGTGACGCCTCCGGTATTTTTTTTGTCTGAATTTTTTCTCTTGTCAATCATCGGTGTAGCCCCCTCAAAAAGTGATATTACCCCCTACGCCGACAGATATGAAGGTGTTGGAGCCGTCAGGTGTAGGAGTCTCAATAACTGCCGGGGCTACAGTGAGCTTATTCTCCTTGGCGAATGGTGTGGTGCAGAGCAACCCGAGAGCTGTGCCTATACCGGCACCGGCAAAGACATCCCAGAAGTCATGTTTCTTGGCGTATGTGCGTCCCCAGGCTACATATCCGGCTACGGCATACATGGGTACACCGAATTGCCACCCGTATCGCCGCATTACAAACGAGGCATCGGCAAAGGCCAGCGAGCTATGGCCGGAGGGGAAGGAATGATTGTCGCTTCGGTCGGGGCGCTGCTTGTGTACGAGGTATTTGAGTCCGTAAGTCACTGCCATGGTGGCGGCGCACTCACCCGCCCCCAAGGCGATACCCTTCCAGTCCTGCTTGGCTATGGCTATTGCCAATGTAGCCACCGGCATGGCAATCACCGCCACATCTGTTGAGGTGCGTACTCCCTTGCGGCTGCCGCTTATCTCGATAGGGGAGGCCGAGGTGTCAATATCTTGCCCGTAGGCTGTAGCCTCCGGGAGTAATGTCAATATCACCAAAATAAGAATAAGATATTTTTTCATAGCAGAGTAGGTTCTTGATTAACAATAATTTTATGACCAAACAGCCCAAATTTTCGGAATAAAGATTATCAAGCCGGTGGCTACGGCAGCCATGACAAAAAGCAATACCGCACCGGCGGCAATGTCCTTGGCTCGTTTTATGAGAGGGTGTGTGTCGGGACTAACCTTGTCGGCAAGAGCCTCGATGGCAGAGTTGAACCCCTCAGCCATGAGCACGCCGCCGATACAGAGAGCTATTGCCACCCACTCCCAAGCGGCAAGCCCCAGCACAGCGCCGGCGATGATTACGCCGACAGCTACACACACATGTATGCGGGCATTGTGCTCACTCCACACGAGCGCCTTAATGCCGGCCCATGCATACACAAAGCTGCGGGCCCTCGCCTGCCACGAAAATCGGGTCTTATTTTGGTCATTCATATCCCGGTAGCCTCAGTCGGTTAACAAAAAGCAATCAGGCAATGCACCCTCATGCAAAAAGTATATAGGTAACGCACAACTATGCTGTGTGTTACCTACATTCTCAAGGTACGCCCATGGGGAGTCGAACCCCAATCGAAGGAACCGGAATCCTTTATTCTATCCATTGAACTATGGGCGCATTTCATTTGCAAAGTTACAACTTTTATTTGACTTAGCCCACACATTCCTCCATAATTTTCATTCGACTCAATGAGAGGGAAATAAATTCTGTGGGTCTACAGATAGCGGGGGTAGGTGATGGAGGCCGGGGAGACGGGGTAGATGAGTAGCAGACCGTCGGGTAGTTCAGCCATGGGGTCAATCTGTCGGATACGCAAGATACTTCTGACTCGCGGGATGAGAGCTAACGGATTAAATGTGAATTTGGTCTGCTTTCCCTCAAATCTGATTGATTGCTCCGAGGTATTGTATTTTGCCGCTTTGTGTTTGGGCTTCCGGGCCTTATCGGTGCCGACAGAGTCAAAGAGGTAAGCATGAAAGTCGTTGGCAGAACCGGTGGGATACAGATACCCCATCACAGCTCCCGGTGGATACATAATGTCTGCCGACTCAATATTGACTATCTCATATTCCACGGAGGCAGATCGCAACTTACGGGTGGAGCGTATGAGTACAACAGCCTCTCTATCAGCCCATAGGTATACCCCTTCAATTCCTCTTATGGCAGCTGTGTCGCAGTAAGCCACGGCGCCATCCATTGTCATGTCAGAGTACAGACGACCGGCGGAGGACACTGCAGGCTCCGTGGCGCCGGCGTGTATTGCCAGCCCCAGCACTGTGCATAGCATGATGAATACAGATCTCATAGTGCCACAAAGTTACGAAATAATCATGTGATTTGCAAAAAGTGTCAGCGAAGATTTGGGAAGGTGGAGATATTCATGTTATAGCGTGGCGGGCTTATAAGGTCTTTGAATATCTGCCAGGAATTGCGGCGGGTGCTGAAGAGGTCTTTGATGCCAGCCAGGCGCTTGTCGCCCGTTATGGCCACATGTCGCCCAATGTGGTCTATTTTCTCCACGCGGTCTATCAAGGCAAGTATATCCTCTTGGGGAGCATCCGTTTCCGCCGGAGCAAGGATGGCTATTTCCTCGATATCCGCCTTAGCAAGTGCCTTGGCTTGCTTAACCGATAGATACTCTCGGTCTGTGATATACAAATCAGCGTGTGTGCTGACGAATATAGGCTCGTCAGGCTTGAACATACCGAATATTGGGCGCCCTCTGCCGGATGTCTCGACATCGAAGGAGATACGCGACAATTCCCCCGGCCAAAGCCGCCCACTTTCAATGTCTTGAAACTCATATTTGACTATCAGTTTATCGAACTCGGCATTGTCATGCATGAAGGTGTAAATATATGGCACCCAGCGGCGCGCCGTGGTGTCGGCCAACGCATCCAGCCTTATTGAGACATTATCACCATGGCGCTTCCAGCGAGAGATGTCGCCAAATCTGCCATGGATGGTGTCGCAACCGTCTGCTTCGCGCAGCTTCGCCGGCAAGTATGCCTCGTCAACGATATTAACAAGGTCCGCCCATGAGAAGTGGCGGCTGAAGTAGTCGCTCACACTGTCCAGCCCATTGTCGGAGGTAAAGTGATAATAAGAATTGACGGCCAACACGCGTGGGGTGAGCCATCCATGATACCCTTTGGCCCGCTTTGTGGGCACCATGAAGTCAACCATTTTCTCGCGGAAGAGGGTCACCGTGTCGGAATAAGAAGTAAGTTGTGAGAGTTCGCGCATATAACCGGTTAGGTGCAGCACTTCGCGCCCCTTTGAGGTCACCACCACCTCCGGGAGTTCATATCGGCGCTGTGCACAGATGGAAACGGCGCTGACAATAAATAATATGGCTGTTGCTAACTTGTTCATGTGGGCATGTGGGATATCGAGTGCAAAGTTACCACCGGAGTGCGAAACATACAACCCCTGCATTGTTAACAAATCACAAAAAATCCCAAAAGACCTATAAGACAGCCCAAAGCGGGGATTTTGCCATATCATGATTTTTTTGTACTTTTGTGCGCTTAGAACAGTTTTCCGCGATTAGGTGTTAGTTAAATGTTAGAGTGTGTCTAATAGACCCAAAATAAAAATCCATTACACGCAATATATGGAAAAGCAATTATCTATCCTCAGACAAGATGCCTGGTTGGAGCCGTATGCTGACGCAATAGAAGGGCGCCATCAGGATGTATGTCGCAAACTTGAAGAGTTGACGGCTAATACCGGCGGGTCTCTTTCAGACTTTGCCAATGCACATAAATACTTCGGACTTCACCTTACCCACGATGATGATATCGTATTTCGCGAGTATGCTCCGCATGCCACATCAATCTATCTCATAGGCACCTTCAACGACTGGACTCCCTCGGAGCAATGGCGCCTCACCGCCATAGGTAATGGCGTGTGGGAGGTGACTGTACCCAAAGGGGCCATCAAGGATGGGGACTTGTACAAGATGCTTGTGAAGTGGCCGGGCGGTGAAGGGGAACGCATTCCGGCATACGCTACACGTGTGGTGCAGGACGCGAACACCGGCATCTTCTCCGCTCAGGTGTATCACCCGGCAAAGCCATATAGGTTTAAGGTGAAGGACTTCAAGCCTGACGTAAAGCCTCTGCTGATATATGAGTGCCATATAGGCATGTCCGGCGAGAAAGAGGGTATCTCCACTTACGATGAGTTCCGCACACAAGTGCTCCCTCGTATTCACAAAGATGGATACAATGCCATACAGATTATGGCTGTGCAGGAGCATCCGTATTATGGCTCGTTCGGCTATCATGTCAGCTCCTTCTTTGCCGCTTCATCCCGATTTGGCACGCCTGATGAGCTGAAACACTTGATAGATGAGGCTCACTCGCTCGGCATATCTGTGATAATGGATATCGTGCACTCTCATGCCGTGAAGAATGAGACTGAGGGCTTGGCACGCATTGATGGCAGCCGCGACACATATTTCTACCCCGGTGCCCGCGGAGAGCATCCGGCATGGGACAGTCTGTGCTTTGATTACGGCAAGGATAATGTGCTCCACTTTCTGTTGTCAAACTGCAAGTATTGGCTTGAGGAGTATAAGTTCGACGGATTCCGCTTTGACGGCGTGACCTCCATGCTCTATTATGACCATGGATTGGGAAAAGCCTTCGGTTCATATGCTGACTATTATGACGGCGGCCAGGACACCAATGCCATCACATATTTGACACTGGCCAATATACTGATACATGAAATAAATCCGCGCGCCATCACCATAGCTGAGGAGATGAGCGGTATGCCCGGTCTGGCTATAAAGTTTGAGGATGGAGGTATCGGCTTCGACTATCGCATGGCTATGGGTATCCCTGACTATTGGATAAAGATAATCAAGGAGAAGAAGGATGAGGACTGGCATCCCACATCTATATTCTGGGAGCTGACCAACAGGCGCGCTGACGAGAAGACCATATCATACTGCGAGAGCCATGACCAGGCTCTGGTAGGAGACAAGACCATTATCTTCCGCCTTATAGACAAGGAGATGTATTGGCACATGATGGTGGGCGACAATAACTTCACCGTGGAGCGTGGTATGGCCCTGCACAAGATGATACGCCTCGTCACTCTGGCTACCATCAATGGCGGCTATCTCAACTTTATGGGCAACGAGTGGGGACACCCCGAGTGGATAGATTTCCCGCGTGAGGGTAACGGCTGGAGCTATAAATATGCTCGCCGCCAGTGGAGCCTGGTAGACCGCGAAGACCTAAAGTATAAGTACCTAAATCGTTTTGACAACTCAATGATTGAGGTTGTCTCCAAGCAATATGACTTCCAAGCCAAACCGGTAGACAAGCTATGGGAGAAGGATGATGATCAGGTGCTGGCTTTCATGCGCGGCGACCTGCTATTCGTTTTCAATTTCTCACCCACACAATCGTTTGACGGATATGGCTTCCTCGCTCCCGAAGGTGAGTATGAGGTAGTGCTCGACTCTGACTCAAAGTTTTTTGGAGGGTTTGGCAATGTAGATGACAAGGTGCATCACTTCACACAGCCTGACCCGGTGTATAAGCCCTCAGGCAAAGGGTGGCTCAAGATGTATCTCCCATCACGCACGGCTCAGGTGCTCCGCAAGGTGCACACCTCTCCAAAAACTCGCAAGAAGAATACTAACACCAAGAAATCAACCAAGAAATAAAGAAGTTGCCTCGACATTCGCATTTCAGCCTCTCTGTCGGGGCACAATCCCAAATAATTACAATGAAGAATAAAGCAATACTTATCATCCTGGACGGATGGGGCATCGGCGACCACAAGAAGGACGATGCCATCTACAACACACCCACTCCCTTCATCGACTCAATGATGGAAAAATATCCTCATTCCCAACTGCTTGCATGTGGTGAGGATGTGGGCCTGCCCAACGGACAAATGGGTAACTCCGAGGTGGGACACCTCAATATCGGTGCCGGCCGTGTGGTATACCAAGACTTGGTAAAGATTAACCGCGCCATCGCCGACAAATCTATCCTGCAAAACAAGGAGATAGTTTCAGCCTTCTCTTATGCACGCGATAACGACAAGGCTCTCCATCTCATGGGCCTGACCTCTAACGGTGGTGTCCATTCAAGCCTTGACCACCTGTTTGCACTTCTCGATATAGCCAAAGAATATGGCCTGAAGAAAGTGTATGTGCACTGCTTCATGGATGGACGTGACACCGACCCCAAGAGTGGTGCAGGCTTCATAGCTCAGCTGCAGGAGCATTGTGCCAAATCTACCGGCGAAGTGGCTTCCATTATCGGTCGCTACTATGCCATGGACCGCGACAAGCGTTGGGAGAGAGTCAAGGAGGCATACGACCAGCTTATCCATGGACAAGGCAAGAAAGTCACCGATATGGTCAAGGCCGTAGAAGACAGCTATGCCGAAGGCATAACAGATGAGTTCATCAAACCCATAGTGAACGCCAACGTAGACGGTACTATCAAGGAGGGCGACGCTGTAATCTTCTTCAACTACCGCAATGACCGTGCCAAGGAGCTCACCACAGTGCTCACCCAGCACAGTGAAGATGGCATGGACCCCATACCCGGCTTGCAGTATTATTGCATGACCCCTTACGACGCATCATTCAAGGGGGTACACATCCTTTTTGACAAGGAAGATGTCAATAACACACTGGCAGAATATCTGTCAAAGAATGGCAAGAAGCAGCTCCACATTGCCGAGACTGAGAAGTATGCCCACGTAACCTTCTTCCTGAACGGTGGCCGCGAAACGCCTTTCGAGCAGGAAGAGCGTATACTGGTGGCTTCACCCAAAGTGGCTACCTACGACCTCCAGCCCGAGATGAGCGCCTACGAGGTGAAGGAGAAGCTTGTAGATGCTATCAACTCAGAGAAATTTGACTTTATTGTCGTCAACTTTGCCAATGGCGACATGGTGGGCCATACCGGAGTCTATGAAGCTATTCAGAAGGCCGTCAAGGCAGTTGACGAGTGTGTCAAGGATGTTGTTACAGCCGCTGTGGCTCACGGCTATGAGGGTATCTTGATAGCTGACCATGGCAATGCCGACCACGCAATCAATGATGATGGCACTCCCAATACGGCCCACTCACTCAACCCCGTGCCCTTCATCTACATCACAAATCAGCCGGGCAAGAGTGTAGACAATGGTCGTCTGGCCGACGTGGCTCCGAGCATCCTCCATATAATGGACCTGCCTCAGCCCTCAGAAATGACCGGCCACAACCTGCTGCATTAATCAAAACGGGTAAGGGCAAAATAGCTCTTACCCCTCAATTATATCTCCGCAGAAGCAATAATTTGGTGGTGTCAAGAAAAAATTGTAACTTTGCGGATGCTTATGGAAATCGGCAACTTACTGATTTCGTAATGCAGGCAGAAATGGTGGAATGGTAGACACGAAAGACTTAAAATCTTTTGGGACGGAAGT
>JAMPDX010000018.1 GCA_023665425.1 Muribaculaceae bacterium
GTTGAGTTCTCCAAATTGTAATCTCATTGTAGTTGAAATTAAGGGGTTTAACATAAGGTTCATTGTTTTTGTTTTACGAACAAAAAGGAACATGGGCATAGAGAGCCGTTATGTCAAGGATGATTGCCGATTTTTGTACTTGTTGAAAATCGGAGGAACGCGGAGCGCACACTTGTCCTTGACAGGCTATCGCCTGTGTTAACTTTGTGAAGGAAAACTGACAATGGGCCTGACGTGATAGCCCGGTATGGAGACGGAAATGAAGATGGAAAGTCGGAGGTTTTAACTCACGCAGAGTGGTTTGCCACCACGGACGGATGAGCGGTCAACGACCGAATGGCCAATCGCCACAAAAGCGAGATGCAGGTGAGCCAAATGTATGTGGGTGCTTACTGCTATGGCAAGTGCAATGATGGCTGTAGTCTGTGGTTTATCTCGCCTACGCTCGATGAGCTGAAGGTTGACCTCATAAGCCGACAACTGCGACACCTCTATCAAATTGCTACACCATTTACTCTGACGTTGTGACCTACCTTTGAAAATATGGCACAGACTATGAATGACTCTCACGGCATACCGCTGAAATACGAGGGTTCATCTCTCCCGATGACCGACCTCCGCTAAAATGAATACTCCAATGTGCGATATGCACAGAGCAATGGCAGTAACCGCCAACAGAGTTCCACCACGATCTCAACAACCGCTTGCGGCCAACATAGGCGTGGGATAGAAAAACGAGGCAGACCTCGCCCACCATATCGTTAACACCGCTATCAAAGAATGGGGCATCTTGCAGACCACGGAGACGCAAAACGCCGCCACCGCTAAAAATTGTATGATTATCTGATGGGCGCATCCGAACAACAGTGTTCCGAATACTATGACCCCCCGAACCTCCCCACAAGGAATTGTCTTTGCCGAAAGGTAAGGCTCGACTCCGCTTTTCCAAAATTCAGAATAGGTGTCCTCACGACCCAATTTTGAATTTCCTCACAACTTTTGTACTTTTGTCACATAAGAAATGCATACCTATCAAAATTATTTCTTCCCCATATTAAAAATTTGACTATGTGGAGACCTATATGGGGATGACAAATACATAATAACTATATAATATTGTTATTAAATAGCTAATGATGTTATAATAAACACCGATGTGGTATTTTATGGGGGCGGAATTGCGGAGCTTCGCCTCCTTTGCAATTCCGATTAGCTGCTTGATGTTGTACCACTTGCCTTTGAACAGCGCAGCGTAATAAGGTATGGGGTAATAGGTGGAGTCAACCGTAGGGATTCGGGTAATGACCGCGAACTTTCGGCAACGGCTATTCTTCGATAACCGAGCTTGCAAGTCGGCCCAGGGCGCAGCCGGGTCGAGCAGGTCGATTACCTCAATGTCGGAGCGCGAAGATATGACCTTACGCCAATTGGCGTAGAGAATCTTCGGGATTTTGCCGTCTTTGTCAGCCGGGGCAAAGCGGCAATAACAAGCCTCTTTTCTCAACAGACGCACGATTTTCGTGCCGTCCTCGTTGAGAATAAGCACCGAGACAGCGAAACCGAAGTGTTTGAAGTCCTGACAAACACCGAGAAAGTAAGATGCGAGGTCGTTGTCGAGCAGGAAGTCATCGACTTCATTCTTGACTGGGGCGGTGGCGATGCAGGTATCATACCGCAAGCCGGAGCCATAGCAGACCTCGGCGTTGAAAAGTTGGCAGGTGGCCAACGTTTCGTCTTTCTCGATAAGGTCGATAATATTGAACGTCATGAGGTTATCGCCGCCCCACGGCACATACGACAATCGCTCGTTGACGATAATCGGCACAATTTTAACATCCTCGAGGAACACCGATGCGGAGTTGACCGTAAACGCGGCGCGGCTCTCATAGATCGGTAGCGTCTCAATGGAATTTAGATTGAGTTCAGAAAAAGAAAAGTCCATAACGATGTGGTATTTGCCTCAAAGTTATGGACTGTATGTCGGTGTCTAAAAGACGTGTAATATCTACAAATCTTCTGTAGTTGATGTGTTGGTATTAGAATTCATTAAATTTATATTGCCATATGCCAACATCGCATAACAACTATAAGTAGGGAAAAAACTTATATCTGTTTTTCTGTCAGAGAAGTAATATTGCCGACGAGATGGGTCTGAGTTAGTAGTTTTATATCTTTTATATTTTGAGATAAGAGAGTCTTTGATAGTGTCAAACTGTGAATCATCTAAACAAGTATTAAATGCAATAGATGCGAATTTCCCATTTACAAATCTAATTTTAACTTCATCCCATATTACGTTAGCGAATGATACGCCGCCTTTTATTATATAGAAATCAGCATTTTGTAAAGCAGCTCTTTCAAAAGGTT
Source organism: Muribaculaceae bacterium (assembly GCA_023665425.1). GTDB lineage: Bacteria > Bacteroidota > Bacteroidia > Bacteroidales > Muribaculaceae > Lepagella. Next base: position 2,368 of record JAMPDX010000018.1, read on the forward strand.
TGACATCATATCCCTTTTGTTTAAGAACATTGATTGTTGTGGCTTTTGTCGTTACTCCGAGGGTACAACCTAAAATTTGGGATTTTATTTGCGCAGTAGCAGATAAAACTCCAAACATAACAATAAATAATATCAGTAACTTTTTCATGATTTGCTATGCTTAAGATTGCAAAGTTAGCGATTTTCAGCGAGGTACACAAGAAAAAACTGGTCCACGCGTTGGCGGGCTTCGCCATACAGAGCCATAACGGTCTTCAGGTCGTTCAGGGTAGTTCGTTAACTGTTAATTTCATCTGAATTACTTATGGGTGGCGGTTATTTGCAGTTTGGGCAGTTGCCTTTTATCAGATAATTTACGGAGTGGGGAGAAAAGCCTTCGGGTAGAATTATTGCGGGTATCTTGAGGTGTTCGAGGCAGTATGTGCGGTGACATCGTTCGCAGTAGAAGTGTGCGTGCTGGTCGGTGATGCTGTGCTGCCCTTGACTGTGGCATATTTCGTATTTTATAGAGCGGCTGCCATCTTCAATGGTATGCACTACGTCTTTGTCTGCGAAGAGCTCCAGGACGCGAAATATGCTTGCTTTATCTACGGAATAGTCGAGCGCTTGCTCTATGTCGGCGAGGCTCATGGGGGTTGATGCTTTGAGCAGTTCGCGGAGCACGAGTATGCGGTTAGGAGTAGGTTTCACTCCCCTACTCTCAAGTATTTCTTCAATCTTAATATGTTCCATAATCAGGTGCAAAGATACATATTTTTTGATGTTTGCAGAAATGTGAAGGCGGCTTAATTTCTTGTGGTGATAATGTTTGCAACCGGGTTGCGATGATTATTGTGTAATTTTGCATCGTAATACTAAAACGCTGTTAAATATGAACAAGACATTTAAAATTGAGGTAGATTGCGCTAATTGTGCCAATCTGGTAGAGCAGGAGGGTAATAAGGTAAAGGGCATCAAGTCTTTGTCTATTTCGTTTATGACTCAGAAGATGAAGGTGGCTTTTGAGGATGACGCTGACCAGGCGTCTGTGATGGCTGAGGTGCTCAAACGCGCGAAGAAGGTTGAGCCGGATTTTCAAATTCTCTGACGGGCAATTAGGGCTGGCTTATGAATAGGAAACAACGTAAGATGCTGACTCGGATAATCATAGCTGTGTTCTTGACTATAGCTTTGCAGTGTATCCATATATCCGGGTTATGGCTGTTGGCCTTATATATTGGTGTGTATCTGATCGTTGGATATGACATAGTGCGTAAGGCAGTTTTGGGTATTGTCCATGGGCGAGTCTTTGATGAGAATTTCCTGATGACAGTAGCCACTATAGGTGCGTTTGCATTGGCAATATATGAGCGTAGCGGCGACTATCTTGAGGCTATTGCCGTGATGTTGTTTTATCAGGTGGGCGAATTTTTCCAGAGCTACGCTGTAGGCAAGAGCCGACGTGATATAGCGGCGTTGATGGATATTAGGCCGGACTATGCCAATCTTGTGCATGGTGACGATGTAGAGCGCACAGATCCGGATGATGTTGCCATAGGCTCTCATATATTAGTTCGTCCGGGAGAGCGGGTACCCATTGACGGCATAGTGTTGTCAGGGAGCTCAACTCTCAACACTTCAGCTCTTACGGGAGAGTCTTTGCCAAGGGAAGTAACGAGGGGGGATGAGGTGATGAGCGGCAGCATCAATCTCAGCGGCATGCTGACTATCCGCACCACTAAGGAGTTTGGGGAGTCTACAGCCAGCAAGATACTTGAACTTGTGGAGGATGCCTCGTCGCGCAAGTCAAAGTCGGAAAATTTTATTGCTAAGTTTGCGCGTGTGTACACCCCTGCCGTTTGCTACGGGGCATTGGCGGTGGCATTGCTCCCTCCACTATTTGCCATATTGTTCATGGGGGCGCCGTGCCGGTTCGTCACATTTGAGACATGGATATATCGCGCTCTCACCTTCCTTGTTATCAGCTGTCCGTGTGCCCTGGTTGTGAGTATACCCCTCACCTTCTTTGCGGGTATTGGAGGCGCGAGTCGCCGTGGAATACTTGTTAAGGGTGCCAATATACTTGAGACACTCTCCAGAGTCAAGACAGTGGTGTTTGACAAGACGGGCACTTTGACAAAGGGGGTCTTCGGGGTTACAGCTGTACATGATGCACATGATCGTGTTATTGCCGACGGCCCCGAAAAGTCTAATATTATTAAGATGGCCGCCTTGGCCGAGTTGGCATCGTCTCATCCCATCGGCAAGGCACTGCTGCAAGTTTATAGCAAACCTGTGACGAGAGGGCGTATTGCTGATATTACAGAGCTCAGTGGCCGAGGAGTTAAAGGTTTGATAGATGGCAAAAAGGTTGCGGTGGGCAATGATAAGCTGATGCGCGAAGTCTCTGCCGGTGTATGCGACTGTCACACTGCCGGTACTATAGTCCATGTGGCGGAGAATGGCAAATATCTGGGCCATATTGTTATGGGAGATGTGATTAAAGATGACTCTCGCCAAGCTATCGAGGATTTGCGCCGCTCCGGTGTGTCAAAGACTGTAATGCTGAGTGGTGACTCCTTGGCAGTGGCCAATCAGGTGGGTAAAACCCTGGGTATCGATGAAGTGCATGGAGGGTTATTGCCGGATGAGAAGGTCACTATTCTTGAAAAGCTGATTGGTAGCGCCCACCCCGGTGATAAAGTTGCATTTGTGGGAGACGGCATCAACGATGCTCCGGTCTTGTCGCGTGCTGACATTGGCATCGCCATGGGTGCTCTGGGTAGCGATGCTGCCATTGAAGCAGCTGACGTGGTGCTTATGGATGATGATCCTATAAAGGTAGGCAAAGCTATACGTATATCGCGCAAATGCCTGCATATAGTTTGGGAAAATATCTATATGGCCTTGGGCATAAAAGGTATATGCCTGATACTTGGCATCGTAGGCATAGTCAATATGTGGCTTGCCATATTTGCAGATGTTGGTGTGATGATACTCGCAGTGCTTAATGCTATCAGGGCTATGCACGTGAAGTATACGTAACTTTCATAAGTGTCTGTTCAACTTAAATTAAACTTTATGTGGCTATACTCAATTTAAATTGAGCACCACTTACTGCTATACATAAATAAGACACGCACTCGGAAGAATGCGTGTCTTATTTATGTGTTGGAGATGACGCCCCGCCGCAGGGGGGGAAAGTGCGTCGTCTACGTTGTGCTCTTTATCATGCCTGAGCGCGGTCCTCGTTGAGAATGCGTATCATTTCAATGGCTGAGTGGGGGATACGAGTACCGGGGCCAAAGATAGCGCATACGCCGGCTTTATAGAGGAAGTCATAGTCTTGTGCAGGGATTACACCACCGGCAGTCACCAGGATGTCGGGGCGTCCGAGCTTCTCGAGCTCAGCGATAACCTGCGGGATGAGTGTCTTATGGCCGGCAGCCAGTGAGCTGACACCGAGGATGTGAACGTCGTTCTCCACAGCCTGACGAGCAGCCTCGGCAGGTGTTTGGAACAAGGGACCCATGTCGACGTCGAAGCCACAGTCAGCATAACCGGTAGCAACAACCTTGGCACCACGGTCGTGGCCGTCCTGACCCATCTTGGCAATCATGATACGGGGCTGACGACCCTCTCTCTTGGCAAAGTCTGCCACCATGCGGCGAGCCTCCTCAAATTCGGGATCGCCCTTCTCTTCTTTGCTATACACGCCTGAAATAGTTTTGATTACTGCTTTGTAACGACCTACGACAGCCTCGCATGCGTCTGATATTTCGCCCAGTGTGGCACGCAGACCGGCAGCCTTGACAGCCAGGTCGAGCAAGTTGCCCTTTGAGGGGTCTTTGACACACTCGGTGATGGCTTCGAGAGCTTTCTTGACAGCTGCCTCGTCGCGGTTAGCACGTACTTGAGCCAAACGCTCTACCTGCTCTTTGCGTACCTCGGTGTTGTCAATCTCAAGGATATCGATAGGATCCTCGTGGTCGAGGCGATACTCGTTCACGCCCACGATAGCTTGCTTGCCGGAGTCGATACGAGCCTGAGTGCGGGCAGCAGCCTCCTCAATCTTGAGCTTGGGAAGACCGGTCTCGATAGCCTTGGCCATACCACCGAGCTTCTCAATCTCCTGGATGTGAGCCCATGCCTTCTCGGCAATCTCGTTGGTGAGAGCCTCAACATAGTATGAACCTGCCCAGGGGTCAACCTGCTTGGTGACGTAAGTCTCCTCCTGAATGTAGATCTGAGTGTTACGTGCAATACGGGCTGAGAAGTCTGTAGGCAGTGCGATAGCCTCATCGAGTGCGTTGGTGTGGAGTGACTGAGTGTGACCGAGCACAGCGCCCATGGCTTCTACGCAGGTACGACCCACGTTGTTGAAGGGGTCTTGCTCTGTAAGAGACCAACCGGAAGTCTGGCTGTGTGTACGCAAAGCCAAAGATTTGGGGTTCTTTGGGTCAAACTGCTTGACGATACGAGCCCAGAGCATACGAGCGGCACGCATCTTGGCGATCTCCATGAAGTAGTTCATTGAGATACCCCAGAAGAATGACAGACGGGGAGCGAACTTATCGATGTCCATACCTGCGTTCACACCGGCGCGGAGGTATTCCAGACCGTCGGCCAGAGTGTAAGCCAACTCGATATCGGCGGTAGCGCCGGCCTCCTGCATGTGATAGCCGGAGATTGAGATAGAGTTGAACTTGGGCATATTCTGGCTGGTGTACTCGAAGATATCAGCGATAATCTTCATCGAGAATGCCGGCGGATAGATATATGTGTTACGCACCATGAACTCTTTGAGGATGTCGTTCTGGATAGTACCGGCCATCTCATCGAGCTTCACACCCTGCTCCAGACCGGCATTGATATAGAATGCGAGTACGGGGAGCACGGCGCCGTTCATTGTCATAGACACTGACATCTTGCCCAAGGGGATACCATCAAAGAGCACCTTCATATCCTCCAGCGAGCAGATGCTCACACCGGCTTTACCTACATCGCCGACTACGCGCTCGTGGTCAGCGTCATAACCGCGGTGTGTGGGAAGGTCGAACGCTACAGACAGACCCTTCTGGCCTGATGCGAGGTTACGACGATAGAATGCGTTTGACTCAGCGGCAGTAGAGAAACCGGCATACTGACGGATAGTCCAGGGGCGCATGGGATACATTGCGCTGTATGGGCCGCGGAGGAACGGGGGAAGACCTGCAGCATAGTTGAGGTGTTCCAGACCCTCAAGATCCTGCTCAGTGTAGACAGGCTTTACGGGTATAAGCTCGGCGGTGGTCCACTCCTCGGTGGGCATTGCGGGAGCCTGAGCGCAGCCACAGGCTGCTTTTTTGATATCTATATCTTTGAAATTAGGTGTCATGTCTGTCGTTTACTTAAGAAGTTTAGCGTTGAATCCTTGGAGAGTCTCAAGTACATTTACACGAACGTGGATGAAGTGCTCAATGCCGGCGGCTTTGAGTTCTTCCATGCAAGCGGGAGCACCTGCTACTACAAACTCGGCACGGCCGTCAAGTGCCTTGAATGCCTCGGGAGCGTATTGTGCGTATTCATCATCGCTTGAGCAGAGTACCACTACATCGGCACCCTTCTCCATAGCTGCGTCGATACCGGCCTGAACTGTCTCAAAGCCGAGGTTGTCGATAATCTCGTAGCCGGCGCAACCGAAGAAGTTGGAGCTGAACTGAGCACGAGCCAGGCGCATTGCCAAGTTTCCGATTGTGAGCATGAATACCTTGGGACGCTTGCCGCTGCGCTCTGTCTGCAGGCGGAGTGCCTCAAACTGGCTGGCTGCACGGTCCATGTTAAGTGCGTCTACGCCACCATCTTCAGTGGTGCAACCACATCCGCAGCAGCATGCATCTTTCTTGATCTTGTCTGCGGCAAACTCGTTGAAGTTAGGATATTGGTTGGTACCCAACAGTATCTCTTTACGACGGGCTACGTCAGTGTGACGCTTAACGCCGCTCTCGTTCACAGACTTCTGTATGTCACCCTTCTCGAGCATAGCATAGAAGCCTCCGTTGTCGATAACTTCGTTGAAGAGCTTCCAAGCCACTTCTGCGATAGAGGCTGTCAGAGTCTCAATATAGTATGAACCACCGGCGGGGTCTACCACCTTGTTGAGGTGAGACTCCTCGCGGAGCATTATCTGCTGGTTGCGTGCTATACGCTCTGAGAACTCATCGGGCTTCTGATACTGCAGGTCGAAGGGAAGGGTCTCGATAGAGTCAACACCGGCAAGGGCAGCACTCATAGTCTCCGTCATAGAGCGGAGCAGGTTTACATGAGCATCGTAGATTGTCTGGTTGAACTGAGAGGTGATAGCGTGCACTTTCATCTTGGAGCAGCAGCAGTTCTCAGCCTTGGGCTCGTAAGCCTTCACAATCTCGGCCCAGAGCATGCGGCCGGCGCGGAACTTGGCTATCTCCATGAAGTAGTTTGAGGAGATGTTCATGTTGAACTTGATGCGCTTAGCTACCTGGCCGGCCTCGAGACCGGCATCAGTGAGGGCAGTGAGATATTGAGCACCCCAAGCCAGAGCATATCCGAGCTCTTGAGTGATATAAGCACCGGCATTGCCAAGCAGGTATGAGTCAACGCTCAGGCAGCGCAGAGCGGGCACATCCTTAACGATGTCGAGCAGTTCTTTAGCCATAGCAACATAGTCACCGGGCAGAGCGAGGCCCTTCTTGAGCAGACGCTTGAAGGGGTTGAAGCTGATGGAGCCACGGAAGTCATTCTCCAGGCCATTAGCTTTGATATAGTCAACGACAACTTTAGCGACCTTAACTGAGTCACAGGGACAGCAATTGAAGTTCACCTCTATCTTCTTGAGGTCGATATCTTTGAGGAGCACCTTGATAGCCTCTGCATCCATCTTCTCGCATACGCAGAAACCGATAGAGTCTACGCCACGGTCGAGTGCATGATGAGCAGCAGCATTGAGCTCAGCAGCAGTCTCGCCGTCGATGATGTCCTGACGGATAAGCCAGTCGTTGTTGGTGCGTGTGCCACGCACGTAGGGGAACTGGCCGGGGAGTGTACCCAGATGCGTAAGTTTTTCCAGGTCTTCGGCGCGATAGAAGGGCATCACATTGAAGCCCTCGTTGGTGCGCCATACTAACTTCTTGTTGAAGTCAGCACCCTTAAGGTCGGCATTGATTTTCGCCATCCACTCTTCAGTGGAGATAGGCGGAAACATGTCAAACAGTTTTTCTTTTTTCTCTGCCATAACTAAATAGCTAAAATGAAATATTTTTATATGTGTTGGTTTATCAACTATAAGTATTCCTCGGCGTGTTGACTGATATCATCCAAGCAAAAAAATCATGCCTTTTGGTACGCACCGGGATATATAACAACTCAGGTCTTTGTGGTGATATGTACGAAGTCAATGGTAATAATCATATTCATAAAGGGCATAAAATCGGCTATTAGTCAGGCAAAAAGAATAAGATTCATGGCCGGAAGTAGAAGCAAGAATGCACCTTTCCGAATTAGATTTCCTTTTGACAGGGCATAACACACTCAAAGAGTGGCTATTTCAGCCACAAAAATACAACAAAAAATTGACATCTGAAAATATTTAAGGAAATTTTTCCGTATTTCCTTTTTAGGAAACCTATATTATTCATAGCAACTCCGTAGCGAGAAGTCTAAGTGTGTGTAAATCACAGTCGGCGCGACAAGTCGCGCCGCAGTATGTAGTAAATCCTACATTCAAGAAGTGGCTTGCGAATACGGCTGTGAGTTGCACGCAATTAGACTTCGCAGTAGGAGTTGGCATGAATAATATAGGCTACAACTCAGGTCTATTATACCTGTTGCCTGTAAAGTGATATATATTGGTTGGCAATGTCTCGAATGTTGAAGCGCTTGATATTCTCAAAGCCTTTTGCTATCAAGGTATTGCGCAGCTTGGTGTCATGGAGGCCGTTAATGGCTGCAGTCAGCGACTTGACGTCGGCATCTTGCACGGTCACTACGGCATCGGCTCCCACCTCTTGGCAGGCATCACAGCTATTGATGATGACCGGGCAGCCATATGACTGAGCCTCGATAATAGGTATACCGAATCCTTCATTTTTGCTCGGATACAGAAGTGCAAAAGCATTGGAATAAAGATTAGCAAGTTTCTTGGCATCAGGATATTTCCGTTCCTCATAAAAAAGCCTAAAGTGGGTCATAGACCCTTTCTCGTCATGTGTCAGGGGTGCACCGGCTATAATCAGGGGCATACCGCTTTTGCCGGCAGCCTCAGCTGCCATTATAAAATTCTTGTATGGAGTCCTGTCACCGACATAGAGCAGGAAGGGGATGACGTCAGTCTTACGGGCCGGAGCGTCGCAGACTATAGGGTTGTATATTACCCGTGTGTCGGCCTTGAGATGAGAATAACGTTTGAGAAGCTTGGAGTGTGTAGCTTTACTGACGCAACAGATGGCATCTGCATGCTTTATGGCACGACTTTTCTGCCATGTGTGTATGGCGCGCGCATGAAGCGAATGGACCTTTGCTTCCTCGTAGGTAAAGTCATGCACCGTGAGTACGTTTCTGGCATGTTTATCGACTGAAAAGCGGTAATACGGCGAGTGAAAAATATAAGGGGTCTCCTCCCCTATCTTGACCGGCATATATCTGTCGAATTTGCGTGGGAGATTCTCATACCTGATGATTTGAGCATCGGGTATGTCCAACTGCTTTCTGAAGATATTTGTTGCAGCATCAGAACGCTCTAAGAAATGCAGGTTGAGCTCGGGATGTGTGAGCAGTTCCTCTATTAGCTTAGACCAGATGCCGGAAATGCCACCGGCTTTCTGGAGAGAAAAGATAATATTATCCAATATTATTTTCATTTGGTCTATTGTCGTTTAGTAAACTAACACCCCGTGGTTAAGGAGAGGTGTATATAGGAGAAGTGTCTATGGGAGAGGCGAGAATTTCATGATGCACCATTCATGGGTGCATCATGAAATTTATTCAGGACTGACTCGCAGTGAGTCAGAGGGTCAGTACATGGATATTACCCGCAATGCCAATACTTGCGCACCAGATCCATCATGGCGCTGGGCGAAGCGTTGACTTTGGCACGCAGGTCGCCATCGTGGTATTTGCGGAGAGCTGCCACGATGCCTTCGATCATTTCGGGGGAGAAGACATCATACAGCTCGTATACGCCGCGCTGCTTCTCCAGATAATCGGCAGATGCTACACAGCTGTCGGGCAGAGTGGCCAGGGACTCGAGTTTCTCTTTATTCTCATCCTTGTGGATATTGACAGCTACGTATGTATCTTCGGCCACCTTGAGAGCGTCGGGCATCTCAAAGCCATGGCGAGCAGCTACAGTCATACCGGCGAGTAGCTGATATATGTCGGCTGAGCAGTCGGAGCTGCGGAGCTCGGCAGTCTGCTTCTGCGCCGGGGGCACGATATCGTTTGCTTCCAGCGGGTTTGCCTGGGCGCACATATCGTTTTTGCCGGTCCAGCCGAGTGGTACACGTACCAGCACAGAACGGTTGCGGTCACCCCAGCAGATATTGGTAGGAGCTTCCTGATGAGGCACGAGACGCAGATAAGATGTGGGCACTTTGTTACCAAAGGCGGTGATTGAGGGAGCCATGGTGAGGATACCGGCTATTGCCTTGCGAGCCTCGTCTGAGAGGATACCATCGGCATTGGTCATCACATTGTCATCACCGTTCATCAACTTGAAGTGGATATGCAGACCTGAACCGGCCTTTCCGGCGGTAATCTTGGGTGCGAAGGTGACATCCAGGCCCATCTTGTGGCCAAGGTTGCGAATTATCCACTTGGCAAGCATCAGTGTATCGGCAGCCTCGGTGGCGGGAACAGGGAGGAACTCGATTTCGTTCTGTTCGTATACCTTACCGTCGAGAGTGAAGTTACCTACCTCGTTGTGGCCATATTTAATCTGGCCACCGGTGCGTGAGATATACTCCATGCAGAGAGTGCGGAACTCATTGAATTTGGCATACGGGCCACTCTCATGATAGCCTTTCTGGTCGGTGGCGGGATAGAGGCCCTCGTCATCGGCTATAACATAATATTCGAGCTCACCCATGGCATAGAAGTCAAGACCGGTGACCTTGCGGAATGACTCGCAAGCCTTCTGCAGAGTGTATTCGGGTGATGTCTTGAGCGGATGACCATCCTTATCAAAGAATGATGCGAGCATAGTCAGAGTAGGCACCTCGGCAAACGGGTCTACAAATGCTGTGCGATAACGGGGGATGACGTACAAGTCGGAGTTGCCGGCTTCAATGAAGGGGAACAGACTTGAACCGTCAACACGCTCACCAAAGGTGAGGATTGACTCAAGATACTCCTCTGAGTTAATTACGAAGTTGAGAGTCTTAAGACGCTGGTCACCTGCGGGATACATGAAGTTGACCATCTTGATGCCGTTCTCCTTGACATAGCGGATTATGTCTGAGCGGCGGAAGTCTTTAGCCTCTTTCTCAAGATACTGTACCAACTGGTTGGGACAGAGTTCGATTTTTGGATTCATGGTTGGTATTAAGGTATTTTGTGTTTATTAAGTGTCAGCTCAATTTAAATTAAACTTTATGTGGCTATGCTCATTTGTATTTAGAGGCCTTTATCCCGGCGCCTTTTTGGCATCTTTTGCCAAGTTTCATCAGTCGTTATGCCCGCATAACTCCTTCTTCAACTTGCAAAATCTGCTCAAAAATTCGCTCGGCATAAAGTTCAATTTAAATTGAGCAGCCACTTAATTTGTTTGTTTATCTCTCTTTGCACTCAGATGGCTGAACGTATCACACCACGCTCTGAGTTGCGCACAAAGTCGATTATCTCATCACGGATGGCACATTGGGGCACCTTCTCAAGCACGAGCTTCACGGCATTTGTGATATTCAGGTCGGTGAGATACAGCAGTCGGTATACGGCAGAGATGATGTCAATATCCTCCTGGGGCACTCCTCGGCGATGCATACCGATAGTGTTCAGGCCAACATATGATATTGGCTCGCGAGCAGCCTTCACATAGGGGGGTATATCCTTGTTTACAAGGGCGCCACCCTGCAGCATAATACCTTTGCCCAAGTGGCAGAATTGGTGAATAAGGCTACCGCCACCTATCACAGCATAGTCATCGATGATAACTTCTCCGGCAAGCTGTGCCGCATTAGAGATGATGATATTGTTGCCCAGGCGGCAATCGTGAGCTATATGGGAATAGGCCATAATCAGGCAATTATTACCCACAATAGTTTTACCTTTGGAGGCGGTGCCGCGGTGCACGGTGACGCACTCGCGCAGAGTGGTGCCATCGCCCACATGGGCAGTGGTATATTCACCCTTGAACTTCAGGTCTTGGGGTATGGCGGCTACTACAGCGCCTGGGAATATCTTGACTCCATCACCTATGCGAGCGCCGGGATAGATGGTTACATTGTTGCCTATATGGCAATTGTCGCCTATCTCGACATCCTCGCAAATAGTGGAAAAGTTGCCTATTTCAAGGTTGCTGCCTATCACGGCATCCTTGTGTATGCAGCTTAATGCTACGCTCATAAGTTTCTATTATTTGTTTTTGATGATTTGAGCCATAAATTCGGCCTCACACACTATTTTCTCGCCCACGAAGGCATAACCCTTCACTGTGGCACACCCGCGGCGTATCTCGGTGGTGAGTGCTACATGGAGCAACAATGTATTACCGGGCACAACTTTCTGGCGGAATTTAACATTGTCTATCTTCATGAAGTAAGTGGAATATCGCTCAGGCTCTTCTACACAGTTGAGCACCAACACACCGGCTGTCTGTGCCATTGCCTCAATGATGAGCACGCCGGGCATTACGGGCTCCTGCGGGAAGTGACCCTGGAAGAAGGGCTCGTTGACGGTGACATTCTTCACGGCTACAGCGTGCTTCTTGTCCATCTCGATGATTTTGTCTACAAGCAAGAACGGGTAACGGTGGGGCAGCAGTGAGCGCACACCGTTCACATCAATTAGTGGGGCTTTGTTGGGGTCATATATAGGAGACTGTATCTCGGTGTGCTTCACCTCTTTGCGAAGCATGCGGGTGAACTTGTTGTTGATGCCGTGGCCGGGACGAACAGCCACTACACGGCCCTGAAGAGGACGGCCCACGAGAGCCAGGTCTCCCATCAAGTCGAGCAGTTTGTGGCGTGCCGGCTCATTATCCCACTTCAGGGGCTTCTCATTGATGTAGCCAAGCTTGTCCAGACGATGTCCGTCAGTGCCGGTGAGCTCGCAAATCTTATTTATTTGCTCTTGAGAAATCTCCTGATCGTATATTACGATGGCATTGTCCAGTGAGCCCCCTTTTATGAGGCCATGCTCCAGTAGAGGCATTATCTCGCGTACGAATACAAAAGTGCGTGCGCTGGCTACATCTTGCTTGAAGTCAGCCACGTCATCCAGCATTGCAAACTGGTTGGGGATAATGGGTGAGTTATACTCCACCATCACTTGAGCGGAGAAGTGGTCATCAGGATAGATAGTGATGATGGAGCTGGTCTCATCATCTTTGAGCACTGTCTTCTGCTTAATAATATAGAAATCCTTGTCAGCCTTTTGCGCCTGCAAGCCCACACGCTCTATCTCGTTGATATAAGTGATGGCTGAGCCGTCGAGAATAGGGAGTTCAGGGCCGTTTACTTCTATCAGACAGTTGTCTATGCCGGAGGCGGCAAGTGCTGCCATAGCGTGCTCCACAGTGCTTACGACTACATCTTTCTTACCCAACACTGTGCCACGGGTAGTGTCCACGACATTCTCTGCCAAGGCATCGATTATGGGCTTCTCATCCAGATCCACGCGCTGGAATTTTATGCCGTAATTATCCGGAGCAGGATTGAAAGTGGCTGTGATTTCAAGCCCGGAATGTAAGCCGCGACCTTTGATTGTGAAGGGCGCACTAAGTGTTAACTGATTCATACGTTCTTTCTAATTTGGAATGAGGATTGCAGAGAGAGCATTGTGGTGTGAAACACCCGGAGAGGTCTGTTTATATTGAGAGGGTTATTTTACTTTTTTGAAGAGGTCCGGCAGACGCTTGATATACACTTGATTGCGGGCAAATGTCATGGCATCTACAGCGGGATATCCCATGAGCCGCTTGCCATCACCCACGCTGTTGGGGATGCCGCTCTGGGCACCTATCTGATTGCATGACCCTATGGTGATATGCCCTGCAAAGCCTACCTGGCCACCTATCATATTATTATCGCCTATATGAGTAGAGCCGGCCACACCCACCTGAGCAGCGAACACATTGTTCTGACCGATGACTACATTATGAGCCACTTGCACCAGGTTGTCAAGCTTGGTACCCTTACCTATTACGGTGTGCCCCATAGTGGCACGGTCCACACAGGTGTTAGCACCTATCTCTACATTATCTTCAAGGACTACATTACCCATTTGCGGTATCTTGCTGTACCCGTCATTGCTCGGGGCGAAGCCAAATCCGTCAGCCCCTATCACAGCCCCGGAGTGGACTATACAGCCGCGCCCTACCCGACAACCCGGGTAGATTTTAGCTCCGGCATAGATAGTGGAACCATCCCCTATCTGCGCCCCGTCGCCTATATAGGCCTGAGGATAGATACTTACTCCGGGAGCGAGTTTGGCTCCTTTGCCAATATATGCAAATGCACCTACATATATATCATTGGGAAGCTCGACATCGCCGGCTATATAGCAAGGCTGTTCAATGCCGCGAGGTTTGGGCTTGAGACTCTCAACATATTGCATTAGGTGTGCCAAGGTGCTGTACGGGTCAGCTACACGCACCAGAGTGAGAGTCTCGGGGAGAGGATGCTCAGCCACAAAGTCGGAGCTCACAAGAGCGATGCCGGCCTTGGTGTCATACAGAAAATGAGTGTATTTGGGGTTTGCAAGAAAGGTCAGGGACGCAGGGGTGGCCTCCTCAATCTTTGAGAAGGTGCTCACGCAAGTGTCGGGATTACCCTCCACTGTGCCGCCTACCATGCTTGCCAAATCCTTAGCTGATATTTCCATTTTTTATTTATATATCTCTAAATATTTTGCAAAGTTACGAAAAGTTCGGCAAATAACGCTACTCTATATGGCTAAATATGTAGTCAAAAAGGCAGAAATGGCACATTTTTTGGATTTTGTGCATTTTTTTCGCCTTTCATAGTTGTCAATTCATAAATTTTGCGTACCTTTGTAGCCTGATTTGACGGTAACGACAAGTATAAGTGCCTCCTCGATTTAACGTTAATCAGATAGTTTACGACTCATTATTAATATAAACTATGAAACTTCTCCAAGAGAAACTTAGCCATTACGATGCCCCGCAGAAAGCGAAGGCAGCAGGTATATATCCATACTTTCGCCCCATATCATCCGAGCAGGACACCGAGGTATTGATGAACGGCAAAAAGGTGCTCATGTTTGGTTCGAACAGCTACATGGGACTCACCAACGACCCCAGGGTCATAGAAGCAGCAGTCAAAGCTACCAAGAAGTACGGCACCGGCTTGGCCGGCTCACCCTTCCTTAATGGCACATTAGACATACATAAAGAACTGGAGGCTCGTCTGGCCGACTATGTCGGCAAAGAGGATGCCATGCTATACTCTACCGGCTTTGGTGTCAACCTTGGAGTAGTCTCCACACTCACCGGCCGCGAAGACTATATCATACTTGATGAACAGGACCATGCCTCTATCATCGAAGGGCGCAGACTCTCATTCTCCAACTATTTGAAGTACAAACACAATGACATGAACTCTCTCGAGGACCAACTCAAAAAGTGCAACCCCGAGAAGGTCAAGCTCATAGTCTCAGATAGTGTATTCTCTATGGAAGGGGATGTGGCCAATGTGGTGAAAATGACTGAGCTGGCCAAGAAGTACAACGCCACAGTCATGATAGATGAGGCTCACGGTATAGGAGTGTTTGGCGAAGGGGGCCGTGGCGTTTGCAATCACTACGGCGTACAGGATGACGTAGACCTTATAATGGGAACTTTCTCCAAATCTTTCGCCTCCCTGGGCGGATTTATCGCCACAGACAAGGAGATAACCAACTATCTACGTCACCATTCACGCTCATACATATTCACAGCGAGCATAACTCCCGCATCTGTGGCTGCCGTCAACGCTTCGCTCGACATTATGCTCTCCGAGCCGGAGAGACAAAAGCACTTGTGGGATATCACCCACTTTGCCCTCGAGAGCTTCCGCCAGATGGGCCTTGAGATAGGACACACATCCACACCTATTATTCCGCTGTTCATCCGCGACGATTACAAGACATTCCGTGTGACTCGCGACCTGCTCGACGAGGGAGTATTTGTCAACCCGGTAGTTACCCCGGCCGTTGCACCCAACGACACCCTCATCCGCTACTCGCTCATGGCCACTCACACCAAGGAGCAAGTGCAACGCTCTATAGAAGCTATCGAGAAGGTGTTTAAGAAGAACGGCATCATCAAGTAAGGACTCGCCTAAAATGCTGAATATCAATTAGTAGATACATATCTTACAAATCGGCCTCACAAAAAATGTCAGTGAGGCCGATTTTTTTCAGCTAATTTTTCGGTCATATCATATATTTGCATTAATTTCGCAGTATAAAACGACTCCGTATACACTTAGAGCCCCAAGTTGGCCCTATCCCGCCCAATGGGACTTGGGGTGACGGAGAAAGCTATCACAACCGAAATATTTACAACACATGGTATACAGATTTAAAATCATTTCTGATGAAGTAGAAAACTTCAGCCGCGAAATTGAGATTGACGCCGATGCTAACTTCCTCGTCTTACGCAATGCCATACTTGATAGCGTTGGGTACACCAAAGACGAGCTCTCATCATTCTTCCTATGCGATGACAGCTGGGAGAAGCGCGAAGAGATTACTCTTGAAGATATGGGCTCAGACTCTGATGAAGACATCTGGATTATGGAGGAT
Organism: Muribaculaceae bacterium; assembly: GCA_023665425.1. GTDB lineage: Bacteria > Bacteroidota > Bacteroidia > Bacteroidales > Muribaculaceae > Lepagella. Next base: position 18,322 of record JAMPDX010000018.1, read on the forward strand.
ACTCACATCAACGAATTAGTAGAGGACGAAGGGCAGCGCCTGATTCTTGTTTTTGACTATATGACAGACCGCAGCTTCTTCATGGAGCTAAAGAAGATTATCCCCCACAAGAAACTCATGGACCCTCTGTGCACCAGCAAAGTGGGCAAAGCACCCAAGCAGCATATCGATCTCGATGAGTTCGACCAGGCCACCGAGAAACGTATTGCTGCCGAAAATGCAGTCCTTGACATGGATTTCCTCGAGAGCGAAGGTTATAACGAAGATGAGCTCCCTGAAGGTATCGAGGAGTTTAACTAATATCCGCCCGGCAACTCGAGGGTATTGAAGGGTGCGCACAGCACACCGATTTACCAATAAGAGGGTGTATCAAAAATCGATTTTGATAAATTTTAATTTGCAGCATGTTGATATTCAGCAGTGCAATTTCCAAATTCTATCAAATGTTCGATTTATGATACACCCTCCTAATCATCAAACAAAAGGTGTCCTCAAGGACACCGATTTACTGTGAATTTTTTCTGTTATAGCGATTTTGTAACTATCTGCTTTTTTTGAGAGGCTTTATTCTTTCCTGCCGAATAGTCGACTTAAGAAGCTCCTTCTCTCCGGCTTGAAATGGACATGCATATTTTCTGAGGATTTCTCAAAAAACAGTATATGATCAGGAAAGACAAAGGCTACTACTTTGTCCAGCTCCAGAATAGCATGAAGACTCTTAATCAACATACGTTTGAATGGATTAAAAGCATCCAATCGCACATTTACTATCTCTCCGCCCTCGCGCACTAATTCGTGGTTCTGGCGTAACAAATCCATATAATGCGTAATTGACAACTCCTCCTCATTGCGGGGTGGCTTGTTATATTTCTTATATATTTCCTTTATTACCTGTTGAGTTATCATCGTCTTAGATTATAGAAGTTTGGAGAGTAATGGAGAAGAGAAGAAAGCGGTACATGAGGGAACAGAATTGTGTGACCCATTTGTATAATTAACGCACAACCCTTAAAATATGTTTACATTAATCCCATTTTTTAACATATGCATGGGTCAGGGGACAGGGCAGTGCATAGGCGTATTAACCTGGCTACACCACAATAATTGAAGAATTTTCACAGTAAATCGGTGTCCGGCCGGACACCATCTCCCTGCGTATGCAGCCTCGTAATATGACTGTACTCACCGACCGCGCCACCCGGTTCATAAAATCACAAGAGCCACGGCCTGCAAATGGGCCACGGCTCTTGTGATTATCTGATATAAGAAGGGTTATCCGAGGAAGCTAAGGAGGACACCGGCAGCAACTGCTGAACCAATTACACCGGCAACGTTGGGGCCCATGGCGTGCATCAGCAAGTAGTTGTTGGGGTCATACTCCAGTCCGACGTTGTTTGAGATACGGGCAGCCATAGGTACTGCACTCACACCGGCATTACCGATGAGCGGGTTAATCTTCTTGTCCTTGCTCAGGAAGCAGTTGAACAGCTTCACGGAGAGCACACCGGCACTTGATGCGATGATGAAGGCTACGAAACCAAGAGCGAAGATGATGATTGTATCTGATGTCAGGAAGCGGTCAGCCTGTGTTGAGGCACCAACAGTCAGACCCAGCAGAATGGTGACAATATCCGTCATAGCGTTGGTTGCAGTCTTTGCAAGACGAGTAGTTACACCGCTCTCGCGGAGCAGGTTGCCGAAGAAGAGCATACCGAGCAGGGGAAGACCTGAAGGCACTACAAAGCAAGTGAGGATAAGGCCGACGATGGGGAATATAATCTTCTCGTTCTGGCTTACCACACGGGCCGGCTTCATCTTGATAGTGCGCTCCTTGTGCGAGGTGAAGAGTCGCATCAAAGGAGGTTGAATGATAGGTATCAGAGCCATATATGAATAGGCAGATACTGCTACAGCACCCAGCAGGTTGGCGTTAAGTTTTGAGGTAAGGAAGATGGCTGTAGGGCCGTCGGCACCACCGATGATGGCTACACATCCGGCACTCAGAGGGTCCATACCAAGGAGCAGTGAAAGCATATATGCGCCGAAGATACCAAACTGTGCACACGCACCGATTACCATAAGTTTGGGGTTGGCGAGTAGCGCCGAGAAGTCGGTCATCGCACCTATACCGAGGAAGATAAGGGGGGGATACCAGCCGCGTGCCACACCATTATAGAGAATGTTGAGCACGGAGCCTTCTTCATATATACCAATTTCCATACCCTCTTGGAAGGGAATGTTGCCGATAAGCATACCGAAGCCTATAGGCACCAGCAGCAACGGCTCAAAGTTCTTCTTGATGGCAAGATACAAGAAGAATATACCGACCAGCAGCATTATGACGTTGGTGTATTCACAGTGTGCAAAACCTGTGAAGTTCCAGAATGTCTGCAAGCTGTCTGACAGGAAGTCTCCAAAGGAGCCTGTATTAGCAAGAATCATAATAGAGTTATACGTGTTGATGGGAAAAATTAGAGAAGAGACAATGGGGGGGGTGGAGAGATTGCGTGCCGGTATCTATAAAGATGTGGCGGGTATGAGGATTCGGTTAGGCGATCTAAGAGTCCTTTTCAAGGGTGTGTCAAAAATCAAAATAGAATTAGAGTGTGTCTAATACCCTATGGTTTGTCGACAACAACTTTTGCCAATAGTACGCATTTCCAAGCGCGAGCAAAAGCCATCTTAATATTTTTGATTTATGACATATCCAACAGGTTTAGTCTATATTATTCATACCTCCTCCTACTGCGGAGTTGGTATGAATAATATAGGCTGGAGAGGGGGGATTATTCAATAATCATGATGTCGTTGCCCTCGAGTACGGAGTCACCGACATTCACGAGAATCTGCTTAACAGTACCACCCTTGTTGGTGTGAACATCGTTCTCCATCTTCATAGCCTCGAGGATGCAAACGGTGTCGCCGGCATTTACAGTATCACCAACCTTAACGTTGAAGCTCAAGATAGTGCCGGGTAGGGGTGACTTCACGGCAGAAGCTGCGCCGGCAGCAGCAGCGGGCTTGGCGATAACCTTTTCGCCGGTGCTTGTGCGGGGAGCGGGAGCAGCCTTCTTGGGAGCAGCTACGGGAGAAATCTTGGGCTTTTGTGACTCATCGAGCTCTACCTTGTAGGGAGTACCGTTAACCTCGACGCGCACTGCGTCGCCCTCGATGTCGCCTACAGCAACGGTAAATTTCATACCGTTGATTTTATACTTGTATTCTTTCATTGCGTCTAATATTTGAGTATTTTCTGAAATTAGCGGTTGCGGCGAACGTTGGGCGTTTCGCGCATATTATAAATCTTGGAGTTCCAGGGAGAGTAGGCACGCTTCATGCGACGGATGGTAAGCACGGTGTCCTCAAGGTCATGCTTGGAGTTGAAGTGCTCGTCGAGAGCCATGGCAATGGCGGCAATCACCTCACCGGAGTCATGTTCGTCATCGTCGGTGTCTACGTGGGATTCGCCCTTGGCCTCGCTCTTCTTCTTGCTTTGATTCTTGGCAAACATCTTGCCGAAGAAGAGGAACAGGAGGCTGAGCAGGATGAGAGCGAAGAGCACGATACACATACTCATCAATGTAACACCCATACCTGAATTATCAGAGTCTGAGATAAGCTGATTCTTGAAAATTTTGTGTATAGGATAGCCCTTCTCAACATTATCGTCATATGTCTTTTTATCTATTACCACGAAGTCTCCGGTAGACACTTCTTTGATAGTAATGGAGTCTTGAGCGGCATTCCAGGTGCTTTCGTAGGCCTCTGTCACTTGTTCTACCACAGGCTGCTCGGAGGTTGAAGACACTGCCACTTCCTCCTGGGCAAATGCGGGCGACAATGAGATACCTACTGCCAGAACCAGCGAAAAAATATACTTCTTCATTGCTTGAAATTGTTTATTAGCAACCCATAAGCGACAGGCATAATCATGACGATGCCGCTTATGGGAGGTTTGTTCTGTGGATAATTCGAGCCTGCTATCCTATCTGTCATGCTCCGGGGCGAGTGGCCATTCAGGTGTGTCTGAACGGTAGTGCCACCGCCAGCAAGGTATGGATGCTATGCTCGAATTGGGATTTGCATTACAGAGGTATGTTGCCGTGCTTCTTGGGAGGATTGCTATCCTTCTTGGTAGCAAGCATCTGCAGGGCGCGAATTACGCGGAAACGAGTGTTGCGGGGCTCAATAACATCGTCGATGTAGCCATACTTGGCTGCCTGATAGGGGTTAGCAAACAGCTTGGTGTACTCGTCTTCCTTCTCTTTGATGAATGCTTTGGGGTCGGGAGCCTCTTTGGCAGCCTTGGCATAGAGTACACCGGCAGCGCCTGCGGCACCCATAACGGCGATCTCAGCTGAGGGCCAAGCATAGTTCATATCGCCACGGAGCTGCTTGCAGCTCATCACAATGTGGCTACCACCATAGCTCTTACGCAGAGTCACAGTCACCTTGGGCACTGTCGCCTCGCCATAAGCATAGAGCAGCTTGGCACCATGCAGGATGACACCATTGTACTCTTGGCCGGTACCGGGTAGGAAGCCGGGGACGTCTACGAGTGTTACCAACGGAATATTGAAGCAGTCGCAGAAGCGAACGAAGCGAGCTGCCTTGCGTGATGCGTTGGAGTCAAGTACACCGGCCAATACGCGGGGCTGGTTGGCTACGATACCTACTGACTGGCCATTCATGCGAGCAAAGCCCACGATGATGTTTTTGGCATAGTCTTTCTGCACCTCAAGGAACTCACCGTTGTCGATGATTGCGCCGATAACCTCATACATGTCGTATGCCTTGTTGGGATTGTCGGGGATAATCTCATTGAGCTTGTCTTCCAAGCGATCGATGGGGTCATCACAGGGCATGAGGGGAGTCTCCTCCAGATTGTTCTGCGGGATGTAGCTCAGCAACTTGCGCACGATACGGATAGCATCCTCACCATCTTCAGCGGCGAAGTGAGTCACACCGCTCTTGGTGGCGTGCACTGAAGCACCGCCGAGCTGCTCTTGAGTAACATCCTCGCCGGTAACGGTCTTAACTACAGAGGGGCCGGTGAGGAACATATAAGAGATACCCTTAGCCATGATAGTGAAGTCGGTGAGCGCGGGGCTGTACACGGCACCACCTGCGCAGGGACCGAGGATAGCTGAAATCTGGGGCACTACACCTGAAGCCAGGATGTTGCGCTTGAATATTTCGGAGTAGCCGGCCAACGCGTTGATACCCTCCTGGATACGTGCGCCGCCTGAGTCGTTAAGGCCAATGACGGGAGCACCCATCTTCATAGCCAGGTCCATAACCTTGCAGATCTTCTGTGCCATAGTCTCGCTCAGAGAGCCGCCGAGCACGGTGAAGTCTTGTGCAAAGACGTAAACCAGACGGCCTTCTACTGTACCGAAACCGGTAACTACACCGTCACCCAGGGGGTGCTTCTTTTCGCCCATACCGAAGTTGGTACAGCGATAAGTCACGAACATATCGAGCTCTTCAAAGCTACCTTCGTCAAGGAGCTGTGCAATACGCTCACGGGCAGTGTATTTGCCCTTTTGGTGTTGCTTCTCAATGGCTTTCTCACCACCGCCGAGGCGGGCTTCCGCGCGCTTGTCAATAAGCTCTTGGATTTTTTCTGTCTGTTTGCTCATTGTATATAATTTGTTTATTTTTTAAGCGATTAACCCACAACACACATCTGCTGTAATGCTGACGTGCGTGTGGGTTGATAAGTGTAAGTTACAGGTTTAAACACATTACTTGGCAGCGGGGTCTTCGCAAAGTTCAGTGAGCACTGCCTGAGTGTTCTTGGGGTGCAGGAATGCGATCTGCAGGCCATCAGCACCTTTACGGGGAGCCTTGTCGATAAGACGTACACCCTTGCTTTCAGCTTCAGCCAGAGCCTCGGCTACGCCATCTTCTACAGCGAAGGCCATATGATGCATACCACCCTTACCGCCATTCTTCTCGATGAACTTGGCGATTGTGCTTTCGGGAGAAGTAGCCTCAAGGAGCTCAATCTTCACATCACCCACTTTAATGAAAGCGGTAGTCACTTTCTGGTCTTCAACTACTTCTTTTTTGTAGCACTTCAGACCAAGTACATTTTCATAATAAGCGATAGCCTCATCGAGGTTGGGCACTGCAATGCCGATGTGTTCAATGTGCGAAATTTTCATTTCCGGTGTTATTATAAGGTTATTTAGTTACTTGTGTTGTATTTACATTACCATTTGGTCACAAATTGACATATAAAGCATACTAAGCATCACATATAGCCAAAGGCCATGCGACCCTCAGAACCGTTTTACGGTGCAAATATAATAATTTTTTTGCTCCTATACACTAATTTATATAAAAAATTATTGGGTGTGAGCAATATTTTGTAATTTTGCAGCACTAAGTGGCTGCTCAATTTAAATTGAACTTTATGCCGAGCGAATTTTTGAGCCGATTTTGCAAGTTGAAGAAGGAGTTATGCGGGCATAACGACTGATGAGACTTGGCAAAAGATGCCAAAAAGGCGCCGAGATAAAGGCCTCTAAAAACAAATGAGCATAACCACATAAAGTTTAGAGCTTGTTTAATAAAAAATGTGAACGTCAGGGTCGCAGATGTGCCTCGGA
>JAMPDX010000019.1 GCA_023665425.1 Muribaculaceae bacterium
TCCGAGGCACATCTGCGACCCTGACGTTCACATTTTTTATTAAACAAGCTCTTAAAGTGGACTTTATCCGAGCGAGTTTTTGAGCAGATTTTGCAAGTTGAAGAAGGAGTTATGCAGGCATAACGACTCAGGAAACTTGGCAAAAGATGCCAAAATGGCGCCGGGACACAGAGCTTTAGAAACAAATGAGCATAGCCACATAAGAGTCCATTTCATAAAAAAATTAACCTTAGGGGCGGGTTATTTTTGAGATAATTTCTTTTATCGTCGTAGGGAACATAGCGAGCTATGTGACCGGAGAAGATGAAAGAAATTAGCCAAAAAGGACCCGGACTTAAGTAAGTTTTACAAAATGACTCTGACTTGTGAATGAATTATAAAATAACTTAAAATGTGATATTCCATAAAAAAGATACCTCTGACTAACATACTTGAGACGCTCTCAGTCCCTGACATTCAGTCACAACCGAGAGGTTATTCCTTTCAGTCATGAACTGACATCGTCTCAAGTATGCAACCCCTAAGGTCAAATTTTTTATGAAATGGACTCTAAAGTTTAATTTAAATTGAGCATACACTTAGATACCGGATGGTTATATGACAAGGCACTGACCTGCTTCCCTTACGAGCCGCAAGGGGGGCAGGATGAGCTGCTGTGGCGTCTGTGTGAGTTCATCTGCACACGCGGTGAGCGAGAGGTGTTCGTGCTGCGAGGATATGCGGGTACCGGCAAGACCTCGGTAATGGCCGCACTCAATGGAGCGCTGGGATTTACCAAGTATCGGACAGTGCTGCTCGCTCCCACCGGACGTGCCGCTAAGGTACTATCTCATTATGCCGGCAAGCCGGCCTCCACGATACATAAACGTTTGTATCGAGGGGATGCTCTCGACCCATACTCCACCGGCTTCTTTTTAGCTGAGAATAAAGACCGTGATACCCTCTTTATTGTAGATGAAGCATCCATGATAGCGGCCAAAAATTCGCAGCTGCTGCAGCATCTGGTCACACACGTGTACTCCTCTCCTGGCTGCTCGCTGATACTTGTGGGAGATGTGGCCCAGCTCCCGCCGGTAGGAGAATCGTTGAGCCTGGCCATGAGTGAGCCGGCATTGGAGGCCATGGGGCTTACCGTACGCATGTTTGAGTTGGAGAAGCCACTACGTCAGGCTTCGCAATCAGGCATCTTGTACAACGCCACACGCCTGCGCCGACGTATGCTCAAAGAGCCGCTCCCCGAGGCTCGCCTGTGGCCGGCAAGATTTGCAGATGTGCAAGTCATCACCAGCGAATACCTGGCCGAGCAGATAGCCGAGTCATACTCCGAAGTGGGGCAAGACGGCACCTTGGTCATCACCCGAGCCAACTGGCGTGCTGCCGCCTTCAACCGCGCCATACGAGCCACGGTATTATATGCCGAGGAGTGCATACAGAGGGGTGAGAGACTGGTGGTGGCAAAAAACAACTATTTCTGGTCAGCCAAGATAAAGGAACTACCTTTCATTGCCAATGGCGAAGGAGCTATCCTGCAACGCATCCACAGCAGGGAAAGCCGTTATGGGCATGATTGGGCCGATGTGGAGCTGCTCCTCCCTGACAGCGGTATAGAATTGGAGTGCAAACTTTTGCTCACCTGTCTTGACAATGAAGCGCCATCCCTCCCGGAGGGAGAATATGCCCTATTATATCAAGACATTTCAGCCGAATTGTCAGCCCGAGGGCTCACCGGCACCGACCACTATCGGGCACTGCGCACAAACCCGTATCTGAATGCTATTCAGGCCAAATATGGGTATTGTCTCACCTGTCACAAGGCTCAAGGTGGCCAGTGGCAGCATGTCTATATCGACCTGGCCGGTATCCCCCGGGAGGGGCTCCATGACCTTGATTTTCACCGATGGCTGTACACCGCAGTGACTCGTGCCGTAAATCGCCTATACATCATCAATCCGTCAATACCCCTCAATAAAGAGCCGTTAGAACCGTTACAGTAAAAAAATTTGCGTATGTCAGATTTTTTTTGTTACTTTGCAGCCGATTTCGCAATCTCTGGTAAGTGATTTGCACGCTCCGAAAGAATAAAGGGGCACCACGGGGTAACGCCTCGGCAACATAAACAAAGTGAATCACAAGCAATTACGTATATTGCGCAGTCATAAACATTTAAATATTATATCATAATGGATTTAATTAAGATTGCTGAGGAAGCGTTTGCTACCGGCAAACAGCATCCCGAATTTGGCCCCGGTGACACCATCACAGTGGCTTATCGTATCAAAGAGGGTAACAAAGAGCGTATCCAGCAGTACCGTGGTGTGGTAATCCGCATCAACGGCGAGGGCACAAAGAAGCGCTTCACTGTCCGCAAAATTTCTGACGGTATCGGTGTAGAGCGTATCTTCCCCCTGGAGTCACCCTTCATCGACTCAATCGTAGTCAACAAGTATGGTAAAGTACGTCGTGCCAAACTCTACTACCTGCGTGCTCTCACCGGTAAGAAGGCTCGTATCAAAGAGCGTCGTATCAAGAAGTAATCATCAAGAAACACGTAAGTGCCATAAGGCAGATTTTTTTGATTATACGCGCAGTGCCGAACTCCGAGGAGTTCGGCACTGTTTATTTTACCACTCATAGATAAGCCGGTCTTATAAACCCGGGAGCAAATCATTGGCCTCCTCGAGAGAGATAAGGCCATGGATAATGGCGAAGAGAGTCATACCGCTGGCACTGTGGATGTTAAGCTTGGCGCAAATATTACGGCGATGGGTAGCAACGGTGTGGGGTGAGATAAACAGCTGGTCGGCTATCTCCTTGTTTGACAAGCCCCGGGCTATAGCTTTGACTATATCGCGCTCGCGAGCTGTGAGCTCGATATCGCCATTGTCATCGAGCTTGGTCTCGCCCGGCATATCATCCTGTGCATCCCTGTTCTCCATACTCACACGCAGGGAGCGTACTGCCGGCACAAACAATACATCCTCTACGCGACAATGCATATTGATGTCGCGCTCGGTGGTGATGATGTCAAACAGCACCGAGTTAAACTGATCCACCCGAGCCCCGTCGGCATGGAAGTGGCAGATGAAGATTTCCTTCAGTTCGCGCAACTTCTCAGCTACCGGCTCATGCGCATCCTCAAAGGTTTCGAGATTAAAGTCTGTGGGACACTCGCCGCGCAGCAACGCATCAACATAGGTAAAGACGGTGCTGTTTTCATACTCCATGTGGCGATGCACTTCGGCAGTATACTCATCAAAAAACTTAAGTATCAGGAAGCTGACATCACCGCTCACCCCGGTGCTGATGGCTTCAATCAGGCGGCGGCGAATACCGGGGAGCACATATTTCAAGAAGTATGTGTGCGCATTCTTGAGATACATGGTGAGGGCTGATAGCGATACCTGAAAAGATGAGTGCGGCTTGCCGCTGATAAAGTTAGCTACCGCCAAGAAGGTATTGCAGTCCACACCCTGCGCATTACACACATCCGCAACGGTGCTGTCGCCAAAGCCAAGAGTTATGTTAAAGCGAGATAATGCCATGAGCAACAACTCGTTGTCGGCAATAATATCGCGCATTCTATGCTGAGGTAGATACTGTTCCATATTTTGCAAAATTACAAATTTAGTACCATATACCAAATACCCCATAAAAGGTATTTGGATTTGGGGGCTTAATTGGGGTCATCCCCCCTTTCATCCTTTCTTGCGGCGGCATGAAATTACCCGCAATAAGGTATTGTCAAGTAAGCCATAAAGCGCTAACTTTGCAGTCGAAAAGTTATGAATTAGTGATGACTAAGGTTACCCGTGAGGGCACACCCGAAAAAATGAGATTGTGATTAAGGCATCCACCCATATTAGGGTTGATGCCTTAATCACATATATGGGTAGACACTTCGGCTAACAGCGGGTCATGCTCCGTGAGTCATAAACAGGGCTGCTGAAGTGAAGAGCGCGAACATCAGCAAATTCATCGCCGTTAGGCCCAATAGAGGGTTGAGGGCGTGCCCCTGCAGGCGGCGCAACTGTAGCCATATTGCGCGATGAATGGCCAGATACAGTATGATGATAATCCAGCTGTAGAGAATGGTCATCTTCCACACAGGCCACATCACGAGCAACGCCACGATACCATCGAGCAAATATACGGTGCTCATCACCTTGCGGCCAAATATCACTACTGTGGTATGCTTGCCGCCGACCTTATCATCCTCCATGTCGCGATAATTGTTTACAATCAGTACATTAGCCGCCAACAGACCAATACCAATGCCTGTGGGCAGTGAGATGTTCAAGGCAATCCATTGTGCGCCATTGCACAGATAGGAAGTAAGTATTACGGGTACTAACCCGAAGAAAATAATTACAGCTATGTCGCCCAACCCGTGATGACTCAATGGCCATGGCCCGGTGCTGTAAGCGAGGGCAAAAACAGCTATCAGCACACCGGGGATGAGTAGCCACCATTGGCTGCTGATAAGCAACATGCCGAGTCCTAACAACCCGCACACGGCGAGACAGCCGATAGTAGCTATGAGCATTGACTTGGGAGTGATGTCTCCCTCCGTGACACCACGCCGAAACCCTTCACGCCCCTTCTTGTCGAGACCACTCTTAAAGTCAAAATATTCGTTGGCAAAGTTTGATGCTATCTGCGCCAACAGAGCGAATAGCAGGCAGAGTATGGCCTGACTCCAGAGTATCTGCCCGTAATGAGCGGCACATGCCACACCTGTGATGACACCGGCTATGCTCACCGGTAACGTGCGAGGCCGAGTGGCCTCAATCCATGGATTTTTCATCTTCTTGAACTATTGATGAGGGAGACAATAAGACCCCTAAACCATAAAAATTTTATGAGATGGGGTCTTATCTCTTGTTGCGAAAAAAATCTTGCATTATCTGTCTGCATTCATCTTCGAGGACACCCTGCACTACAGTAGCCTTCGGGTGGAGAGGGCTCTTGGGCCCGGTAGAGGGAGTCAACGAACTGTAGCCACGCTTTTTGTCGGTGGCACCAAAGACGATACGGGGTACCTGCGCCCAGCCGATAGCTCCGGCGCACATGGGGCAAGGCTCTACCGTGACATAAAGTGTACACCCGGTTAAATACTTGCCACCGAGGGTCATCGCTGCCGAGGTGATAGCCTGCATCTCGGCATGCGCCGTGACATCACCAAGTCGCTCGGTAAGATTGTGTGCCCGCGCTATCAGCTGCCCCTCCTGCACTATGACGGCACCTATTGGTATCTCGCCTATACGGGCTGCCTCTTCAGCTTCCTGCAAGGCTATGCGCATGAAGCGCTCATCTGTCTGTTCCTGCGTCTCAAAAAGCATAAGCGTTTGATTAATAGAATGTATCAGTCTCCGAGTTGAGAGATATAGTCGCGCACCGATTCCATCAGCCAGCGTGGGGTGGAGGTGGCACCACAAATACCTATCGAGGTGGCACCGGCGAGCCATGCCGAGTCTATCTCCGTGGGCTCGGTGATGAAGTAGGTGTTAGGATTGACTGCGCGACATTCCTCGCACAGAGCCTTGCCGTTGCTACTCTTTGGGTCGCTGACAAACAGTACCACCTGGTGCGCCATGGCAAAGTCTCGTATCTTGGGGATGCGCCCTGCCACACGGCGACAGATGGTGTCGAAGTAGTGAAACTCGCCCTTGGTCTTGCGGCGCTTAATTTCACCGATTATCTGCTGAAAGCCGGTAAGCGACTTTGTGGTCTGCGAATATAGCAGCACATCGCAATCGAGATTGAGCGAGTCCAAGTCAGCTGTGGATTGTATCACCACGGCGGTACCATCTGTTTGACCTACAAGGCCATTAACCTCAGCATGACCCGGCTTGCCGTATATTAGTATGAGGGGGGGATTGTCTGCATTACGGGCAGCCTCCCACGCCGATTTGATGCGCTTCTGGAGCTGGAGCACCACAGGGCATGTGGCATCGATGATATCAATACCATGCTCTGCCGCCATGCGATATGTTGCCGGGGGCTCTCCATGTGCGCGCAAGAGCACCTTGACATTTTGCAGCCGGCCCAATTCGTCGTGAGTTATGGTCTGCAACCCTTTAGCCTTGAGCCGCTCCACCTCGTTGGTGTTATGAACTATATCGCCCAGACAGTACAACGAGCCACGGGCATGCAGCTCCTCTTCTGCCTTGCGTATAGCCGTCACCACGCCAAAACAAAAGCCGGAATCTGAGTCAATTTCAATTGTTGGCCTCATTCAGCTTAATATTAAAAAGATTGAGCATCCACTGCTCCTGCTCTTTGATCGACATATTGTCGTTGCAAAGCACCTCGGCATCGTCAGCCTTGCGCAGAGGGCTCTCGGCGCGGTGGCTGTCTATGTAATCGCGCTCTTTGACATTTGCCAATACAGCCTCATAGTCTGCCGGCAGACCCTTTGCTTCAAGCTCGAGATATCTGCGGCGCGCTCTGACCTCTGCAGAGGCATCAACAAACACCTTCATCTCGGCATCCGGGAAGACTGCTGTGCCTATATCGCGCCCATCCATCACAATACCCTTTTCAGCCCCAAACTGCTGCATACGGGCGGTGAGATAACGTCTCACTTCGGGTATGGTGGCTGCCGGACTCACATGCGAGGCAACCTCCATAGAGCGTATCTCATGCTCCACATCCACGCCGTTGAGCATTGCATGGTTTCCCTCAGGGGCAAAATCTATCATGATCTGCGGCAAGGCTGCCACCAATGCCGGAGTATCTACCTCCCCATCGGCGCTGATCATCCCATGCTGCATGGCATAAAGGGTGACGGCACGATACATTGCACCGCTGTCAATATATTTATATCCAACCTTGGCAGCCAACTGCTTGGCCATGGTACTCTTGCCGGATGATGAATAACCATCTATTGCAACTGTTATCTTCTTCATATTCAAAAGGTAATTCTTATAGTCTGAGGAGCTCCTGCAAATTCATGCCTATGTTGAGCATGACGGATGAACCCCCTTTATGGGGCTGAGCATAGCTTATATCCACCTTAAAGTCTTTGACACGCAGACCCATACCGGCCGAGAAGCCGCTCAGGAAGTTGCGTTTGTAGGTACTCATATCGGTACGCATCTTGTGGTTATAGCCCACAGCTACATAAAACTTGTCGGAGGGGGAATATTGCAGGCCGAAAGTCAGGTGTCTAAACAGATTGTCGATAAATGTATCCTTTACCTCCGTAGCATCGGTGTCGGTGACATCATGCTTGTAGTATGGCATTTTCCATCGCGTCAGGTTGTGAGCCGAGGCGGCTATTTGGAAGGGAGAGGTGCCAATACGCTGCATCCATCCAAGCTGTATGTCAAAGGGTACACGCACATAATCCCGATCAAATCGCTTGATCTGTCCACCCATATTTTTCAGTACTGCCGAGAGAGACATATCCTTCTCCGGGTCATAATAGTTGATACCCACATCGGCAGCCATCGCCAGCGCCGAATAATGCTCATAGCTCGAAATCACCATCTTGACATTCAGACCGCCACGCAGACGGTCAGTGATGTCGTAGGCATATATACCATTGAGCATGATGTCGTGCATGGCAAATTCACCGGTGACGGTGCCGTCGGGCAGTGTACCTACCACATTGCCATAGCCAAGGTACTGAATACCACAAGCCCAAGCACTATGGGCGCCATAACCCATGCCGAAATGTACACCGGCAAAATTGCTGTCGCCGAGATAGTGCATATAGTTGGCTGAGAGCTGAGTCTCCACCTCATTACCCAGCAAGCCGGGGTTCTCGCCGGCAAGAGCTACATCAGCATCTATCACGGCAATACCGGCCCCATATCCACCCAATGCAAACGCATGAGACGAATACGGCACCTCCAGACAGCTGTATGTCGAAACCTGTGCTGACACCTTGCCGCCAAGCAGACATAGCAAAGCCATCAACACCCCAATAGTCATTCTCATATATTATTGTAACGTAACTTGCCGCTCTAAATTGTAACAACAACCCAATCTTTTTAAGTTGGCAGCCCTGTTCGGTTATATAAACACATCCTGAAATGTGAAAAAATGAGTCCGAAACCTTAATGAACGTTAAAGTACTTGCACAATCCGAAACTCCGTATTAAATTTGCAGCGTGAAACGAGACCCATCGGGCTCATAAGGGAGCGAGCCTCCCGCACTCTAAACTTTGTCGTCAAGGATGATTAACTTTTCTCATCTATTTAGATTTACCCACATACCCCGTCATCTGCCACTGACTGCCTTGATAGCTCTCAGTAGCTTAGCCTACGCTATACCGGCGCAAGCTCAGACATGCCGTATGCGTGTTTCTGTCAATTCCGGCGGCGGAGATATAATATACCGCGAAGTCTATGAATACGACTATGTGTGGGAGAAGCCCTCGTTCCCCGGAGGTGACGACAAGCTCATGTGCTTCATTAACAAGCATCGAAAATACCCCAAGAAGGCCTACAAGGCCGGTATACAGGGGCGAGTGATGTGCTCTTTCATCGTTAATACTGACGGCGGAGTCTCTGATGTGCAGGTATACAAAGGGGTGGAGCAGTCGCTCAACGAAGAGGCGGTACGCATTTTCTCTATAATGCCCAAATGGAACCCAGGCCGCATGAATGGGGTCCCGGTGCCCGTGCGAGTAATCCGCACAGTTCCCTTCCGCCGCTAACTACCAGGACTGAAGAATATCACTGGAACTCGGCGCCCTGACGACACCATTTGTCTGATAACAACCCCGGGTACCATCGGCCTCGCAGAGTGTTAATAACCTATAAATTAAGCTCCCGGGGTACAAACTCACGAGAACTCTATCTTTTCACCAGCCTCTATTCTGTATAAAACGACGGGGTAGATTTTGATGGCACAAGAGCCAAGGTACTCCAAAATTTCCGCATTGCCGGGGAGGTCAAACTTTGCAGAGACAGAAGTTAGAAGACCATTATATTTGGAGCTCGGAGTTAATTCTACTATCGTGAAAGGTAGATATGCATCGCATAGAATGTCTAATGAAAATTTTTCATTCAAATTGATGCGTCATCTTTCACGCAGATAGATCCTTCCTCACAAGAGAATTTATAAATATGGTTCTTATATTGAGGAATATCATAAAATGAAATAATTGAGCCCACTCTAAAAAGTAAACCTTGTCAGATTTAGCACAAAACCACATATTGATTATCAGTGACTTGCGAAGTACTAAATCACAATTTTTGACTTTTTAGAGTGGACTCATAATTAAAGTTTCGCAGGTGGTATTCTATTGAATATGTTATGGTTATGAGTGTCCGTAAGGACACCGACTTATAGTAACCCCGTACACACGCGGCGATAGCCGTGGGTGTACGGGGTTGAATAAGCAAACAATCGGCGTGCGTAGCCCGCCGATTTACTGCTTGTTAATGTTTTACACGTTAACTTGCGAAACTTGAATTACACTAATTCTAAAGAATTACCTTTACCAATATAATGATATATTGTGTACGAGATTACTATAAGTCGGAGGACTTGCGGACACCAATTTGGCGTGGTATGCTCAGCAAATAGGTGGAAACTATTGGCTAAACGTGTTTTGGCCTCTAAGTTATGATTAGATTTCCACTTTATGATTTTTTATTAAACAAGCTCTAAATACCTTCGCTTAAATTAGTTAGGTCGGCATTGGTTTGTTTATTTTCAGTATTTGTTGCAAATTATTTGTAATTTTAACAAAATTTAACAAATCGGGGGGGTAAATGACAATTTTTTGTGTAACTTTGCGCGGTCCATGTTAAGAAACTGTACTTTTCTTTTTACTCTTCTTTATTAATTAAAGCGACTATCAAGAAATTTTTCTTTTTCTTTCTATCGGTTTTCTACTATTTATTTTGACAACGATTATTCATTTTTATATGAAGAAGCTTTTGTTACCTTTGTTTATATCAGCCATGGCTGTTGTCTCAGCATCGGCCGCTGATTTCAATCTCACAATCCACGGCAAACCTGTGGTTGACGGTGATGAAGTGAAGATTGGCTATGAATATGAGGAGTACCCCTCTGCCAAGTATTACACATGGGATCCCGATATGTATGTATGTTCCACTGTAGGAGACCAAAACCTGACATTGACAATAATCCCTCATACAGGTGCCTTCACATGTTGTTGGCCCTCCACATGTGTGGAGCTCACGGCTAATCAACCCTTTACCGTTACGGGAAAAATTACCGACACTCCCACGCTCATGCATATAGACTATAGTGTGGAGTCAGGTATATCAGACCCTGACCCAAGTGAGGAAGCCAAGGCTGATTTTACATTTGAAGACGAAAACGGCGGCATACTGTCCTTTACCCTTGTATGTGTGCCGAGCGAATTAGCAGGTGTCTCATCAGCTGAGGTCGCTTCAGATATTGAAACAGCGCGTTATGATATATACGGGCGCAGGCTATTCACCCCCGTACCCGGTATCAATATCGTTAAATATGCCGATGGCACCGTGCGTAAGATTTTTGTAAACAAACCATAGCGCAAAAGACTAAACCTAAGGTATCGGTATTGAGGGGTGATATCCGGAGACCCTTAAATACTTTAATATTTAATTCCGGAATAATTTCTTTTCATTATGAAAAAAAACTACTTACTTGCATTAGCCGCAATTGCAATACCGGCTATGGCGCAAACTGCTTCGGACTTCGAGGGACTAATGGGTGAAAGCCCGGTCAAGAATGTCCCGGCGCGCAGCAAAGGTTCAAATCCAAATCCTGCTACAGAAGCCGATGTGATCTTCACACCTCCATGTGTTACTGACGGACATTCCACCGATTATATCTACGAGGTAGGTTGTTCCGGTCTTGATCGCGTGGGTCTGAACGAAGTGAAATTCAATACCGAGAATGGTATGAAGGGCATAATCACCGCCGATACAATGGGTGACAAATACTATATCAAGGAGCCTCTTATCCGCACAACCCTCGGGTCATACATCGTCGGCACACTTGTGGAAGACGAAGATACTGAAGAAATCTACATCGAATGTCAGCTTCCGCAGTGGCTCAACGCCCGCGAGTCATCAAATACGGGTGTGACAATCAGCCTCGGCTCATATTATCCGGGTGTAGACGGATTCACATATTACGATCCGGTATCTGATCCCAACATCAACAAAATCCGTTATGTGATGGACGATGATGAAAACTTCGTCCTCCAACTCCCTGAAGGCTATGACCTGTGTGCATTCTACACTTATCTTGACGAGCTCCCCGAGGAAGGTGTATTTGCCGGGAAAGCCATCAAATCAGCAAAATATGTAAATCTGGATCCACGCACAAAGATAGTGCAGACACTTCCGGACAATGTTGAGCCCGAGCAGTGGGGTATGGTTTACTCCAACGGTGACCAGGCACACTATGTAACCTGCGCCCTCACAGATGAGAAAGTTTACTTCAAAGGTATATTCCCGAAAATGCCCGAGGCAGTGATTTCCGGTACAATCAAGGATAACAAGGTGACTTTTGAAGCCGGTCAGTATCTCGGTGAAACCGTCAACTCTTACGAGTACCTGGTGATGACAGAGGCCAAATTCATAAGCACTGATGACCGTGGCGATGTATTTGACTTCAGTCCCAATCTTGAAGATAGCGTGGAAGCTACATTGGATCCGACAACAAAAAACATATCGTTCCCTCTTGACATGGCTGTCTTTGCAAATGCCGGCACAACCCAGCTCTATTATTCCGGATTCTATGTTGGCCCGGTATTCAGCAAGAACCCCGGCGGTCCGGCAACTCCTGTCAATCCCGAATTTGTGGAGGTACTTGATTTTGACGCAGCCATGGGCTACGGTGGTTTTGATGTAAAAATACCCCTGCTTAGCACCGATAACCGTGTGCTTGACAAGGACAAATATTCATATATCGTATACTTCGACGGTGAACCTTATACCTTTGATGCTGAAATATATGAGGGTCTTGAGCAAGATATGACCATAATCCCCTGGACATACGAAGATCCCAAGCAGGACTATTTCGAGAGCTTCGGCAATGAACGTATCGTACGTTGGGTACAAGACGGTTTCAGCAAGGTGGGTGTTCAATCCATATATACCGTAGATGGCGTTGAAAATCGTTCACAACTCGTTGAGTATCAATTGCGTGACGTAAGTGTAGATTCAATTGGAAGCGACGCTGCCAGTGTTGAATACTTTGACCTTACCGGTATGCGCGTAGCAAATCCGTCAAACGGTCTGTATATCAAGCGTGCAGTATTGAGCGACGGTTCAGTTAAGACTACAAAAGTTATTGTTAAAAAATAAATAGAAAATTCACATTCCATTTCCTCAGCGAGGGCGCGGGGTTTCGCGTCCTCGCTTTCAAATAATCTCTAAATATGAAAAAATTTTTACTTGCATGTCTTCTGACATCAGCGCTCACTGCTTCTGCCGACACGATGCAGCTCGGATATTCGGAGGGTGAGTTTTCCACAACAGCACCGGTAGGAGCCTCTGTTGGAGATAACAATTGGATTGAAGTGGCTGCCTACATCCCCGCATCAACTATAAAATCACTTGCCGGAAAATCCATTACCGAGATTACCGGCTATCTGCCCTCAAATGCCAGTATTGAGACAATCCGTGTATGGCTGAAGACTGACCTTGAGGGAGAACCACTCGTGGAGAAGACTCTCGTCCCCACTCAGTTGAACAATGTACAGAAAGGATTCAACAAATTAAAGTTTGACACACCGTACATAATCCCGGCCGACCTCAACAGTGGTATTTACATCGGTTTCGGACATAAGACCATGTCGATGGGCGCGCGCGGTATATCCGCTACTGACACTCCCATCCCGGGTGCATTCTATCTGCACCGCGCCGATGACAAGTGGTACGATTTCTCTTACCGAGGCACAGCTTGTGTCATGGCTACTGTGGAAGGCGAAAATCTTCCGGAATACAACCTGCATTTATCCAATGCTGTGGGAGATCCGTATCTCATCAACGACAAAGGCACATACTCCTCCAAACTGTATATCCACAATTTCGGTACAAAAGACATAAGCGGTTTTGAAGTGACTGCCGAATTGCAAGGGGCAGAGAAAGCTACTGTAAAAGTAGACAAAAATATCCGCGCCGGCCGCATGGGCGTGATTGACCTAACTCTCCCCTTGAAGGCTGACCGGGCAGGCAAATTCCCTCTTGTATATTCAGTGTCAAACCTGAAGGAAGGTACTGATTGCGACCTTGAGGACAATGTATTCAACAGCACAGCCGATGTGGCCTCAACCTCATATCCACGCTATGTGCTCTCTGAGGAGTTCACCACTGAGATGTGCGGCAACTGTCCTCCTGTCACCAAGATGATACATGAGCTGCTTCAAGAGAAGAAATACGAAAACATAATTCAGGTATGTCATCACTCCGGCTACAAAACCGACTTCCTCACCTCGCCCTGGCATGAAACGTTTGTGAAACTTTTCGGCGGTGGTAGTTTCGCTCCGGCACTCGGCGCTGACCGCGCTGAATTGGCACCGGACAAGATCCTGATTTATCCCGAGACACGTTCTCAAATTACTGACATGTGGGATGCACGCCTTGCCACCCCCGCTGTTGTAAAGCTTGATATGGCGGCCAACTACGTCGACAATTTCAAAAAGAAAGTGACAGTGACTGTCAATGCGGAAAAGAGTATCGCGGAGCTCCCCGGCTCACAAGTTGTCAATATCATGGTGATTGAAGATGGCATCAAGGCTGTAAATCAGGCAAGCGGCGGCAAGGATTATGTGCATGACCATGTGAGCCGAGCCGTTTCAGCAGAGAGCCATTGGGGCGACCCCGTAAATTTCGATGGCGACAACATGACCTATTCTTATACGTTTACCCTTGATCCCTCATGGAACACTGACAATCTCAGCTTCGTGGCTTATATCGGAGACAACACCAAATGGAGCAAGCATGAAATCATGAATGCCGCCCGCATACCTTTCTCTGCTATAGGCAATTCCGGTATTGAAGAAGTCTCCGGCAATGATGCTGTGGTGAAAGTGGAATACTTTGACTTCACTGGCCGCTGTGTAATCGAACCCTCCGGCCTCGTGATAAAAAGAAGCACTTACACGGACGGCAAAGTGAAGTGTGAGAAAGTAATCAAATAAAACTTTAAGACAATGAATTGCAACATAAAATCATTGGTGCTTGTCGGTTGCTCCCTGCTTATGGGAGCAGCCACTGCGAGTGCCGACCGCGTATTCACATACGTTGGCGATGCACCCATGGTGCCCTGGAATACATATCGCTCCGAGACTGTGAGTCTGGCCATTAAAATTGACAATCCTGCCATGGCCGGCCACACAATCAATAATGTACGCGCCAAACTCAACACCGAGAATCTGAATATCAGCGATTGTTCTGTGTGGATTTCGCGTAATCTGGATGTTACCAAAGACAAGGACGGCAAGTTGGTAAACAAAGTCGATGTTTATTCCGAGAAGGTAACGCCCGATGCCGACGGTTGGCTTGACTGCAGTTTCCTCACGCCTCCAATCATGGGTAAAGGCTCTTACTATGTGGGCTATACTTTCACTGTGAGCGATTACAACGATGAGACACCCGGCGACGGCCCCATTGTCTATTCGCAGACAAGACACCCGGGCGGTTTCTATTTTTTCTCACGTAAGTCTGCCACCAAGTGGATGGATTACGAAGACAAACTCAAAGGAGTTCTGCCGATTTATATATCCTACGGTAGTGAATTCCCCTCGCCATCTGCCGCAATCATTGGCTGGGACACCGACCATCCGTATATACAGACCGGCAGTGAGTCTACACTCCCCGTCACTGTCTATAACATGGGATATGATGACATCACAAGTATAGAATATACTTATAGTGCGGGCGACTGGTCCGGAACCGGTACATATACGCCGGCCACTCCATTGGCTCCCTGTATTGAAACACCGTATGTGTTTGACATGAGTTTCAAGCCCGCCTCTCTATCAGGCGCGCAAGAGATGTCTCTGGCTATCACAAAAGTAAACGGCAAGCCAAATCAGGGAAACTGCACGAGCGCTAAACTCCCGGTTGAATTCCGTGAATTCGTACCTGTGCAACGCGTCGTAATGGAAGAGGCTACCGGCACATGGTGCAGCGCCTGCACACGCGGCACCATGGCCATTCAGAACCTCACCGAGCGGTTCGGCGACAGATTTATAGGTGCGGCATATCACAAGAAAGACCCGATGATGACAGCTATCGATGTGCCCTTCTCCATATCTTATTATCCCTCGGCCGTGCTTGATCGGGGCTCTGTGATTGACCCATATTACGGAGATGCAACCAATCAGATACCCTCCAATTACCGCATTCTCCCCATGGTGGACAAGGCGCTGCGTCGCGCTGCTGATGCCGGTGTCGATATTACCTCTGAATGGGAAGACGAGGCACGCACACGTCTCAAGGTAAAAGCAGACGTGGCATTCGTAGACGGTTGTAACCAGGAAGGCTATGCAGTGAAGTTCCTTCTCCTGGCCAACGGCCTTACCGGAGACCATGAGACTGATGAGAAGCTCAAGGAGGAATGGTGGCAGTCCAACTCCTTGAACGGTGGTACAGCCGAAGAGCTTGGCGAGGTGCTCGCACCCGTGGGCACCGCCGGCAATCCCATAATAGATGCCGTGTACAATCATGTCGTAGTGATGACATCAGAAGGAGCTACACCCTTAGATGCCACACTGGCACCCTTGCAGCTTCAGAGCGTGGACTGCACTTTCGATATTAGTAAAGCAGTGAGCACTTTTGCCAAGACAGAAGGAGAGAACCTTATCCAAAACAAGGAAAAGCTTGATGTCGTTGCACTTCTGCTACGTCCTGACGGCACTGTCGAGAACGCAATAAAAGCCCCTGTAGGCATAGCTGTTACTGCGCTGAATAAGGTGAATGGAGACCGCGACGTGGTTGCTGATGAGTATTATGACCTTCAAGGCCGCCGTATATCTGCATCGGCCAAAGGAATTTGCATCCGCCTGACACGGTATTCAGATGGTACTACCCGCGCCGTCAAAATCATACGCTGACAAGCTATAAACAAGTATTTAGACCCCATTTCATAAAATTTCAGAGCCCTGTGGTAGATGAAATTTTATGAGACGGGGTCTAAATTTAACTGACATATACTTAATTATTCAAGTTTCGCGAGTTAACGTGTAAAACATTAACAAGCAGTAAATCAGCGGGCTACGCACGCCTTTTGTTTGCTTACTCAACCTCGTACACCCACGGCTGTCGCCGTGGGTGTACGAGGTTACTATAAGTCGGTGTCCTTACGGACACTCATAACCAAAACATATTCAATAGAATACTACCTGCAAAACTTGAATTAATTATAAAATTTGAAAAAACTGAAAAGGGTTTGCACATTCTCAGTCGTTGTTGGTGTAATAAGTGATGATTAAAAAATAAATTGGTAAATTTTATATGATGAGTAAGATTACCAACTTGGTATTTTTTAATCATCACTGAATAAGACACCTCAAGCCAAAACCGGGTGCCGTAAAATAAAAGGGAGACTCCCGATTCGCGCGAGGGAGTCTCAAAATCCATTTTAACGTGCACCTGGGACGACTAAGCCCTTATGAGCACGGCTTAGAGTCCATTTCATAAAAAATTTGACCTTAGGGGTCGCATACTTGAGACGACGTCAGAGGTATCATTTTTATGGAATATTTCGCATCGGATGAAGAAGGTATTGCTCATCATGCCGCATCGGGTCTCCAAGAGTGCCGAAAAGAAAGCAAAATTTTATATACTCATAAGGTGCGTTTGTACGGGAATTAGAAGGGGTAACCGATGGCTAAGTGGAAGGCGAATGCGTGGCGGAAGGGGATGTTGAAGTAGTGGCCGAAATAATATGGCGCGTGCAGCCCATAGCCCAAGTCGCCGCGTATCACTATCATGCCCAAATCGGCGCGCAAACCCACGCCGGTGCCCAACGCAATGTCGCGCAAGAAGGTTTTGCCCTCCAGTTTGCCTCCCGGGCGATTGGAGTCATTCTTAAGAAGCCATATATTACCGGCATCCAGGAAGACAGCACCATGCAGAAATTTATAAATCGGGAACCGATACTCCACATTGGCCTCAAGTTTGAAGGTACCTGTCTGGTCGAAATATCCGTTAATCTGGTCTGCCGGAGCACGATATGAGCCGGGACCTATTGACCTGACAGTGAAGGCCCTGATAGAGTTGGCACCGCCGATATAGAACTGCTCGGAGTAGGGCACCTCGGTAGAGTTGCCATAGGCATGAGCTGCCCCTATGAGTATGCGCGAGACAATCCACTGGTCTTTGCCTTTGAAGAGTCGGCGCGAATATACCAGTTGTGCTTGCCCCTTAACAAACTGGGAGAAGGGGGTGCCAAACAACTTCTTCTCTCCCTTGACTCCACATAGGGCGTAGATGCCCGAGAAGATATTTCCGGCCTCGCTCAGGGTGGCAGTGAAGGTTATGCCATTGATACGGTCTCGCTCCAAAAATTTATCGAGCGTATAGGTATATGACAGCATCGGTATGTATTGACTCTTGAAGCTCTCCGCAATTGCCGGGTTGGCATTCATGATAGAGTCAAACTCGGGTGTAGTATGCAGCAACTTTGTGTATGTCAGTTTCAAAGGCGTGAACTGATGCAATGTGTGACGGGTGGCACGCCACTCGTATGATATACCGGCACCGAACTGTGCCATCTTGAAGTAATGAGGCCTGTTGAGCAGGTCGCCGTTGAGGGTGACACGTGTCCAGTTCAGCTCGCGGTGAGTGCGTGGTATGAACCGTGGTGCCAACAGACGGGGGAAGGCCAGAGAGGCGCTCAAACCAAACTCATAGCTATTGAATACCGATGAGCGGCCATGGCCGGTCTGCCACTCGTATGACGCATTTAGTTTGAGCGAGAGCTGCTCGGCGCCCCCGAACACATTCTTGTCGGTGAAGCCGAAAATCAGTCCCGGGCCTAAATAGCTGTTGGACTTTGAGGTGGCATTCACCTCAAGAGATGCCTCCATGGGCTTGTCAAACCGACATGTGATATCCACATTCAGTTTATCGTCAGTGAGCAGTGTGTCTGACGGATATACCTGCATATCGATGTTAGAGAAGATACCCAGTCGGCTGAGACGAGTCTGCGTGGCATCCATATTGCGCACAGAGAAATTGCGTCCCTTGCGGAATGTGATACACGACGGTATCAGCCCCTTCTTGAGCTTTGCCGGGCGCATCACTATCACCGTGGCTTTAGGGTCGAGAATTGTGTCGGGGGTGCCCTGGTCGCTCGTGCTGTTGCGCTCCACATACACTGTGACATCACCCATCTTCCATCGCCGCAGAGCTAATGGCGGGGTGTCTTCGGCCAGTGATAGCTTCAAAGCTATGCGATGTCTTGTGATGGTGGAGTCGGCAAGAAATTCGATGTACTCGGGCCTGAAATAATAGAAACCTCGATTGCGCAGTGAATTTGTGATGCGAGTGCGAGCTATTGACAATGAATCGGTGCTGAAGCGCTCACCCACCTGTAGATAAGGGTCCCTCAGGGCCAGCGAGTCGATATAATGAAATATCGATTGGTCAGTAGCCTCAAAGTAAATCAATGAGTCGATAAGATAGGGCTCCCCTACCCTGACATCATAATTGATACGTGCCTTTTTGGGATTCTTTTTGTCCTGCACTATGGTATAGTTGGCAGTGGAGCCGAAATATCCGTTATTGTCAAGGATGCTCTCCATCATCTTAACTCGCAGCTGGGGCTTCACACCGGAGACGAGCACCGGTTTTTTAGCCAGATGATTATAAATCCACTTCTTTATACCGGATGCAGAGTCGCTCATATTGTTGTATACCCAGAGCCCTATTGGGAATGGGGTGCGCACGTATGGGCTCATAAAGGGCATCGGGTTATTTGGCTTGACATTACCCACAGCCTTAACATCGCTCACTACACCGGCCGGCAACTTTTGCCCCGGCTCCACAGCCTGTACCTCAAACTTCTTTAGTCCGGTATAGAGCATCTCGCCGTCAGGTATGCGACGGGTGGTGGAGCATGCACACAGCATAGAGAGCACCAAGAGCCCAAGGGCTGATATATATGTGATATGATGTTTATTCATCTTCATGGGCTTTGTTTAGTGAGTCTGTGGGGAGAGCAATCAAGATATTATCAGAGGGAAGGCTATCTGTCTGTTCTGACTTCTTCTTGCGGTGGCCGAATCGGAAAAGTGAGCGCAGGTCATTGAGCTTGCGGCGCATTACAAAACCCACACCGGTCTCAGTCACCTCACCTTCCAGAATACTCTCATAGCCGGTATGCCGGAAGAGCCTCAGATACATATTCAGATTAGTGCTTTGCTTGAGAGCATACTCAAAGGATATGTCGGAAATAAGGTTCTCCGCAAAATTCTCATCTGCCTGTGCATCAGTGGAGTAGTTACCGCCGACTATGATTTTGAAGCGATTGTCAAACAGGCTCTTGCTCACCTGATATGAGTAGCTGGTAGTGGTGCTCTTTTCGCCATCAACCGTCTGCTTATAGTTGTCTATACCGAAGGAGAGGTCTACTCCCTTTATCGTCTTGGCGGCCCATGAGTTGAGCTGACCTTCAAGGAAGGAGTACAGCGGATTAGACAGGTTGGCACTTGCCTTGACTCCGGGGCCGGTATAGCTGTTGGTGAGCAACAGGTGCATGGCAGAAGCAGAGCGTTGCTCGGCTGTCATCGACAACAACTCATTCTGCACAGTCATGTCATCGTCGGTAGCGAGGTCGAAGGTTACTTTAGGTGCTGACAGGTTGCCGCTAATGGCCAGTCCTACATCGAAGTAAATCAATCGAGAGTCGACGCCCTCTTGTTGCACATTGGCCTTAACTCGGTCAGTAGCATTGATGTGCAATGCGGGGTTCATGAGCTCACCGCTCCAGTTGACGTATGAGCCCTCATCAAAATTAAAGGTCTTTTCCCCTATCATCGGTATTGAATATCGTGCGAAACCGGTACCGAGGAAGAGGGAGCCGTTGAGCCTCATATCACCCATATAATTCTGTGTGTAGGATAGCTCGCCATATGGACTGAGAGTCACTTTGTCGGTGCCGTTGGTTGATAGATTGACGGTAGCCTTGGTGCCATTGACTATATTCAGCGAGGCATTGATGCGCATATTCATTGACGAGGGTGCGGTCACACTATCCGGCACTTCTACATGTGTAGTGTCGTTAAACTGCACAAACCGCACCACATCTGTGGTATTGCTCTGCTGCAAGGAGCCGGTCATTGTGGCATAGGTATAATATATATCAGTAGCCGGCAATATAGACATGGAGGCATCAATATCAAGGAACGAAAGTGGGCCCTTTGCGGTGGCGTCAAGATTGATGAAGAGCTTGCCGTACAGCTCATCTGTGGTGCGCTTGTTGTCCACCAAGGCGACATTATCTCCATCGAGAGCCAGGTCTATCAGTATATTTGAGAGACTGGTGGCATCCACGCTGCCATCGAGTTGAATTGGGTTATCGTTGGCTGCATAGAGGTCAAACTTATTGAACCTCAGGATGTTGTTGTCCACCACTATCGGATTGTTGTTATCAAGACGGATTGTGGTATTAGCCATGGGCACGCGTATGCCGGCAGTGTCGCAGGTGAGGGAGCCATTGAGCACCGGTGCAGTAAATTCGCCGGTCATCTTCATCTTGCCATTGAGGTGTCCGGTGAGCTGCATATACTCGGCCGGCAGGAATGGATTGGCCATAGCCATCGGGAACTCCTTGAGCTCGAGTTCGAAGGCTGTAGGCACCCCATCGGCACGGTTGGCGGCAGTGGAGTCGTTAAGCATATATCCTCGCACAACAGCCACTTCATTGCCATTATAGAGCAGGCCTATCTTGCCGCCGGAATTGCCTGTGAAACCCATACCGGCACGCACATCAAGGTCGAGGTCGCCGATGAGCTTATTGTCATACGATAACTGCTTGACACCCAGGGTACCGGTGCCGGTGATGGCATTGCCTCGATACACGAGTGTGAGGTCAGAGTTCAAATCGCCTTTGATAGGAGGAGCGAGAACATCCATCTGCAAGAAGTCTTGTATATGCAGGTTAGCTATCTGCACCTGGAGCGACTGGAGGGAGTCGGTGCGCTCCGGGGTAAAGAGGCGTATGCTTGACCCTTCGCTTGAGGCAGTCATGTCTGCCTGAATACGTTTACCCGGACCTATCTGAATGTAGTTGTCATCATTCACCGTCCATGGTTTGTAAGCTATCATTGCGTTGAGCGGGGTGAGGTGCACATTGATAACGGAGTCCATGAGGGCAGCGGTCAGACCCAATCTATACCCCTCCTTGCCTTCGCTGTTTTTCTGCCGCAGGTAGGTGGATAAACGGTTGGCACCAACGTATCCGGATATATTGATCTCGGCAAACTCCGGTAGGTTGTCGGGGCGGTTGCCGATATGTGCCTTGTAGTTGAGCATACGTCCGCGCTGACTCAGATCAATGGTGACGGTGTCGAGGGTCATAGAGGCATTTCCGGCTTCCAATACGTTTATATTGCCGGTTATCACGGAATCATTTTTCAAAGATATCTTGAGTGTGTCAAACTTGTATCCGGTATCTGCTATGAAGTGGTCTACAAGCCCTGTGCCGGTCATGTCTACGTCAAGAGTCAAGTTGGGTAATGATGAAGATATACTCTCCATATCCAGGTCTTGGAGCTCAACCTGTTTCATCACCATATCGAAGGTCTTGGGCAACGAGGCCATTAATGATTTCAATGGTGACTGAGCATCGAGATTTACTGTCAAGCCATCGCTGTAGAGGTCCAGCACAGTGCTCTGTGCATCGCTGATAAAAGTAGCGTCGAAGGCCTGCGGTATGGTGTAATTGGCACCACTATAGTTCCAATCCAAATCATACAGCGAGGCGTCAAGGTCGCAATAATAAGTGCTTATATCGGCGGTACCGTTGAGGCGGAAGTAGGCTGCGCCATTACTTTCAGTAGGCATAAATCCGAGCTTGTGGAGATCGAGGTGACGTATGTCAGCCTGCATATCGGTGCTGAGGTTGTTGCCGGTAAGGTTACCGACAGCGCTCAGGGTTAAGTCGAGATTGGGATTAGTACCCTCGATATCGATATCATAGTCGCCATTAGCGAGGG
This sequence comes from Muribaculaceae bacterium, assembly GCA_023665425.1. Taxonomy (GTDB): domain Bacteria; phylum Bacteroidota; class Bacteroidia; order Bacteroidales; family Muribaculaceae; genus Lepagella. The sequence continues at coordinate 22,149 of JAMPDX010000019.1, forward strand.
TAGCATCGAGCATTATAGGCGCGAGATTATTGCCCTGATATACCAGAGTGTTCATGTCAGCGCGTATATCTGTATTTGCGCTACTCTTGGTTGGGTCAAAGCCGGCACCGCGAGCTGTGATATGTCCGGTGAGAGCGCCGACGCCGAGCGAGGGCATGACACCTGTAACATCGAAGTTATGCAGCTGCACATCAGCATCATAACGCTCCGCGTTCATATTAAACGAGCCGTCAACGGAGGCATCGCCGACACTTGACTTAAGAGCCAGCTTGGCCTTGTAGTCATTCGGAGCATAGTCCACATGACCCTTGATGCCGAACATAGGTATCTTGACACCCATAGAGCGCAGTTGAGGGCCAAACCAGCGATTGAGTACCCCGGCATCTTCGAGATGGCCGTCAAGGTAAATATTGGCCGTGAGCTTGCTCATCTCCATCGGGTTATTTATCCGGCCCTTGGCTTTGAGCGCGAGGAACCGCTTGACGCTAACATCAAGCTTGACTATATCGACAGCGGTGAGTGTGCCGGCGACATCCACATTGAGGTTTATGGGGTCACGGTTAGGCAATTTGCCAAGGGTAGACTTCAAGCTCGGCATATATGCGTACAGGTCATCCCAACCGATATATCCACTGACTTGTGCATTGACCGGGGCAGAGGGATTGAGAGCCATGAGTTGATAGGAAAGGAAGGCATTTCCTTGTATCGCTGAATTTGGGGTCGTGACATTCAGGTCGCTGAGATTGATGCCGAGGGAATCAATGGCAATATCGCCGAAGCCGGAGGTTATAGCCAACCCGGAGCGTTCTTTGGCTGTTATACTCTTAATCGGGAGCCGAAGGGTAGATGCCTGATTATAAAAATCTTGGAGTGATATATCGACATCGGACACTTCGATATAAGCCGGGTCGAAACCGGGCTGAGGCTTGACACTGTCAGTGCAATAAAGGGCGTGGGTGAAGTTAAGGTCAGCCTTACCGATACGTATGGTATAGGGAGGTGAGGGAGGCGAGATAGTATCTACCGGTGCCGGATGGGTGGCTATGTAATGCGCTGTAGGAGTAACATATTTGGCTTGGCCATCCCTTATGGTGAGCTCGGCAGCATGTATGTCATAATGCTTGAGGTCAATTACGGCTTGAGTCAGCAGTCCGTCGCCGATAGTGACATCGAGATCTTTAATGGTAGGCAACATCGACATGTTAAAGTGTACATTCTGCAGTTGCAGCTTGTCTGCAGTAATCATCCACTCCACAGGGGGTGAGGCCACACTGTCGGGCGTTTGCTTCCATACATCCTGGACGAGACTGATATCGGCATTCTTGATTACCGGACGTCGCAGGTTTATGCGCGAAGCTTTCAAGTTCAGGTCGCTTCCCTCAACAAAGGAGAGTTGACCGGCTTGCAGACGCATGGTCATGGATGAATCCTCGCTCATCATGAGGTACTTGCCATCCATAAGGTCCACTCGATTGATTTGAGCATCAAGATGAAGCAGAGGGAGCATCTTCACATCAGCCACGAGTGAACGTGCCTGCACCATGGTGTCCCCCTTCTCGGTGAGTACGAGCACACCGTCAAGCTGCACATCCACCGGAAATTTCAGTCGGAATTTATCCACTTTCACTGTCATACCAGTGGCATCGGATACAAAATAGCAAGCTACGTCCTTGAGCCAGTCTTGAATGAAGGGGACATAAATGAGTACGGGGATAAGCAGTATGAAAATCAGCACACCTAACAAGCATCTGAGGGTACGGCGGAGCCATTTTGGCCGTATCAGACGATGCTTCACCTTATCGGAAGTGGCAGCTCCAGCAGTAACATCCTGCTCTCCTTGTTGAGGTGATACAGTGTCGTGAGCCTGCCCGGATGGGGTAAGGTTATGTAGTTTGTCATCAGACATGCGTTGCGGTGTGTTTTAGTTATGTGGAATAAGTGTACACTCAATTTAAATTCCACCTATAGCTTGTTTCGAGATATATGTTATAAACAAGTGGACACACTTTAATGTTGACTCGGAGCCCCAAAATCTGCAATGAAAACTAAAAAAATGCCTATATGTGTCTGCTCAATTTAAGTATAAGGATTGCTGCTATCAGGCAACCGAGGGCATCGGCACCCAGATCTGCCCACTCCATGCTGCGGCCTATGTCCATGGTCTGTTGCAGCCATTCTATCGCGCCACCCACTATAAGAGAGGAGACAGCGCATAGCCATATCCCCGTTGAGCCTACCTTATGTGACACCCGGCATTTGCACACGTCGATATAAAACATCCAGGTGAGCCACCCAAACATTACAGCATGTACAAGCTTATCAGCACCGGGAAAGAGGGGTACATCCACCTCGCCCACGGGATGTGGAGCAAGTGTCAGCCACGATATCAGCACAAGGCTAAGCGCCGAGCACACCAAACGCGGCATCCAATCTATTATTTTTGCAATATGCCTCATATGATAATATATGCAAAAAAGACAGGGCAAGTGTGATGTACAAGCCCTGTCAGAGTACAGAAAGCGGGACTCGAACCCGCACGGAACTTCCGTCCCAAAAGATTTTAAGTCTTTCGTGTCTACCATTCCACCATTTCTGC
>JAMPDX010000001.1:0-94153 GCA_023665425.1 Muribaculaceae bacterium
GGTGGCCTACTTTTAAGTTAGAATGACTGGCCTGTTTTTAAATTATTATTGACAGTTCTCGGGATGTTTGTGAGAAACAAATCATCGAGCGAGGAAACGATAAAGAGAGTGGAAACAGTCTGGGACACCATACCGTACCGCGCACCGATAGCGCAGTCGGAGTTGGTGACAGGGACATACCTTTACAAGCTGCCGACTTACTGTTTCATCGGCGCAGGGAGCGGAGGCGAGCCGCGATTATGCAACGGTATCAACAAAGATACTTTAACCCTTCCCGACACGACAATCACAGTCCCCACATACGGCACCGGCGCAGGAGGTGAGCCGCGATTATGCAGAGACAGCGCACTTGTGGAGCTTCCGATGATACAGAGACACTATGCCGACAGCACATATGAGGCATGGGTGAGCGGACCGATAGACCCCAAGCTCGACTCAATCAATGTATTTCTGCCCACAACCATCATCACACGGCAGGAATGGAAGCCTCCCAAGCGATGGCACATAGGAGTGAGTGCAGGCTACGGATATGGACCGAAAGGTTTTCAGCCATACATAGGAGTGGGGCTAACATATTCAATAATCAGTTTTTGACATGGAGATAACACTAACACTGAGCAAAGAAGACGTGATGAAAGAAGTGGCCGTAACGACCGCCTACACCGGCGGGAAGATGGACAAGGATGAGAACGCCTTCAACCGCATATCGACAGTAGACGAGGACGAGACCCACCTTGAGAGGTTTTGGGAGGAGTGCCGCGCCGACCTGTGCCAAGAGCTGATAGGGCTGGTGACATTTGAGGGAATGACCACGACCACATCGGCAGTGCAACCGGTGAACCCGGATGTGCCGGTGCTGACAGCCATAGCGCCGACACTACCGGGAGTGACGCTGAAAGAGCACTACGAGTTGCGGCTCGATGTGTCGCGGTCGTTTGACTCAGCGTTGCTGCCAAGCATGAAGCTGAGCCTGTTCAGTTACTTTGTGCATGGGATAGCTGCCAAGTGGTATATCTACACCAACAAAGGGGAGGCGGGGGACTATGCCGACAAAGCCTCTACCCTGCTTGATGACATCCACCGCAAGGCGCTCTACAAGAAAAAGCCGACCCGCCCCACATACGATGACTAATTAATAATAATCCCACGACAATGGAACAGAAGAAGACCATAACCGTAACGCTTGAGTCGAAAGAAATCAAGTTTGATGTGATGAACAAATCACACCTCACCGGCCAGGCACGCAATGCAGAGGGTAAGGACTACCGAAGCACCGCCTACATGCAGGCGAGTGAGGATGACGAACACGCCTATCAGATACTGCGCTCCATCAGCAACGCCTTCTCGCATCTGAAGGTAGAGCTTGGGGAGTATCTGCACGAGGACGGCTCGACATCGAACAACCGCATCAACAAGGCGGTGGAAGAGGGACAACAGCTAAAGCTGTCGTTTCTGCTGCCCTCCAACTTCAACAACTCTGCCTGCGACAGTCTGGGAGGGATGCTCCACGAGTATATTGTGGACCGCACCCTTTCGGAGTGGTTTGTCATCACCGACAAGACCGATGCGCAGGACTATGCCAATCTTGCCACCGAAGCACTCGACCGCGCCAAGCAGGCGCTCTACAAGCGAGAGAGACCGACCCGCCCGACATATACCGATTAAGCCATGTATCATATAGGTTGCAGTGAACAATGTTATAACCGCGACGGGAGAGACACCAAAGCCACAAAGAATGTGACTTTGGTGTTCCACCGCGAGCAGTTGCTCTACGACATCAAGAACTATGCCTACATAGAGGGTCATGTGTGGGGCGAGGAGAACCAACACGCCCAGCACACCTTGGTGGAGATAGGCGAAGAGGGGAATGTAGACCGTGTGAACCGCATATTGGCAGTAGTGCATGCCGCCGCCGTTGAGATGCTCTATCCCTACACCAAGGAAGAGCCGATTGAGGACGAGGTAATCTGCGACAAGATGTGGACGCCGGATGAATACAAAATCCAGATGTCGGTGCCTGCCACGATGTCAAGAACCACACTGCACCTGCTCAATAAGCTCATCCATGAGTTCATGGTGGCGCGAGTGATATATGATTGGCTAAGCATAACGCATCCCGATGCAGCCAAGAATTGGATAGACAAGGCATTGGAGGCGGAGCAAGAAATCAACTCAATCAAGAACAGCCGCACAGGAGTACTGACGCGGCCTGCGCATCCATTCTGAGAATACTTACCTCCGGGAAAGCCGGAACCCCGACAAGGACGAGAGCCGAGACGCATCACGCGCCCCGGCTCTCTTGTGTAACCTTAAATCTAATACCATGAAAAACTATTGAACTAACTATCTTGGTTGGTCGGTGAGTCGCGGGTTGAATTGCAGGGACGCACCGAAAATACTTTCGTCCGGGGAGAGATTGCACAGCAGAGCTATACGGAAATACTTATAGGGAGTGCCACGGAAGCCGCGCAGGTAGTGGTCTTTCGAAGACCATACCAAATGCCAATGGTAGAGGTCGCGCGAGCCGTAGAGGACGGACTGCACATGACCCTTTTGGAAATGGCCACGCTGAATAACCGTGTCGATGGTTTTCAGGACATCGGGGGCTTCAAGTTTGAGAGGACGAGTGACGAGGAGAGACTTAACCTCGAGTGGGTTTCCATCCTTGTCAACCGCAGTCTTGCACAGATTTACCAACTTGCCGTCCTGCGTTACAGCGAGAGCCTCCGGGTAAGAGTTGACATTATCGCGGATGTTGGAATACATCATACCCCACGACCTTGTTTTCAGAGAATACACATAGGCATAGGTATATTTCCGATTATATACAATTATTCGTTGGTGGACATAATCATATATCATCTTACACTCCTTAATGAAAGATGTAAACTCTTTAATGGGTAAGCAAGTGTCAGCATCATGACCGAGCATTGTATGCAGCTTATTGAGTCCGGGCAGATTCAAGACGTTGAAAACATCATCGTTGATTGAGTCGGTTATACATTGAGTCTGTGAACCACTGATAAGCATAATACCTCTATCCGTGGGGAACAAAACAGAAGAATCAATCTGTGTAATACCATCGGGATTTATGCAGACATCGCGAGTAATGGGTTGCTTCGCCCGATAAGAGCCAGTTTCCGTTACCTCCATTGCCCATACACCATCTTCGCAGAAAGCATAGAGAGGGAACTGACCGAACTGACCTTGAGAAAGAGCCTTTGCGGCCGTAGAGATCCCCAATATTTTTCCGGTGCCAACGGTATTGATACCAAGCAGGGGGAAATAGAAAGGGTTATTGACCTCCGATGTATATACCTTGTTGCCACAATTTACGTAATCATAAGGAGTAGCGGTCGTACTTGGCACTTTATCCGATGAATAGTTATGGAGTCTCTGAATGTCGTAGTCAAGCAAAGCGTAGGCACCGTTGAGAAAGTCGTGGGGCTTCAAGTCAACCACCATTGCACCACCTCCATAGACCGCACCGCTATCACCCTCAAGGGATGAAATAACCATTTTTACGGCATTTACATTCGGGTAGAACAGATAACAACCATAGGACAATTCTTTCCTTGTCCAATTGGTATCATTCTTCGCATCTTCATCTGACGGATAAAACTTGGGTGACAGATAGTAAGCCAATCCACTTGACGAAGTCTGCACCGAATAAGTTTTGCCACCCTCCTTTATGTAGACGGTTATCCCGACAGTATCTGAAAACGGGTTTGTTTTTATGATAAGGTTTTTCTTATTGTCCGCATTATATCCCCAAGAATGTATTTTGTCGCAGAAAGCGAACATAGACCATGCAGGGAAGCCAGAGAAAAGTTTTCGCTTTACTCCCGAAAGATTAATGCGTGAGTTGTAAGTTTGAGATGTTGAAGCAACAAGTCTATCGTTGGTTAGATAATCATCGGTCATAACCTCGCGTGTAACGAGCGACTGCAAATAATCGTCCTCAATTGGTATTGCAGTCCTTGTCGTTGCTTCCGCGTCAGATAGAGTGATAGAATATAACTTGTAGAATGTTGAGCAGTTCTGAATAGACTCTGTGATTTTACCATCGGTAAACTCCGGCAAGTTGAGGGTGACACTCGGATATGTCCTTTCGGGAGAAAAATACAACGCATAGATTTTGGAATATTCCCACTCCATATAATGGTTTAGGAATTCGGTAGTACCTTTGGTTGTATCTATCGGACCAAGTATATTATCCTCTGAGACAGTTGTTGGAAAACTTGCGCTACCACCACGATGATAATTTTTGTGATACAACTTACCGATGAATTTTGTTTCAAAGTTGTCTGTATCCCGGAAGTTGCTGATTTTACCCTCTTGGTCGTATGTGTATATTGGTTTGGATATAAATACATCGATAGACTTTATCAAGTCTTTCCATTTTGACAGGTCGTAATAATCTCCATCATGACTAACTCGATAATCAAGTTCACACGCCACCATCATAATATCACAATTCTGTGCTTCGTTGAGGGTTTTCTTTTTGCCGTGAAGATTATCCCAAGTTACCAATGGAGCCGGACGTGTCTGCGGATTCATCAGAATCGGGGACGAATGACAGACAAGAGAGCCGTCATAAAGGCGAAGTGCATAGCGCACAAAGAATGGGAAACAGAAACGACCTTTATCAATCGTCTGTTCCTTGATAAACTTATTGACTTTCGCCATTACCTGTTCGGTAATCCTTGTTTTGTTGGCATCAGACAAAGTCCCGTATGATTCCTCAACAGTCATGCCCTCAGCAAATGCCACCGTAAACTTGGCATCAGTCTGACTATATAAGCGAGGATGACCTACAAGACCGAATGAAACATATATCTTTGGCAGCTCATCGCCAAGGTCTGTATATTTTGTATCTTCCCAAAGGTAATACTGCATAGCAGAATCAGAGAATACTATCAGTGTATTGCCGACAGCATTGCAATGAGAAAAGTTATAGACATATCCCAAGTCCTTTGAAGCCCCACTGCCTTTATTTTTCCACGACAACTTGCTTGTGCGTTCGTCAAGCAGAATATAGTGGGTAAAGGCTGTCGTTTCATGGATGAATACAATCTTGCAATTCTGTTCCTCCTGCGACAATGTCATTTCAACGTGGGGTTGCTCAATGGATGACAGCCCACCATTTTCATTAATCAAATTGAGCGACAGAGCGAGTTCACCATCGGGGCATTCGTAGTCGGAGGGGACGGCTGAATAGCCGGTGTATTTAATATCTTTAATCATAGTGAGCAGCGGTAAATAATTGTGATGTACTTGATATTGTCTCGTTCAAACTCCGAGCCGCAGGGGCATCGAAGTGTGTCGCGAGCGCCGACCTTTGAGAGGACAGTGCGCGTGATGGAGCGCGACCAGGTGCGGAACGTGCCGCGACCTTTGGCAGTGGCCCAGACGCACCCATCATAACGACCGACATAAGAGCCGGCACGGAGACGGACATATAGATACCACTCGTCACCCTCCTGCGCAATGTCAATCACATCGCCCGGAGCGAGTGAAAGTTTCCGGGCAATGTGCGCCGATATATCAATCCGGCCATTGGCGCGGAAAGATATATCGTATCTGCGAGAGTTGGGCAAAATAGATTTCATCATTGGCAAAGATAGTGAGGGCGAATAGCGCAATCACTTTAAGTTGTGGGAGAGGTGTTGCGAGATTGCATCAAAGCCGTTACTCGTGCAATCTCATCATCTATCTCTTTTTCAAGTGCGATGGACTGACGCAGAACATCTTTGTTATGAGTGGCAAAGTATTCTTTTTGGAATTTGCGGAGCTGTGCAACGCGGTCGAAGAATTGTCGGGCATTCATCGTTCAATCATTTTACGGTAGTGGTTATCGTTTAGGTTGTCGCGCATGGCCATTGCTCTTTTTATTCGGAGAATGTCTTCCTTTGTCAAAGGTTTTGCCAAGTCTTCGTGTTGACTTCCTTTACTTGAAAGGTCATGCTTGTCGCAATATGAGAGCATAAGTGCGTCAATGGTCTGTTCTAAGTCTTTTTTGAAATTGGCTTTGTGCCATTCAAACATTGAACGCAGTTCGGCAAATTCATAGGCTGTCAGTTCAACAACAATCACAGATTTGCTTAGTAGTCGATATGGAAGTTGTTTTTCATCTTTAAGACTACAGTAACACTGGGTGAACAGTGTTATGTCAATCTTACGCGCGCCGATGTTAAACTTGTAAAATTTTTTCTTTTCGGTATCGAGCAACGCATCTACGGATATGCCGTAATGCTCACATTGACGGTCTAAGAGTATACGGGCATTGCGAGCTTCACCACCTTCACCGCGTTCTGCGAGTGCAAGCAGTTTCTTTAATTTAGTTTTAATACTTTCGTAGTTAGAAGATGTAGCCATTGGGATTATTGCTTTTGAATTGAGGCGTCCAACAACGGTTAGCTTGAAACCAACCATGCGCGTGAGCGTATCTTGTTCTTTCTTCCTTAAAAAAGTCAAAGCTGCGTGTTGTGTAGGTTATGTCGTTTTCGACACCGAGATAATTATCCTGAGGGAGCATACACGGCCAATCTGGAATGTTGAGGTAGACGAAGTCCGAGAGGGCATCCATGCCGGCGAGGTCGGTCAGTTGGTCGTAGTCAATCATGATGTATGTAATTTTTCACGTTTGAGGACTAATTCGAGTCCACCTGTTCTATCAGCTACACAAGCAATCTGCCAACCATCAGCACCGAGAGAATTAAGCTCTCTCCATTTTTTGCGGTTTAGCTCTTTTCGCTCTTCGTCAGAGTATATGGAGACCATGGGAATGAAAAAAGAGCGATACTCGCAAGTGATACGATAATCGGGTTGTTTGGAGAACTTGCGTTGAACCCAAACGAGGATTAAGCCGACAGCAAAAGCCCCGATGATTATTGTCAGAAAGCGGAGAATGAACTGAAGTATCATTGCTGACCTCCTTTCTTATTGCCGTTGACGATGTCAAGGAGCTCGGGACAATCGAAGATGTTGCCGACCACCTTCCACGACTTGATATGGTGGTTGCTCATGGGAGTTGTGGAAAACCAATCGTGGAGGCAGAAACATCCACGTTGGTAGACCACGCTGCGGTAAGCGTGCTTCATATCATCTTTGAGGCAGTGCAGGATGTCACCCTCATAGATGTCGTTACCGAGATAATCTGCGTAGCCTGTGAATTGTCCTACGGTGTGAGGCTCAATGACCGCGATGTCTTTGTCGTGCAACCGCAGGGTCATTTCATCATTGGGGCATAGTTGAGTACGACTATTGTGTGAAACGAGTATGAAGGTTTGCTCCAATGTCTGTAATAAATGCCCGACAGCCCACTCGCCTGAGAGTACACGCTTGGCGCGAAATTCAATCTGTCTCATCCTTGCGCACCTCCTTTCAGATTGTTGTAGAGGCGGAGCATTTTGAGCTGCGCCCACTTCTCGACCTCTTTTTCACCATAGATGAATGCCATTTGCAGAGCCATAATCATGACATCGGCAATCTCCTCACAGACGTGGTCGGCAGTGTCGCGACCACGATTGTGTTTGCAGATAGCGTTCTGGAGTTCGGACATTTCCTCAAAGAGCATTTGAGTCTGCGCCTCCTTGCCGTAGGTGGAGACAGCGCGGTGGATTGTGTCTTCAAACTCCTTGTCGGAGAGCTTGGTTTTCTTACCGTATTGCATTTCGGGTTCCATATCAGTTCTGTTCTGTGAGATTGTTTTCTACGATAGTGAGAGCCATGCGGACAGCGGACAAGACACCCGGGTCGCGCTTCATCTCCTTGACAAGTCCCATGACGATGGGGTGAGTATTGCCGCCGGAGAAAGATGTTACTTTGCCCTGGTCGGGAGTAGAGGCAGAGCCAACGATAACGAGCGCGCCAAGAGTGCCATTGCCGCAGTTGGCATTGTTGAGGATTTGTCTGTGCAGACGGTTGATTGCTTTTTCCATTATTGTTGATTTATCTGCGGCTTTCGCCGGTTAGTTCTATTACGTTGTAGGTTTTGAAGCGGTCAACGAGACGGCCATACTTATCGCCCTGTGTGAAGCGGGCAATCAGAGCCTCCTCATCGAGGTTGGTGGTAATGTGGGCGAACTTATCCCAACCCGACCAAACATCATTGCGGGCGAGAAGAAACTCATCGGTCAGCACAGAGGTCTTCATACCGAAGAATACCTTATCATCGTTAAGTCCCACATCATTAAGGCAGACATTCTCCGGCTTAGGCATAAAACCCTTGCTTTCCTCCTCATAGAAAGTGTATCGGTCAAAGTTGTTATGAATGGTATAGTAATTCACCATTTGTGTAACCGACAGATTGTGGAAGAAGCGCGGAGAATTTATGCGCCGCAGATACTCCGAGAAGCACTGCATCATCATAGTCTTGCCGACACCGAGGCCACCCTTGAGCATGATGTTCTTATGCAGCTTGTAGCCACGACCGGGAAATACCTGTTCAGCGAGACGGCAGTTGTTGAAATAGTAGAGGAGGAAACGCACCACAGACTTATTGTTATCGTCAATAACGAACTCGCGATGTTGAGGAGCCATGACGATATTGTTTGCGATGTATAAGAACAGACGAGCGTGCATCTCGTAGACCGCAGGGTCTGTAAGGTCCGGGTAAGCATCCTGCTCTTTCTTTTTATCCTCTTCGGCTTTCTTGATGTAATTGCAGATGTTCATAGCCTCATACACGGCAGTGTCGGAGGCACGGCGTTTGAGCGTGTCGAGCATAGCCTTATCCCAATCGAGATTATAGGTAGGCTTCTGGCCGTACTTGGCAAGCTCAGTGATTAATGTTTGCGGATAGCTCATGATTGAAATGTATTAGACATCCATACCACCGAAACCGCCCTTGAAAGAATAGTCGGCAGCAGGTTGTTGAGGTTCGTTTACAGGGTTATTGGCAGACGCAGGCCGTGAGGCATTATTCTTTTGGCGCATAGCTGAAATAAGATGGCGCGACCATTCAGTGTAGTTCGGTTTGTCGAGGCGTGAGAGCACCCATTCACCGACAACCATGTTGGCAAGCTCACGCAGGCGTGGCAGGTCTGTAGGTTTCAGACCGAAGTTTTTGCAGAGCAGACGCAGATTCTCGCTGTGATTCTCGGCGAAGAATTCTTTGAGCCATTCATCGTATTGCTTTTTCAGAGGGTCTTTTTTCTCATCCTTGGGAGACGACGCAGAGGGCGCGACAGGTTTTGGTGCAGTCGGAGCCGTAGCTTCCGGCTTTGGAGAGACAGGAGCTTTGGGGGTAACCGGCTTTTTGTCCTTGCGAGGTTTCTTTGCCGGAGCGTCCTTTGGCTGCTGCGCGGGCTGTTCAATCAAACAATGTTCCTGTATGCGGCTCATGCGCTTGTTGAGGCGTTGAATGGTGCAGTATCGTATCTGAATACCCTTTGAAGTCAGGACTTGCTCATTGTCGAATAATGCCTTGTCAAACAACCCCAACGACAGGCAGGTTTTGATGACCTCCGATACATACGCCTCATCATAGCCCGAAAGTTCCGAACCGATGAAAGGCAACTCTTCATCCCACTGCATGTAATACCCATTCTTATAGATAAGACAGAGCAGGAGAGCATATACCGTGATAGCCTTGCCACCTTGCCGCTTGATTAGTTTGCGGATGCGAATATCTTGAAAGAAGTCGATGTCAAAGGGGAAATATTCAAGCCCCGATTTTGCTATTCTCGCCATAACTGTGTGCTAAATTTCAACAATTGATATTCCGTGAACATGGAGCATCAATTTACGTTTGATTAAATATTCTGATGTGCGTACCCCCTTTGTATCCTCCACGATAGTCTTGCCGTCCTTGTCATACACGAAGTCGGCGCGGTAGGAGCACTCCTTTTCCAAGAGACGGCCGGCGGCATCGCGTTGAGTGGGAATAAGCACATACTTCACCTGCTCACGGAGATTGGATATAAGGCCCGCACGCTGCATCAGTTTCAAAGTATTGGCGCGAGAGTGTTCCTTCTGAGAGTCGTAGCCCCCGGACTTCTTTGCACCATACTTGTTTTTCTTCTTGGATGATGCAGCCTGCAGAGCCTTATATTCCTCAATCGTCATGCGTTGTCAGTTTTGACCTTGTAGGGAAACACATCGACAATCTTAGTCTCACTGATAGACTCAACCTCATAGTCGGCCATGGTGCCCTTCATGCCTGCATGGAAATTGGCAAGAGCCTCATCGAAGTTGGAAGCCTGCACAAGGATGTAGGAAGCGGTGCGCTTCTCGGCTGCGGTCTTCTCATCGAGCGTGATGAAATTGACTTTGACCTTGTAGAACTTATCACCGCCCTCATTCCAGAAAATCTCTGAAATTTTGGTCTTGCCGACATTGAGGACGTTGTATTCTCCGCTGATGTATGGAGTCACCTCCTCAATGACGCGAGCTTCAGCCTCGGTGCAGGAGAGAGCGTCCACGAGGTATGGGTCGGTAACCTTTACGTTTTTGCCGGAGTCCGTCAACTTCTCATGACGTATTCTAACTTCAGTCCACGTTGCCATTGTTCATGCGGTTTTTGAGTTCTTTGCAAGGACGGAATTTCACGGTGCGACCGGCGGGGATGATAACAGTTGTGCCGGCGCTGATGTTGCGCGCTTTCTTGGCAGCCGTAGACTTGACCTCAAAAGTGCCGAAGCCGCGGAGGTTGGTACTTTCGCCACTGACGAAGGAGTCAGCGAGGGTTTTGATAACTGTGTCAACAACGTCAAGGGCTGTTGACTTGGTTAGAGCGTGTTTGCGGCAAAGAGCAGCCGCGATGTCATTTCTTGTCATCTTTTTTATTTTTAGTTGTTTGATAATTCTTTTGGTGTTTTTCCACGAAAAGGCCGAGCAGCCTTATGGCGTTTGCAGTTCGCAGAGAACCGCTTTGTTGAGCCGGTTTTCTTGCCAAGGCGAGGAGCACTGGCAACTTCTCCATCAGCAGGGAGAAATCGGAGTTTGAGATTGACTTCATACACCATCATAGTCGAGGAATGATTTTACAAGTTCATCGAAGTACATCTCATCAGTGGGAATGTCATCATCGGAAGCCATAATCTGATTGGCGATGCTACGCTTTCGGTGGATGATGTTGTAGAGAACAGGGTCAATAGTGTTGCGGCCTATAAGGTAGTAGCAATTGACATTGTTCTTTTGACCAATGCGGTGGGCGCGATCCTCACATTGGCAGCAGTCGGCATAAGTCCAGGGGAACTCAACGAAAGCCACATTGGAAGATGCAGTAAGGGTCAGACCCACACCGGCGGCTTTGATGGAGCAGATTATCAGCTGAGCTTCGCCCGACTGAAAGGCATCGACAGCGGCCTGTTTGTCGTTGAGCGTATCATCACCTGTAACCCGCACGGCATCCGGGAATTGCTTTTGCAACGCCTTGACTACCTCCTTGAGGGAGCAGAAGACGATGAGCGGCTTGCCGTTGGCGAGAAAGTTGCGGATGAAGTCAGTGGCCTGTTTTACCTTGCCCTTTGAGGCGAGGGAGCGCAGGGTCATGAACTTCACAAGAGCTTCCATGCGCATCTTGCGGCGGATGTCGCGGTCGGTGCATTCGGTATACTCGCGCAGATAGGCGGCGAGGTCAGCGGCGGCGAGGTCGTATTCATCGCGGTTGGAGATGTCGACATGCAGGTCGGTGCGCTGCTTGTCGGGGAGCTGGGTCAGCACTGACTTCTTCTCACGGCGTATCATGCAGGAGTCGTAAAGCTTGTGTGAGAGGTCATCGAGGTTTTCATTCTCGCCATAGTCGGCAAGGAACTTGCCACGGCCACCGAAGTCGGAGCGCAGTCTGCCCATGATGGCCAGTTGTGCCACGAGGTCTTGCGCATGGTTGACAACAGGAGTACCCGACAGCAGGATACGCCACTCCTTGCCCTCTACAATGCCTCGGGTGAACATCGTCTGTTGAGCCGTAGGGTCTTTGAGCCGGTGAGACTCGTCCATAATGACCGAGCGGAAGATGTTGATGTCGCGGTTGAAAACAACATCTTTGAGCCGGAATGTCTTTGAGCCGGATGTTATATCCCACACAAAGAACTTCTTCAGACTTTCATAGTTGACGATAGCCACATGGAACATACCCATGCCGAGCAGGTAAGGCCAAGAGGTGCGTGTAGCATTGTCAAGCACAAGAGCCTTCTTGTCGGTGAAATGCTCAAACTCGCGTTGCCAATTAATTTTGAGCGATGAAGGACAAATCACGAGGCAGGGATAGGCGCCGGCGCAGTCGACAATGCCAATGCTCTGCAAGGTCTTGCCAAGCCCCGGCTCGTCACCGATGAGGACGCGCTGACGGTCAAGGCCGAAGCGTATACCCTCACGCTGATAGTCGTAAGGCTCGACACGAAGGTTATGTTTGAGAGCGGTTGTCATATCAAAAGCAGATGTTATATGGTTGGCCTTTGAGAGACGGCATGCGCTCCTCAATGTGAGACTGAATACGATTGACGGAGAATGTCGGTGTGCCGTCAGACTCAATGCGTTCAGCCAACAGAGTTGAGATTTTGAACGTATGGACGAAACGGCCACGGAGCATAACGTCAATGAATATGTATTTTGCTATCTTATTCATAAGGCGAGGCACCAATATTGGAAAGCTAATTCAAGATACTTATCACGACCACGGAGATACACCGGGTCATCACGGCGTATGCGAGTGGTGAAGACGTTGCAGTTGCGTTTTGATATGGCATAGATGAAATCGCAATTGGATTTTGCTATGTCCATATACCAAGCGCGGGAGCGGTCCCAATCAAAGAAGTCAATGGCATCATCGAATTCTTTTTGAGTGGCGGCGGCGCAGGTCTTGAGGTCTCCGCCGAAACCGAAGCGAGGCAACCACCAATCCCATTTGCAACGAGTGTCGAGAGTAAAGGGGAACGAGCCATACTCAAACTCCTGAGCTTTGTTGACCATGAAGCGTTGGGTATCTGCCTCCGCCAATACCTTTGCGAGGAATTGGTCATGCCGGGCGGTCATGCGCAGGGAGCGGTACATCTCTTTGGCGAGGCGAAACTCATCTTCGTTGTATTGCTCATCATCAACCGTCAGCCGGTAGTAGTTGACACGGTCGGGTTCGGTAATGATAGCGTCCACAAGGTTGCCGAAGCGGAATGCTCGCTCCTTGACACCCGGCGGCATGGGCACCGGGTGAAGGAGGTTCTTCAACTCCGTAAGGTCGGAGTTGGAGACCTCACTTCTTTGGTAGTATGCATCGGGATTGTTGCTCATATCTTTGTTATTTCAGAGAAGTGCATTGTGAACACACCACGCTCTTGCTTTCTGACGATGAAGATGTAGAGTTTGTCCTCCCAATCAGAGCATACGGGAATGTGGTAGTCTGATAGAGCGTCCAATCCGTCCGGCAATCTATAGCGCACGGAGTCGGCAAGCATTGTGAGGATGTCTGAAAGGCTTGTGTAGGTGGTGGGGTAACTCTCTCGGTAACCATCAATCTTGTAAAGCAAATCATCGAGGTTGTCGATTTCCACTTTCACAGGTTCAGACGGTCCACCAATTACCTCTCCAATTTGGATGTCGATGTTGCCGATGTACTTGTCGATAATCGGGAGAATATCATCTACCTCAATCGGAATGTTGAGGTACTGCTTTTTGCCCCAACCATCAACGTAGGCATAGAAGATGGACGCATCCTTGGTGTAGCACTTCATAGCCAACTTGACTTTATTGAGCCTGCCACGACCATCGAAGTAGTCTTGAAGCTCTTGGATAGTGTCCTTTTTCATGGCTTACTTTGCTTTTACTTCGTCCTCGTAGCGGACATTGTTAATGAACAGCGGATTATCCTTGGAGTTGGCGGCAGTGTTGGCAAAGGTAATTTGCTTTTTGAACTGCTTGCAGAGGTCATCCATAGGGAGTTTGCAGCCCTCCTGTGACCACCAAAAAGCCACGATGGCCATAATGTCCTCGGCAGTCTCCACGACAACTTTCTTTTTGACCTGCGTCTTGGGCTGATAGGTAGTGGGAGCAGCCACCGGGATGCCAAACAGACCGTCCATTTCCGACTTCTGCGAAGCGAGAGCGGCGGCAGCTGCCTCCTGCTTCTCGCGCTCGGCGCGTTCAGCCTCCTTGCGAGCATTCTCTTCACGCTCCTTAGCCTCCATCTCGGCTTTGAGTCGCGCTGCATCCTCAGCCGAAGCCTTGGCAATGCGCTCCAATTCCTTTTTCTTTGAGGGCATGCGGTCCAGGATGTCATCGCGAGTGGACTGCACATCAAAGGGGTATTGCTCCTTGAAGCGGTTGACAAGACCGGCCATTACACTTGCCTGCATGGCCTTGCACTCCTCCTGGGAGAGTTCGGTATGACGGTAAGCACCGCTTGCCACGGTCTCGCACCAATTGTCGGGGAGTTCACAATAATAGTTTTTGATGCCGTCATAGACAATCTCGTAGTTATCGAGGTTGATGCGCTTGTCCATGTCATTAAGCTCGTTGATGGCTTTGTTGACAAGAGCGTTGAATTGGCGCACATAGTCATCCTCAACGGCAGCGCGGTAGGTATTCTTTGCAGTTTCCTTTGCCAAGCGAGCCGCCTCCGCGCGGCGGCGGCGTTCCTCTTCCTCATGTTTCTTTTGGGCGAAGGCGTTGCGCTGCGCCTGTATCTGACCCGGAATAGAGGCGGCTTTGGACGGGTTAACCTCGTTCTCCATTGAGGTGTAAGCTTTGCGTATCTGGTCAAACAGTTGGGTGACCGGGCTACGCCTGCCGTTCATCTTCTTGAGAGTTATCTTTGTCTTCTCGATGTACTTGGCGAGTTCCATGTCGAGAGCGTCTGACATTCCCTCGCGCTTGATGCGCTCAAGAAGCTGCTTTCCCACCTCGATGCAGCGGAAGTGGGAGATTTGGTTTTCCTTGTAGGACTGCGGAGCCAACTCGGAGAGCGTCTGCACGTTCTTTGGCTCAAAGACAGTTAAGGTGGTTGTGTTGTCTGCCATGATTGAAAACTTGTTTTCTTTTCTCTGCTGCATTCGGCAAAGCTCAAGCGAGCTTGACTCTGCGCTCATTGGCACGAGAATTGATATTGTTAAGGGTTACACGGTTTTGTTTTACAGTATTCTGTGATTATTTTAAGCCGTGTGCAGTAGTGTCCGTTGAGGGTGTTACGCTTCAACGGACACCCACTGCACGGCTTGGTTGATTGTTCAGAAGCCTTCCTCGTCATCAGTCTCAACTGTTACGCCCTGTGGAGGCTCGTTGTTGCCGAAAGGCTGAGGGGCAGGCTGCGGTTGGTCGAGGACTTCTCCTGTCTCCATATCCACATTGCCAACTCCGTAGATGTCCTCATCGGAGAGCTGCGGCTGTTCGTCCACCTGTTGTGATTGAAGTTCCGTGCCGCGACCGATGCGCACTTTGGGATAGGACTTGAAAGCGTGCTTGATGCACTTTGCCATGAGGAAGCCGGGGTCGATGTGCACAACTCCGTTGGCATCCATGCCGTAGAGGTCGTTGGCCTTGCCGTTGGGATTTGTCTTTGAGCGGTTCTGCTTCATGGAGTATCCGGCGAGGCGCACCCAATCCTCAGGGAACATCACCGAGTAGTCGATAGAGCCGTCAGCGCGGGTGATGCGCAGGTAGCAAGCCACGATGTTGTGGCCAGTGTGTGGCATGTTGCAGGTGTAGGAAACGGATTTGCGACCATCCACATCCTTGAAAGAGAATTCGTCATTGTCGTAGACGAGGACAGGATTGTCGGCATGGCGGATTTGGCCGGCGCGGGTGCGCATCACCAACTCGCCGTAAGCCGAGACGGTGAGGACGCAGCGTCCCTCCCAACGAGGTTGGTCACGAGAGCCGATGTTGACGTTGCGGCCAATGAGGTAGGCAAGGGCGCGAGTGCCGGGTTCAAGCGACAGGCCGCAGACGGCCAAGTCGATGAAGGCTGTGAAGATGCTGAACGGCGTAGCCTTCTGGAGCTTGCCGTTGTCGTTGTCGCGCAGAGCCTTGTTGAAGTAGATGCTTTCACGCTGATAGGCGGCTTCGCCATTGCCCCACAGGGTCTCATAGACCTGCGTGAAGCGTTCGCGCACGATGGGATGCTCAACGATGTCGAGCGGGCTGAGTTTGTTGATTTCCTCAACAGTAAGTTGTAAGTTACTCATGATTGATGAGAGTTAAAGTGTTACACATTTGCGGAGTGCCGATGATTGAAAAATGGAGGTCGGGACATTTCACCTTAACCCGACCTCCGGGTTATCAATCATGTAGCAACTTTCCGCTACAATGGTGGGAAAGGATGGAGTCGAACCATCTGCCGCGCGTTTAAAGGCTGAAAACTTACACGGTGCTCCGAGCTTCATTCCCGATTATGGCATTGCGAACCTCAACACATCGGCGGCATTGCAATACCATTTGCCGTTTTGCTTGTTGGTGGGCTTCTCAAATCTGATTTTGCCCTGCTCAACAAGCCTGTAGAGTCTTTTCTTGCCTCCGACTATCTGCATGGCCTCAGTCTTGCTGAACATTATGCAGTGCCGGTTAAGGCAGCTGCTGATAATGCTCAGCTGATATTCAGCGTCAGACATTTCCGGCTTATAGTTCATAGTGCTTATTTCTCGATGTGGCAAGGGTTGGGGGCTTCGTTTTCGTCGTCACAGCTTTTCTCAAAGGCTATCAGCCAAGGGTCAACTTTGCTCCACCGCTTGTAGAGCTTGCCCATGTAGCGCAAGGCGGCAAAGGCGAGAGCCTTGTCAATGACGATGCGGAGGATGCTACAGTTCTCCGGTTCCTCGCCGAGGAGGAACAGAGCGCTGAATGAGAAGAGTGCCACAAGAATGACGATGCGGATTATTGAGGTTGTCTTGTTCATAATCGTAATTTTTTAGGCGATGCCACGTTTTACAAGTTTCTTACTGTGTTTTGGGTCTTCAAGCTGTTCACAGATAGCGACACGCTTGCCGGCGCGTACTATCTTGGGGAGATAGCAGTCGAGGGCATGGTGAGGGAAGCCTGCGAGGTAGATGTAATCTTTGCTACCGCTTGCCCTGCGAGTGAGGGTAATTCCGAGAATTTCTGAAGCCGTTACTGCATCTTCAGCAAATGTCTCGTAGAAGTCACCGACACGGAACAAAAGGACTGCATCCGGGTGCTTGCGCTTCATCTCGCGATATTGTACCATCAGCGGAGGCTCAACAACTCGCTTTGTGGTTGTGCTTGGCTCAAGCTTCACTTCGGTTGTGGCATCCAACCAATCGAAGAGGCTGGGTTGGTTGACGAATGTTGTTGTCTTTCTCATGATTACCGAGCGTTAGATAAGTTCTGCATCATCGCCTTCAAACCATGCTTGATAGGCTTCGTTGTCGCAGTATCCTGCGAGTGAGTTGAGGAGCTGCCATGCCCAACGTGTGATTTTGTCATCGTCATCGCTAACGTATGTGCCGCGGTGCTCGTAGTCTTTGTAATCGACAACCACATTTGCGGTGAGAGCCATGCGGAAATGTTCACGTCCGATTTTGGTCAGCTTGACAGGTGGGCAAACTGCGATTTCTTCTTTGCCGTCTACCAACACATCGCGGTCTTCGCCGAAGATGTTGATTGCGTGCAGCAGGTCTTGTAATGTTACTTCCATGATTGATATTTTTTGGTGAATTATTTTTCGTTGTGGGTAATCGTATAGGTTACGCCGTTGTCGGTTGTTGACACGGCATACTTCTCATAGCCTGCGGCTTGGTTAAGTCTGCATACGCAGGACTTGGCCGTTCCAAGCGTACCGGCTTCACGACAATCGAAGGTTACCGACACCCCAACAGGGATGCGTTTGACACTCTCCGTCAGAGACACTCGTCTGAAGAGGTATGGATTTTCTTGGGTTACTTGCTTTGTTTTCTGCATATTATTTTGTAAATTTGCGGTCAGCATCAGCGAGTTGCAATGCTATAACCGAAGTATTGTGATGCAAAGATACAACAAAACTTTTGTTCCCACCAAACAATAGTTCTGTTTTTAACAAAGTTTAACAATTCAACAAAAGAATACTTATGCTTGAAGACAAGATAAAAGAGCATCTGACCGCGCAGAGACGCACGGTCAAAGAGCTTGCCAAGTACGTGGGAATGTCGGACACCGCCATCCGCAACATCTACTCGCGCAACAGTTGTGAATTGGCAACCCTCCGTAAGATTGCTGAATTCTTTGAGGTGCCCTTGACTGAGTTCCTTGAGGAAACCGACTTGCGTATAAACATCAAAGACGTTGAGCGAAGCTTCAATCCCGGCCAGAATGACCCCGAGACAATCCAAAAGCTGACCGACATAATTGACGAGCAGCGCAAGAGAATTGACATACTTACGGACAGATTACTCGGTATGCAATAGAATGATTGATATTGGGTTTGGTATAGCAGGGCTTATTATCGCGTTTATTGTTTTCGCTGAACTTCATAGTATCAGAGCCATTTTGGGCAGACGCGAGCAAGTTAGAGATGACCGACAAGAACTCTCTGACGAAATCCGCTCACTCAAAAGAATATCGGAACAACAAGGAGAAGCAATCAAAGACCTTATCGGGATTATTGAAGAAGCTAACGTGCCATTGTCTGCCTATGGGAAATCCATTATCAAACATGCAAAGACCCAGGCTGCAGAAACCGCCAAATAACGGCTTTCATTTGTTCAGATGATAAAGTGTATCACCGAGACCGCCAACAAGCCACAGAAGCCGCGAGAATGGCGAATAAGGCTATATTAACAACCAAAGACGATGAACAAAGAAACAACATACAGAAAAGCCGACAGCTCCATTGACGAGTTGAGGGCATCGGCATTTGAATATCTGCTGCTCAATCCGGGCAGCGAGTTCGGAGATTGGAGACAAGGTCTGATTGATGAATACCCCACGGAGGTAGTGGACGCACTTGGCACTGACCCGGAGCAAGCGTATGCCGACCTCGCCGACCTTTGGGAGACCGACTACTACGACCCCGCTACCGGCATGGAGCAGAAGTATTCAGAGTGGGCTATGACATTCACCAACGAGTATGCGACAGGCGTTTACTACTTCCTTGTGGACGCTTGTAAGAAGCTCAAAAATTTCAACATCAGTGTGATTTGAAAAATCTACATACCAAGAGGTACAACAGCATGAAAACTGTTATAAACAACCATATTACTAATCAGAGCCGCCCATTCGTAACGAAAAGGTCGTGGGTTCGAGTCCCACTTGCGGCTCAAACTCTAAAAGTAACTATGAAGCTGCTACCCGGACTTACAGTAAGTCTACGTAACAGCTTTTTTTGGCTACCCGGGCAAGGTCTCACTTTGGTATAATTAGAGAAACAATTCGTATTACATGCTCATGCTTATGGAGTGGGTTGACGAACTTTATGGGAATTTTATACGTTTCTTGTTGTAGAGTATGAAAAAAATCAGACTTCATATTGTCTTGGCGCTTTGTGTGGGTACGGCAGTCTGTTCGCTTAGTTTGTCGGCCGGCACTCCTGTGGCCGCTTCATCTGTTATAGAGCAGGAGCTCAACCCGCAGAACTATAAGGGTGAGAAGCTGATAGTCAGTGATGATACATGGCATTCCGATATCCTTGGCGACGGATATGAAGCTCGCACTATCAAGTTGCAGGATAGCTTCGATGGTCCTGTCTGCTGCACTGTGATACGCCGCACTTCACCTCAACCTTCAGGCAAGGCGGTATTGTATGTGCATGGGTTTAACGACTATTTTTTTCAGAGCGAGATGGGCAAGTTGTTTAATGACTCTTCCATCAATTTCTATGCTGTGGACCTGCGACGATATGGCAGGAGCCTTCGCCCGTGGCAGTATCCGTTTGATGTGCGCAACGTAGAGGAATATTTTGAGGATATAGATGCCGCCATGAGTATCATACAGCGTGACGGCAATACAGACATCACTCTGAGCGGACACTCTACCGGAGGCCTTACCGTCTTGACTTATGCAGCCAATCGCGGAGCAAGAGTGCCCGTGAGGCGCGTGGTGACCGACAGTCCGTTTCTACAATGGAATTTCAGTAGTCTTTACCGAAATCTGTTGTTGCCGGCAGTTAGCGCCTTTGGTGCCATTTCCCCGGCCACAAAGATAGATCAGGGGCATTGTGATGCATACGCCGAGAGTCTGCTCAAACAATATCATGGCGAATGGGAATATAACACTGATTGGAAGATGGTGTTCTCACCCCCGGTTAAGGCCGGTTGGATACGAGCCATAAGCCGAGCGCAGAGCTATCTGATGAAGCATGCTGCCAATATATATGTCCCTACATTAATAATGCATTCGTCGCGCAAGCTGCATACATGTATGTGGCAGGAGGACTGTCAGATTTCTGATGTGGTGCTTAATCCGAAGCAGATAGCTGAGAGGGGGCGTAAGATGGGCCCAAAGGCCACCGTAGCGACAATAGATGATGGCATGCATGATCTAATACTCTCAGAGCCGTCGGTACGTGCTGCTGCATATGATACTATTTTTAACTTCATTCGCAATAATCCGTAACAGAATAATGTTGGAGACTAAAAATTACATTTATCCTGAAGAGCAACAAGCTCCTCTCTCCGTAATAGAAAAACAGCAAATACAGCGAGACATTCTCGCAATCGCAAGGATAAGTGATGCTTCGTTTACATCGGCGGAGCGACGCAAACTATATGCGCAGGCGTTAATGGCGCCTGAGGCCCTCCAACGAGATCGCCACTTCCTGAGTCGTGCATTGGTGGCCAGCCGCACTGCCCGGCTGTTTGCCGAGATGGTGGAGCCGGACCGTAACTTGCTTATCACCATTTTGCTGTCACCCGCGACTTTGGGTGGAGGTATCAGTATGGAGCAGATAAAGGATGATTGGGGTGAAGATGTTGCTGCACTGATAGAGGGGTATGGCAAGGTCAGCGAATTTGCCTCTCGCGGCGCTGATGTCAGTCAGGATAATTTCCGCGGGCTTCTCCTCTCGCTCGCCGGAGATATACGCATCATCATAGTAATGATAGCCGAGTCTCTCGCTCTGATGCGCCTTATCAATAACCATCCGCACAATGATTGGGTACGCACTGTAGCTTTCGAGGCCAACTGCCTGTATGCACAATTGGCCCACCGCCTTGGTTTGTATAAAATCAAAGGTGAGCTTGAGGACTTGAGCCTCAAATACACTAATAGGGAGATATACACCAACATAGCCCGGCGCCTAAATGAGACAAAGCGTCAACGCGATGCATATATCGCTGCCTTTATAGCCCCGATAAAGCAGAAACTGCAGGAGGCCGGACTCCGATTCTCAATCAAGGGCAGGACCAAGTCTATCAGCTCAATTTGGGCCAAAATCAAGAAGCAGAAAGTAGATTTGGACCACATATATGACCTGTTTGCCATACGTGTCATAATCGACACCCCACTGGAGCGCGAGAAGCGCGATTGCTGGCTGGCATACAGCATCTTGGCTGATATGTATACTGCCAATCCGGCGCGTATGCGCGACTGGATATCCATCCCCAAAAGCAATGGTTATGAGAGCCTGCATGCCACAGTCATGGGCCCTGACAATAAATGGGTGGAGGTACAGTTCCGCACTGTACGCATGGACCTTGTGGCCGAGAAGGGTATGGCCGCTCATTGGCGATATAAGGGAGGCCACGGCGACTCTACAGACCAATGGATGAACAATATCCGTGACATTCTTGAGAGCGCTGATGCGGGCCCTATGCAGCTGATGCGGGCCATGAAAATGGATGCTGAGAAGGAAATTTATGCCTTCACTCCAAAGGGCGACCTGTTCAGATTAGCCCCGGGAAGCACAGTGCTCGACTTCGCTTTCCACATCCACTCGCGTGTTGGTTGTCAGTGCACCGGCGCCATTGTCAACTCCAAGCATGAGAAAATCACATATCGCATCCATAACGGCGACACTGTTGAGATCCTCACATCTTCCAATCAGACACCCAAGCAAGATTGGCTGCAATATGTCACTACTACTCGCGCGCGCAACAAGATACGTCAGGCCCTTAACGAGGCTAAAACGCGTCAGGCTGACTTGGGGCGCGAATTGCTTGAACGCCGACTGAAGAATCGCAAAATCGAAATTGAGGAGCAGGTACTGATGAAGGTCATTAAGAAGTTGGGCTACAAATATACCACCGACTTTTTTGCCGACATTGCCGAGGGCACCCTTGAGCTGGGACGTGTCATCAACATGTGTTTGCCTGAGGAATCTTCTGATGATGCCACCAAGCGTGTGGGTGCTGAGGAATTTAAGATAAGACAGGATAAGGACATCGACAGCGATGTCCTGGTGATTGGCGATAAGGATATTAAAGGGCTTAATTACAAAATGGCACGCTGCTGTGCTCCGGTGTATGGCGATGATGTATTCGGCTTCATAAGCTCTGACGGCGTGGTGAAGATACATCGCCATGACTGCCCTAACGCACGCAATATCAAGGAGAAATATCCCTATAGACTCATTTCTGTAAGGTGGAGTGGCAATGCCGGCTCACACATGTCGGTGGTGCTCAAAGTTGTCGGTACAGATGATATAGGTATTGTCACCAATATCACTTCGATTATCAACAAGGAGAAGAATACCCAGCTGCGAGCCATCAGTATCAATTCATCGGAGGGACTCTTCCAGGGCATTCTTACCATTGGTATCGCTGACCGAAGCACTCTCACATCCTTGTTGAAGAAGATTGCTACGGTCAAGGGAGTAAAGCAAGTGACTCGCATGTAAGCTGACAAACGCACAAATATCAAGCCGGAGATGAAATCACCATAGTTCATCTCCGGCTGATAAGTTATTTAATGAGTCGGTTACTTACCCATGAGTTTAGCTAAAGTGTTGGGGAAAGTGGGGTCTGCACCAACCACTATCTTCTTGATCTTGCCGTCAGGACCTACGATTACCTTGGTAGGAAATCCTTGAACATAATAGGCACTCAGAATGGGGTTATTCTCCTGGGTGCAGTCATTGTAAACATTAACCCAAGTCATGTCATATTTCTTGACTGCCTCGCGCCATTTATCGGGGGTGTCTCTGCAGTCCACGCCAAAGATGACAAGCTCATCACCATATTTCTGTTGAAGCTCTTTCAGCTCCGGGAAACCTTTGACGCACCAACGGCACCATGAGCCCCAAAAGTCTATAATCACCCACTTGCCTTTGAAGTCAGAGAGGGAAACCATTTTACCGTTAAGGTCCGGCAGGGTAATGGCCGGGGCATCGACAGTGCCACTCTCCAATTGCTGCATCATACGCTCCTGAGCCACAGTCTGTTCCTCAGATTGCTTCTTCTGCTCAACTGAGGGCATCAAGATGGATTGTGCATGAGCATCGCCCAACAAAGGGTATGCATCCAGAAACTCCTGGCCATCGAGCATCATGAGTGCGTATGGCACTTCCGGAGCGGCCGGATTAGATGAAATATAGTTGGTTAATGCAGTGTTGATGTCTGCTGACAGGGCATCAATCTGAGCAATAGTTGACTCCGGGTTAGTATCATAATATGCAGCTAACTCCTGAAAATGTTGCATATAGGGACTCAAGAGTTTGTTTACCTTTGTAACCCCCTCCATAAGGGCTGTGCCGGTGGCTGAGAAGTCACCTTGGCCATCAGCGTCAATTACAATATTCTCTTTGCCGTCAGCACTGAAGATGCGTGTGGCTATCGGATCTGTGCCCTCGGAGATGTTTATCACTACCGGGAATACAGCCTGCTCAAACTTCAGAGAGCCGTCAGCGTCTGTTGTCAAATTAATTGGCTTGGGAGTGGCATCAGACTGATTCAGCGGGGTTTGCTCGATAGTCACATTTTTGCCGGCACCGTTGGCTATATTCAGTATCACCTCAGCGTTAGCCGTAAGCCCTAAGGCCATAGTGCCAATAAGTAATGCTACTTTCTTAATATCCATATTATATCTGTTTTCGGGGTTATATGAGTTATTAGTAATGCGCTGTGAGAATGCGCATTACTAATACAACAAATATATGGTCTAAAAAGTTAACAGAGTTAACAGAAATAGCCTATACCAGATGAGCGACAGCCTCCTCGCGTGAACACTCCAGCAGGTCAACCACGGGAATCTCGATCATGGTGTAGCAGCCGGGGAGTTGGCGCATGGCCGCGCGTGCACAACTCACCATTACCTGGCCGGTGAGGGCAGGATTGTTGATCTTCATATCGAACTCAAAGAGCTGGTTATGGGTCTTGCCACTCACTCCCTTACGAGTCATGTTGACACCATGGCCCACATCATTAAGTGCATCTACACTCTCTACGGCAAAGACATGTGTCTCATCGTTGGCGAAGTAAGGATCAGCCTTTATAGCGGCAGCCACCACCGGCAACTCATATCCGGGAAGGAGCTCTACATATACCATACGACGATGTATGCCGGTGCCCAGAGGAATTGTCATAGACAGGGCATCCTTCACACCCTCAATAGCCTTGACAGCCACTGTGTGGCCCATAGAACGACCGGGACCGAAGTTGGTGTATGTCACACCCTCGGGGGCGCAAGCCTGCATCAGTGTGCGCACTACTGAGTCTGAGCCCGGGTCCCAACCGGCAGATATGATGCTGACAGCCTCATTGGCCTTTGCCTCAGCATCCAGATGACTGCGCAGCTCGGGTATCTGAGTGTGGATATCAAAGCTGTCAACTGTGTTGATGCCTCGTTTAAGCATCTTGACAGCATATTCTTCAACCTTGCGAGTTGGGGTAGCCAGCAGAGCTACATCCACATCCACCAGGTCATCGATTGTGTCTGTGACCTTATACTTTGATATCTCCGGCGGACAATCCTTTGCGCCCTGGCGGCGTATGATACCCACAATTTCGAAATCGGGAGCGGCTTCCAGAGCCTGAACTGTGTATTTGCCGATGTTGCCATAGCCCACAACGGCTGCTCTAATTTTCTTCATATACTAATGCTTATAATATTTACTCATATAAATAACGCACAAAGTCGAAAAATTCCCGCCAAGACCCCCAATTTTTTTATTTTCGTTTGAGCCGGTATGCCGGTACATGCTCTTGGTTAATGGATGTTCGGGGTATAAAAATTTCACTATGACAATATTTTTTACTAACTTTGCACCGTTTTTTTAACGGTTCGCGGGTATGCCCCGGCGGGCTAAAATTCAGCTTTATAAGCATTTAAAATTACATGGAGTGGTTAATTGAGTTATTGAAACCCGGTGAGGTTACATTGGCGAGTACAATTCTGCTGTACTCTTTTGTGATTTTCTCCGGTATTTGTTTAGGTAAAATTAAATTTTTCGGCATCTCGCTTGGCGTGACGTTTGTGCTGTTTGTGGGCATCCTTATGGGCCACTTCGGCTATATCGCGGCGCCTGACACGCTCAACTTCCTTCGAGATTTTGGCCTTATACTGTTTATCTTCTCAATTGGTATGCAGGTGGGTCCCGGTTTCTTCTCCTCATTTAAGGAGGGAGGCATTAAGCTTAATATGCTTGCACTCATAGGTATTTGCCTAAACGTCGTGTTGATGATGGGCTTATATTATGTAGAAGGTGGGGACGGCGGTGTTGTCAAGATTTCGGAGATGGTAGGTGTCATGAGTGGCGCCGTAACCAATACCCCCGGTCTTGGTGCAGCCCAACAGACAGTGATACAAGCTATGCCTGACAATGCAGAGTTAGCTAATACCCTCTCCGCCGATATGTCTATGGGATATGCCGCCGCTTATCCTCTGGGTGTTATCGGTATCATAGTGGCAATGCTTATCATACGTAGCCTGTATAAGATAGATGTGGCAGCCGAGATACGTAATATTGAGGAGGATAAGGACAAGTCTCAACTCAAGCCTCACGTGGTGACCTTTGAGGTGAGCAACAATCTTATTTCCGGACTCTCCATTGCCAAGCTGCATCAACTCATTTCATGTAACTTCGTGATATCACGACTGCAGAAACCTGATGGACGCATCATCATCCCTACAGCAGACACAGTGCTTGAAATGCAAGATATGTTAATGGTCGTTATCTCAGTGCAAGATGAGGAAATATTTGAGCGCTTCTTGGGTCAAGTAGTAGATAAAGATTGGGAGGGGGCGGAAGAAAAAGACCCGAATCATTCACACGTTGTAAGCCGCCGCATAGTAGTGACCCGCAGCGAGTATAACGGCAAGAAGCTCGGTGAGCTGCGTTTGCGTATGGGTTTCAAGCTGAATGTCACTCGAGTCACCCGTGCCGGAGTAGACCTGCTTGCCGCTCCTAACTTGCGCCTGCAAATGGGCGACCGCCTCACAGTGGTAGGCAAAGAGGAGGATATCAATCGACTTGCCTCACGCTTGGGTAACTCTATGAAGCGCCTTAATGAGCCTAATCTAGTGACTATGTTTGTGGGTATATTCCTCGGTATAGTGGTAGGTATGATACCTCTCTCGTTCCCCGGTATGAGTGTGCCCATGCGCCTTGGCCTTGCCGGTGGCCCGCTTGTGATAGCTATCCTTATAAGCAACTACGGACATAAATTCCATTTGGTGACCTATACCTCATCGTCGGCCAACCTGCTGCTGCGCGAGATTGGTATATGTTTGTTCCTTGCCTCTGTAGGTATAGCCGCCGGTGGCAAATTTGCCAAGACAGTCTTTACACCCACCGGTGCAATATGGGTGGCAAACGGTTTCATAATTACGCTTATACCGCTTGTTGTAATCGGCATCATCGCCCGCAGCAAGTACAAATTCAGCTACCTTACGATTATGGGTCTTATGAGTGGTAGCTACACAGACCCACCGGCACTTGCTTATGGCAATAAAGTGGCCGAAGGTGATGCACCGGCCGTGGCATATTCTACTGTCTATCCTCTGACAATGTTTATGCGAGTCATCATGGCTCAAATCATCATCCTCTTCTTCTTCAGTTGACAAATCCCTGTATCATAAAAATTGCTCCCAACGAAGTCACTCTTCATTGGGGGCTTTTTTATGCGGAGCGCGGAGCGGTCGCTTATGAATGTTAGTTGTTCATATTATGGTATGCAACCGCGCCGCGTCAGGCACGCATATGTCATCAACAACCCCACGAAGCTCGAGCCTGTGGCTATCGCATATCGTGGGGTTATAATAGTGCAAGCGCTCAGCGCTACTACCACCCGGCAAACTCGTGAAAGGGTGAATTCTGAGGATAAAAAAAGCAGATTTAGTAGGAACTAAATCTGCTGAAGTGGAGCATACCAGACTCGAACTGGTCACCTCTTGACTGCCAGTCAAACGCTCTAGCCAGATGAGCTAATGCCCCGGATTGCGTATCGAATTCGTTGGCCTCTCGCGACCATCTCTTTCAGACTGCGGTGCAAAGTTACGCGCTTTTTTTGGATTAGCCAAATGTTTCGTGGTTTTTTTATCGGAAATTTTATACTAACCCTCCATGGGGATGTGATAAGTTGCTGAATATCAAAACTTAATGTAATCTTGTTGGCAGTTACGGAAAATTTTCGTAATTTTGTGCTCTAAAACATAAAGAAATCAAAGGGTGGCGATTTTTATAGTTCATGCCGGTGTGCATGATTATGAGTTCGTGCCCTACAAAAATATCAGATGATGGAAGAGACTAAGGACGAGGCTTTGGTGCGCGATAGCGAGGGCCTGAATTTTGTGGAGCAAATAATCAAGGATGATCTTGAAGCCGGCAAGAATGGCGGCCGATTGAATACCCGTTTCCCGCCGGAGCCCAACGGCTATCTGCATATAGGTCATGCCAAGGCCTTCATTATGGACTTTGGCGCTGCTGAGAAGTTTGGAGGCACCTGCAATCTGCGTTTTGATGATACCAATCCTCAGAAGGAAGACATGGAGTATGTCGAAGCCATAAAGCGTGATATCCATTGGCTGGGTTATGATTGGGGTGATCGATTGTATTATGC
Organism: Muribaculaceae bacterium; assembly: GCA_023665425.1. Taxonomy (GTDB): domain Bacteria; phylum Bacteroidota; class Bacteroidia; order Bacteroidales; family Muribaculaceae; genus Lepagella. The sequence continues at coordinate 27,858 of JAMPDX010000001.1, forward strand.
ATCTGATTACTTTCAGAAATTATACGACCTTGCCGAGCGACTCATAAAGGAGGGTAAGGCTTACGTTGATGAGCAGAGCTCTGAAGAGATAGCTGCCCAAAAGGGTACCCCCACCACTCCCGGTCAGAACAGCCCGTATCGTGACCGTCCCATAGAAGAGAACCTCGATTTATTCCGCCGTATGAATTCCGGTGAATTCCCGGAGGGTTCAATGGTACTTCGCGCTAAAATAGACATGGCGAGCGACAATATGCACTTCCGCGACCCGATAATGTATCGCATCATATTCGCGCCGCATTGGCGTACCGGTGAGACTTGGAAGGTGTATCCTATGTATGACTTTGCGCATGGCCAGAGTGACTATTTTGAGGGTGTGACACACTCTATCTGTACTCTGGAGTTTGTGCCTCACCGCCCTCTGTATGACTACTTTGTGAATGAGCTCGCCGATGAGACATATCGCCCGCGTCAGATAGAGTTCAATCGTCTGAACCTGACCTACACCGTGATGAGTAAGCGCAAACTTCTCGCATTGGTCAAAGAAGGGTTGGTGAACGGCTGGGATGACCCTCGCATGCCGACCATCTGCGGTCTGCGTCGCCGTGGCTACACACCTTCATCTATAAAGGACTTCGTGACTCGTATCGGCTACACCAAGTATGAGGCGCTTAATCACATCGAGCTGCTGGAGCACAGTATCCGTGAGGACCTCAATAAGACAGCTACCCGTGTGAGCGCAGTGCAAAATCCCGTAAAGCTCATCCTCACAAACTATCCTGAGGATAAGACTGAGACAATGCTTATGGACAATAATCCTGAGCAGGAGGGTGCCGGCACCCACGAGATGCCCTTCAGCCGCGAATTATGGATTGAGCGCGAGGACTTCATGGAGAATCCTCCCAAGAAATTCTTCCGTCTTTCTCCCGACAAAGAAGTGCGTCTGAAAGGTGCATACATCATTAAGTGTACCGGTGTGAAGAAAAATGATGCCGGAGAGATAGAGGAAATATATGCCACCTATGACCCTGAAACCCGCAGCGGTCTCTCCGGAGCGGATCGCAAGGTCAAGGGCACTCTGCATTGGGTAAATGTACCGACAGCCGTTGAGGTAGAAGTTCGCGATTACGACCGACTGTTCGCTGTAGAAAACCCGTCAGCAGAGGAGGGCGATTTCCGCGATATGCTCAACCCCGACTCACTGAACGTACGTTCCGGTGTCAAGATTGAGCCCTGGCTTGCCGAGCAGGCTCAGGTGGGAGACCATTTCCAGTTCCAACGCCTTGGTTATTACACCGTTGACCCCGACAGCAAGCCCGGTAAGCTTGTCTTCAACAAGACTATCGGCTTGAAGGATACATGGGCCAAACAAAATAAAAAATAAGGCGGATTGACTTCTCAATCCATTCAAATCAGATAATTTGGAAAACGAATTAAACATTGGTTTTTTGTTCGACCTGGATGGCGTGCTTATTGACTCCGAGAGGCAATATACACGCATCTGGGCCGATATAGACCGTATGTATCCTACAGGGGTGGAGGACTTCCCGCGAGTGATAAAGGGAATGACTCTTGCCAATATACTTGATAAATATTTCGATAAGTCTGAGCACAAGGCAATTACCGACTATTGTGTCGCCGAGGAGCTCAAGCTGCAATTCTCATATATGCCCGGTGTGGTGGAGCTCCTCAATGATTTGCATTGTCGCCATATTCCGGTGGCAATGGTCACCAGTAGCGATGCGGCGAAGATGGAGAAACTCAGTCGCAAAATGCCGGACATCATCGGCCGCTTTGATGCCGTGGTGATAGGGGAGATGGTAAAGCATGGTAAGCCGGCACCGGACCCATATTTGCTTGGTGCAAAGTTGATTGGTGTGCCTGTCTGCCGTTGTGTTGTGGTGGAAGATGCCCTCACCGGGCTCGCCTCGGGCCATGCTGCCGGAGCCTTCACTATTGGCATGACAGACACCCTGGGGCGAGAAGCCATTGGACCTAACGCCGACCTCACACTCGACTCACTCACCGAGTTGGATCTCGATAAACTTTTGGTATATGCCGATAAACACCGCACCTCTTGCTGAACGTTTGCGCCCTAATTCTCTTGAGGGATATATCGGCCAGACTCACCTTGTGGGACAGGGGGCCGTGTTGCGTCGCATGATAGAGACCGGCAAGGTGAGCAGTTTTATACTATGGGGCCCTCCCGGAGTTGGCAAGACCACCTTAGCTCGTATTGTGGCCAAGCAGACAGAAGTGCCCTTCTATACACTGAGTGCTGTGAGCAGTGGTGTGAAAGAGGTGCGCGAGGTGATAGAACGTTGCAAGGCCGACAGTCGGAGCCTCTTCTCCAAAGGAAGACCTATACTCTTCATAGATGAAATACACCGCTTCTCCAAGAGCCAGCAAGATTCTCTGCTTGGTGCCGTGGAGCAAGGGGTTGTCACCCTGATAGGCGCCACCACCGAAAACCCCTCGTTTGAGGTGATACGTCCACTCCTGTCTCGCTCTCAAGTATATGTATTGCAGCCACTTAGCAAGGAGGACATGGAGACCTTGCTGCACCGGGCACTCACCGAAGACAATGTGCTTGCCGCTCGCGATGTCAAGATAGAGGAGATAGATTCCCTGATGCGTTATGCCGGCGGAGATGCTCGCAAGCTCCTCAATATCCTCGATCTGCTCGAACAGTCTACCCCTGATGACGAGCCTCTGGTCATAAACGATGAGGTGGTGACAGCTCGTCTGCAGGAGAACCCGTCAGCCTACGACCGTGATGGCGAGATGCATTATGACATTATCTCCGCCTTCATCAAAAGCATCCGTGGGTCTGACCCGGATGCCGCTGTCTATTGGCTTGCCCGAATGGTAGCCGGTGGCGAAGACCCGAAATTCATAGCGCGTCGTCTGTGCATCCTGGCGGCAGAAGATATTGGCCTGGCTAATCCGAATGCCCTGCTGTTGGCTAATGCCACCTTTGACGCCTTAGCTAAGATCGGGTGGCCGGAAGGACGCATCATATTGAGTGAATGTGCCATTTATCTGGCCACATCACCCAAGAGCAACAGCGCCTATTTGGCTATCGATGCCGCCTTGGCCGAGGTAAAGAATAGCGGCGACCTCCCCGTGCCTCTCCATTTGCGCAATGCGCCTACAAAGCTTATGAAGGAGCTTGGCTATCATGAGGGGTATAAGTATGCCCATGACTACCCCGGGCATTATGTAGACCAACAATATCTGCCTGACCAATTGATGCAGACACGCTTCTGGACTCCTGTTCCAAATCCTGCCGAGGCCAAGATGGTAGATTTGTTGACTCGCCTCAAAGAAATAAGTCAATGAAATTACCGCTTATTTTAATTATAATCACCATCGCCTCTACCTTAACGGCATGCAGTTCGGCCGGAGGTAGCACTGACACGCTATCTGCGCAAGACACCACGATGACAATGTCTGCCGAAGATACACCTGTCAGAGTTGCAGAAAAAAGCAGCTCCGCCACAGATAATAACAGCGCAATAAGCGATGCTGACTATTCTGTGCCTGAATATACTGCGCCGACATATTATCCATCTTATAAGGGAGGGTCCGGTGAGATACCAAAGAATATTGAGGTGGGGATGCCTGTCTCCCTGGCAATGCAGATACAGGGCGTCAAGCAGACTGTCTCTGCTGTGCTGACCGGTGGCAAGATCACCGGCACAGTTGTGCTCCAACACAAGGGGAAGAGCTATTATACAAATGTAGACTTTGCCGAGGAAGGGGGCTATGCCTTCGGTACTCGCTGCAACATCCCCGAGCAAGTGGCAGCCTTCATTGAACTCGCTTGCTCTGAACAGCTCACGGCAGATGATTTTTCTCCCGGAGCCGTAGTAACAGAATTAATCAAGTAATTTACCAAACACATTCACATTCATTATGCGAACAATAACCCTTATTTTTGCCGGAACACTTCTTTCTGCCGCATCAGCCGCTACCCCTTACATAAGCAAAGTGTATGAATATCGCCCAGCACCGGGCCAATTTATCAACACATTGCCCGCATACGAGCAGGGGGACACATACGAAAGTATTCTGTCCAAAGTATCTCAGCAACTTGTAGGTGACCGCGCCCCGGGCCTGATTTCCTTAGGAGCTTTCGGCGGATATGTAGTCTTTGGTTTCGACCACTCAGTGTTAAACAAGCCGGGGGAGAGTGACTTTAAGATTTATGGCAATGCCATGATAACTAATGCAGCCAATCATGCAGGGAGTGCCGAGCCCGGTATTGTAATGGTGAGCAGAGATGACAATGGCAACGGCTTGCCGGATGATGAATGGTATGAACTTGCCGGCTCCGATTATACAAAAGAAAGCACACTGAAAGGCTACTCAATAACTTATTACGCACCGGCAGCAGATCATGTGGCCGAACCGGACCCCGAAAATAAGTATATCAACGACCGCACTTATATTCGCTGGACAGCTGACATGGGGGATACAAACGAAGGCTATGTGATGCAAAACACAAACCATAAGCAGTCTTATTGGCCTGAATGGATCGAAGAAACAACCCTCTCATTCGTCGGCACCAAGTTGGCGGACAACTATTTGGATAAAAGTGGCAAAGGCACATATTATGAACAGTATTATCTGGACTGGGGCTATGCAGACAATTTGCCTAATGCTCAGGATGCCGGTTTCAATATTGATTGGGCAGTAGCGGGCGACGGCACTCCGGTGAAGCTCGATAAAATAGACTTCGTGCGTGTCCATACCGCCGTTAACCAATATTGCGGCTGGCTGGGTGAGACATCCACCGAGATAGCCGGCGCTGAAGATATTCACCCCGATTATCTAAGCGTCAATGCAATAAATGCGGATAGCGAAATTTTGCTGTTGACAGGGCAGTCTCATGACAACCTCACCGTCCGTTCCTCTCGCAATACACACTACTCCATCTATGGCATGGCCGGGAATTTGCAACTTGCAGGTATGCTTACAGCCGGAGAAACGACAATCGACATCGCCTTACTCCCTGCCGGTATCTACATACTGCATACAGGCAACAAACACATCAAATTTACGCGATAAAAAGCCATAAGCAAGACGACCTCCCGAAATCGGAAGGTCGTCTTCTTATATGGGTGATATCAAATCACAGCATCAGGAGGTTAGGCGAATTTTCGGAAATGCTTCCGAGATTGGTTATGTCAAGATTGATGGGCGGAGCGGAGCAAATCGTTGACAGTCTTTACCGGATTGAATGTGCGGGCCGGAACTTCTACAAAGATTGTGTTCCAGTCGCTCATTGCGCCGTTCCAGAGGCCGGGGAGTTCCAGTGCCTTGATTTCTATACCCTTAACACTCTTTGAGGAAATGAACCCGGTGTTCGGGTCCACAAACTCGCGCAGGTCATAGGGCCTGCCGCTCACATCGTTGATGTCGCAAACCAGGTCTACCGGATTGAAGTGTGTGGCATGGCTCATAAGCTCCTGACCCTCAGGTTTGGAGGTGTCTATTTGTGAGCTTTCGAGGATTTGTGGAGAGACAGTGCCATCGGCATTATAGGTGAGGTAGGGGCCACCGCCGGGCTCACCCTCATTGCGCACCATGCCGCACACGCGCAGCGGGCGGTTGAACTTGCATATCAGATAGTCGGCCAGCTCCATGTCGTCCATGTGAGCAGCGTCATCATTGGTCACGCACAGTGTGTCGCGCAGATAGTCGAGCATCTCGTTAAGCGCCGGACGTGAAGGCATGCCGACACTTAGCTCATTGATATACTCAGCTATCTTGCCTGATGCTTCTACCAGTATACCGCCGAGCACTTTCTTGTACTCAATGGTAAGGGCGCGGCCGGAGTCCGGCACCACATTGTCAATATTCTTGAGGAATATGACATCGGCATCAATCTCACCAAGGTTCTCAATGAGTGCTCCATGTCCGCCGGGGCGGAAGAAGAGCTTGCCATCCACTCTGAAGGGCTCACCATCAGGGCCGAGGGCTACAGTGTCTGTTGATGGCTTTTGTATGCTTGTAGTCACATCAAATGTGACGCCAAACTGTTGGCTCAATTTCGGGGTAGCCTCCTTGACCTTTGCCTCCAGCAAGGGTATATGTTCGGGGCTCACGGTGAAGTGAACGTGCACTATACCATCAGAGCCGGCAGCATACTGTGCGCCTTCTGCCAAGTGCTCCTCGAGAGCTGTGCGTACGCTATCGGGATATTTGTGGAACTCAAGCAGTGCCTTGGGCAGCTGGCCGTAATTCATACCCTCAGGCTTGATGAGAGCTGTAACCACGTCGCGGTGACGATTAGCTGCTAACAATTCATCTATACCAAGTTGGTAGAGCTTGCGGCAAACATTGTCTAACTCGTTGAAGAATGCAAACTTGTGCACACCGTTGAAGAATTCCTCGATGAATGGAGTGTCGGGGGTCATGCTTTCGCCATCAGCGAATTTAAACAGGTTCTTGAACATGCGTGAAGCGGCACCTGAGGCGGGCACCATCTTTACTACCTTTGCCCCGGTAGCCACATAGTTGTCCCAAATTTTCTCATAGTGCTGACGTTCCTTATCGTTGGGAGACAATATACCATTGCCTACAGTAGCGGGGCCTTGTATTTTGAGGTACGGAAAGCCTCCCTTCAATCTGCGTATTTCTTCCTCATACTTTTGTTCGGAGATGCCACGAGCCTGCAGTGTCTCCAGATCTTGCTTAGTAATTGCCATATTCGTTTCGGGTTAACTTGAAATGCAAAGTTAATCAATCTTTTTATATAAACAAAACAAAATGCAAAAAGTCTGCTTATGGCTTATAAAAATTATATTGAACTATGATGTATGGAAGGTGTTTTAACTAAAAAGGATTAACCATGGATGATAAGATACGTTTGCTCATAATTGGTGGCGGCTTTGCAGGGCTCAATCTGGCAAAACGCTTGAATAATGATAAGTTTGATGTGCATCTTGTGGACAGGAACAATTTCCACGGGTTCCCTCCTTTGTTTTATCAAGTGGCATCGTCGGGCTTGGATGCATCGTCGATAGCCTTCCCATTGCGGCGTGAATTCCGACGCATTGGCAAGCATACCACCTATCACATGGGGCATGTCAAGAATATTGATGTGGATGCACACACCGTCACAACGAGCTATGAGACACTGAGTTATGATAAGCTGGTGATTGCTGCAGGTACGACCAACAACTTCTTTGGCATACAGGGTCTGAGCGAGAGCGTATATGGCATCAAGACAATTGCCGAGGCCTCTCATACCCGCGATGAGATACTTGACCGCCTTGAGCGTGGTGCTATATGCAAAGACCCGCTGCGACGCCGACAATTGCTTAGTTTTCTGGTGGTAGGCGGTGGTCCAAGCGGTGTGGAGATAGCCGGTGCATTGGGTGAGATGAAGAAGGATATCCTGCCGCGCGAGTACCCCGAGTTGCGGCCCGAGGATGTGCGTATTGTATTGGTGGAGGGGAGCGACAAACTGTTGGCCGCACTCGACCCGCGTGCCGGGCAAAAGGCTAAGGAATACCTTGAGGATTTGATGGTGGAGGTACGCCTCAATACCGTGATGAAATCATATCAGGACAAGATGGTCTCCTTTGGTGACGGCTCGCAAGAGTATTGGGAGACACTTATCTGGACCGCCGGCGTTGTGGGTGAGCCAATGCCGGGATTTCCGGCTGCTACTATCGGCCATGGTGGCAGGATTGTGGTAGATGATTACTGCCGTGTCAAGGGTGTTGAGGATGTCTACGCCATTGGTGATATCGCACTGTGTATGACCGAAGATGCTCCCAAGGGACATCCCCAAGTGGCACAGGTGGCAATACAGATGGCCAAAAACCTGGCCTCCAACCTCAATGGCAATGCCCCTAAGCGCTTCATCTATAAAGACAAAGGGAGTATGGCTACAATAGGCAAGGGGCGTGCTGTCGTGGACATGAAGGGTAAATTTATTTCCGGGCTGATGGCCTGGTGGGCATGGATGCTGATACACCTCATCTCAATCCTGGGTATGCGCAATAAGTTGACAGTGTTCATCACATGGTGCTGGAACTATATAACTTATTCCACCTCCCTTCGTTTACTCTTTAGGCCAACTCGATATCCCGAGCGTCGCCATTGGGGTGATTAGAGTTTATTTTATAAAAAATTTAACCTTAGCCGATTTTTATACCAGAGAAGCCCATAAATGCCATTGCCAAGATGCCGGCACCTATCAGGGCCAGGGGCACACCTTTCATGGCCTTGGGTACCGGTGTCACTTCCAGTTGCTCACGGATACCGGCAAACAGCAGCAGCGCGAGGGTGAAGCCAAGAGAGGTGGAGAACCCATAGACGATAGACTCCAAGAGGGTGAACTCCTTTTGTATCACAAGGATAGCGACACCTAATACAGCGCAGTTGGTGGTGATTAGGGGCAGGAAGACTCCCAATGCTTCATACAGTGAGGGTGCTATCTTGCGTATGATTATTTCGAGCATCTGCACCAGCGAGGCTATCACCAAGATGAAAAGTATGGTCTGCAAAAATCCCAAATCGAGCGGGTCGAGAACATAAGTCTGTAAGCACCATGTCACAGCAGTAGACAGAGTGATGACGAATGTGACAGCCATGCCCATACCCAAGGCTGAGTCAGTCTTCTTGGACACACCCAAGAAGGGGCATATCCCGAGGAATTGCGCGAGGACAATATTGTTGATGAATATCGCAGTGACGATGATGGATATATATGTGAGCATGGCAATTACTTATTGAAGTGGCGGATTAGAGAGTTGACTATGGCTATCAAATAGCCGAGGGCTATAAAGGCACCGGGGGCAAGGACAAAGAGTAGCATACCATAGTCTTCGGAATATAATGAGAGTCCGAACAGTGAGCCGGTACCGAGCAATTCTCTTACGGCTCCCAAAATGGTGAGGGCCAGTGTAAAACCGATGCCGCAGCCCAGGCCGTCAAGGGCGGAGTCTACCACACTGTTGCGGGAGGCGAATGCTTCGGCTCTACCAAGCAAGATGCAGTTTACCACAATCAAGGGAATGAACAAGCCGAGGCTCTGTTCCAATGCCGGGGCCCATGCGCGTATGGCAAGCTGAAGCAGTGTCACAAAGGTGGCTATGACCACAATAAAGACCGGTATGCGCACCTTGTCGGGCACAAGGCTCTTCATCATGGAGATTACGGTGTTTGAGCATATCAATACAGCGGCTGTGGCAAGCCCCATCATTAAGCCGTTAGTGGCAGACGAGGTGGTGCCAAGGGTTGCACACATACCCAGCAGTAACACCAGTACCGGGTTAGAGGGGAGTATGCCGTTCCAGATTATTTGGAATTTATTCTTCATGGCTTAGAGCTTGTTTTTCTGGTCATTGTGTTTGGGAGAAGTGCCGGAGGCTGCATCGTGGGTCGGGGCTGACTCCTTGTTTGCCTTCTTGTTACCTTGCTTATCGGCTTGTGATGAAGCGCCGGAGACACCGTCACCTTTGGCACCTTCGGCCTTGATACCGGTCTTCTCGGTCTTGACTTGTGTGTAAGCATCAAAGGCCTCACGCAGTGCACCAAGGAATGCACGGGAAGATATTGTGGCAGCGGTGATGCCATCTATCTCGCCATGTTGCGCTTTGTCTTTCACTACATAAAATGATATCTGTGCCGGAGATTTACCAATCACGGAGCGTGCTCCGGTGGGGTCGCGAAACCATTCTTGCATCTTGCTGCCCAGGCCGGGGGTCTCGGCGTGTGAGAGCACCTGATAGTCCTTGACAGTGCCATTGGCGTTAAAGCCGGCCATTATCTGTATCTCGCCACCGAAGCCGGCCATAGTGAATGTGGAGACGGCGGCGCCATTAAATTTGCCATTCAAGTAAGCCGGATAAACGGTGCATTTGGTACCGGAGGGAGTAGTGACTTCAACGGCATCGGCCACCGGGTCATTGTCCATCTGCGGGGCAACGCGGCGGATAGCCTCAACACGGTTCTTTTGTTCTGTCTGCGCTATTGGCTCCTTGGTGATGATATACATGCCGGCGAGCAGGGCAGCGGCCACGATACATACAATCCCAAGCGAGAGTATCATGTTTGGCAGGGTGGATTTCAGCTTTTTCATGCAGCAGCCTCCTTTCTCTTTTTGCCGGAGCCGAAGCGGCGCGGACGACAATATTTATTGAGCAAGGGTGTGCAACTGTTTCCTAACAGAATAGCGAAAGAGACACCCTCGGGATATGCGCCCCACAGGCGTATCACAATGGTTATCACACCTATAAGCACACCGTATATAATTTGCCCCTTATGTGTCATAGGCGAGGTGACATAGTCGGTGGCCATAAATACGGCGCCGAGCAGCATGCCGCCGGTGAGCAGTTCCACTATCGGGTTAGCTCCACAAACCCATGCCAAAATAGCGGCAGAGAGGAGCATTGACACCGGGATGTGCCATGTTATGGTACGTGTAATGAGCAGATAAGCCAGCCCGATGAGTATGGCAATGGAGCCAACTTCGCCCCATGAGCCATTCATGTCGCCTACGGAGACTGCGAGCCAATCAATGGTTGATGAGTCTATATGGTGTCCGCTCATCTTGAGTGTGCCGAGTATTGTGGCGCCGGAGGAGGCATCAGCACCGGCTACCCCATTGCCCACCGTAGTGCTCCAGGTAGTCATGGCTGCCGGGAAGGAGAGAAGCAAAAATACACGCCCTACAAGCGCCGGGTTCCATATATTGGTGCCCAAGCCGCCGAAGGACATTTTGCCTATGCCTATGGCTACTATTGCGCCGATAATTACCATCCACCATGGCAGAGAGGCCGGCACATTCATGGCTAACAGTATGCCGGTGATGAGCGCCGAGCCATTCAGGAGAGTGAAGGGGCGCTTCATGATGAGTGTGGCTATAACCCACTCGGTGAGCAGGCATGCACCCACACTTATAAGCAGGCAGGTCAGAGAGCTCAGTCCAAACACCCAAATACCGACGGCGATGGCCGGCAGCAGGGCTATGACCACATTCCACATACGCCGATTCACAGTGTCTGACGTATGCACATGGGGTGATCCGGATATTATTAATTGCTGCATAGATAAAGTCTGATATTATCTGTTTGAGTAGACATTTATAGTTTGCGGATTTGGCGTTTTGCCAAACGGATAAAATCGAGCAGAGGGCGTGAGGCAGGACATGTATAAACGCATGAGCCGCATTCTATACAGTCGGCTACATTGTGTGCCTTGGTGTCGGCCCACATATTCTGTACGCTCTGAGCTGCGAGCAGGTAGGGCTCGAGGCCCATGGGGCATACATCGACACATGATGCACACCTTATACATGGCTCCGGCTCGCAGCGATGGCTCATGGACTCGGGCAGAACGAGTATGCCGCTCATTCCCTTGGTAGTAGGGGTGTCGAGTGTAGCCATGGCACGCCCCATCATCGGACCACCGCTGATTACCTTGCCGGTATTTTCCGGCAGGCCTCCGGCAGCCTCGATAAGGTCTTTCACTGGGGTGCCTATCTGCACCAGGAAGTTTCCGGGATTTGTGAGCTCCGGGCCGGTAACAGTCACTACTCTTGAGGTGAGAGGCAGTCCCTTCTCGCATGCTTGATATACGGCGTATGCGGTGGCCACATTGTCCACTATGGCACCCACATATACCGGGAGGGCACCTGAGGGTACCTGGCGGTTGAGAATGGCGTCGATAAGCTGCTTCTCACCACCTTGTGGATATTTCTTTTTAAGCTCGACAACTTCCACATTCTTATGGTGGCCGGCAGCCTCACGCATGGCGGCAATAGCCTCCGGCTTGTTTTCCTCGATACCGATGTAACACTTTTGCACCTTTACAGCCTTCATGAGCCAGCGTGCGCCACGCACTATGCCATCGGCATGCTCACGCATCAGCCGGTCATCGCATGTGAGCCAGGGCTCACATTCGGCACCATTGATAATGACGAATTCAGGACGATTGCCTTTGCCCGGAGAGAGTTTTACAGATGTGGGGAAAGTAGCACCACCCAGACCGACTATTCCGCACTCAGCCACACGGGCCACGATGTCGGCCGGAGCGTAATGAGCGCTAAGGTCCATAGCAGGGAGGGGCTCGAATGTATCTTCAGCCTCGGGGTCACGTTCTATCTCAATGGCCTCCACAGGGTAGCCTGCCACATCTCGTGTGGTGGTAATCTTCTTCACTGTGCCGGAGACGGGGGAGTGGAGTGATGCACTCACATAACCGCCGGGCTTGGCTATCATCTGGCCGGCCAGCACCTTGTCGTTAACTTTGACTTCGGCCTGAGAGGGCGCGCCTATACTTTGGCTCAATATTACGGTCAGCACGTTTGGCTGCACCGGTGCAGTGATAGGCACATTGGCCGTATGTTTGCAATCATCGGGGTGAATACCCCCTTTTCGGAATGTCTTTTTCATACTGTTTGGGGGGTGTTTTCTATTAATATCGTCTTGCGCGGACAGGCTTCTATACAAGCGCCGCAGCGGGTACAAGCGTTAGTGTCAATCATTGCCAATGGTCCGATAAGAGTTACAGCACCGGAGGGGCATGTCTTCTTGCATTTGCCGCAGCCAATGCAGCTAACCTTGCACTCTTTAAGGGCCTGAGCACCCTTGTCTTTGTTTCGGCAAGCTACAAACACGGTGGTGTCATAGCCATCGGGCACAGAGACTATTTCCATTACTCCTCGCGGACAAGTGTCGGCACATTTGCCACATCCCACACATTTAGAAATCTCCACCACCGGAAGCTCTGTCTCGGGGTCAATATGCAGGGCGTCGTAGGGACAAGCCTCCACACAGTCGCCACATCCGAGACATCCGTAGGCGCAGTCAGACTCACCCTCGCAGAACGATGCTTCAATAGAGCAGCGATGTACACCGTCATATCGGCGCACGTCAGGGCGAAGGCTGCATGAGCCGTTGCAAGCCACAACGGCGCGCTTCATGATGGCGTTGCCGGGGTTCAGTCCGAGTATCTCACCAATGCGCTTCATGCCGGAAGCACCCGCGCCCGGACACATAATATTATCAAGAGATGAAGCTGCGCAGCATGCGGTGGCGAAGTCGTGACACCCTTTGTAGCCACATGCACCGCAATTGGCTCCGGGTAGACATTCCTCCACTAAGGCAATGCGCTCATCTTCATGCACATAAAAGCGCCTTGAGACAAAGTACAACACTGCTCCGGCCAGAATACCGATACCTCCCATGAGCAGTATTGTTAACCAAAAAATATCCATATATGTAGTTGTAGGTCAAAAAGTTATGAATTGTGTAAAAGGTCGGTTATGTCAGAATAATAAACTGGTGGTTTGTGTTGATATCCTTGCGACACCACCACAGTATCAGATATGTGAGAGTGCAAGCGCCTATACCGGCAAGCAGAGCAGCCCATTCGGGCACGCCGAGCTGGCATAGCGATACGATAGGCAGGATAAGCATAAGGCATGGGAGCCCCAGCATAAGCCCTACGGCCCGCCTATGTGTCCCGTTAGAAGCACCTATTCGTACCCGCTGTCCCTGTGTGAAGTCAGCCGGGTTGGCCACATGTATCCTTATCGTTCCGCCAGAGTGCTTGCAAAGGGCAGCAGCAGCGCATGCGGAGCAATTATCAGACTCATTGTCGGAGATAACTACTTCCACTTCAGATGAATACGGCAATATACGCCGTATAACCGCTTGATGCTCTATGCTGACGTTCTGACTCACTATCCGCCCACAAAATTACAAAATCTAAATGAGCTGAACAAAGAAAATTACGGAAATTTTTCTGTAATTAATCCTTTGCATTTTCGTTTGCAAATATGGAGCGTTTTTCGTAATTTTGCGTGTATGAAAAAGATACTTGCGCTACTCGTTTTTGCTTTGTGCTGTCTGACAATGGCAGCAGATAATTATTACTGTACATATTGTGGATCGCGTTACTCATCAATCAGCTCGATGACAGCCAACAAATGCTCCCGTCACCCTGATGGCGCATATAAGGGGTATCATACTCCTTATCAGGGAGATAGTTCACAGAAAAAGTTTTATTGTGCTTATTGCGGATCCTCGTTCACATCTATCGGCTCGATGACGGCCAACAAGTGTTCTCGCTATCCTGATGGTGTATACATGGGATATCATTCACCTTACAGCGGCAGTGCCTCCAACAAGTATTATTGCATCTATTGCGGATCCTCGTTCACATCCATTGGCTCGATGACGGCCAACAAATGCTCGCGCCACCCAAAAGGGGCATATAAGGGCTATCATTCTCCATCTCGATAATAAGTGTCTCACATTAAATAGTATATGTATTCAAGCGACTCGTGTTTAACCTTTTATATGGCTCACTTATAGGCATAAAGGAAACGTCATGCCCCGAAAGGAGAGCATGACGTTGTCGTTATACCCGTTAGGGTAATAGTTGCTTTCAATTCAAAACCAATGTTCCGGCAGCAGGCGAGTAGTTGTAAGCTCGCGCAAAGTTTCGCAGGAAATTGATAGTAGACATACGTGGGGTCTTCATGTTAATATCATCGGCTTTCTGTGCCGTGCGAATTTTAGAGGTGTAGATTTTTTGCATAGGCAAACATGGTGTTAAATGATAGTTTACATTATACTAACGCATGTTTCTGGATAATATTGTAAAAATCTAAAAAAATCGTAAGGTGTCCTATATGTCGCACTCTTGGCTTGTGGGGATGTAGTGGTGCAGGGCGTGGCAATGGGTGAGTGTCTGCTCCACAATGATGTGCTTGTTGGCCATGCCGGAAATGATGGACATCTCGTGGCTCACAAGGATGATGGTGGTATGCTTTGCCAATGCTTCTACTATCCCGTATATTTGTTGCTCAAAACGCTTATCGACGTATGACAATGGCTCATCGAGGACTAATAGCTCGGGCTTGGAAATAATTGCACGGGCCAGCAAGGTACGTTGCAATTGGCCGCCGGAGAGTTCGCCAATACTTTGCGACATAAATTTATCGGTATTGGTGAGCGCGACAACTTCATCCAGGCGCTCATAGTCCGTAGCTGTGGGGCGGCTCCAGGGCTTGCGATAAAGGCCTGAAAGTATCACCTCTTTGACAGTAATGGGGAAGCTGGTGTCGATAGCGCTCTTCTGCGGCAGGTAGCCAATGTGCAGATGCTTAACCTTATTACCCTGTATGTCAAAATATTGCACTGTACCGTGGGTGGGCTTTAGTAGTTTCAGCAACACGCGCAGCAAGGTGGTTTTGCCTCCTCCGTTGGGGCCCGATATGGCCAAAAAGTCGCCGCGGTCTATTGTCAGATTAATGTCGGTAAGTGCGGGCGGTCTATGGCTTTCATAACTCACCGAGACATTGTTGAGCTCAATGATTGGTCTGTGTGAGTGCATGTGTCAGAAAACGTATTTGAGCAGCGATATCGGGCTGCATTAACGAAATGTTTGTAGTGGGGATACCCAACTCTTTGGCCATTACGTCAGCCTCGCGAGAGTCAAACTCAGCTTGGGTGAAAAAGATCAGGGCATTGGGCTGCCCGGCTTGCTCAATGCGTTGCTTGTATTGAGCAACAGACGTCTCTTTACCTGTAGTTTCAAGCCCGGTCTGCACCAATCCGTAATCGCGGGCAAAGTAGCTGAGAGAGGGATGCCACACCACAAACGCGCGCCCCTTCAGCGTACTTAACGCTGTCTTGACAGAATCATCAAGGGCGGCAAGGTTTGTGTCAAGGTCTTTGTATCTTGTTGTGTAATAATCCTTTCCCTCCGGGTCAAGGGCGATGACCTTCTCATACATGTTTTTAGCCATGATGCGCGCATTGAGCAGGGATGTCCATACGTGCGGGTCGGGGGCGTGGTCATGGTCTGTGCCGGCAGAGGCCGCATGGCCATCGGTCAGCACATTAATGCCGGCTGAGGAGTCAACTATTTGCAGGGATGGGAAATTCTCCTGTATCTTTGGCAGGGATGTCAGTTCGAAAGCCAGATTACCCACGGTGAAGTAAGCCTGACTGGCCTGGAGGTTCATGAGCTGATGCATTGAAGGCTCAAATGTCTCCGGGTTTGAGTCTGCCTTCAGCATGGAGACAACAGTAAATCTGTCTCCCACTATACTGTCGAGCAGCCACTTTTGTGGCGGGATGCTCACTGTGAGCACATTCGTATCCGAGCTGTGAGTGCAGCTGCACAGCAGACACAAAATTGCACACAGCATTGCTGTGAGGCAACGCTGTGGCAATAATATCGGTATGTCGGGGATATGTCGTTTTGTCATCAGAACTTTTTGATACCCATTATTTGACGCACATCGTGCAGTGTGTCGGAAGCTATCGCTCTTGCCTGCTCAGCGCCGCGCCGCACCACCTTGCTTATATACTCATCATTATTGCGAATGTCAAGGATGCGTTCGCGGATGGGCAGTGTTACCTTCAGAATATCTTCAGCGAGCTGCTTTTTGAGGTCGCCATAGCGGATTGAGCAGTCTGCGTATGCATTCTTGAAGTGTTCCACTGTCGAAGGTTCGCTCACTAACTCCATGAGGGTAAACAGATTTGCTATCGGCTCGGTAGGAGTAGAGTTGGGCTCTGTGGGGCCGGCATCAGTCACTGCGCGCATCACCTTCTTGCGCAGGGTCTTCTCATCGTCGATGAGGTAGATGCAGTTACCTTCGCTCTTACCCATCTTGCCGGATCCGTCGAGTCCGGGCACCTTGACCGGCTTGCCATCGAAGTTGAAGTTGACGGCATCATGGAAGTAATCGGTCTTATAGAATGAATTGAAGCGGCGGCCAAAACGGCGTGTAAGCTCCAAATGCTGCTCCTGGTCCTTGCCTACGGGCACAAAGTCTGCTTTATGTATCAGGATATCCACGGCCATGAGGGTGGGGTAGGTGAGAAGGCCGGCGTTAACACTCTTATTACTCTGATTGCCAATGATTTCCTTCTCTATCTCATCCTCGCTCTCATCAGCCTTGACTGATATGCCGAGTGCCTTGCGCGCTTTGTCCTTGAAGGAGGCCGTTCGCATCAACTCTCCTATGCCGGCGTGCATATTCATTAGCAGATACATCTCGGAGATTTCGGGCACATCGCTCTGGACATAGAGTATGTTCTTTTCCGGGTCAAGACCGGCGGCCAGATATTCGGCAAGAATACTTTTGACATTCTCGTGGAGCATCTTCGGGTCGGGATGTGTGGTGAGCGCATGTAAGTCAGCTATGAAGAAGCGGCAATCAAAATCGTCCTGCATACGGACGAATTTGTTGAGCGCTCCATAGTAGTTGCCTAAATGTAAATTACCGGTGGCGCGGATGCCGGAGAGTACTATTTTTTTCTTATTGTCAGACATAGAGTAAGAGCTTGTTTTAATAAAAGTTAAGGCCGAATGTGGGCTTGCTTATAACGATTGGTTCATGCGGCGGTATATGAAAGTCTTGCCACGTTTCATCTGCTGGCCGGTTGGCTTGTGCAGAGAGTGGAAGTTTATACCGGTGCTCGGTAGCCAGGATACAATGTGGTCCATGAGCAGAGCTGCCCCATCGCGTGTGGGATGCGGGTTGGTCTTGCTCTGGCGAGGGATTGACTCATTTGAGGCATTGTAGAAGTGTCCGTTAGGGGCGCTCTCCACACTCTGCTTCAGCCAGTTGACCAGAGTCTCACCTTTACCCTTACCGGGCCATGACAGCGGGCCTATCCAAACAAAGGGCGTTTTGCCGATGGCCTTTTTAATAGTAGCCATTGAGGGGCCCAAACTTGCCTGCGGGTTGCGTTCCAACAAGGCATTCATACCCAAATTGATAAAGATTACGTCAGGCTTGTGCTGGGCTATCAAGGAGGGAAGTTTGCCCGATTTGGCATACTTCTGCGGGGTGGCACCATCCCATGTTATTGTAGCCACATCGAAGCCGTTCTCAGCTCCGTATGCGGTGAGGCGTTCACCCATCCAGCCGGTCTGGGAGTCGCCTATGAACAACACTTTTTTGACCGGCTTGGTTTCTGCCATTGCCGGGAGCGTGGAGAGCAGAGCCAGCAATATCAGAGCCAAAAAGTGATATGTATTTAATTTTTTCATAATCAATCTATTAGACACACTATTAGTCGGCAGCCAAATTTGGCTCCTCGTCGGGGCGATATGGATGAGCTGCTTCGGATGCCTTATGCTCCGGCAGGGTGCTGTGGTGTTTGGGCTTTTTCAGACGCACCTTCATCGTATCGAAGCCTTTGCCATAGACACCATTGGCTTTACTCTGAGCTATAAATGCATCCGGGTCGATGCTCTTAATGATGCGGAACATGGTCACTGACTCAATCTTGCGACACCACACGAGCAATATCTTCACCTCATGCTTGGAGTACCAGCCCATACCATCCATTACAGTAACACCTCTGTGTGCCACTGAGTTTATTCCATCTGCAATTTTTTGCCATTCGCGAGAGAAGATTATGAATTGAGTAGCCTGACGGTTAGTATTTATGAGCATATCTGTCATGAATGATGTCAAATATGTCACAACAAGGCCGTAGACTATCAAGGGCAGTCGCACCTGAAAACGCTCCATGAGTGTGCCGTCAAAAGGCAAGAATATAGAGCTGCTCACAATGAGCATATCGGTGATAATCATGGTGCGACCTATGCTGACATTGCTCAGCTTGCTCACCATAGCAGCCACAATATCAGTACCACCCGAGGAGCCGTTGTGGATGAAGATGGTGCCTATACCCAGACCACAAAGCAGACCACCGAGCACAATACTCATTGTCGGGTCTTCCATGAGCGGATGGCTAAGCCCTAAAAATACAGGCTGCATCCATCCAATCATAATAGCTACTATGGTGGCACCGAAGATTGTGCGCTTAACAAAGGTTTTACCTACTATCTTGAAGGCTATAGCGAGTAACGTCAGATTACAAGCATAGCCGGTAACGGCTACCGGTATTAACTCGTTGCTGGCATAGAATACAAGTGTACCCACACCGGTGAGGCCACCCATTACCACATGGTGGGGCAGCACAAAAGCGGTGAACCCAAAAGCATAGAAGGCTATACCCAGGACGATAAAAAAATAGTCCTTGGCTGAGTGAAACAGCGAGTCGTAATGAATCTTTTTGGTCATAGAATCTCAAACAAGTTATAGCCGGATTAATTAGATACACTCTAAAGCCCAACCCGGTCAATTAGTGTAAAAAACTCCGGCCCCATCAATCGTTAATGAGGAGGAGCTAAATTTGCCGCAAAATTACGGAAAAATTTCCATAATGCACCCACATTCCTCTAAAAATATTTCCATGCGTACTCAGAATTCAAGTTTCTCAAGTATTATCCAATTGAATATGTTATGATTAGGAGTGTACGGAAGGACACCGACTTATCGTAACTCCGTACACACGCGGCGATAGCAAAGGGTGTGTGAGGTTTGGAAGGCAGACAAATTGCGTGCGTAGCCCGCCGATTTACTTCTTGTTAATGTTATACGCGAGCACTTGCGAAATTTGGACTAAAAATTCCATACACCTTATTAATATATACCTATTGTAGGACCATGGTGCAAGTCTCAAAATAGTGTATGACCTCCTCCAATTATTAACAATAGGAGGGTGAGTATCGTTATTGCAGGCTAATAGAAGCTCTATTTTTAACATAATTAACATTTAATAATTAAAATATTTGCCAAATCAAAAAAAGTGTTATATCTTTGCGCCGAAAATGCGAACCATATCGTTTTTGGTTTGTTTCTTAATTAAAGTGAATAATTTAGCTCAAAAGCTAAATTTATTGAAATTATTAATTGTAGAACTAAATAAATTTAAATTATGAAGGTTAGAAATCTTTATTTCGGTGCAGCTGTAGCAGCAGTAGCTCTGTGTGCTTCAACTGATGCCAACGCGCAGACAGTCTACGAGAGTGAGACTATCGCCGTTACCGAATTCGAATGTGACCCCAATCCCCACTATTTCTCAAATTGGCGTAACAACTGGTTTATCCAGCTCGGTGCCGGTATCAACCAGCCCTTCGTAGAGAGAGGTGATGGTATCCGTGAAGATATCAAGGCGATCGACCGCAAGCGTATGACAGTAGCTTACAACTTCGGCTTCGGTCGTTGGTTCAGCCCTTATCTGGGTTTCCGCATCAACGCTATTGGTGGCGCAATGCACTGGGATAACCCTACACTTGCCCAGCCCCACAACGGCTGGACCCGCGCTAAGCACGTTAACGTAAACTTCGAGCTTATGTGGGATATGTTCAACTCACTGGGTGGCGTAAATGCTAACCGTGTATTCTCAATCATACCCTTCGCCGGCTTTGGTGGTGACTACATGTGGCGCATCCACGACTCTCAGGATAACTTCGCTGCCGCTTCAAACATCAACGGCAAGGGTGAGCAGGGCATCAAGGATGAGTCTTGGACTCTTCCCGTTACTGCCGGTATCCAGTTCCGTTTCCGTCTCTGCAAGTATGTTGACTTCTTCGCTGAGGCTCGCGCTACATTCTACGGCGACAACTGGAACAACTGCTCATACGGCGACCCCATCGAGGCTAACGTAGCTGCTATCGGTGGTTTCAACATCAACTTCGGTGGCCGCGGCTGGAACACATTCAACGAGTGTGACTATGTTAACCAAATTGCTGACCTCAACAATCAGGTTAACGCCCTCCGTGGTGAGCTCCTTTCTACTACTCAGGCCCTCGCAGCTTGCGAGGCTCAGCTCCCCTGCCCCGAGCCCGTGGTACAAAAAGACTGTGTTAACGCTCCTCTCATGACTACTGTACGCTTCACCATCAACTCTGCTAAGATCATGCCTACAGAAGAGGTTAACGTATACAACATGGCTGAGTGGCTCAAGGCTAACCCCAATGAGAAGGTTAACATCGTAGGTTACGCTGACAAGGATACCGGTACAGCTGAGTACAATATGCAGCTCTCTGAGAAGCGTGCCAACGCAGTTGCTGATGCTCTGGTTAACACTTACGGCATCTCACGCGACCGCTTGAATATCCGCTTCGACGGCTCAGACGTACAGCCTTACAGCACAAACGACTGGAACCGTATCGTAATCTTCACTCAGAAGTAAGATACCCACCTATACAAAATCGCCCCGGCAGCCATCTGTCGGGGTTTCTTTTTTGTTAGCGGCTATTGGTGCGCTCAGTAGTACATTGTGTATTCTTACTGTAGGGGCACCACCTGCAGCGACCGTGACAACCCTCGATAATGACCTATAAATCAGGCTTGTAGGTTACAAACCCATGAGAACTAAAACAGGCGCATCGCGAGGTCATAAACGCAGGGATAGTGTCCGTCAAGACACTGATTTATCAGTAACCCCGTACATACGCGGCGTAGCCGTGGATGCGCGGGGGTAAATATGCAGACAAATGGTGTCCGCCCGGACACCGATTTACTGTGAAAATGCTTCAACTGTTGTGGAGTAGCGCGGTTTATGAGTCTGTGCTCACCAACCGTTCCTGTCCGCCGACTGCAAATAAACAAGAAGGTTGAAGTGGTCGCCACAGGAGGCGAGCCCTACAGTGACAGCACACAACGTTGTTAGGGTTGGTGCGAGTGACGTGGCGGGGAGTCAATAGATGCCAAAAGAGGGCGAGCGTTGCTCGTCCTCTTACGGGGTGGAAGATGGGGCTCGAACCCACGACCTACGGAACCACAATCCGTCGCTCTAACCAACTGAGCTACATCCACCATGTATTGATATTGAGGTGAGTTTGATAGCTTTGTTCGCCCTCAAATGCACTGCAAAGTTACGGACTTTTTTTTATATGAACAAATTTTTTTGTTAAATATTTTTACATCAATAGCTAAGCGTTTGAAAATAAATACCCTAACATTCTCTGCTATCACTCTGAGAGGCATAGTTATGTGTCATATGCCAAGTATATTGCGCACCACAAACCAAATGCAAAAGAGTGTGACGTATGTCCAGGCCGGTATGGGGCCGGTGATAAATCGGCTTAGCTGTGTGTGGCATTTGAGTGACGGTATATAGCAGACAGCGCATACAGACAGGAAGTAGGGGATGGAGATGATAAAGAACCAATTGTAGGACAGGGCCTCGTACAGCCGTCCATGTAGCAAAGCGTGTGTAGCTCTGGATATGCCGCATCCGGGGCATTGAAAGCCTGTGAGCAGATGCACCGGGCATTGAGGTGCCCATGCTATCTTTGTGGGGTCATATTTCCATAATATAATAAGGCTCGTTACTATTAAAGTGACGAACCCTATGCGTAATATTGCCTTCGACCTATTTGGCATATATGCGTTGAACTCAGGCAAGCTGAGATAGCTTAACTATGGCCAATCATTATGAGTTGGCAAGAATTGCCAAGAACATTACGACAACTCCGGATATTACTGACAGTATGCACCATTTCATGGCGTCCTTGCTGTTTTGTATTGCCAAATCGCGATTGCCGGCATACCACGCGCTTTTTACGTTTGATGCTTTGATAATGGCTACGATACCAAAAGGCAGACAGCAAAAGATAGTGCAGAGGATAGCCCATACCATGTTGTTGGATGGGGGCATCTCATTGATTTGAGAGGGTTGCTGTTGCATGTGCTGTTGTTGCATGTGCTGTTGCTGCATGGGTTGCTGGTACCCCATGTTGTGGGCACCATTCAGATATGGCTGAAGTTCGGGTATGGTGCCGGCCACTACCCATTGGGTGCCTCCCACAGGACATACTAATGTTTGGGAG
Source organism: Muribaculaceae bacterium (assembly GCA_023665425.1). GTDB lineage: Bacteria > Bacteroidota > Bacteroidia > Bacteroidales > Muribaculaceae > Lepagella. The sequence continues at coordinate 50,538 of JAMPDX010000001.1, forward strand.
TGAATACCGCACTGTGCACATTGCTGGGGCATGATTGGGCCATGGCTCTGATTGTCCGGCCCTACATAATAATATTGGCTCATTGACGACTATTGTTTGTATTTACGATGAATTGGACTTCTATACCGCAAAGTTACCAATAATATTTCACTTAGACAAATAAATTATGTTAAGGCTACTCATGGTGATAGGGCTCGTGCCGGAGTATGGTCATGGCTCGATACACTTGTTCGGTGAAGAAGAGGCGTATCATCTCATGGCTGAACGTCATGTCAGAGAGCGAGAGCTTGCTGTCAGCACGGGCATACACGTCAGGCGAAAAGCCATACGGCCCACCCACCACAAAGACCATTCTCTTTAGTCCTGAAGACATTTTTGTTTGCAACCAGTCAGCAAAAGCTATGGAAGTATATCGCTTGCCCCTCTCATCGAGCAGCATCACAAAGTCTGAGGGCTGCAGAGCTCCAAGCAGCAGTTTGCCCTCTGCATTCTTTTGCTGCTCTTCGCTGAGTGTGCGTGTGTTTTTGACATCCGGCAACACCTTGATACTATATTGGATGTAATGCTTCAGCCGTTTCAGATATAATTCTGTAGCTTCCAGCAGTGGGCCCGAGGAGTTTTTTCCGATAACAAGCAATTGTATTTCCATAATTTTTTTGTAATTTTGTCGTTTGAAAGATAGAAGATATTTCCTATTTCCCGCTACAAAGATACAAAAAATATGAAAACTAAAGAACAGCTTATAGACGAACTGCTCGATTTGGCCTTTGCTGAAGATATCGGCGACGGAGACCACACCACATTATCCACCATCCCTGCCGAAGCTTGCGGCAAGAGTCGGTTGTTGATAAAGGAGGAAGGTATCCTCTCCGGAGTCAATGTAGCACGTCGTGTGTTGGAGAAGATTGATCCGGAGTTGAAAATGGAGACCTTTATCGAAGATGGTGCTCATGTAGTGCCCGGCGATGTGGCCTTCACTGTAGAGGGGTCCGTACGCTCTTTGCTCATTGCCGAACGCACTATGCTCAATATCATGCAGCGCATGAGCGGTGTGGCAACTATGACTGCTCGTTATCAGAAACGTCTCGAAGGTTTGCATACCCGTGTGCTTGACACTCGCAAGACTACCCCCGGTATGCGCATGCTTGAGAAGGAGGCTGTCAAGACCGGCGGCGGCACTAACCACCGCATCGGCCTGTTTGACATGATACTCATCAAAGACAATCATATTGACTTTGCCGGTGGTATCGAGAATGCTGTCAAGGCTGCCCAAGACTATTGCAAAGCCAATGGCAAAGACCTCAAGATAGAGGTCGAAGTGCGTTCGCTTGACGATATTCGCCGTGTGCTCGCCATTGGAGGGGTAGACCGCATCATGTTTGACAACTTCACCCCTGAGCTGACCCGCGAGGCCGTGAAGCTGGTAGACGGCAAATGCGAAACTGAGTCCTCCGGAGGTATCACTATAGAAAATCTCCGCGATTATGGAGAGGCCGGTGTTGACTTCATATCCGTAGGCGCTCTAACCCACTCAGTCAAAGGGTTGGATATGTCTTTCAAGGCCGTAACTAAATAAGTGTCTGCTCAATTTAAATTAAATTTTATGTGGCTATGCTCATTTGTATTTAGAGGCCTTTATTCCGACGCCTTTTTGGCAGCTTTTGCCAAGTTTCCTTTCAGGTAATCGGTACACGCTCGGCATAATCCAAGCAAGCTTGACTTCTGCTCTCGCTTAATCGATTTCATCAGTCGTTATGCCCGCATAACTCCTTCTTCAACTTGCAAAATCTGCGCAAAAATTCGCTCGGCATAAAGTTCAATTTAAATTGAGCAGCCACTTAATTCTTACATTTAATTATCTATATTATATGAGAACTCTAACGACTGCTGCCGTGGCAGCCCTGTTAGGCATCTCCGCCGTGTCGGCCAAGGATCGCATCACGCGCAATCCCAATGTCACCAACGAAGATGTCATCTTGCATGCATGGAGCTGGAATTTCCCCACAATAGCTGAAAATATGAAAGCTATTGCCGATGCCGGCTACACCATAGTACAGACATCACCGGCTCAGGCCTGTCTTACTCCTGAAGGAGGTAACAAGCACCTCTTCTCCGAGACACCTGATGGCAAAGGGGGCAATTGGTATCATTATTATCAGCCCACCGACTGGACAATTGGTAACGATATAGTGGGTACACGCGACCAACTCAAGCAGATGTGTGACTCTGCTGCTAAATACAATGTACGTGTTATCGTGGATGTACTGCCCAATCACACAGCCTTCAACGTTGACTTGGTGAGCGACGAAATGGTGAAAGCTGTCGGCGGCCGTGATAAATTATATCACACTGAGGGCCTCAACCCGGTGCGCGACTATAATGACCGTCTGCAATGCACACTGTGGGGCTCCGGAGCGCTACCCGATGTCAATACGGAGAACCCTGATTTCCAAAAGTATTACATGAACTATGTCAACGACCTGCTCGCCCTTGGCGTGCGCGGTTTTCGCTATGACACTGCCAAGCATATCGGTGTGCACTCAGACCCGAAAGACACTGCTGCCGGCGTGACTGAGAATGACTTTTGGGATGTAGCCACCGGCCGCAAGGCTGTCAAAGGCACCAAGCTCGCATTGCCCGAAGATGATCTCTTTATTTATGGCGAAATCTTGCAAGACAAGAATGTCCCGGAGGCTGAGTATGCAGACTATATGGGCCAGACTGCTTCCGGCTATGGCTGGCATCTGCGCGATGCTCTTGAGAAAGGCTCAGCTAAAGGTATTGATATGGTAGACTGGCGTCACGAAGCGGCTCCTGAGTATCTCACCTCATGGGTAGAGAGCCACGATACATATTGCAATGCTCACGAGAGCGCCGGCCTCACTGACGACCAGATACGCATGGGTTGGGTATTCCTCACCTCTCGCCAGAATGGTATACCATTGTTCTTCTCTCGCCCAATGAACTCCTCCAAGGATAATGTATGGGGCGACAATATAGCCGGCGCGCGCGGTAATGACGAATTCTTACACCCCGAGGTTGTTGCCGTCAACCATTTCCGTCAGGCTATGAAAGGCCAAAAAGAAGATATCCAAGTTAGCGACAACGGACACATATTACTTGTCAACAGAGGCAAGAAAGGAGCCGCAGTGGTGAATATCTCCACCCAGGCCGGTAGAGTTGACCTTCCCACCGCTTTGCCTAACGGTACATATAAAGACCAAGTACATGGCAAGGAGTTTAAGGTGAAGAATGGCCGTCTTGTAGGCATTCTCGCTCCCCTCACCTCATATATCCTCGTGAAGTAATACATCTCGTTTAACCTGAGATGGCCCTATTTCCCGATGCGCAACCAGTCGCTCGTGAAATAGGGCCGTTATTTGTCGCCACCGGAATATGTCGGCCGGGTTGCATGTGTCAGAATTTTTTGCTAACTTTGCCTTGTCTTTGTGAGTCGGTTGTTACGACCCCGTAGCTCAGATATTAATCGAGCTCTAAAATTAGTTATTGTCTATGAGTAATATAGTGTCCATCAATGACTTAAGTAAGTCAGAAATTCTCGAGTTGCTTAATACAGCCTCTGAGTTTGAGGCTAATCCCAATCGTAAAATATTAGACGGTAAGGTCATAGCTACGCTCTTCTTTGAGCCCTCAACTCGCACGCGTCTGAGCTTCGAGACCGCAGTCAACAGGCTTGGCGGACGTGTTATCGGTTTCTCTGACCCGGCAGCTACATCTACCTCCAAGGGGGAGACACTGAAAGACACCATTAAGATGGTAAGCAACTATGTGGATCTCATCATCATGAGGCATTACCTTGAAGGGGCGGCACAACGCGCCATTGAAGTAACCGACACTCCGGTAATAAATGCCGGCGATGGGGCACATCAGCATCCCTCACAGACAATGCTCGACCTTTATTCCATCTATAAAACTCAAGGGCGCCTGGATGACATCACCGTCACTATGGTGGGTGACCTCAAATATGGTCGCACTGTGCATTCATTGCTGCAGGCTCTCAGCCATTTCCGCGTGAAGTTCAACTTTGTGGCATGCCCGGAGCTCAAGATGCCCGATGAGTTTATTGCCTTCTGCAAGGAGAAAAATATCCCCTTCACCGAGACCGAAAGCTTCTCAGAGGAGATTATCAATAATACCGATATCCTATACATGACTCGTGTGCAGCGCGAGCGTTTTGCAGACCTTGATGAATATGAGCGCGTGAAGGACATTTACTCACTGACAGCCGATATGCTCAAGAATGCGCGCCCCGGTATGCGTGTGTTACATCCGCTTCCACGTGTCACTGAGATAGCCCAGGATGTAGACGATACCCCATATGCGTATTACTTCCAGCAAGCTAAGAATGGCTTGTATGCACGCCAGGCAATGATTTGCAAATGTCTCGGTATTGACCCTAACGGCAACCCGCTCCCCGCCAATAATCAGGAGAATAAGAAGCTCGAGAGTGTGCCCCCCACCCACGAAGGACAGAAGTGCATCAACCCCAAATGTATCACAAACAGTGACCCCATGCCACAGCGTTTCATTGAGGTGGATGGCAAACTGCGTTGTGCCTACTGCGAGCATGATTTAGACTGATTATTGTCAACCAAGATATGGCAAAAGTTATGTGGAAGCCGGGGACAATGATAAATCCTCTCCCGGCATTATTGGTGACATGCGGCAGCTCTCCCAAGGATTGGAATGTGCTCACTGTAGCGTGGACAGGCACTATATGCACTGACCCGGCAATGTGTTACATCTCGGTGCGAAAGGAGCGCCACAGCTATGGCTTGATAGCAGAAAATATGGAGTTTACCATCAATCTTACCACCGAGGATATGGCACGCGCAACTGACTGGTGCGGTGTGAAAAGCGGGCGTGATGTCAATAAATTTGAAGCTACCGGCCTTACACCTATCCCCGGCGAATTGGTCAGTTCTCCAACTATAGAGCAGAGCCCGCTGAGCATAGAGTGTGCTGTCACCGAAATCATGCATCTCGGCAGCCACGATATGTTTATGGCAAAGGTGCTTGGAGTTCGAGCCGATGATAGATATATAGACCACTCAACCGGACGTTTTGACTTGGATAAGGCACGTATGATAGCCTATTCGCATGGTCACTATTATGCTCTTGGTCAGCATCTTGGCCATTTCGGTTTCTCCGTCAGAAAGAAGTGAGTGTGTGGACCTATGGTCAAAATTGGGTCTAAAATGCTGCCCCGATAGTATCATTGAGGATGAGGTCTGCTTTATTCTCCAATTTGTAGTATTCCTTGGAGCACAGATACTCGCGTATTACCTCCAGATGCGAGGGACGGTGTAAGTCGCTGCCTACAAAGTTAACCATGTCGTGTGCCAACAGCCATTCAGCTGTTTGCTTTATTTGCTTGCCGTAATGTCCGGCCAAAGAGAGAAGATTGACCTGCAGAGCCACACCATTGTCAAACAGTTGCTCAAGTCTATCATAATGGCGCTGATAATATGGGTATCTCTCCGGGTGTGCAAGAATAGGCTTCAGCCCGTGGCCGCTGCGCAGATCAAACAAGAAAGCCTCCAATCCAAACGGCTCTTGGAACCATGAATTTTCGACCAACAGCCATCCACCCGGTATCGGAGAAATGATGTTTTGCTCCACCATATTATATAGGATGTCGTCTACACGATATTCTGCCGAACAGCGTAATTGCATTTTCAACCCGGCTTGTTCGCAAGCCTTGGTGAGGATTTCAAATGAGTCGTGAATTATTTCGGGAGTGTTAGGGAATGTTTCGTCAGTGACATGAGGGGTGACCACCATTTTTGTAAATCCCAAATCAGCCATACCTCTTACTAACTGCACACTTAACTGAGATGATGGTGAGCCGTCATCTATGCCGGGGCATACATGGCTATGAATATCAGTGTGCCAAAACAACTCAGGCAGTATATTATTTTTCCTGCGAAATAATCCTAACATAGTATATAGTAAAAAGAAGTATATGGTGCCTGTGAGTTTGCGCTCACAGGCACCTGGAAGTTATCGAGATTATTTTACACCTAACTCACCGAGTATCTTGTCAATCTTGGCATCGGCCTCCTTGACACACTTCTCGTAGTCCTTGGGGTCCTTCATGTCGCCGCGCACCTCGATGTAGAACTTAATCTTAGGCTCGGTGCCGGAAGGACGGATAGAAATCTTGTCGCCATTGTCGGTGAAGAACTGAAGCACATTGCTTGTAGTGGGGAAGTCCAGCTTCTCTACCTGACCGGTCTTCAGGTTAGTGAAGTTGAGGTCCAGATAGTCCTTCTTGGCTGTAACGGGCACACCATCCAGAGTCTTAGGCGGATTCTCGCGGAACTCCTTCATCATGGCCACGATCTCGTCGGCACCGGTCTTGCCCGGGCGCACGATGCTCACACCTCTCTCGCGAGAGAAGCCATACTTGGCATAAATGTCAATCAACATCTCATAGAGGTTCTGGCCCTTGTCGGCAGCCCAAGCTGCAATCTCGCACATCAGAGAGATGGCGGATACCGAGTCCTTATCGCGGCAGAATGTCTCGGCAAGGAAGCCGTAGCTCTCCTCACCGCCACCCAGATAGCGGGCTGTCTGCTCATGGTTGCGGATTACGTCGGCAATCCATTTGAAGCCGGTGTAGCAGTCGAAGCACTTCACATTGTTGGCATCGGCTATACGTTTGATAGTCTCAGTGGTGACAATGGTCTTGACGCAATACTCAGTGCCGTTGAGCAGGCCGAGCTCTACATTGCGGGTGATGATGTAGTACAAGAAAATCATCACGATTTGGTTACCATTCACCAGCTGATAATTGCCCTGCTTGTCGCGGACAACGAGACCTATACGGTCAGCATCCGGGTCAGAAGCCACCACTACCTCGGCGCCGGTCTCTTTGGCCTTAGCAATGGCCATAGCCATAGCTGAAGCGTTCTCCGGGTTGGGGGAGTCTACTGTGGGGAAGTCGCCTGAGAGTACATCCTGCTCCGGTACGTGAATAATGTTCTTGAAGCCCCAAAGCTTCAGAGAGTCGAAGATCAGCATCTTGCCGGTGCCATGGATAGGAGTATAAACAATCTTCATGTCCTCGTGGCGCTTGATAGCGTCGGGTGAGAGTGACAGCTTGTGCACGTCGTTCAGGAAGTCTTGGTCTATTTCCTTACCGATGATTTGGATAAGGTCCTTGTTGGGGGTGAACTTGATCATGTCAACAGAAGTAATCTTATTGACATACTCAATGGTCTTGACATCGTGCGGGGCAATCATCTGAGCACCGTCGCTCCAGTATGCCTTGTAGCCGTTATACTCCTTGGGGTTGTGTGAGGCAGTGACCACCACACCGCTCTGGCAGCCGAGGTGGCGGATACCGTAAGAGATTTCGGGTGTGGGACGGCAGTCATCAAACAGGTACACCTTGATGCCGTTGGCTGAGAAGATATCGGCAGCCAGCTCAGCAAACTTGCGTGAGTTGTGACGCACATCGTGGCCAATACATACACTAATCTGGGGTATATCCTTGAATGTATCGTTCAGGTAGTTGGCAAGACCTTGAGTGGCAGCACCTACAGTGTAGATATTCATACGGTTTGAGCCGGCACCCATGATGCCGCGCAGACCACCGGTACCGAATTCCAGGTCTTTGTAGAATGCTTCAATCAGAGGAGTCTTGTCTTCAGCATCGAGCATGGCTCTTACCTCAGCACGTGTCTCTTCGTCGTATTGTGGGCCAAGCCATTTCTCGGCTTTGGCAGTGACTTGTTTCAATAATTCGTCGTTTTCCATTTTCGGTTTGGGTTATAATTGATTAATATTGTACACACTCAATAGGGGAGAGTTATGCTCTTCCACAGTGGAGAAAGCATCACGAAAGGATTGTAGAAGTGAGGGCTTTTGTCATTAGCCCTCACTTCATATAACAATTAATCTATGTCTTTTGTTGTAGACCGAAGCAGATTATCTTCCTGAGTTTTTGACCTTCTCGGCTACCATATTATTGAAGTCAGTTTGGCTCAACAAATTCTCTACTGTGAGATGCATGCGGTATCTCCAGTAGTGGCGTGAGATGGCCGGGATATTGATTTGCTCATCGGTGGGGTTCTCGCGGCGCAGACTTCCGTCGGCACTCAGCCAGTCTTGCAAGGGCAGTATGCAAAGCATTGAGGGTGAGTTGAGTTGCAAATCCAGGATGCGTGAGCAAATCCAGGGCTCGGCATAGAAGGGAGCCTCACCGTTCTCATGAAGCACCTGATTGAAGTATCGCTGTGCCATGGCATGGTCGCTCTCCCACCAGCCGCGTATGCCCGGCATATCGTGGGTGGAAGATGTGCATACACTATAATACGGATAAGCCCATGTGTTGCCAAACTCCACTTTGGGGTCTTTGGGCATACGCTGTATCTCCAGGCTCAATATCTGCAGATTGTGCATTACTGCAGGTACACAATCAGGTATCATGCCCAAATCCTCGGCACAACAGAGCATCTTGGTGGAGTCAATCAACGGGGGCAGTTTCCACATAGCTTTGCCATACCAGAAATCATTGTGGCGGTGATAGAAGAAGTCGTTGTACAGACGGTCGAAGCACCAGCGCTCATAGTCGCTCAGGCAGCGATACTGGTGAGTCATCTGAGCGGCAATGCGCGGGTGATAATGCCCCTTTTGCTCCTGGTCCTCGATAAACAATACATTATCTATCAGGCCCAACAGGCCATTGCACAGCTGCTCATTGTCCTCATCTTTATCCTGAGTGGCAAAGTAGTCTACCACTTTGCGCTGAGTGTCAATCCATGGGAGTAGCTCATAGCGGTCACCACCCACAGGATGCATAAATCGCTCCTTGGCCTGCCGTGTGTTGCCGCCAAAGAAGTCAGTGAGCATCCATTCGAGTATCAACGGTTTAGTCTGTATCTCCGGATTAATCCAGAAGTCGAAGTCATTACGGAGCTCATCGGCAGAGAAGGGGAGTGCGGGCTGGAATGTGCCCAACAGGCCATGAACGGCATCCATCGGGATTTGCCATATACGGAAGAAGCCCAACACATGGTCAATGCGGTAAGCATCAAAATATTCGCTCATCTTGGAGAAACGAGCCTTCCACCAGGCAAAGCCGTCGCGGCTCATCTCCTCCCAGTTATAGGTGGGGAAGCCCCAGTTCTGGCCCATGATAGAGAAGTCATCCGGCGGTGCACCTGCCTGGCTTTCCATATAGAAGAGGTTAGGGTAAACCCATGCATCCACACTTGTGCGCGATATGCCGATAGGAATGTCTCCCTTGAGCACCACACCCTTCTGGTGAGCGTAATCACGGACAGCGCGCAGCTGCTTGTCAAGGTGATATTGCTGGAAATAGACAAAGCGCATCTGAGGCTCATGTTCCTCCCACAAACGATCTATCAGCTCGGGTGTGTAGACTGAATATTCACCCCACTTGTTGAATTCGGGGGTATGGTGTATGTCGCGCAAGGTGCAGAAAGCGGCGTATGGTTTAAGCCAATACTCATTGGCTGAGACAAACTCCTGATAGGCGCGGTCTTTGAGGGTGGATGCTCCCTTCTCGGCGAAGAGCTCGCGCATGAAGGCGTTTTTGGCATTGTTCACTTGCTCATAATCCACTGTATCGAGCTTATTGAGCTCGCGCCCCAAGTTGTCATAGTAAGCCTGGCGATCCTTGTCTTTGAGCTTGCCTACGGCCGACAGTCTCAGATACATGGGATGCAGGGCAAATGTGGAATTGGCATTGTAAGGATAAGAATCGGTCCAGCTGCCGGTCATTGTGGTGTCGTTCACCGGGAGTAGCTGTAGCACCTTCTGGCCTGTCCCCACGCACCAATCCACCATCTTCTTGAGGTCCATAAAGTCGCCCACGCCAAAATCCTCCTCAGAGCGAACAGAGAATACGGGGATGGCGGTGCCGGCCCCCTTCCAAGGGGTCATCGGGTTCAAGAAGCGCATGCCGGCCTCCACCACAGCCTCACTTTTAGAATCAGCGTTCGCAGGGTCGAGCACACGGTTGTTGCGCATTTCCCAAGCTACCACCTCGCCGCTGTTCTCCTTCAGAATTAAAAACTTATATTCGCAAGGGAATTTCAGGTCGGCGAGAGGTATATTTGCCTCCCATTCGGGGAAACGAGCGTCGTTCATGCGTACTGCCAGCTTGGGGTCCCACTTGCCGAGTGCGTCACACTCACCGGCAATTGCCAGTATTTCGTCGGGAGCCACCATGGGAGCCTGCACCCGAATATTGAGCATACCAGCCTCAATCTTGAGGGGCTGTGAGCGGAACGGACGATAAAGTATGCCATCCACAAACGCGCTCGAATAATAGGGCTTGTCGTATGGTTGGTCTTGCCAGCGGTCATAGACTTCTACATGTGATACCCCGTTGCCGGCATTGAAGCGATGAGGCTCGCCCCATTCCAGACGCCAAGGCTGATTGGCAGCTTTGACGATATATCGATAATTGAAATCAGCCTTCTGCTCAGGCACCTCAATCTCTAATTGCCATGTCTCCCCGCCCAGGTAATTGAGCTGTGGTGCGGCATGGTCGTTATCATCGCCCAAGGCCGGGATGTTGCCGCAGATATACAAGGCCTCACCCCAAAATGTGCGATAATTGATATTGAACGTAATTTTCATACTATATATAGTGTGTAAGTTTTTCGAAAGCGGGAAATCACATATATAGCCCCGGCAGCCACTTATAAGCAGCCGGACCATAAATTATATCTATCGGTATTGACCGGGTTATCATATACCTAACTCTATCATAATTAGTGAGTTTTAATCTTAATCAGGATAGGCTATGGAGTCTCCTTGACTATCCTTTTATTCTGATTAGCTCACTTTATGTGTGCAAATTTACTCAAAAGCGTTGACTTTTCCAACATCCACAGCATGTTTTATAGCATAACGGACCAATATTTTTCAGATTATGTCAATTCCGATTGCGACATGGATGCTTAATGCGCTTTTTTAAGGCCACGCGAGCTTCATGTTTGCTCTTGATACTCACACCTATATTAAAATAATCTTGTGGCAAATGAGAGCAGCGCAGATATTCCTTGAAGAAAAATTTGAAATCCTTGTCAAAATAGCTGAATCGGCACAAGTTGGCAAATCGCTCATGCAAAGGAATTCCCTCTCCGCGGGGGTATATTTGCATACGGTTAAGGTCTATTAACGTGAAGGAGAATTGGTTGTTGTATGCTACCCGTACATTGGTGTTATTCAGGTCTTTATGAATTATTCCATTTGCATGAAGGTCAGCGACAAAAGCTGCGAAGGCAGACAGACATTCACGCCCATATTTTTCTATCCCCTCCTTCAGAGACTCACGGCTGTCGTATTCGCAAACATAATAAGAATCGAGCAGGGTATTAAACTTTCCGCGGCACTCGGCGTACCCTATCGGGGCCGGTGTGCCAATGCCCCGGGCTGCCAATTCGGTAGCGTTGGCGAAGGATTTATGTGCTTTCGATTTAAATATGGCATACACCAACTTGTTCTTGATGCCTGAGGCAAAGCGCTTTACCACCAACTTGTTACCCTTATATGGGACGCTGATGAGTTTGTTCCTGCCATCAAAAATCACAGTGCCCCGATTGGCGGCTGCAGTGATGATGTCCGACAATTGCTGTGAACTGACGTCGGCAGTGGTGTGAATTAGTGTGTTCATACCGCAAAACAGTTATTTCTTCTTTGTGTCAGACGAGATTTTAAGACCCTCTTCTGTCAATTTTGACAGCAACATAATTTGATACACCGAGTCCATGTATGCTTTTACAATACCCCGACGCCCCTGCTTGAAGCCGCCCCCTATTATATAGCTCTTGATGAAGAACCATACCGGGCGAAACAGCAGACTTCCGGCCCCATACTTTTTATGTTTGCGTTTCGGGGCCTCATAGTCAGAATACAGATTGAGCTTGTTGAGGCGTTGAGCTACAGTGGGATTATCCAGATGAATGATGCTTAACTCGCGCTTTGCCGGGATGCTTTCGATGTCACCATCAATCACCGGGCGTGCATGAATGATGGGTGGCCAAACCGCTTTGTTCTTCAAGAAAAATCGCAACTGATAGTCCGGGGTGTCATGGACCTCCATACCCATAAACTTATTGATGCGGGATATTGCCAAGGCATTTGTAAAGGAAGCATCGGATATACGGTCATAAAGATACCGGCGCAGGGTTGGGGGAATCAGCTCATCGGCGTCAACTACGAGCACCCAATCATGAGTCGCCGAGTGGATGGCGAAGTCGCGTGCCGGTTCGCAAATCTTGTGCTCTCCCTTGGGAAATGTCACAATTTTGCAATCAAAACGGCGAGCAATCTCAAGGGTGTCATCGGTACTCTCCATGTCACAGATTACTATTTCGTCAAAATCCTTGACGCTCTCAAGTACCTGTGGCAGATGCTCCGCTGCATTATATGTATTTATTACGACTGAAATCTTGGTGGCCATTAGATGTCAAAATATAGTCTTTTCGAAATTCAGTGCAATATACAAAAAATTCCCCAATGCAGCAAATCCCGATATTTTGGGCCTATAAAATGGTGATAATTTTTTGGCGGGTTGATAAAAATAGTGTAATTTTGCGTTTTCGAAGTGTTAGGTTTACGTTAATATTGAGTGGTAGTTTAAATGGTTCCATTATATGATACCGGGCCGAAGAAGTTGCATTGCTATAAGATGCAAGGTCTCGGAAATGACTATATTTACATGCTTGGTGAGGAGATGCCGGCCGGTATTGACTTGTCTGAGCTTGCTCGCTCTGTCTCCAATCGGCACTTCCTTTTAGGCTCTGATGTGATGATTAATAAACAAACACCTCTGCATAAGAGGCCATGGGGATAATCCCGGCCTTTTGGCGGACAAAACGAAATAATATGTCAACATCCTTACGATTTAAGAGCGTGGAAGAGGCTTCTTCACGCAAGGCAAAGGCAGTGGAAATTCCTGCCAGCCGCCCCGAAGTGTATTACGCTTCAAAGGTGTTCAACCGCCAGAAAATGTTTGAATACCTCCCCAAGGAGACATACGACGCGCTTGTGAAGGCCATAGACCTCAAGCAACCCATCTCCCGTGACTTGGCTGATGATGTGGCCCGCGGCATGAAACGCTGGGCTCTTGACAATGGAGCGCGCCATTATACCCACTGGTTCCAGCCCATGACCGACGGCACAGCCGAAAAGCATGATGCATTCATTGAGCATGACGGCAAGGGTGGCGTGCTCGAAAAGTTTACCGGCAAGCTGCTGGTACAACAGGAGCCTGACGCATCATCATTCCCCAACGGTGGCATCCGCAATACCTTCGAGGCTCGCGGTTACTCAGCCTGGGATATTTCTTCACCGGCTTTTATCACTGACGGCACTTTGTGTATTCCCACCATCTTTATATCATATACGGGCGAGGCACTTGACTTCAAGACCCCACTACTACGCGCGCTCAACAGTGTAGACAAGGCTGCCACCCGTGTGGCAAGGCTCTTCGACCCCTCAGTCAACCACGTAATCAGCAATTTAGGCTGGGAACAGGAATATTTTCTGGTAGATGAGGCACTGTATGCCGCCCGCCCTGACCTGGTGATGACCGGACGTACTCTAATGGGGCATGAGAGTGCCAAAAACCAGCAGCTTGAAGACCACTACTTCGGAGCTATTCCCTCACGTGTAGAGGCTTTTATGCTCGACCTGGAGATAGAGTGCCACAAGCTCGGCATCCCGGCCAAGACTCGCCATAATGAGGTGGCTCCCAACCAGTTTGAACTTGCTCCTATCTTCGAGGAGACTAACCTGGCCAACGACCATAACCAGCTGCTCATGTCACTGATGGCTGAAGTGGCACGCCGCCACAACTTCCGTGTACTCCTCCATGAGAAGCCTTTTGATGGTGTCAACGGCTCAGGCAAGCACAACAATTGGAGTCTCTCCACAGACAATGGCAAGCTACTCTTCGGCCCCGGCAAAACACGACGCGACAATCTCGAATTCATCACATTTGTGGTCAACGTCATGGCTGCCGTGCATCGCCATAACGCGCTGATTAAGGCCTCAATTATGTCGGCTACCAATGCCCACCGTTTGGGAGCCAACGAGGCTCCCCCGGCTATCATATCCATGTTCCTTGGCGCTCAGCTCTCTACAGTGCTCGACAAGATTGAGGAGAACTCTACGGCCGACCTGCTCGACCTCTCCGGTAAAGAGGAGATGAAGCTTGATGTGGTGCAGATACCTGAAATTCTGATGGATAACACCGACCGCAACCGCACCTCACCATTCGCCTTTACCGGCAACCGCTTCGAGTTTCGCGCTGTCGGCTCTTCAGCCAACAATGCCTCTGCCATGATTGCCATCAATGCAGCCACTGCCGACCAACTGAATATGTTTGCCGACAAAATCGAGGCTGACCTTGCTGCCGGCAAGAGCCTTGAGCAGGCCCTCCTCGATGAGGTGCGCATACTTATCTCCCAAAGTAAAAACATCCATTTCGACGGCAATGGCTACTCTGATGAGTGGAAACAAGAGGCTGCCCGCCGCGGACTTGACACTGAGACCTCGGCACCCCTCATGTATGATGCTTACCTGAGCAAGCAGTCTGAAGAGATGTTTGCACGCACCGGTGTCTTCAGCCGCCTGGAACTGGAGGCTCGCAATGAGGTGAAGTGGGAGATGTATGCAAAGAAAATCCAGATAGAGGCTCGTGTGTTGGGCGACCTGGCCATAAATCATATCCTCCCGGCTGCTACCCGCTATCAGAGCACTCTGCTCGACAATGCTGACAAAATCATGCGCCTCTTCCCGGAGAATGAGGCCAAGGAGATAGCTGCCCCGGACCTGAACTCCATCCGCGAAATGGCTCGCCATATGACAGCCATCAGAGCCGAAGTAGACAAAATGGTGGAGGCTCGCAAGGTAGCCAACCGCATGACATCAATCCGCGACAAGGCTATTGCTTATCATGACACTGTGGTGCCTCGCATGGAGACCATCCGTACGCACATAGACAAGCTCGAGCTTATGGTGGACAATGAGATTTGGCCTCTCCCCAAATACCGCGAGCTCCTCTTCATTCGCTAAGACCGAATACGATGTAACAAAGCGCCGGGCAGTCAATGCTCGGCGCTTTCTTTATGAGATGGGGTCTAAAACAAAGGCCCGGGTTTCACAATCCAGGCCGTTCGTCAAGCATTAATTTTAATACCTTGAATAAAACACAGTGCAAATACAATAATCGTACCATTACAACCACCATTATGGCTGATTGGTTCATAAATTTTTACACTTTTTTATTAAAAAATCTGCCTCACCCGCCTCTTCCAGATGTTCGTATGGGATATGGATAATGCCCGGGGGTGCTCCATGCAGGTATATTATGATGGATGAGAGGGTAACTCTAATCTTTTTAATGTCGGTATAACGAGCTGTGAATGACAATGTTTTGGGCGATGCCGGCTCTTGGTTTTCATTATTTACATCATCCTCTTTCGGTGGCAATGGGGGTATCTCTGCCACCACGGTGAAGTCCTCATCGTTAAAGGTCACGATGTGAGGGAAGGCATCGGGAAGGCAACGCAAAGACATGGCATAACTCAAATACAGGAGTCCCATTACTCCCGGGGCAAGCACCAGTACCAGCATGGTCGTCACGAGTCCCCAGCGCCAATCGAACAGGACAGCTGCCAGTGTGCCGGACACCACCATGACCGCCAGCGCTACCCACACCCATCTGTAGGTGGAGGTGTGTAGTGCTGACTTGAGTATAGTGCTCCGCGATATCTTGAATTGCTTGGTCTTCATGTCTGCGAGCTATCGGTGAAATGAGTCATATATCCGGCGATTTTGACGACGAAAGACCTGCATATATCCGTTGCCGTCAGGCTGTATCAACATATTAAGATTTACATATCTATCCTTGTTGCCATCTTTGACATTGAATACGTGGCTCTTTCGTGCCTTGGCCAGATTGCAAGCTTGGGAGGTGCCACCTTGTTGAAGCCCTCTCAAATCATCAGCTACACCATCCGGAGCACACCACACAGGTATCACCTCGGCTACCGGAGGATAACCAAGAGCTGTCCACATCACACCATCTTCTATGGCCACAGTGGCTGTCGTGGTGTAGCGGGGGATGAAATCCTGGTCTATCAGATATTGCTCACCGCAAGTGCTCATGTCTTGTCCGTACAAGTCATGATAAAAGGAGCATGACAATATATCAGTAAGCGTATACGGTTCAATCACTCCGGCCAGAATATACGGCTTGAGCAGGTGCTCCGCATTGCGCTCGCGTATCTGTCCGTAGCCCTCCCCCTTGCGGCCTGAATGACTGTAGTTGGTCCGCACAAGGACCCCATCCTCCTCATCCTTCAGGTCGTAGCGGGTATAGTCATGGTTATTGCACTCAAAATAAGCACCATTGCCGACAGCATCGATTACGCCGAAATTAGCCTCAACACCCAAGGGCTTGGGGAGCTCCTCAAGTAGGGTGGCAAAATCGTCAACCGTGGTGCAGTGCTTCAAGGCATGGGCCATAACATAGCCTTCACGGTCCATCTTTGATGATGGTACATTGTCATCTTTCAGGTTATAAGAGGCGGTATTCATCACTGCAAAGCCGGCTTCATTCAGGCCTATCCATGCCTGCTCGCATTTCTTGTCGTTGGCATTAAACAGGCCTACATATGCCAGTTCTCCCGGTAGCGCGGCAGGTATATATTCCACCTTATTGTCTATGGCTGATGTGTCGCGGTTTTTCCATAATATGGGTTTGCCACTCGGGGTCAGTCTGCCCGACACAATAGCGGATGTACACGGGTTACCGTGTATAGATATCTGGGCAAATATCAGAAGTATCAAAAATTTTATATAGCACATACTGCAAAGTTACAACAAATAATTGAGGTGTCAATGTTTGCATAATGTTAAAAATGGACAAAACAGCTTAAAAGAGTCAACAAACCTCTCTGACATGTGTTTTAAGTATAGAAAAAGGAAAGAAACAGACAAGGCGATTTGAATTAAATGAAGATGTAAATCTTCAAAAAGCAAAAAATATTCATCAGTTCGTGAGAATAGGCGAATATGGTTTAAGTTTTAGTTAGATATAGTTTATAGTAGAGAGCGGAGGGAGACACTTTGATGAGTGTCTCCCTCTTGTTTAGATAGGCAAACAAGCGGATCATTGAAACTATCTTCCAGGTTGGTTAATGGTTTCATGCCCTCGGCCTTGCGATGGTGTCTTAGAGTGTGTCTAATAAAAAATGTTAACATCAGGACGGTGGATTTTTTAGCTGATTTGGCTTATCTTGTAGGGAGCATAGCGGGCTATGTGACCGGAAAGATGAGTCAAAGCAGCCAAAAAGACACCGTACCCGAAATTAAAAATATGTAAATTAACAATCATAAACAATATAATTATATTGATAAATTAAAAAATAAATTTGCATTGGTATCGCAGCTGTACCTCATCTTTGGGTCTTTGGTTCAGTCACATAGCCCGCTATGCTCACCCACCTGCAGTCTCAAATCTGAGGTATATCTGCGACCCTGATGTTAACATTTTTTATTAGACACACTCTTAGTTATTCAAACCGCAAGGTGCGGGTGGGGCGGATGCGGCCCGCCAGCTGTGAGGGGAGGATGAGGGCTATCCATGTGATAATGATGAAGGCTATGGGTACACACACCAAAGGCAGCCAGTCGAGGCTCACGGGTACAAAATCAATATAATATGCCTCGGCATTGAGGGGTATGAAGTGAGTGTAGTGTTGAAGCACAATAATGGCAATGGCCAAAATGCCACCTATGAGCATACCAATGAAGGCTACTCTGACGGCCAACAATACAAATATATTGCGGAGCTGCCGGCGCGTGGTGCCTAATGCGCGCATCACTCCTATAAAGCGGATTTTCTCGAGTATGAGTATCAACATACCGCTGATGAGTGTGAACAGGGCTACTGCGGTCATCAGTGAGAGGATGACCCACACGTTGATGTCCAGCAGGTCCAGCCATGCAAAATAGTGGGCGCCCTTCTGCTGCACAGTCATGGACCTTATGCTCTGATTGACAGTGCCGTCAATAATGGCTTTGTTCAGGTCATCAATCAGCATGGCATTATATTCGGGCACTCGGTCGAGGTTGTCAGTGGTGATTTCAACAGTGGCTCCCTGTAGAGTGTCTAATTTGGTCAATTCGCGCACCAGCGGGGCTGTGCCATAAGCGAAGTAGCGATCATAGCTGTCGAAGTGGGTATTGAATATACCAGCCACACGCACTTTGCGAGCCTTAAGATCGTCGCTCATATACAGGTTGACGGAGTCGCCGGCGTGGGCGCCTATCTTGTCAGCTGAGTTTTTTGATATGATGACATCGGCTTTTCCGACGGGGGTACTACCCTCCACAAGGTTCTTTCTGAGGAATGTGAAGTCGTAATCCTTCTCTACACCCCTCATATAAAGCCCCTTGAAGGACTTATTGGTCTTGAGCATTACCGGAGTAGTAATAAGCAGGTCGGCCCGCTTGATATATGGCTTGGAGTGCAGAAACTTTTGCAACTCGGGTGTGTATGATATTATCGGCGAGTCGGTATCGTATTGTAATGTGGGATAGAGGCTTATGTGGGCATCGAAACCGGTGACTTTGTTGCGTATCTCGCGCCGAAAGCCACCCACTACACTTACGGCCAGAAGCATTATGGCCATGGAGAGGGCTGTGGATATAATCGCCACTTTTATGGCTGGCGAACTCTTCTTGCCGGATGATGATAAGGAGAGTTTTTGTGCTATGTATCTTGTAGTGTTCAATTTGATAATATTATTGATTAGACACTATTAGAGATGGCGGAGCTGCCAAAAGGCCACGGCGGAGGCAGCGGCAACATTCAGCGAGTCCACTCCATGCTTCATAGGTATGCGAAGCACATAGTCGGCATCACCGATGGCATCCTTGCTCAGACCATCACCCTCGGTGCCCAAACGGAGGGCCAGGCGAAGAGTTTTAGCCACCTCGGGGTCATCGATAGGGAGTGAATTATCACTCAGGGCAAGAGCTGCCACTTTGAACCCCAAGGCCTTCAACTCGCTCAACGAGGGGTCGACCCATGTCCATGGCACAAGGAATACACTACCCATTGACACACGCACTGCGCGCCGGTTGAGAGGGTCGCACGAGGTGGGTGTGAGCAGTACGGCATCAATACCAATAGCAGCCGCTGACCTGAAGATGGCGCCGATATTGGTGGTATCGGTCACTTCATCAATGACTGCCACCCGTTTTGCATCCTGACATATTTCTGCTACTGCGGGGTGCGGACGCCTGCGCATGGCACATAGCACACCGCGTGTCAGTTTGTAGCCGGTGAGCGATTGCAGCAGCTCTCTGGAGCCGGTGTATACCGGCATCTCCTCGGGGGAGCGAGCTATGATATCAGCCGCATCTCCATGGATATGTCGCTCCTCACATAGCAGCGACACAGGCTCATAGCCTGCCGTCAATGCCACATTTATCACCTTGGGGCTCTCGGCTATAAACAGGCCATCCTCCGGGTGCAGACGGTTGCGTAGCTGCGCCTCTGTGAGCGAGGCGTAGGGGGGGAGACCCTCTTCATGTATGTTGTGTACTTCTATCAGTTTCATTTGGCCTTCAGAGGGGTAACGGGTTTTGCACGGCGACACCATTTGATGCGGGCTGACACAACTTTTGTACCATCGCGGAGCAGCTCGCAGTCGCTCACTTCGCTCGACTGGTCTGTACGCACTCTCACTGTCTCCAGAAAGTGACATTCTCTGGCAAACGAGATATCAAATCTGCCTATATAGTTGTGATCATATTTATCCAAATTCCACCTGTTGAGGATAAGATCAATATATCTCACAGTGTTGACGTGGCGGTTAAAGTCCAAATCGCAGTATCGAAATGTATAGTCAAACTCATGGCTGCCTGCGGCTGGAGAAATCAGTCGCGGCATCTTTGCGATGGGACATGGTAAATCGGCCTTGGGCAGATTCATTGACTCCATAAATGACAGGTCTGCCATAGTACGGGCCTTGAAATCGATAGCCACCCATATGGTGCGCGCATATCCTATTGTCATCCCTTTAGCATTGACTATGTGCATATTGCGCTCGGAGAAGTGGCGATTAAGGTCCTCGATCCAGGTGGTGATGGTGTATGTGTCGTTAATGCCGGGATACTCAGTCATCTCAATAGACAGGCGCGATAAGACCCACCCGATGCCGCGGGTGACAAGAGTGCTGTAGCCTATACCCAAAGCATTGGCATGCTCTGTGGCCACTTCTATAAGGCGCTCCGTGAGCGATGTGAGCGGCAGAGAGCCGGTAGCATCGCACTCCCCGGCGGTCAAGTGATATGTATGTTGATGTATCTTATTCATTTTCAAATTTTCAGTATTGACACTTATTACCCGAAGAGGGAGCGGAATAAGGTTTCCACTCTGCTTACCTCTTCTATTTTTATGGTGAATTTGTCTTTAATACCTTTGAGGTTGCCGGTAGGTATGTATATGGTATCGAACCCCAATTTCTGTGCTTCGGCCACTCTTTGCTCTATGCGTGTCACGGTGCGTATCTCACCGGAGAGTCCCACTTCGCCGGCAAAGGTAACACCCTGCGGCACAGCCATATCGAAATTTGATGAGAGGATTGCCGTCACCACAGCCATATCCAATGCCGGGTCTGAGACCTTGAGACCTCCGGCAATATTCAGGAAGACATCCTTGGCGGCAAGCTTAAAGCCTACACGCTTCTCCAAGACGGCTAACAGCATATTCATGCGGCGAGGGTCGAAACCGGTGACTGAACGTTGAGGGGTGCCGTAAGCTGCCGTGCTCACCAATGCTTGTATTTCAATCATGAAGGGGCGGGCACCCTCCACACTCACACCGATGGCTATGCCGCTCATCTGCTCATCACGGTTTTGCGACAGTAGCATCTCGGATGGGTTCTTAACTTCTCTAAGCCCCTTTTGCACCATTTCATAGATGCCTATTTCAGAGGTGCTTCCGAAGCGATTTTTTATCGCTCGCAAGATGCGGTAGAGATATTGGCGGTCACCCTCAAACTGCAGCACGGTGTCTACAATGTGTTCCAACACTTTTGGGCCGGCGATAGAGCCCTCTTTGTTGATGTGCCCCACAAGGATTACGGGCACTCCCGACTCCTTGGCATATCGTAATAGCGAAGCGGCACATTCGCGCACCTGACTCACACTGCCGGCGGCGCTCTCGATGTCGCTGCTCGCTATCGTCTGGATAGAATCGATAATTACCAGCTGTGGCCGGACATTCTTTATATGGGTGAATATACGGTCAAGGCTCGTCTCGCATAATATAAATGTATTGTCAGCCACCTTGCCTATGCGGTCAGCACGCAGCTTGAGCTGAGTGGCACTCTCCTCGCCGGATACATACAGTATGCGCTTCCCTCTGATGCTCAATATGTTCTGCAATATCAGTGTGGACTTACCTATGCCGGGCTCACCCCCTATGAGGGTGAGAGAGCCGGCCACCAAGCCCCCACCAAGCACTCGGTTAAGCTCTTCGGAGGGCATGTGTATGCGTGGCTCTTCGAGGGCCTGTATTTCGCTCAGTGGTACCGGTTTGGCATCTGCCGTGACCAGTGTGCCGCGGTTTGACCGACCGCTGCTTTTGGATACTGTGACCTTCTCCTCTACAAAGGTGTTCCACTCTCCGCACTCCGGACAACGTCCAACCCATTTGGGCGACTCATAGCCGCAATTGTTGCAAAAATATGCTGTCTTCGTCTTAGCTGCCATCTGGTTTATAACAAAAGTTTACGCCGAAATTCGGCAAGTGTTATAGCCGTAGCCATGGCTACATTGAGTGACTCAACTGTGGGTGAGCCGAGAGGATAAGAGGGTATCAACAATGGAGCATCTATAAGGGCTTTTATTTCCTCTGTCAGGCCTTGTCCCTCATTGCCCATGATTATCATGCCGGTGGCTGACAATGGGGCGGCATACATATTCCTCCCGTTGAGCAGAGTTCCATATACGGGAAGTGAGGTTTGGGCTTTATAGGTGGCGACATACGCGGGCAGATCAGTGTAGGAGATGTGCACACGACCTATAGCTCCCATAGTGGCTTGCACCGCCTTGGGATTGAAGATGTCCACAGTCTGATGTGAAGCTATTATATGCTTGACACCGAACCAATCTGCGGCGCGCATTATGGTGCCCAAATTGCCCGGATCTTGCACTCCGTCAAGCACTAACACCAATTCATCTCGGAGGGCTTGCGGCTCGGGGACAATCAAGCGCGGTTGCCGGTAAACGGCAACCATGCGCGGTGGGGTGGACAGGCCTGATATCTGCTCTATCTGCTTTTTATTCACCTCATAAACATGACTCATTTCTACTCCGCTGGGAATACCCTTTTCTTCAACCAAAGATTTCTCAATTACAAGGGCTTCGAGCTCGAAAAAGTCAAGTGTTTCTTCCACACATTTAACCCCTTCTGCTATAAATAAGTGCTGGATATCACGCTGTTTACGGCGCCCCAGGGATGCATACAACTTTATTTTAGCTTTCGATATTTCCATGTTTCAGACAATAAAATTACGCCAAAATTATAAACTATACAAATTTTTTCGTAACTTTGTGTGTTTTTTGACACGTAGTTATGAAATACATAGGTGCACACGTGAGTGCTGAAGGGGGAGTCCAATACACGCCTGAGCGCGCAAAAGAAATTGGTGCTCAAGCATTTGCATTATTTACTCGCAATTCTAACCGGTGGAAGAGTGCCCCTCTCAAAGCCAAGCAAGTCGACACATTCAAGCAGCAATGTGCCGATATGGGTTATACCCCCGCGCAGATACTCCCCCACGATAGTTTTCTGATTAATCTCGGTAGCCCCGATGAGGAGAAATTGCTCAAGAGCCGCGAAGCATTTCTCGATGAGTTTCGCCGCTGTGAGCAGCTCGGCTTGTGTATGCTCAATTTCCATCCCGGCAGCCACCTTGGGCTCATAGATGAGGACCGATGTCTTGATCTGATTGCCGAGTCTATCAACTATACTTTGGATGACACTCAGGGAGTCACCGCCGTGATTGAGAATACTGCCGGACAGGGCTCAAACCTGGGATACACTTTTGAGCAGATAGCTCATATTATTGACAAGGTTGAAGACAAGTCTCGCGTGGGAGTATGTATAGATACATGCCACACATATTCCGCCGGTTACGACCTGCGCACTGAGGAGGGTTACCGCAAGACCTGGCAACAGTTTGACGAGGTGATAGGGGCTCAATACCTCCGCGCTATACACCTCAACGACGACAAGCGAGAGCTGGCCAGCCGCATTGACCGACATGCCTCGATAGGTCAGGGCACTCTGGGCAAGGACTTTTTCACCCGTCTTGTTAACGACCCTCGCTTTGACAATATGCCTATCATCCTCGAGACTCCGGAGCCGCTCCTGTGGCCCGACGAGATAGCATGGCTTTATTCGCAAATAAAATAATTTTCCCGGTTACGATAATTTACACAAAACGAAGAATAATCAATCTCAGTTAACTAAATAAAATTCTTAACACATGAAAACTAAACCGGATTTAAGCTTCTGGAAATTATGGAACCTGAGCTTCGGTTTCTTCGGGGTTCAAATCGCCTACGCGTTGCAGAGTGCCAATGTGTCTCGCATATTCTCCACTATAGGAGCCGACCCGCATGACCTCAGTTACTTTTGGATTCTTCCCCCATTGATGGGTATGATAGTACAGCCCATCGTGGGCACCTTGAGCGATAAGACTTGGAATCGATTCGGACGCCGTCTTCCTTATCTCATCATAGGTGCCATTGTAGCTGTAATAGTGATGTGTCTGCTTCCTAACGCCGGTTCTTTCGGCTTGGGCCTGTCGAGCGCGATACTCTTCGGCCTTGTCTCACTGATGCTGCTTGACACTTCTATCAACATGGCAATGCAGCCCTTCAAGATGCTTGTGGGTGATATGGTCAACGAGAAACAAAAAGGCTTGGCGTACTCAATACAGAGCTTCCTGTGCAATGCCGGTTCGGTAGTAGGTTTCGTTTTCCCGTTCGTATTCGCCTGGATAGGTATCAAAAGCACCGCCCCCGATGGCGTTGTGCCTGACACCGTAATATGGTCATTCTATATTGGCGCCGCTATCCTCATGATGTGTGTCATCTATTCATTGGTGAAAATAAAAGAGTGGCCTCCAAAGGTTTATGCCGAATATAACGGCGGTGCTGAGCCGGCAAAGAAGAGCGAGAAGAGCGAGAAGAAGGAGAAGACCAACATTATCACTCTGCTCAAAAATGCCCCCTCAACATTCTGGACCGTGGGCCTGGTACAGTTCTTCTGCTGGTTCGCTTTCCTGTTCATGTGGACATATACCACCAATACTGTGGCTACCAGCGCATTCGATACTCCCGTGGTCGAAAAAATTGACGGCATCACAGATGGAAATGCCAAGGTAGATGGCAAGTTTATCCTCATCAACGATACTACCATTATTGTCAAGGATGGTAAAGCCCTCGTGCGCGGCATCAACCTCAACGGTACGCTCACTGATGCTGCCTTGATTATAAATGCCAAAGGTGACACTATCGTGGCAGAGCACTCTATCCGTTATGGTGAGTCAGGCCACCCGTTAGCCAACTTTACAGAGCCTATTGCCATGGCAGGTGAGACTATATCAGTAGACGGCAATCAGATCACTCTTCCCACGGATGCAACTCTCGCCACTTATCTCAACGGCCTCAAGGGGAATGTTGAGTTTACCAAGGGCGCCAATGTCAGCATCAATCATGAGACAGGTCAATTGCAAGTCATGGAGGCTGAAAATATTACCCTCAATACAGACAATGCCACCTTCGAGAGTCATCCTGACCTTGACACAGCTTCAGCTCAATACAGCGCTGCAGGTGACTGGGTAGGTATCCTCTTCGCTGTTCAGGCGCTCGCTTCTGTGCTCTGGGCAGTAGTGCTCCCCCGCTTCCGCAGCCGCAAACTTTCATACGCTTTGAGTCTGCTGCTCGGCGGTATCGGCTTCATCCTCTCCGGATATGTCACCAACCAATATTTGCTGTTTATACCCTTCATTCTAATAGGCTGCGGCTGGGCTGCAATGCTCGCATGGCCCTTCACTATACTGACAAATTCGCTGAAGTCCGGCAACATAGGCACATATCTGGGCTTGTTCAATTGCTCTATATGTCTGCCTCAGATTGTAGCCGCACTGTTGGGTGGCGTTATCCTCAACATCTTCAGCACCCCGGGCGAGATAGCTCCCGTGTATATGATGATGGTAGTAGCCGGTATATCTATGATTATAGGTGCCGCATGTGTGGGTATCATCAAAGAAGGCAAATCCGATGAGCAGCCCGCTGAGACAGTACCTGAATCCGAGATATAATCCCAATTAACAAATAGGTCAAGGCGTGGCAGATTATTCTGCCGCGCCTTTCGTATGGATATATAATGGTAGTTAAGCTGTCAAATCCTCGTTCTTGTTAGAGGGCACAATGCCTCGCCAAACTACTGCGGCTACCAGTGCGCCAAACAAGGGGCCTGCACACATAATCCAGAAGTCTTTAAACGCTGCCGGGTCCATCAATGCCGGGCCAAATGAGCGTGCCGGGTTAACGGAACAATTATCTACCGGAATACCTACAATATTAACCAGGCCTAATGCCAGACCGATGGCTACACCGGCCAGAGCTGCATTATTGCACTTTGAGGTGGCACCAAGCACCACGAAGACAAAGAAGAAGGTGAGCAATGCCTCAACCATCAGTGCCATCCATGTAGTGGCACCCTTTTGAAGGACATTAGTTGCCAAGAAGAAGTCGCCGGTGGTGCCTCCATAGTTGAAGCCCGGGTTATCCCAAACTATCCAATAAAGGAAGGCGGCCCCCACGGCTGCACCGCACATCTGTGCTATCACATAGAAGAAGAAATCCTTGAACTTCATACCGCCTGTAATCCACACAGCAAAAGAGACTGCGGGATTTACATGGCATCCTGATATACCTCCTATTGCATAACACAAGCATACGAGTACAAGCCCGAAACACAGACCAATACCCAACCCACCAATGGAAGGCCCGGCAAGCACTGCGCTTCCGCATGCCAACAGCACAAGAAACATTGTGCCGAAAAATTCAGCTAAATACTTTTTCATAATCTAAACACTTAATATAGTAATAATTAAAATTGAGTAGACACCTATCTCCTCAAACTATAATCTTCTTTTCTTTTCTTAACAAATAAACACCGAAAAAGTTAATTTTTACACATAAAGAGATAGTTCAAATCGACGTATTCATTGTATTTGTTGAGAAAATAAAGTCTAATGCTTGTGTAATTAAAATTATTTTTGTAATTTTGTGCAATGATATGCTTGACATATCCCAAATAAGTTATACAGACTCTCAACATCTTACTTGTTATGACAGACAAAGATAAAATTTTAGCACTACGACAGCATACCGGTCTGAGCCTTAAACGGCTTGCCGAGGAGTGCAATATCGGTTCTCCACAGACCCTCTACGATATCAAAAATGGCAAACATGGCATCTCGCGCGAAGTGGCTGCGCGTATTCATAGTCGCTTCCCAGAAGTTAGTATTGGGTGGCTCTTAGCCGGAGTGGGGGAGATGCTTGACTCATCCGATAACTATACTGAAGCGCCGGAAGCACCGTCAGAAAACCGTGTCCCCCTCGTACCCATATCCGCATTCGCCGGCCCTATAAGGGAGTTTTACGCCGATGGTATACGCAGCCAAGAATGTGAGACAATTTTCAGCCCCACCTCAGGGGCCGAACTCGCCATAACAGTCTCCGGAGACAGCATGGAACCCAACCTCATGGATGGCTCCATAATTTTTATTAAGCGTATAAACGACGAGGCTTTCATCCCCTGGGGGCACACTATGGTTATAGATACAGAAAATGGAGCTTTCGTCAAGGATATATTCCCGGGTACTGATGACAGCACAGTCATAGCCCATAGCAAAAACGAAAGATACCCTGACATGGTGATACCTCGCACAAGTATTTACGGCATTTATCGAGTATTGAATGCTGTCAAGTCTTTCGGGTTGATGTAAATGCGCTCCTTCTCATCCTTATATATGGCCTCATTCTACAAAAAAAGTTAATCCAGAACGTCAAAAAGAGCAATTTTTTTAAGGAATGGAGCTTGAAACGGATAATTTAGACATTCTATATCTTGCTGTATAGCAATAGATTATGTTGAAAACTAAAAAAAATAATTAATTTTTTAGCTCAAAAATTTGGTCACATCAAAAAAAGGCGCTAACTTTGCATCGCATTTGAGAGGAATGCACTACTAAAAATGCGAAAATAGCTCAGTTGGTAGAGCACGACCTTGCCAAGGTCGGGGTCGCGGGTTCGAGTCCCGTTTTTCGCTCAAGTTCTTTGAATTTTTGATAAGATGCGAGCATTGAGTCTCAGCCCCTCTTTGAGACAAAATAAAATGTCTTAGGTCACGAAGTCTGGTATGGTGATAATCGCAAGTAACATTCAGCTCGGCAGAATGAAATTATTCGACGTCACAGACAATGAGTAATGATTATCAGATACTAAGAGACAGAAGCCTAAGCGTAATATGCGAAAATAGCTCAGTTGGTAGAGCACGACCTTGCCAAGGTCGGGGTCGCGGGTTCGAGTCCCGTTTTTCGCTCCAAGCAATGCTCAACGGCATCTTAAAATGTCCGGGTGGTGGAATTGGTAGACACGCTACTTTGAGGGGGTAGTGCCCGTTGAGGGCGTGTGAGTTCGAATCTCATCTCGGACACCTTGAAAATCTGCAAGCAGTTGACTCTCAACGCTTGCAGATTTTATTTTATATTCAAGTTTCGTAAGAAGTCTCCAATTGAACATGTATAGTAAGGAGGGGTCACCGGAAAGGGGCGGTTGGTGAGCGCAGGCGCATCGACCACGCTACAACACAACAATTGAAGAATTTTCAGTAAATCGGTGTCCCGGCGGACACCATTTTGTCAGCATATTTACCCCCGCACATCCACGGCTTCGCCGCGTATGTACGGGGGGTACTAATAAATCAGTGTCATGACGGACACCATCTTTGCGTATACAGTCTCGTATTGCGCCTGTGGGTTAGTGGCTTTGGAGGGTCTGCTCGATGGCCTGGATTTGTTGGGCGAAGGAGGGTTCGAGGGAGATACGGTTTTCGGTGGTCTTGATGCCGTGGAGCACAGTGACGTGTGAGCGGTTGAGCTTATATCCTATCATTTTGCTACTCAAGTCCGTGAGCTTGTAGGCAAGGTACATAATGACCTGGCGGGCATCGGCGATATCCCTGACACGCGAGCGGGAGAAGACCACATCCGGATCAAGATCAAACTGTTGCGCTACCATCTCCACAATCATGTCAAAATTTATTCGCCGTTTTGTCAGTTTGACAGTGCTTTGCATCACCACAGAGGCCAGCTGCGGTGTAATGGGCTGATTCATAAGCGCGGCACGGGCTATGAGTGATACCACAATACCTTCAAGCTCGCGCACTGAATCGGTGACATTTGTGGCTATGACGTTAATCACATCTTCTGAAAGAGCCAGACCGTTTTTTACCGACTTCTTTCGCAATATGGATTTGCGCAGGTCGAGGTCAGGTCCCGGCAATTGCTCGGTGACACCCCATTTGAAACGATTTACGAGACGCTCCATGATGCCCTCAAGCGACACGGGAGGGCGGTCGCTGGTCATTACCAACAAGGTGCCCTTCTGATGCAAGTAGCTAAAAATCTGGAAGAACGCATTCTGTATACCCGGCTTGCCAGTAAGCTCCTGTATGTCATCTATGAGGAGCACATCTATGCTCTGATAGAAGTTGATGAAGTCGTTTATATGCTTCTCACGGACAGCGTTACCGTATTGATTTTCGAAAGTGCGAGCGCGCACGTAGAGCACACGTGCGTTGGGATGATTTTCCTTGACACGCAGGCCTATAGCATGCATCAGGTGTGTCTTACCCACACCGGTGTTGCCATATAGGAAGAAGGGATTGAAGTCGGTCTTGCGCGGATTATTACCGATTGACTCAGCTATGGTGTACACAAGGCGATTGCTGGCACCCTGGCAATAGTTCTCAAATGTATATGAATCAATAAGCTGGGAGTCAACCTCCTCATATTCTATTTCGGGCTGAACGGAGTCCGATGTCTTCTGCCGATGTTGGGGCTGGGGGCGCTTTATCTGTTTATCGCCGTCAGAGGTAGACTTCTCAATAGTAACCGCTGATGTGGGGTCAGAGCTGACTACATTATATGTATAATCAATCTTCACTCCGGGGCCATAGACCTCTTTGAGAGCTTTGCGTATAACGGCATACAGACGGTTCTCATATTGCATGACAAAGTATTCGGAGGGCACACCTATGGTGAGACGTCCGTTCTCGTACCCCATTGATTCAGCATCCTTAAACCAGACATTGAAAATGTCCGGTGGCAGCTGCTGCTGTATGAGAGTCATAGTCCGTTGCCAAAGCTCTTTATGGTCAAGCATTGTGGGCGATACGTGTTATTTTTATAGAAGTTTGATACTGATGTAACGCTTGGGATTGCGCTTGATGTCGACAATGAGAGAGTCGATGTCGGCAGCAGTTTGGCTCAGGCGGTTATAGAATGTGGGGTCGTTGAGCATCTTACCGACAGTGCCATTGGGGTTATTCAGGTTGTCGCTCAGCTTCTCAAGGTTGGCCGACAGGCTCTTGAGATTACCCATTATGACATTCAGATCCTCCATGGTGGCATCTACCGGTATGTTTTTCAAATTTTCTGACAATGCCACCATATTGGCTGCCATGGCGTCGAGGTTAGCGGTTATTGAATTGGCATTATTCAATAGGGTGGGCACATTTGCACCCAACGACTTGCGCAAGTCGCCGCTGAGTGCGGTGATGTTGGCTGTTATCTCGTCGAGGCGTTCCACTGAGCTGTTTATTGCAGGGTGGCCTGAGATGGCATTCAAGTTGGCAGCAGTGGCATTGAGGTTGTTCATCAGAGAGTCGAGTACCGGCAGTATTTCGGTGACCTTGGGCATGATATCATCGCTAACGGTTGACATCAGGCCGGGAGCCACACCGCTCACAATTGTGCCGCCCACAGGGAGCATTTTCTTGCTTACACCGAGCTGAAGCACTATTGAGGGACCGCCCAACAGTGAGCTCTCTATCACCGCATGGCTGTCTTCAGGTACGCGGAGATTTTCGTCAAGGGCGAGAGTCACTTTAATCTTTCCGGGCTTGGCATAGTCAAACTCAATGTCGCGAACTTGTCCCACTTTATAACCGTCGATAGTGACGGAGGCAGCTGTCTCAAGCCCCATGACATTGTCATACTCCACGACGTAATAGTTAGCGGGTTGAAATAAATTTATACCCTTCAAGTAGTTGATGCCAAAGAACAGGATGGTAAGGGCCACAATCACACATAGTCCTATTATCAGTTCTTTTGAGAATATCTTTTTCATATATCTAATTTTCCGGTTTATGGGTCATATTTTAGTGCTTGGTGCAAGCTGTCTGTTTATAGTGAGGATGAGTGGAAGCATTACCGTCGGGCATTCTCGGTCTGCCTCACTTCAACGATTTTGGCATCCGGTATAATCTTCTTAATGTCTTGCAGTCTGCGGTTCATCTCATCCCTGCTATATGAGCTCCCATACAGATAATAGTAAGTATTACCCTCTTTCCTACAAGTTATATCGTTCAGGCCATGAAACTCCGGGCTGTTGCGGTTAAGCTTCTCATCGCAGGCCAATATCTGTATCTTATAGACAGTGGTAATCTTATTGAGTTTAACGGGAGATTGTCTGTTGGATTTGGCTACCACATCATTGTTCAGCGTTGTGGCATCCTGAGCCTTTGGAGTCGGTTTATTGTTCTTGGCTTGCTCCTTACCGTTATCTTTAAATTTTGTCAGGGATATGTCGTCATTGACTTTTGACTTATTTGATGCCAACTGCTGGCCGGAGGGCTTGGTAGAAGTCTTGACTTTGGGCTGCTGTTTGGTGCTCTGCTGCTTAGTGCTTTTGGGAGCCTTATTGCCGCTATCTTTGGTTACCTTCTTATCAGAGGCAGATTTCTTAGTTTTGCTATTGGAATTCTTGCTGACGTTTTGCACATCCTTTGCTTGATCCCCGACTGCCGCATAATCATAATCTTGAGCAACAACTGCCGAAACATTGTTATCTACATATACATTGTCATCCTTGATAATGGCCTCGGCATACTGCTGGCGTTCACTCTTCTCGCGAGAGGCGTCAGAACGGCGGCGTCGTGTGGCGGGCTTTCGGGTGCGCTCAGATATAACATCCTGAGGGGCAGAAATTTTTACCTCCTCATCAATCACTGAGGCCATGACCGCACCATCGCCATTGGCTATATCCATATCTATCTCAGAAGGAGCCTTTTGCTCGGTGTGCAGGCGCTTCTTGTCATGCTCCTCCAGGGCTTTAAAATAAGCTATTGCGGCGGAACCGATAGCTTTGCCCAGCTTTGTCTGGCCAGCTGAGGAGGTCAGAAATTTAGCTGACTCCGGGTTGCATATAAAATCCAACTCCACCAGCACCGCGGGCATGGAGGTAGCCCACAAAACCCAGAAACCGGCTTGGTGCACCCCTCTATCCTGACGGTCAGCAGTAGTGCGCATCTGCTTCTGCACCATGTCTGCAAATTTGACAGCATTAGCCATATTGCCCTTCTGAGCCATCTCAAAGATGATATAAGACTCGTCAGACTTGGGATCAAAACCGCTGTAAGTCGTCTCATAGTTATTCTCCAGGGTCATCACAGAGTTCTCCCTGCGGGCTACATTCATGTTGTCATCATCCTTATGCAGACCTAATGTATAGGTGGATGCCCCGGCCACTGATGTGCGTTTCGGGTTATTCTTGTCGAGCGAATTTGTATGGACAGAAATAAACAGGTCAGCCTTGGCTTTGTTAGCGATATCGGCACGCTGCTGCAGGGTGAGGTACTCATCCTTATCGCGGGTATACACCACCTTGATGTCTTTAGAATTCTTCTTGATATACTCACCTACCTTGAGAGCTACATCAAGGTTAATATTCTTTTCGGTGGCGCCATTATCCATGGCACCGATATCTTTGCCACCATGGCCGGCATCAATTACCACAGTAAACTTCTTGGCTGTGACAGTCCCTGCTGAGCCCAACAGGCACAGTATCAACACAATAAGGGAGCGCAGCGTTATATAATAGAGGTATTTTGATTTCATAGCTATGTGTTCAGGATTGCAAAGTTAGCAAAAAAAGTTGGCATACTCAACCCGACAGACGATTTTTTTGCTTAATTTTGCATAATGAAAGTGAGCGAGCAGACATACACCTTTATCCGCGAACATGTGGGTGAGCCCCCCGCGGCGTTAAGATTAAAATACTCGGGCAAGAAAGTTGAGGGTGTAGATATATCTCTGGCACTTACACAGATAGAGGCCCGAAGGAAAGCCTCATCAAAGCTTCCGGAGCTGCTGAGTGAACATGAAGAATTCCTGTTTCCGGACACTTTAAGCGCCGAGCAATGTACATCGTGGCCCTTAGCCTGCCTTCATGGCCGGATAGCGGGTCAGCAATCAGATGTTCTTGACCTGACATGCGGCCTTGGTATCGATACCTTAGCTTTGGCCGGGAGTTCCGAGCGTGTCACTACTTGCGACTTGAATGCCACACACATCGACTATGTCACGCATAATTCCAAAGTATTGGGGCTTGATAATATACGTGGGTTCAGCACTGAGAGTGGGGCATATTTAGCCGCATTGGCCGATGATAAGTATTTCTCACTCATATTCGCTGACCCGGCACGCCGAAGCGCCACGAATAAACGAATTTTTGCTCTTGAGGATTGCAGTCCGGACATCACGGCATTATTACCTATCATAACGGCTCATACCGACAGACTGCTTTTGAAGGTGTCGCCGATGCTGGATGCTGACCGTCTGCTGAATCAGTTGCCAGGCGTGCACACCATATATGCCATAAGCCTGCGGGGTGAGTGTAAAGAATTGCTGGTAGATTGTCGGTTTGATGAGGAAATCAAAACCACAAAATACTCGGCTATAGATATACTCACCAACGGACACATTTCCGAATATACATTTGAGCAAGGGGCAATGCATGACGATGTGCCGATTGTGGGAGATATTGACTGCATAAAGCCGGGGCAATATATGTTTGAGCCCAACGCATCCTTAATGAAATTCCTGCACAAGGCTCCCCTTATGGTTCATTACTCAACCCTGCGCAAGCTGGGGATAAATACACATATATATATATCAGATGCCCCGTTGCCCTCTGATATGCCCGGGCGCATACTTCAAATTGAGAAGGTGCTGTCCCCGTCAAAAAAAGCCATCAAGGAAATGCCCCAATATGCTAATATTGTAACACGCAACTATCCGGAATCGGCAGCAAATTTGAAGTCAAAAATGAAAGTGAAAGAAGGGGGAGAGCACTTTTTGTACGCATGTCGCATCCATGACAAGACCGCACGACTTTTGCTGTGTACACCCCTAAAATAGCACTCCGCCTACAAAAAAACGCGCCTAAGGCACTTGTATCAAGGACCTTAGGCGCATATGATTATCTGCGTATGCTTTATCCGAATTTGGATATTTTGCGGAGCTGGGGCTCATTGATGATACGTATGCGGCGTCCATCAACAATTATAAGTTTCTCATTTACAAAGCCTGAGAGGGTGCGTATGGCATTAGAGGTAGTCATGTTCGAGAGGTTTGCCAAATCTTCGCGGCTCATATAAATCTTTAATGTGGAGCCATCCTCCTCCAAGCCGTAGCTCTCTACCAACAATAGCAACGCCTCTGCCAATCGCCCACGGATGTGTTTCTGTGTAAGATTGACAATTTTAGTGTCCGAGCCACCAAGATTTTTGGATAACTCATGGATGAAGAACATTGCCAAATCCATATTGCCGCGTATAAGTTGTTCTACCAATTGTAGTGGCAATGCGCCTATAACCGCCGGCTCGAAAGCAGCAGCCGATGACACATACAACTCATTGGCGAAATAGGCACGGTAGCCGAAATACTGCACCGGGCGATACAGTCGAAGTATCTGCACGCGATCTCCGATGCCATTCTTATACATCTTAACCTTGCCTTTGAGCAGACACCAGAGATACTCCGGCTCCTCTTTTTCGGCGTATATAATTTGATTTTTTTTGAAGTTATGTATAACGAAGTTATCCGTGACGAGACGTTTCTCTTCACGTGTCAACACACTCCATAATTCACTAAGGTCATGACTGATGACATGCTCCAGTGTAGCCTTTTTTAACATTGTCAATCCACTTATACAAATAACACAGACAGTGGAGTACCACTATTTGTATAGTTATTCACTATTTAATACCACGATTTAGAAGCCGGCAACTGATTTTCCTTCCTAAAACACACTCAAATGGAGGGATAGCCGGGGTAAACTATGTTACAGAACACAAATTTACAACATTATTTTGAATTAAAGAATACTTTAGTGTTAAAATTTTCGCTAAAGAGGAATTTCGCCGTAATTAACAATGTTAAAATAGCTATACAGGATTAAAAAAATTCGAAAAAGCATCATTTTCCACTGTTGGCAGATATACAAGCAACCAATATCAAGGTGAATTGAAATGAATATTTATGGATAATATAATTGAATGTATAATTATGGTATATTTTTATGTTGACATTATTATATAAAGCCAATCATTATGAAAAATTCAATAAGATCGTGCAAATTTGGGGCCTAAAAGTTTGGTAAAGAGAATAAAAAAGCGTAACTTTGCAGTCGGATTTGGCATATCTGCTCCTTAAAGAAGGGTTAAGTGCTTAATCCTCAGTTGATTATATGGTAATTTTACCACCTATCGACTGAATTAAAGTTTAATCAATTCACAACACAACTAATTCAATTATGAATCAGTACGAAACCGTTTTCATTTTAACTCCCGTTTTGTCTGACGTTCAGATGAAGGAAGCGGTAGACAAATTCAAAAGCTTTCTCACAGAGAATGGCTGCGAGATGGTAAATGAAGAGCTGTGGGGTCTGCGCAAACTCGCTTATCCCATCGAGAAGAAGAGCACAGGCTTCTATGTGCTGTTCCAGTTCAAGGGCGAACCCAGCATTGTCAAGAAACTCGAGACCGCCTTCCGTCGTGACGAGCGTGTAATCCGCTTCCTGACATTCCGTCTGGATAAATACGCCGTAGAGTATGCCGAGAAGCGTTGTCATGTCCGCGCCCAGAAGGCCGCCGAGGCAGCTGCCGCTCCCGCTGAAGTAGTAGAAGAAACTGTAATCGTTAAGGAGGACTAATCAGATGGCACAGAACAACAGCGAAATTCGTTACCTCACTCCCCTGTCTGTAGACACAAAGAAGAAGAAATATTGCCGCTTCAAACGCAGCGGTATCAAGTATGTAGACTACAAGGACCCTGAGTTCCTCAAGAAGTTCCTCAACGAGCAGGGTAAGATTCTGCCCCGCCGTATCACCGGCACTTCACTCAAGTTCCAGCGTCGTGTAGCAAAAGCCGTGAAGCGTGCCCGCCACCTGGCTCTGCTTCCCTACGTAACTGACCTTATGAAATAAGTATAACCATCCACACAAAACATCAAAGATATGAAGATAATTCTGAAAGAGAACGTAACCAATCTCGGTTATAAGGACGATGTTGTCGAAGTAAAGGATGGCTATGGCCGCAACTATCTCATCCCCCAGGGCAAAGCAGTGATTGCCAACGCATCTTCACTTAAACAGCTCGCAGAGGACCAGAAACAGCGTGCCCACAAGATTGCCAAAATGCTCGAAGATGCCCAGGCAGCTGCCGCTGCTCTTGATGGCGTAGCACTGACTATCCCCACCAAGACAAGCGCTACAGGCACTATCTTCGGCTCCGTTGGCGCCATCCAGATTGCCGAAGCTCTCGAGAAGCTCGGCCACAATGTTGACCGCAAGATCATCACCGTCAAGGAGACAGTGAAGGAAGTAGGTAACTATACTGCCACTGTGAAGTTCCACAAGGAAGTGAGCGTAGAGATACCCTTCGAGGTTATAAGCGAGGAGTAATTCACCTTTAATCAGACCCGGAGAAATATAAATGCTCCGGCTCTGCTCACTCATAGAATAAGAGGGCGTGTCTCCACACCGGAGTCGCGCCCTTTCTTCCTTTTCAGCATATTTTAAAATGTATTTTGACGAGCTAAACATAGGAGATGATTTGCTGGATGCCTTAGACGCAATGCATTTTGACGAGTGTACCCCCATTCAAGCTCTTGCTATTCCTCCGGCTCTTGAGGGACACGATCTTATTGCTATTGCACAGACAGGCACCGGCAAGACTGCTGCATACTTGCTCCCGGTGTTGGAACAACTCACATACGGCGACTACCCCACAGATGCCATCAACTGTATCATCATGACCCCAACGCGCGAATTGGCAATGCAGATAGACCATCAAATGGAAGGGTTTGCCTATTTCTTGCCCGTGAGCTCGTTGCCCATTTACGGGGGTACTGACGGCAAGGAGTTTGCACGCCAACAGAAGGGCCTAAAAAATGGTGCCGACGTAGTTATTGCCACTCCCGGGCGTTTGTTGGCTCATTTGCAGATGGGGTATTGTGACCTCTCAAAAGTCAGCTTCTTTATTCTCGATGAAGCCGACAGGATGCTCGACATGGGCTTCTATGATGATATAATGGCAATAGCCAAGCACCTTCCCTCCAAGCATCAGACATTGATGTTCTCGGCTACAATGCCTAAGAAAATCAAACAATTGGCCGAAACATTGCTCAATGACCCCATCGAAGTAAAGACCGAAATCAGCCGGCCGGCAGAGGCAATTGAGCAAACTGCTGCAATAGTTTATAATCCTCAAAAGGAGCCTGTTTTGAGACATCTTCTCACCACAAAGGCAGCCAATAGAGTTATCGTGTTTGTCTCTTCCAAGTTGAAGGTTAAGGAATTGACACGCCAGTTGCGGCATGCAAATATCAAGGCAGCCGAGATGCATTCGGATCTGGAGCAGGATAGACGCGAAGAGGTGATGCTCGCCTTTCGTGCCGGACGTATAGATGTGCTCATAGCCACCGACATTGTGGCACGTGGTATTGACATAGACGATATCGCAATGGTAGTGAACTATGATGTGCCGCGTGAGGCTGAAGACTATGTGCATCGCATAGGCCGAACAGCTCGTGCCGGCGCCGGCGGCAAAGCTGTGACCCTTGTAGGACCGGATGACCGCCGTCGTTTCCAATCTATAGAGCGCTTTTTGAAGTATGAGGTACCCAAAGAAGTAATTCCTGAAGAATTTGGCGAAACCCCGGCATATAATGTTCAGAGCCCCAATAAGGGTAACTCGCACGTCAGCAAGAAACACAATAATCACTGCCGGCATCGTAATAAGAGGTCGAACCAAAAGAAGCCGGAACCCAACTATCAGCAATCCCCCAAGCATGAGCAAATCAATAAACCTACCAACAACAAAC
This sequence comes from Muribaculaceae bacterium, assembly GCA_023665425.1. Taxonomy (GTDB): domain Bacteria; phylum Bacteroidota; class Bacteroidia; order Bacteroidales; family Muribaculaceae; genus Lepagella. The sequence continues at coordinate 88,101 of JAMPDX010000001.1, forward strand.
GTCGTTATCATCACTAAAGACAAAAAAGAAGCAAGAAAAATTTAGCCTAAAATATAATTATTTACCCGAATTCACGTTAATAAAGTGGTATGATGAGTGTGCCTGCTCTACTCAGGTGGCCTCGGCATACCACCTTACGTGATATCCGGAGCTGCAGTCTAACTTAAAAGTAAGCTGCCACGGTTGTCTAATATATTGATAATCAACAATTACACATACAGATGAATAAGAAATTCCTTCTGGCAGGTGCTATTGCCGGGTGTGTGGTGATAGGTTTTGCTGCCAAGAAAGACCCTGTGGTGATGTCGGTGAATGGGGTGGATGTGCCCCGTTCAGAATTTGAGTATCTTTACCACAAGAATGCTAATCAGCAACTCCAGCCACAGACCATTGAGGAGTATGCCGAGATGTTCAAGCTCTATAAGCTGAAAGTGGCCGATGCTTTAGCAGCCGGTATCGATACCACCGAGGCCTTCCGCAACGAATACAACGGATATTTGAGTGAGCTGCGTCATCCCTACTGTTCAGACACTACCTATGTAAAGCAGCTCATGCATGAGGCATATGACCGTCTGGGCGAAGAGGTAGAGGCGCGCCATATCATGATTATGAAGCCCCGCGGCCTTGAAACTCCCAGAGATATTTATCCTACTGCAGACTCATTGCTCACCGTACTCCGTAATGGTGGTGACTTCGAGGTGCTTGCTCAACAATACTCAGAAGACAAACCTTCTGCTGCCAAAGGAGGGTTCATGGGGTGGATTACATGTTTCCAGACCCCTTATGAGTTTGAGACTGCTGTCTATAACACCCCCGAGGGCCAGTATTCTGATATTGTAGAGACCGACTTCGGTTATCATATAATCAAGGGAGGCAAGCATCGTCCGGCCTCCGGCGAAGTGCTGACTGAGCACATACTCATCTTGAGTAACCCACAAATGTCAGCCGAGGACCAAGCCCGTGCCAAGGAGCTGGTTGACAGCTTGTATACTGTTGTAACAACTCCCGGTTCAAACTTTGAAGCTGTAGCAGCACAATACTCACAAGACCCCGGTTCAGCCCGTCAGGGTGGCAAGCTGCCCTGGTTTGGCACCGGACGCATGGTGCCTGAATTTGAGGCCGCAGCTTTTGCACTGACCAACGGCGAAATCTCTCAGCCGGTAAAGAGCAACTATGGATATCATATCATCAAGAAGCTTGACTCTCGTGGCCTTGAGTCCTACGAGGAGATGGAGCCTCGTCTACGCCAAGCCATGGACAACCGCAATGACACTCGCGGCCGCTGGAAGGCCAAAAACTTCGCTGAGGGCTTGCGCAAGAAATATGGCTTTAAGTATGACAAGAAGGTGAGACAAGAAATGATGGACTATGTGGCTCAGAATGGTATGACTGCTGACTTTAACGACCACTTCAAACCCATGGCCGATAAGTACTACATGAGTTTTGCCGACAAAAAATATACCGTGGGAGACTTCCTCGAGCACATGACCCACTTCCGCAACATATCTTTCCCCTCAACCGGGCAGAGAGACTTGGCCAAACGCATCGAGAATTTTGAGCAGCAGGAGTTGTATCATTATTTCTTGAAACATTTGCCCGAGGAAAATGTCGACTACAGAAATCTCACCAATGAGTATCGCGACGGCATGCTGCTCTTCGAAATAAGCAATCGCAAAGTGTGGGACAAGGCGACAAAAGATAAGGAAGGTCTTAAGGCTTATTTTAACGCCAACAGAGATGACTACAAGTGGACCAAACCCCACGTGAAGGGTGTGCTGGTTCAGGCCGAGAATGACTCTGTAGCCGGCGTGGTACGCACTATGCTTGACACTATCCCTGATGTAGCAGAAGCTGTACCAACTATCCGCAAAGAGCTCGGCTCACAGGTAAAGATTGACCGCATACTCATGTCTGAAGGTGATAATGAGTTGGTAGATGCTTGTGTGTTTGACATTAAGGATATGCCCAACCCCAACACCAAATATCCCATTTACTTCGTCTCAAACATACGTATGCTCAATGCTCCGGAAGATGAGAATGATGTGCTCCCGCTGGTGACAGCCGACTATCAGAATGCACTTGAGGCTGAATGGGTAGAAGAGCTCCAGACAAAATATCCGGTAGTCATCTACGAAAAAGAGCTGAAGAAAGTAAAGTAAAAACAAAAATAGTCAAAGCCTCCTACTGACTATTGATATATGCAACCAAAAAGGCCTTGAGCAAATCTCGCTCAAGGCCTTTTTGGTAATTATTAGTAGTTTGGATAGATCCGGCAACTGATTTAGTTTTGAAGTTTGAAAGTCACCGGAAGGGTATATTTCGACCTTACGATGACACCATTGTTCTTGCCGGGATTCCATTTAGGCATCTTGCGTACCACACGTATCGCTTCTTTATCCAAGTCTTTGTCTACGCCACGAGCCACTTTGACGTCGGTGATTGACCCATCTTTCTCAACATTAAACGTGACGATAACCCTACCCGAAATGTTGTTCTCCACAGCTGCTTTCGGATATATGATGTGGGCGGCTAACCACCGCATGAGTTCAGTCTGACCGCCGGGGAATGATGGCATCTCTTCAACAGTAACAAAAACCTTCTCGTCATCAGTCATTGCGGCTGCATCATTTACAATCATCACATCTGTAATCATTTCCTGCTCAGGCTCTTCATTAGCAGATACAGCGCCTATCTGTCTCTCCTGATACTTGGGTGCCGTTTGCTTCTTGATTTGAGTTGATTTTTTAGCAGCAGCCTTCTTTTTACCGGCAGTGTTCTTAGATGCTTTTGATTTGGCCGTCGAATTAGATTTGACCGATTTCTGAGGGGTCGCACAACTTATACCGTCAATAGCCGGTACGGATGCAGACAAAGCGGCATCACTAATCAACAAAACCGATGCCGAAAATACAAAATAAATAATACTTTTCATACCGCAAAGATAACAATAAATCCACAAACTTCAACATACCGGCGATAAAAAAATACGAATTCGACACCTTGCACTCTGCTTTGTCCGCTGCCCCCTTATCCGTGGACATAGGGTGGGAAAGCCATCGTTGTGCGGGGCATGGCAACAAAAAAGGACACCTATTGGTGTCCTTTGGGTGATTCGCACAGGATTCAAACCTGTAACCTTCTGATCCGTAGTCAGATGCTCTATTCAGTTGAGCTAGCGAACCATTATGTGTGAGGCTGAGAATGTGTGTCTTACCCCTTTGCGAGTGCAAAATTACTGCTTTTTTCTGAACTGACAAAATTTTCATGAGAAAATCTGCAAATAACTCTAAATTTTACGATGTGCTCCTAATCACAGATGTCGTTTCCAACGCGCCATTTTGTGATGCTCTGTGAAAAATATGTTACATAACATATTCTATAAAATTTGTTATGTGATTTTTTTTTGCTAAATTGCGACATCTTTTGAAAAGACCTCTTATGATATTCTCTTGTATTTGTTTTTGCACCTTAATATATAATTAGCCTTGTTCAAAAGATACTTTAGCTCGTCACAACTCATTTTGAGGAGGCAGCTACCCATCTCGAAAATACCATAAAACTCAGCTCTATGAAGCAATACAAAACTAACGAGATCAAAAACATAGCCTTGCTTGGAAGCAAAGGCTCCGGAAAAACCACACTCGCTGAAGCTATGCAGCTCGAGTGTGGAGTGATAAAACGTCGCGGTACTGTTGAGGCAGGAAATACCGTTTCTGACTATTTCCCTGTGGAGAAGGAGTATGGATATTCCGTTTTCTCCACTATATTTTATGCCGAGTTCCTCAACAAGAAGCTCAATGTTATAGACTGCCCCGGCTCCGAAGACTTTGTAGGCAATGCTTACACTGCTCTTGGTGTAGCTGACACCGGCGTCATTGTAGTTGATGCTCAATATGGTGTTGAAGTGGGTACACAAAACATATTCCGCACAACAGCCAAGCTGAAAAAGCCGGTTGTGTTTGCCCTAAATCAACTTGACGGCGAGAAGGCTGACTATGATAACGCAATGGAGAGCCTTCGTGAACACTTCGGCAACAAGATAGTAGCCGTGCAGTATCCCCTGCAGAGTGGCCCCGGCTTCAACTCTATGATCGACGTCCTCCTCATGAAGAAATATGAGTGGGGCCCCGAGGGTGGTGTGCCCACTATCAGCGAAATCCCCGCTGAAGAAATGGATAAGGCCAACGAGCTGCACAATGCATTGGTAGAGGCTGCTGCCGAGAATGATGAGACGCTCATGGATAAATACTTCGAGCAAGGTCATCTCACCGAAGACGAGATGCGCGAAGGTATCCGAAAAGGCCTCATCGACCGGTCCATCCTCCCCGTATTCTGTGTAAGTGCTGCCAAGGATATGGGTGTGCGCCGTATGATGGAGTTCCTGGGCAATGTATGTCCCTTCGTTGACGATATGCCTGCGCCCCAGACAGTTGATGGCCAGGAGGTTAAGCCCGATGCAAACGGCCCGCTCTCCATCTTCTTCTTTAAGACATCTGTAGAGCCCCATATCGGTGAGGTTAGCTACTTCAAGGTGATGAGTGGTACACTCAAAGCCGGTGCTGATCTGGAGAATATCAACCGTGGCGGCAAAGAGCGTCTGGCACAGATATTCTGTGTATGCGGCCAGCTGCGTACTCCCGTCGATGCTCTTGAGGCCGGCGATATAGGTGCTGCTGTCAAGCTTAAAGATGTACGCACCGGCAACACTCTTGATGAGAAGGGTTGCGACTACAAGTTCGACTTCATCAAGTATCCGAAGCCCAAATATCAGCGTGCCGTGCGCCCCGTCACTGAGAGCGACGCCGAGAAGCTGAGCGCAATCCTCACCCGCATGCGCGAGGAAGACCCCACATGGCTCGTAGAGCAAAGCAAGGAGCTCAAGCAGCTTATCGTGAGCGGCCAGGGTGAATTCCACCTGCGCACCCTCAAGTGGAGAATTGAGAACAACGAGAAGCTCCCAATTATCTTTGAAGAGCCTCGCATACCTTATCGTGAGACTATCACCAAGGCAGCGCGTGCCGACTATCGCCATAAGAAGCAATCCGGTGGTTCCGGCCAGTTTGGTGAGGTACACCTCATCATCGAGCCCTACACCGAGGGTATGCCCGAGCCGGATACTTATCGTTTCGGCAATCAAGAGTTCAAGCTCAATGTTCGTGACAAACAAGAGATACCTCTGGAGTGGGGTGGTAAGCTCGTGGTCTACAACTGCATCGTAGGTGGTGCTATTGACGCTCGCTTTATCCCCGCCATCGTCAAAGGTCTCATGGATCGCATGGAGCAAGGACCACTCACCGGCTCATACGCCCGCGATGTACGTGTGATGATCTACGACGGCAAGATGCATCCCGTCGACTCCAACGAAATATCATTCCGTCTGGCCGGACGTCACGCCTTCTCAGAAGCTTTCCGCAATGCCAACCCCAAGATCCTCGAGCCTGTTTACGATGTTGAGGTACTCACCCCCGCAGACACTATGGGCGATGTGATGAGCGACCTGCAAGGACGTCGCGCCATCATCATGGGTATGGAGAGCGACAACGGCATCGAGAAGCTCAAAGCCAAAGTGCCCTTGAAAGAAATGAGCACTTATAGCACCTCTTTGAGCTCCATCACAGGTGGTCGAAGCTCATTCACAATGGAGTTTGCTGACTATGAGCTCGTACCCGGTGATGTTCAGGAGCGCTTGCTCAAGGAATACACCGAGACAGATGACGAATAAAATAGAACCTTCATCACTTTTACCGGGGAGGCATGCTTGAGTATGCCTCCCCTTATAATATTCATACGCACCCTTTGTCTGTATAAGTGGCTGCTCAATTTAAATTAAACTTTATGCCGCGCGAATTTTTGCGCAGATTTTGCAAGTTGAAGAAGGAGTTATGCGGGCATAACGACTTATGAAACTTGGCAAAAGATGCCAAAAAGGCGCCGGGACAAAGGACTTTAAATATAAATGAGCATAGCCACATAAAGTTTAATTTAAATTGAGTAGACACTTAGAGCTTGTTTAATAAAAAATGTGAACGTCAGGGTCGCAGATGTGCCTCAGC
>JAMPDX010000001.1:94253-102907 GCA_023665425.1 Muribaculaceae bacterium
CCGAAGTTATTGCCATTTCTTCCGAAGTTATTGCCATTTCTTCCGAAGTTATTGCAATAACTTACCCAAACTTCCGAAGAAAAGGGCATTTCTTCCGAAACCTTTCTTTGATAGAAATATATATACTAACGTATATATAAATAAAATATAACTCTAACGAGTTATATATTTCGAGTCGATACGCGCGTGCGCACACGCGAGAGAAAAAATTTTTTGAAGATTTTTGAGCTTCGCGTTTTGCCTTAGACGGCAGTTTGAGAAAAAGAAAAAAGTTGCGCGAAAAAAGAAAAAGAAAAAAGAGCCGGGCCGGCGGCTCGACTCAAAAGATAAAGTTGGGGAATGGGTGGCTCGGATTATCTTTGCCGCAAAATTTTCATGTCATGACAAAACAAGAATTCATCTACGCGATTGAGCAGGGTGCAATCCTCCCGGTTGATGCATCACTTTTCAGCAATGCCGAAATCGCTCGTATGGGCAAAGCTGCCGCGGAGCACGGCTTTGTTCTCAAACTTTACAACTGCGGAGCTTTCAAGCCCTCAAACATCGCTTATCTCGGCAGCGTTGCACCGGGTCATATCGAATTTACGGATTACAAACTCTAATCGCGATGAAATTTTCTTACAACGAAGTTGCAGATTTACTCCGAAACAGGGTTTCTGTCATAATCAACTCAGACGCATTCCGTTTTTCCGAAATATTGACCTTTGCCGAAATTGCCCGAAACAGGGAAACAATACTCTCCATCAAGGTCGGAGCAAACATCAACGCTGATGAACTTCTGTTCCTTGCCAAATGCGCGGGAAAATTCGTCCTGTTCGATTTCACGGATTAATACCTTTGGCGAAGTCAATAATCGCCCGGATTGAAGTGTCCGCCTGCCCTCGCATGATGCGGATGTAGTTAAATATCGGGCGGTTGTTGGCTTCCTTGATTGTCTGACCGATTGCGTATTCAAGCACATAGAGCGGCACTCCAATCTCGTAACCGAATTGGCAAAACGTCTTTCTCGCAGAATAGAACATCAGCCGTTTCTCAAAGCCAAGCATCTCGCCAATGCGGTTGAGGCTCTTGGTGACAAACGAGCGGAACTGCTCATAGTCGGTGTAGTGGTAGCCAAAATCCATCCGCCCATCCTCGGTGATGTAGCGGTCGATGATTTCCCGAGCCTCGGGCTGTATGGTGATTGATACTCGCCTTTCGCCGGTCTTTCGGTCGGATGTCTTCTTTCGCACAAACGTCAAATACTCTCCTGCCAGCTCTGCATCCACCAAGTCGGTCAGATTGATGCCTGCGCAGTAGAACGACAACAGGAACAAATCACGAGCCACTGTCAGCCGCTTCTGCGACACTCCGTCAAACTCGGCTTCGCATAGCTTCGCCAACTCTTCACGGCTGATGCAGATGTCGCGCACCTCCTTGGCTGGCATACGATATTGTCGGAATGGGAAAATCTTGTACTCCACCTTTCCCTCGATGACGGCAGCGTTGAGCAATGCCTTCAGATGGCTCATTCGTATGTTGACGGTCGTTGTCGAGTCTCCTCTGCCAAACAGAAACTTCTCCCAACGCTTGATTTCAACAACACCGATACTCGACAACGGCAGGTCTTGGCCGAAGCACTCGGTCAGATACTTCAGCGTGTATTCCATGTTCTTGGCGTAGGACGTTCGTTTTTCTTTTCGCAACTGCTTCACATACTCCTGCCCAAACTCCTGGGCGGTGCTGACACCGCACCTGCCTCTGACGAGCTTGTCTTTGAGCGCCTGCGCCGGGAGCGACTCCAGATAGGGGTTCTCGTCAATCTGCGAACGGTACTCCTCAAGCATTAGATTGAGCTTTCGGTTCATCGCCTCCGCTTGCGGATGACGCACCACTCGGCTACCGTTCCACTGCTTTAAGTTGTCCACCTTAAAGCGAGTAGTGATGAATACAGTCCTCCCTTGCGATGCAATGGAAATTCTTATAGGGTAAGAGCCGTCTTTATTCTGACGGGCTTTAGTGACGTTCAATGATAGTGTCGGCATAGTCAATAGGCCAATTTATGATATATAAAATGCAAATCGTACAGCCCCAAAAGTGGGAAATTTGGCCTGCTTTGCGCCTCCACCGATGATAACAAAAACACAAAAAGGCCAACATACAAACATTGTAAATGCTTGTATGTCAGCCTTTTATTTACTTTATTACTTGGAGCCGCGAGTGGGACTCGAACCCACGACCTTTTCGTTACGAATGAAATGCTCTAACCAACTGAGCTATAGCGGCCTGATGAGGGAGAATGGGGGAGGCACAGGGGGAGGTCTACATGGGGTATACTTACCGAAGACGGGTCCTTGGCCTGCTTTTGCGAGCACAAATTTAATACATTTTATAAATATGAGCAAATTCATAGCCAAGATTTTTTGCGTGGCGGGTTATAGAAGTCTGAATGATTGTTTTAAAACACACTATTTTTGGTCAATTTGCGAAATATGGATAATTAAGGAGATTTTGAACTTGTGGTTATTACTATATTTTGTATCTTTGCAAAGTTTTTGTGTATCGATTTTTGTGGAGGACTTTTTAATTATTCCTTCATATCAATTTTTAAGCAGGTAAAGACCTGTTTTTGAGCTGTAAATTTAGTCTACCTCTCCGATAACGGCCTATAGCTCAGTTAATAAACACTTACGATGAAAAGACCTAATATTGTTTCTATTATGGCTACGGCGGCGCTGACAACCTCGATGCTCTGTGCGCAGGGAGTGCCGGTGACTTTGCCCGACAGTATTCCTGTGCCCGATGGGGAGAGTCCGGCTGCATCCGCCAATAAACCTGCCACACTTGTTGCTGCTCCACAGACTGTTGCGGAGACAGCTGATGAAATTGCCGCCGGAGCTGTGCTTATGTCTCGAGATGAGTGTGTACGTATTGCTCTGGATCAGAATCCCACTATCCGCATTGCCGATATGGAGATTGAGCGTATGGACTACTCCAAGAAGGAGACCCGTGCTGCCCTCTTCCCTACTCTCGACTTCTCGCTTAATTATTCGCGCAGCATTGAGCTCCAGACTATCAAGATGAATATGGGAGGTCAGAGCCAGTCTATCAAGATGGGGTCTGACAACTCTTGGAACATGGGCTTCTCTGTGGCTTTGCCGGTGATAGCGCCGACATTGTGGAAGGCGATGGACCTTAGCGACACTCAAATTCTGCTTACTGAGGAGTCGGCTCGCAGTTCACGCATTGACATGGTAAAGGCTGTAGACCAAGCATATTACGGTCTGCTTTTGGCATATGCCAGCAAGAAGGTTCTGGAGCAAAATTATGACAATGCCAAGTTTAATGCTGACCTGTATGAGAAGAAATTTCAAGCAGGTGTAGCCAGCGAGTATGATGTGCTTCGTTCATCAGTACAGGTTAAGAATTTGGAGCCGGAGTTGCTTGCCGCCAACATAGCCATAAAGCAGTGTGAGTTGCAGCTCAAGGTGCTTATGGGTATGGACTTCAACGTGCATATCGCTCCTACTGAGACACTTGACGCTTATCAGCGGGACATGTATGAGGTGCCGTATGCAGATAAGGCACCTTCTCTCATGGACAACACCTCGCTTCGGTCTTTGGCTCTGAACACACAGTTGCTCGAACAGACTGTTGAGATGAAAAAGCGCGCCTTTATACCTACTCTGGCCGCCACCTTCAACTTGGCATGGTCTTCGCTGAGCAATGGCAATATGTTCAAGAATATTGACTTGAACCCCTACTCCACTGTCGGGTTTGCTATTTCGGTGCCCATTTTTTCCGGCGGCAGTCGTTATTACGGGTTAAAGCAGGCACAGGTACAGCTTGCCGAGACAGCCCTTCAGCGTGAAAATTTGGAAGACAATCTGCGTATGCAGGTAGACCTTGCCATCGATAATATCGACAAGGAGGTGAAGCAGATAGCCACCTCAGCCGAGAGTGTACGTCAGGCCCAAAAGGCTCACGAGATTATGCAGAAGAGCTTTGAAATAGGAGCAGGCACATATCTCGAGCTCCGCGACAGCGAGCTGGCAGAGACCTCGGCCAGATTAGTTTATCTGCAAGCCATATACAACTATTTGGTGTCTAACTCAGAGTTGGATGCTTTGTTAGGCCGAAATATCCCCAACACTATATATAGATAATTTACGTCATAGCAAGCGATTGACATAATAAGATAGTGTCAGTAGTTGCTTGCAGAAATCAACACCCATACAAAACACAATGAGACTCAGAAGCTTAAGCATAGTATTAGCCGCGGCAGCCCTGTTTGGAGCTTGTTCTAAGGATGGCAAGGAGCAAACAAAAGAGCAGACCAAGGAGGAGGTACCCAACGTAAAAGTGCAATCGGTCACCACAGAGAATGTTGAGCAAATCTTCACCTATACAGCCACAACAGAGGCCGAAAAGATCAATAATATTTCATCATCCATGCCGCTGCGCATCAAAAGTATACTCGTAGACGAGGGGCAGAATGTTGCGGCCGGTCAGCAGGTAGTAATCCTTGATGATGTCAATACCACCAGCTATGAGCTGCAGGTAAGTAATGCCGAGGCTCAGCTACGCAATCTGCAGGTGGAGTACAACCGCGCCAAGCAATTGCTTGAGATAGGTGGCGGCACAAAACAGCAGCTCGACCAGGTGTCACTTCAACTTGAGACAGCTAAGAATAATGTAGCGAGTGCCAAGCGCGCATTGGCTAATGCGAGCGAGAACCGCATACTCACCTCACCGGTGAGCGGTGTAGTGACAGCCCGCAATTATGACCCGGGCGACATGACTGGCTCTCTCCCCATACTCACAGTGGCTCAGGTGCGACCCATCAAGACTATCATAAATGTTTCTGAGACAGAATATTCACGCATCCATACCGGCATGACAGCCAAGATGACTTTTGACACTTACGGCGATGAGGAGTTCTCCGGAACCATCACCAAGATAATGCCAACCGTAGACCCGACCACGCGCACCTTTGGTGTGGAAATAACCATGCCCAATGCCGACGGTCGCATACTTCCCGGTATGTTCGGACGCGTGACCCTCACTCTTGGTGAGGCCAACCATGTGGTAGTTCCCGATCTGGCAGTGGTGAAGCAGCAAGGCTCCGGCGACAAGTACATCTATACGTATAATCCGGAGAGTGGCACAGTAGACTTTGTCAAGGTGGAGCTTGGGCAGCGTATCGGCGCCTCCTATGAGGTGTTGAGTGGCATCGAGCCCGGCACTCAGGTAGTAATAACAGGCCAGAACGGACTCACAGCCGGCAAGAAGGTCAACGTACAAAAGTAATCGCCCTGCAGGGCCGTGTCCACCCGAAAGGCCAAAGACCGACCTGACATTCACATTTTTTATTAAACAAGCTAACAATGAGTTTATATGGAGCGGCGGTAAAACGCCCGGTAATGACCACTCTATGCTTCGTGGCCGTCATAATAATGGGTCTGTTCTCCCTGGCAAAACTCCCTATTGACCTTTATCCGGATATTGACACCAATACCTTGATGGTCATCACCATGTATCCGGGAGCAAGTGCCGAGGATATAGAGCAGAACCTCACCAAACCTCTTGAGAATACCCTCAACTCCGTTGAGCACCTCAAGCATATCACATCTCAAAGCCGCGAGAACACATCTGTTATCACTCTTGAGTTTGAGTATGGCTATGACATAGATGTGCTCACCAACGATGTGCGAGACAAACTGGATATGGTAGAATCGTCGCTGCCTGACGACTCTCAGAACCCCATCATCTTCAAGTTCTCTACAGACATGATACCTATCTGTCTGCTCTCTGTGGAAGCCAAGGAGAGTATGGCCGGTCTGTACAAGATACTTGACGATGCTGTGGTCAATCCTCTTGCGCGTGTAGACGGTGTGGGTTCAGTGTCTATCTCCGGTGCTCCCAAGCGCGAAATACACGTGTATTGCGACCCTCAGAAGTTGGAGGCATATAACTTAAGTGTAGAGCAAATCTCCACTTTGATATCAGCCGAGAACCGCAACACGCCGGGTGGTGCCTTTGATGTGGGCTCCAACACATATTCACTGCGTGTGCAAGGTGAGTTTGATGACTCACAGCAGATGGCCGACATACCTGTAGCCACTGTGGAGGGTCGCACCATCTACCTGAAGGATGTAGCTCGTATAGATGACTCGCTCGAGGAGCGCACCCAGCGCACCTACGTTAGCGGCGAGCAGGGTGCCATGATTATCATCCAGAAGCAGAGTGGCGCCAACTCCGTGAAGATTTCGGAAGAGGTGATGAAGATGCTGCCCAGGCTTCAAAAAAATCTTCCCTCTGACGTAAAGATTGGTGTCATCGTCGATACCTCTGACAATATCCGTAACACCATCGCATCTCTTGAAGAGACAGTGCTTTACGCCTTGCTCTTCGTAATGATAGTGGTGTTCCTCTTCCTGGGGCGCTGGAGAGCTACGATGATTATCGTCATCACGATACCGGTATCCTTGATAGCCTCCTTCATCTATCTGGCAGCTACGGGCAACACACTTAATATCGTGTCACTGTCGGCCTTGTCAATATCTATTGGTATGGTGGTGGATGATGCCATCGTAGTCTTGGAGAATGTCACGACCCACATTGAGCGAGGGTCTGACCCGAAACAGGCGGCCGTGCATGGCACCAACGAGGTGGCAATTTCCGTAATCGCCTCTACACTGACCCTTATAGCGGTGTTCTTCCCGCTTACTCTCGTCACCGGTATGACCGGCGTTCTGTTCCGCCAATTGGGCTGGATGATCTGCATAATGATGGTTATATCCACTACTTGTGCATTGTCTCTCACTCCGATGCTCTGCAGCCAGTGGTTGCGTCTTAACAATCATCACTCATGGCTATATCGTATCTTCTTCACCCCAATAGAGAAGGGTCTGGATGCCTTTGACAATGGGTATGCACGTCTTCTGAGACTTGTTGTGCGCCACCGCACCATCACAGTGCTTATCTGTCTTGCCACCTTTGTGGGCTCCATCTTCCTGATGAAGCATGTGGGTACAGAATTCTTCCCCACACAGGACAATGCCCGTATCGGTGTTGACCTTGAGACTCCCATTGGCACCCGAGTAGAAATCACACAGGATGCCGTACATCGTCTTGACTCTCTGTGGCGCTCCAAATATCCGGAGATTAAGGTATCGAGCTATACTGCCGGACCGGCAAGCTCCGACAATACCTTTGCATCATTGTCAGACAACGGCTCTCACATCGTGAGCATGAATGTGGCTCTGACAGACCCGGGCGACCGTGACCGCAGCATCACCGAGATAGCTGATGGTATGCGTGAGGACCTCAAGCAGTTCCCCGAGTTCAAAAAGGCTCAGGTTAATGTAGGTGGTGGCCGAGGCATGAGCATGGGTGGACAAAACACTGTGGACTTTGAGATATATGGCTACGACTTCAATGAGACTGACTCTATAGCCCGCACTCTCAAACAGATATTGGAGGGTATTCATGGCACTGCTGACGTGACCATATCACGTGGCGACTATCAGCCGGAGTATCATGTAGACTTCGACCGCGAGAAGCTCTCGCAACATGGGCTGAATATGCAGACAGTTGCATACGCACTACGTAACCGCATTAACGGTGCCATCTCAAGCCAGTTCCGCGAGGATGGTGAGGAGTATGACATCAAGGTGATGTATGAGCCCGAAAGCCGCACAGACCTCCGGGATATTGAGAATATTATGGTCACCACACCCACGGGTGGCCAGGTGCGTATCAAGGATATAGGCACCGTAGTGGAGCGTTTCACTCCCCCTACCATCGAGCGTAAAGACCGTGAGCGTCAGGTCACCGTCTCAGCGGTGGTGGATGGTGTGCCTATGAGCCAGGTAGTGGCCGATGCACAGATAGAGATTGACAAAATGGGCTTGCCGGCCGGTATTACAATTGAGTTATCCGGTTCATACGAAGACCAGCAGGACTCCTTCGGCGACTTGCTGATGCTCGGTGTGCTCATCATCATTCTGGTGTATATCGTGATGGCGGCTCAGTTTGAGAGCCTTACTTATCCGGGCATTATCATGACGTCACTGCTCTTCGCATTCTCGGGTGTGTTCTTCATCCTGTATCTCACCGGCGAGACACTCAATGTGATGAGTATGATTGGTGCCATTATGCTTATCGGTATCGTAGTGAAGAATGGTATTGTGTTGATTGACTATATCACCCTAAACCGCGAGCGAGGCATGGGTATCCGCCAAGCAGTGGTGCTTGGAGGTAAGTCGCGTCTGCGCCCCGTGGTTATGACCACCCTCACCACCATTCTGGGTATGGTGCCTATGGCAGTGGGTAGCGGACAGGGCTCCGAGATGTGGCGACCTATGGGTGTAGCCGTAATCGGTGGTCTGACATTCTCCACTATCCTCACCCTCTTGTTTGTGCCTGTACTGTACTGCTCATTTGCCGGCCGTGGCGTGAAACGCAACCGCAAAAAGATGCGCAAAGCCAAGGCCAAAGCAGCCAAAGAGGCATCTGCAAAAGATTAAGAGCTTGTTTAATAAAAAATGCGAATGTAAGGGCGGGGTATTTTTGAGCTAATTTGGCTTGTCTTGCAGGGAGCAATGCGAGCATTATAACCGGAAAGACGAGTCAAAGTAGCCAAAAAGACGCCGTGATTTAACATTCTTACA
>JAMPDX010000001.1:103007-112367 GCA_023665425.1 Muribaculaceae bacterium
GAAGAGTTCTTCTTCGGAGCACGTGTCTTCAGACCCTTAGCGTAGAGGCCTGTGCGGCTGCGGGGATGACCCCCACTCTGACGGCCTTCACCACCACCCATCGGGTGGTCCACAGGGTTCATTACTACACCACGGTTGTGAGGACGACGTCCTAACCAGCGGCTGCGACCTGCCTTACCACTCTGCTCCAGTGCGTGGTCGGAGTTGCCGACTACACCAATGGTTGCTTTGCATGTGAGCAGGACTTTACGGGTTTCTCCGGAGGGTAATTTGATGATAGCGTAGTCACCTTCACGGGAAGTGAGCTGTGCGAACGTACCGGCGGAGCGTGCCATGCAGGCACCCTGTCCGGGTTTCAGCTCAATACAATGGATAAGTGTACCGACGGGTATCTTGGCCAGGGGCAGGGCGTTGCCTACCTCGGGGGCTGCGTCGGGGCCTGATACTACCTTCTGGCCTACTTCCAGGCCGTTGGGTGCAATCATATAGGCTTTTTCACCGTCTGTGTAGTAGAGCAGGGCGATACGAGCTGAACGGTTGGGGTCATACTCGATGCTCTTTACTACAGCGGGGACACCGTCTTTTACTCTCTTGAAGTCGATGAAGCGGAGTTTGCGCTTGTGGCCACCACCGCGATAGCGGTTGGTGAGGTGGCCGGCAGCGTTGCGTCCGCCGGTGGAACGTTTACCGACGGTAAGAGATTTCTCTGGTGTGGTAGCAGTGATTGTTCCTTTGAATACACCAATAATTTTGTGTCGCTGCCCGGGTGTCGTGGGCTTGAATTTTCTTACTGCCATTTCTGTTATAAGTTGCTGTAATAGTCGATTGTCTGTCCTTCGGCTACTGTTACGTAAGCCTTCTTGAATGCTGCTGTGGAGCCCTTGATAAGGCCGCCCTTGGTCCAGCGCTGTTTGCGCTTGCCGGCATAAAGTGCAGTGTTCACTTTAACCACCTTGACACCATACATCTGCTCGATCAAGCTCTTGATCTGGTATTTGTTGGCATCAGGAGACACTGCGAATGTGAAGCAATTGTTCTTCTCGCTTACTGCTGTAGCCTTTTCGGTTACTATGGGTTTAATCTGGATGTCCATAATAGTGTTTTCTCCTTTCTGTGGTTAAAATTAGAGTGCGTTGACTGTCTCTACTGAGGCTTCAGTCAGTACGATGGCCTGGTTGTTGAGCACGGTGTATGCGTTCAGGTTTGAGGCCAGCATAGTGTATGAGCCGGGCACGTTGCGGACGGAGCGAACGATGTTCTCGTTTGCCTCGTTGAGCACGAGAAGTACGTTCTTGCCGTCAAGGTTGAGTGCTTTGGTCAGTGCAACGAAGTTCTTTGTCTTGGGTGCATCCCATGCGATGTTCTCCACTACCTTGATTGCGCCTTCCTGAGCCTTGCTTGTCAGGGCCAAACGGCGAGCGAGTTGCTTCACCTTCTTGTTGAGCTTGAAGCGATAGTCGCGGGGCTTGGGGCCGAATACGCGGCCACCACCGATGAGCACCGGAGAGTTGATGTCACCACGACGTGCACCACCACCACCTTTTTGACGACCGAGCTTGCGGGTTGAACCGCTAACCTCGCTGCGTTCTTTGCTCTTGTGGGTACCCTGGCGCTGGTTGGCCAAATATTGTTTTACATCGAGATATACTACGTGTGCGGGGTTGGCCTCTGAAGAAGCCTCTACTGCAAACACGGCGTCGTTGAGCACTACTTTGCGTCCGGTGTCTTCACCTTTGATGTTATATACTGCTACTTCCATTACTTCTCAACTAAAACGATTGAACCTTTGGCTCCGGGGATTGAGCCCTTAACCATTAACAGATTGTGCTCGGGCATGATCTTGATGACCTGCAGGTTTTGCACAGTAACACGCTCGTTGCCCATCTGGCCTGCCATGCGCATTCCTTTGAATACCTTGGCGGGATAAGAACAGGCACCGATTGAACCGGGTGCACGCAGACGGTTGTGCTGGCCGTGAGTGCTCTGACCCACACCGCCGAAGCCGTGACGCTTTACTACACCCTGGTAGCCTTTACCTTTGCTTGTGCCGACAACATCGACAAATCCGCCTTCCTCAAAGAGCTCGACTGTGAGGGTCTCGCCCAGTGCGGGTGCGGTAGCAAACTTGAACTCAGCCAAGTGGCGCTGCGGGGCTACTCCGGCCTTCTTGAAGTGTCCGGCTTCGGGGTTGTTGGTGTGCTTCTCTTTCTTCTCCTGGAAGCCGAGCTGCACTGCCTCGTAGCCATCTTTCTCAACGGTCTTGAGTTGAGTCACCACGCAAGGACCTACTTCGATAACAGTGCACGGCACGTTCTTGCCGTCGGCACTGAACACGGATGTCATTCCGATTTTCTTTCCTAATAATCCTGGCATTTCTTTATTAAAATTACTATTGTTTGTTGGTGTGGGGCGGGGGCATGTCTGCCTGACAAGTAGCCCCGCCGCCACGGGATTGTGTTGCTTATTTTGTTATCAAACCTTGATGCTTACGTCTACACCTGAGGGGAGCTCGAGCTTCATGAGCGCGTCTACTGTCTTAGCTGTAGAACTGTAGATGTCAATGAGACGCTGATAAGATGAGAGTTGGAACTGCTCGCGGCTCTTCTTGTTGACGAATGTGGAGCGGTTGACGGTGAAGATGCGCTTGTAAGTGGGCAGAGGTATGGGTCCGCTTACTACTGCGTCTGTAGCCTTCACAGTCTTGACGATCTTCTCGGCGCTCTTGTCTACGAGATTGTGATCGTAAGATTTGAGTTTGATTCTGATTTTCTGGCTCATATAGTGTTTTGTTTTTTTAGAATTATTTGAGCAGATCTACGCGGCCCTGAACCTCGGTGAGGACGTTCTTGGCGATAGAGTTGCTGACCTCTGAATAGTGTGAGAAAGACATTGTGCTGGTGGCACGGCCTGAGGTGATGGTACGCAGGGCTGTAACGTAGCCGAACATCTCGGCCAGAGGTGCTGTAGCCTTGACGATACGTGCGCCGGAGCGGCTTGTCTCCATACCCTCGATCTGGCCACGACGCTTGTTCAAGTCGCCGATTACGTCACCCATGCTCTCCTCGGGAGTTACAACCTCAATCTTCATGATAGGCTCCATGAGGACGGGGCCGGCCTTCTCTGATGCCTTCTTGAAGGCCTGGATGGCGCAAAGTTCGAATGAGAGCTGGTCTGAGTCAACGGGGTGGAATGAACCGTCGAGCAGTGTGACTTTCAGACGCTCTACGGGATAGCCGGCCAATACACCGTTCTTCATTGCAGTGGTGAAGCCCTTCTGTACTGAGGGGATGTATTCCTTAGGCACGTTACCACCCTTAACTTCGTCGATAAACTGGAGTGAGCCTTCGAAATCCTCGTCGGCGGGCTCTACGCGTACGATAATGTCGGCAAACTTACCGCGACCACCGGTCTGCTTCTTGAATACCTCACGAAGCTCGACGGGCTGTGTAATAGCCTCTTTGTAGGTCACCTGCGGACGGCCCTGGTTACATTCTACTTTGAACTCACGTTTCAGACGGTCGATGATGATATCCAGGTGGAGCTCACCCATACCGGAGATTACTGTCTGGCCGGTCTCCTCGTTAGTCTCAACGCGGAATGTGGGGTCCTCTTCAGCGAGCTTCTGTAGGCCAACACCGAGCTTGTCGAGGTCCTTCTGAGTCTTGGGCTCTACTGCGATACCGATTACGGGATCGGGGAACTCCATAGCCTCGAGTACGATGGGGTGGTCCTCAGCGCAGAGGGTGTCACCGGTGCGGATATCCTTGAAGCCTACGCCGGCGCCGATATCACCGCAGCCAATCTTCTCTTTGGGGTTCTGCTTGTTGGAGTGCATCTGGAACAGACGTGAGATACGCTCCTTCTTGCCTGAGCGTGAGTTGAAGCAATAAGAGCCGGCCTCAATCTCACCTGAGTATACACGGAAGAAGCACAGACGGCCTACATAGGGGTCGGTGGCAATCTTGAACGCGAGAGCACACATGGGCTCCTCGGGCAGGGGCTTGCGGGTCTCGATGCTGTCGGGGTCGCCGGGGAGTGTGCCCTCGATAGCGCCGGTGTCCTCAGGTGAGGGCAGGTAAGCGCAGACGGCGTCGAGCAGTGTCTGTACACCCTTATTCTTAAATGAAGAACCGCAAATCATGGGGTTGATCTGCATGGCCAGAGTGGCCTTGCGGATAGCGGCCTTGATCTCATTTTCGGTGATGGTGGAGGGGTCATCAAAATATTTCTCCATGAGAGCCTCGTCAAACTCAGCGAGAGTCTCAAGCATTTTGTCGCGCCATTCATCGGCCTCGGCCTGAAGGTTTGCTGGAATGTCCTCTACGGAATATTCAGCACCCATAGTCTCATCGTGCCAGAAGATAGCCTTCATAATCACGAGGTCAACAACACCTTTGAAAGTTTCTTCGGCACCTATAGGAATTTGGATGGGCAGCGGAGTGGCACCGAGCACATCTTTCACCTGACGAACAACCTCGAAGAAGTTGGCGCCTGAGCGGTCCATCTTGTTGACGTAGCCGATACGGGGCACATTGTATTTCTCAGCCTGACGCCATACGGTCTCTGACTGGGGCTCTACACCACCTACGGCGCAGAAAGCAGCCACAGCACCGTCGAGCACACGCAGTGAACGCTCTACCTCAACGGTGAAGTCCACGTGTCCCGGGGTGTCAATAAGGTTGATTTTGTACTTGTTGCCGTTATAGTTCCAGAATGTGGTGGTAGCGGCAGAAGTGATAGTGATACCACGTTCTTGCTCCTGCTCCATCCAGTCCATGGTGGCGGCACCATCGTGCACCTCACCAATCTTGTGAGTCAGACCGGTATAGAAGAGGATACGCTCAGAGGTAGTGGTCTTGCCGGCATCGATGTGAGCCATGATGCCGATATTTCTGGTTAAATTCAGATCGTCGTTTTTAGCCATTGCTTTGTTTAATTGTCTAACTAATGAAAACTGTGAGCTTCAGCCGGTGATTAGAAACGGAAGTGAGCAAAGGCACGGTTGGCCTCAGCCATGCGGTGCATATCCTCTTTACGCTTGAAGGCACCACCCTGGTCGTTGTAAGCGTCAACGATCTCAGCGGCGAGCTTGTCGGCCATAGTTTTACCGCCACGCTTGCGGGCGAAGATGATGAGGTTTTTCATTGAGATAGATTCCTTGCGGTCAGCGCGGATCTCTGTGGGCACCTGGAAGGTGGCACCACCGATACGGCGAGACTTCACCTCTACAGTGGGAGTGACATTCTCCAGAGCCTTCTTCCAGATTTCGAGGGCTGACTTCTCCTCGTTGGGGAGTTTGGCCTTTACAGTCTCCAGAGCGGTGTAGAAGATAGTGAAAGCGGTGTTCTTCTTACCGTCATACATGAGGTGGTTGACAAATTTGGTGACACGCACATCGCCGAACACGGGGTCGGGCAGTATCACTCTTTTTTTAGGCTTTGCTTTTCTCATTGTAGTGGGAAAATTTGTTGTTTTTGTTTTTGGCTGCTGTCTGGCATCTTCAACGGAGCTCCCCATTATGGAGTCGTTTACTCAACCTGTGGTCCAATAAATCAAAAACTAATTAGAAAATTTTGTGTTTACTTGCGGAGTCCTATGCCGCGATGATTTACTTCTTTGATGCTTTGGGACGCTTTGCACCATATTTTGAGCGACGCTGGGTGCGGCCGTTTACACCGGCAGTATCCAGAGTACCGCGCACGATGTGGTAACGCACACCGGGGAGGTCCTTAACACGACCGCCGCGCACCATAACGATGCTGTGCTCCTGGAGGTTGTGACCCTCACCGGGGATGTAGGAGTTGACCTCCTTGCCATTAGTCAGGCGCACACGGGCCACCTTACGCATAGCGGAGTTAGGCTTCTTGGGTGTGGTAGTGTACACACGTACGCAGACACCACGACGCTGGGGGCATGAGTCGAGAGCAGGGCTCTTGCTCTTGTCTTCCAAAGCAACACGTCCTTTTCTTACTAATTGTTGAATCGTAGGCATTCTTTGTCTGTTTTGATTTATATTAGAACTTAAATGTTTTATCTTCTTGTGATGACCTTCATTTCCGCTTCAATGACTTTCAAGTTTCAACTTTTTTGTCTTTTTTAACGAAAAAATCCAATCGTCTTTTCGCTCTGAGGGAGGGATAAACCGGCTTGTTCGGGCCTTTTATACACACTTGCAAACACGGTCAACTCTCTCAATATGAGATAGTTAACAGTATTTGCAGGGCGTATTACACCCTCAAAAGCGATGCAAAATTACTAATTCTCAATGAATTATGCAACTCCTTTAGCGAAAAAAATCATTTTTTAGCATTTTTTCGCTAAAGGGGGACGAGTATGATAATACGAGTATGATAATATAGTTTAGAAGCTTATGAGGAGAAATAAGTGTAACGAAATAGTAGCCGTAGACTTTCAAACCACTTATGTGTTGACTTTGTATTATGCATTATATCATCATAAATTGCGCCATTCAACTTTAGTCTTGATGCAACAATTTCTGAATCTGTTCGTTTGTCGCGGGAGCAAAAGTAGAATATGTATATGAGCCGGCCATGAAGTCTCCTGATGCTTCATCGGGGATAGTTTTGTCATATTTATATGAAATGTACAGATTACCGTCTTCTACTTTATGTATCTTATAATATCCGTATACAGATGTAGGAGAGGAAAGGATGCCGGTCTCATCGTCATATTCATATGTGTTGCTATTGAAGCACTTATATGTGAAAGCTTGATATTCGTTAAGATTGCCCTCAGGTGCTATATATAATGCCAGCAATCCATAGTTGCCGGTAATCATAATTTTATCAGTGAAAAGATTGCCGTCAGCGTAATGGAAACTGCTTTCTTTAAGATACCAATACCTACCCATTACCAACTCCTTGAATTCTTCCTGAGTGAGGAAAAGTGCTTCTGGAGTTTCACCTGTTGTCGGATTGTTAATTTCATTATCGTCAATCTCATTATCGTTGTTAGGACCGTCAGAGGGGTCAGTTTCCGTTGATTGAGTTTCTTCTTGCGTAGGTATATTAGGCTCATTTTCTGACGTTGAGCAAGCTGCAAGCACAACTATAAGAAGTGCAACAGAAAGGTATGCTAAATGTTTCATTGTAACAATATGCTTTATATGGGTTATAATTCTAATCCTACAATCATTTTTTCAACATTCTGAGCATTGATCTCAGAATTGTTTTGCTTATCAAAGTTCCAATAATATACCGGTTTCAGTGTGCTGACATGCCGGTTTGATATGCAGAAATATCCATTTCCATTACCACTTAACCCCCATACAAAGTGATAATAATATACGTTTTGAAGATTGTAGTATGGTGTTAGTGTATTATGATATTTATCCATCCCATCGATGACAAATGCATGCCCACCTAAGTCGGGATTAAAAATATTAATGTAGAGAGGATGTTTTGCAAGATAAGTTTCAGCGTTATCTTCATCGAAATCAATATACTTAGCATTTTCGAAACCTAATTTTTTTAATGTTGGCGGTACTATATATGTGTAATTACTGGTGCCGTCGGTTGTATATTTCACCTTCATGTAGTCTTTTGAACCCAATATCTGTAATAATTTTGCAATTTTTAAATCTGCTTGGCCAATATTCATAAGTGACCAAGGAAGTTCAATCCCTTCAACCACAGTAGGATATTGGAAAAAACTGAGCAAAATT
Source organism: Muribaculaceae bacterium (assembly GCA_023665425.1). Classification (GTDB taxonomy): domain Bacteria; phylum Bacteroidota; class Bacteroidia; order Bacteroidales; family Muribaculaceae; genus Lepagella. Next base: position 110,692 of record JAMPDX010000001.1, read on the forward strand.
TCCAATGCAACTGGTCCGCAACCGGCAGGGGTTCGCTTGCCATCAATAACGGGGCAATATGCATTATATTGATCTGCTTGATTTATTTTACTTTGATATTCTGTTATTTTTGGATAGATGCGTTTTACTCTGGTTAGGTGCGAAAAAGTTAAATCTATATCGGATAATAAACTATCGGGCAGTTGTATTATCGTAGATACTTCATTTTTTACACCTTCCATGTAATCTTGCAGAACTTCATTGTTTTCTATGTCATTCGTTGTGAGATTAGAATTGTCAGAGTATGCGAATACCGGTATAAGCCGATTATCTGTTGGCAAAAGCATGAAGCCATCGTTGTCCTCGTAGTTGACAAGATAAAGTAACGTGTCTGTATTTTCACCTCTTGTCTTTTGGTCCGAACTGATGTATTCGATGGATTTGATTTTATTTGATAATCTGGTTTGGTCATTATCGTTGAGGTTAAGTGCTGTCCGCGCTCTATCGATAGCTTCAAGGGGCGTCTGTTTGTGGCTGACTGTTTCAATCTTCGATGTTAGTTCATTGATTAGAATCTCGGTGTCGTTGCTACATCTAACAAAAGCGAGCGAAATGATAATCAATAGAATGATTTTTTTGAACATTATATAACGTTTAGGGTGGAAATTTAGGATACTTAGACAATAATTGTAATTGCAAAAAAAATATCTTTAATACTTTTTTGCAAAGTTAGTGATTTTTTTGGTAAAAGTAAGCAATATGATAAAAAATAACATTTATTAACAAAACAGTGTATAAACGTTAATAACAGTTAAAACTTGCGGCGATTTGTATGCTACTCATCCATAGTTGCCGGTAATCATAAAATACTTCTAAAAACATTGCCCGATTATTTTTTATAATCATTAAAAACCACGATGACTGCGTGGATGCGCAGCCACCGTGGGTCTTGAATTGGTTTTTGGCAGGTTGGGCGTGGATTATTTGGTGGCTTTCTTGATGAAGTCTTCTTTTGAGAGGCTGAATACAATCTGTGCAGTGGAGATTTTGCCAATTGCATCGTTGCCTTTGAGGGTTATCTCAGCTGATTGGCCGGCGGGTACATCAACTCCCGGCACGATTGCAAAAGAGTCGATCTCTACGAGTTCACCGCCTTGTGTCGTTTCGGCGGGGTATCCGTAGCTAATATTGTAGTCTGCTGCTTCGAGATCAACCGGTGTGTTGTTAGTGACTGTGTAGACAGCTGTGGCAACGCCCGTTGAGGACTCTGCTCCAAACTTGTGAGTTGAGCTTTTTTGTGTCAGTGTCAGCGGTTTCTTGTATGCCTGATCAAGCTCTTCTGTTGAGATGCTTTCGGCTGTTGACTCGACGCCGGTAGTCGTGTTGGACTCTGTTTCTGATACGATTGTGGCTGTGTCTGCCTGAGTGGAGTCGATATTGACAGTCTTCCGGTTTGAGCATGATGCGAGTAAAGCCACTGCCAGTGCGGATGCGAATAATCCTTTCTTCATGGTTGTTGTTAAGCTTGGACCTAACCGTTGTATTTAGTGATGATTAAAAAATAAGTTGGTATAGTTTTAGAGCTTGTTTAATAAGAAATGTGAACGTCAGGGTCGCAGATGTGCCTCAGCTTTGAGGATGTAGGTGAAGGAACATAGCGGGCTATGTGACTGAACCAAAGGCTCAAAGATGAGGTG
>JAMPDX010000001.1:112467-168010 GCA_023665425.1 Muribaculaceae bacterium
TCTTGAATGCGTCTCCGGCCATAGCCTCGCGGATATTCTGCATATCCTCCAAGATTGATGAATCGAGTACACGGGCGTAGTGCTGGGTCATCTTGATGCTGGTGTGCCCAAGCATCTTCGACACGTTCTCAATGCGCACACCTTGTGAGAGAGTAACTGTTGCATAGGTGTGTCTGGCGACGTGGGTGGTGAGAGTTTTCTCTATGCCACACAACTCTCCGATTTCCTTGAGGTAGCGGTTCATCACCTGATTGCATGGTACGGGAAGCAACGTACCCTTCTTCTCGGCTTTCTTGTTCCCCTCATACTTCTTGAGTATTTCTTTGGGTATGTCGAGAAGCGGAATGTTCTGCACCACCTCTGTCTTCTGACGGGGCTTGCGAATCCACATGTTGCCGTCATCGTCGGTAACGACATGCTCCTTACGGAGGTTGGATATGTCAATGAAGGCCAGTCCAGTGAAGGAGGCCATGATGAACATATCGCGCACCACGTCGAGCGCCCCTGTGAAGGGATGCTCATATATAAGGTGCAGTTCGTGGAGCGTGAGGAACGTCGGATTGGTCTGCACCGTCTTCACCTTGATGCCGGCGAAGGGATTCTTTGTTATCCATTCGTTGGCAAGCGCACGGTTGGTGATTTTCTTTACCGCCTTCATATAACGGGCCACGGTGTTCTGCTGTTGCTCACGGTCTATTTTGAGATACATCTCAAAACCGTGGATGAAATCACGGTCAAGACTGGTGAGGGGAAGGTCTTCCGTCTCATACTTCTTTTTGATGTAACGCTGGAGCAGTCGTGTGACGGTCTCATATTTCTTGATAGTACCCAACTCGAAGTCACGGCCCATAAGTGCGCGACATTCCTGATTATGCTCGTGGAACGTGGCGATAATCATACGCTCCACCTTCTTGTGCGGTCCGATGTTGAAGAATCGGTTGTAGAGTTCACGAGCGGTGACGACGCTACCATCCTCTTGCATTTCCTGAAAGAGTTTGAATAACTTGATACTGGCATCATCGATATATTCGTTAAGGTCGATAGCCTTTTTAGAATTACCCTTTGCTTTTTCCTTGGGCTGATTCCAAAGGGTCGGCTCTATCGTCTTGCCCGTAAAACATTCTACACGTGTACCGTTACATGATATTCTCATGTAAATTGCTGCTTCTCCTGATTTAAGGAGTCTGCTCTTTTTGTAGAAAAGCAGATAAAATTTTTCTTTCCTTGTCATTTATCTTTGACTTTAAGGGGTTAAATCATTGAAATTTTGTATGCAAAACTTTGACAAATCTATCTTTATAACAATCTGAATAATTGCATATTACACCACTTGGAGTGTCCGCGATTTTAGCCGTTGGAGTGTCCAAAACTCAAATGTGGTTTTTGGACACCAATTGTCCACTCGTAGGGAATTTTATGCCATCTAACAATTGTGAAGATTTAGCCGAATTTCGGGCGCAAAAATTTCAATGACCATACTATTGTTAACTGCAAAGATAGGACATTGTAAATGATGTGTCGATACTTAAAATGTTGAAGAATAGTGAATTGATATTTATTTTGCACCACTGTGACCGAGGAGAAGCCCCTTGGAGGGGTCGGCCACCGATGGCACACCATCATCATTCATCGTTCTTCACAGCTCTTAGAAACGTCAAAATGCAACAAAGCCTCGATTTTGTTGAAAATCAAGGCTTTGAAGCATTCTGAATGATTTAAAGGTGGTCCCACTTGGGCTTGAACCAAGGACTCCCTGATTATGAGTCAGGTGCTCTGACCAACTGAGCTATAGGACCGATAAGGGGAAAGCTCCTCGGCCTGGCCCTTGAGGCTATGCAAAATGATAAGGGGCTTCTCTTGTGGGTGCAAAGTTAGCGCTTTTTATTTAGGTGACAAAATATTTTTGGATTTTTTTGTCAAATGGCGTAATTGGCAAGCTAATTTAGGTTGGCGTTGAGAAGGGGGTGAGATGCTAAGGCGCGGGGTGTATGGGGTGCGAAGTAGTACCAGAGGGTATCTCGGGGAGCGACTATGAGTGCTCTCTCTTCGCATTTTATGGCTATGGTAAAGGTAGCCTCAGATGCTGCTCCGATGGGTTGCAGCGAGTATAGCGGATGCCAGCCGGGCAGACTGTGATCGGCTCGGGTTTGATATGTGAACAGGATCGTTTTGTCTGTGTCTCTTTCGTGTGATATTATTCCGTGGACATCCCCGCGCAATCCTGACGGCAGCTGAGGCATCCTTTTTAGAGCTTCCGGTAGGTTTTGTGCCGGCGGGAGTGTAATTGGTTCAAACAATCTTGTGCCAGTGTGTGCGGCCTCAAAAAGGCGTATATACCGGAGGTTAGTTTTCGGGTTGGTAGCCGATGGTTCAGGCACGTCAAACAGCCACCACGGAGATGCCTCGTTGAAGCTGACGGGGGAGAGTATATAGTTGCGTGAGAAGCCGTTGCTGCGTATTTCCTTCTCGACGGCAGTTTTCTCGCGGGTGTATCGAAACTGGTATTTGCATAGGAAGTATCCCCACACCCCCAAGGCGAGGGTGAGTATCACTGTGCTGATATTGGCCGTACTATAACCTATCTTAATATGTCGACACATCTGCAGAGTCACAATGGTGCATACAAGATATGTCATCCACAGCGCCCTGCCGGTGCACTTTGTGAAAATCATCATTGCCAACCCGGCCAGTAGCATGGCAAGGTAGACTACTCGCTGTCTATTAAAATGCCGGAAACATCGGAAAATATATATGGCGATAATCAGATAGACGGGTAAGTTCTTGAAAAGCAGTACTCCGAAGTCTTGGATATAAGCCTGCATATCATTGCCGCGTGAGGAGACAATCTCCCTAAACCCGGGCGAGAGTAGCGTGAAAGTGGATAACAAGGCAAACGCTGCCGGCAGAATTAGAGCCCTTGGTCGGGCAAGATATTCTTTCCTCTGAGCGATGATATAGGCCAACATGCCGACCCCGATGATGGCGCTGAACCCCTCGTGCATCATTGCTGTGGGGATGATGAGCCACAGCCAACGCAGACGTGTCTGTTCCGGAGAATCAAGCATGGCCCACAAGCTCAACAGACACATAGCTGATGTCCATATATAGTTGACTATATATGCCGTACACACCGACATGTCATACCACGGGAATACTATCCACACCCACCATACCACGCAGATGGCAGCCAGGCCACTTTTGGGATAGCTCTCCCCTACTCCCAGCTTAATTATGCCGGCTATCATCAGCCAGTAGGCAGCCCCGTGTAATATGGGTATCAGCCACCATGGCAAGTAGTTGAGCAGGTACAATATGAGGTTTGCCAGGCGTCCGTTGACATACATGTAGTGGTTTACGATGGACTTGCAAGTGTCGCCGAAGGTTACTATGTGTGCCGACGATTCGGAGAAATAGTCGTATGGGTTGCCTACTTGCTCAGCGATGCGTGAATATGCGTAGTCGTCGTGCCAGCCGGGAGAGTCTGCCGAGGGCCTTGCGCAAAACATCCATAATGCAAATACTGTTGCAGCGATACTGATGACAAACAACTGCCGTCGTTCTACATGATAGACAGTATGAAACATACCTGTAATAAAAGTATTAGCTCAGCGATGAGAACAGAGTCCAGAGCAAGATGCCTGTGCTGACACTTACATTGAGCGAGTGCTTGGCTCCACATTGTGGTATTTCGATAACGATGTCGGCAGCATCAACAACAGCTTGATTAACCCCGTGCACCTCATTACCGCAGACCACTGCATATTTCTCTGCCTTAACCGGCTTAAAGTCGTTGAGCAACACAGAGTTATGTGTCTGCTCAAGGACGCATACCTTCCAACCCTCAGCCTGTAGCCGCTTTACCTCCTCGAGACACGAGTCGGTGTGACGCCAGCGCACAGAGTCTTCAGCTCCGAGTGCAGTCTTGTGTATTTCGGGATGAGGGGGAGTACCGGTGATACCGCACATCACCACCTCATCGACCATAAAAGCATCGGAGGTGCGCAGCAGCGAACCTACATTGTTGAGCGAGCGAACATCGTCAAGCAGCAGACGCAGGGGTAGCTTGTCTGCCTTGAGCCATGTGTGAGCCTCCATTCGGGTGAGCTCCAATATATTCTTTTTTGTCCTATCCATTTTTAATGCGCAAAGTTAGCAAATATTTAGCTAAAAAATTGTTATTACCATAATTTTTTTGTAATTTTGTAGGCGAGCAAATATTGTGATGTTATGGAACTTTGGACTATATGGATAATTGTGGCTATCGTGTTGGCTATCGTTGAGGTGCTCACCCAGATGATGTGGGCATTGTGCCTGACTATTGGCGCCTTGGGGGCTATGATATGTTCCCTGTGTGATGTCCCAATAGCCTGGCAGATAGTGGTTTTGGCAGTATTGGCCATAATAGCCTATGCGGCGCTGCTCCCCTTCTTCAAGAGGTGGCACAACAAGTCTGACCGCCGACAGATACGCACGGGCATGGATGCACTGCTTGGCCGCCGCGCCATTGTCACACAAGCCATAGAGCCGGAGCGGATGGGGCGTGTGCGTATTGATGGTGATAACTGGCAGGTTAAGGCCCCGGGAGTAAGTGACATCATACCGGTAGGCGACGAGGTTGTGGTTAACGCCTACGAAAGCAATATCCTCACCGTAGAACCCTGCTAAATATATCAAAACGCTTAGATACAAATTTATTAAATGCAAATAATATGTCAGTAGAACTTATCGTAGTTACAGCAATCCTTGTAGCGCTTGTTATAGTGATTATTTCTGCCGGTGTCAAAGTAGTGCCGCAGTCAGAGACTCGTGTGATAGAACGCTTGGGGCGCTTCCACAGCGTGCTCTCTCCGGGTCTGAACTTCATCATTCCCTTCGTAGACCGCCCGAAGATTATCTACACTCGCGGTACCGCAGTCTATGCCGGGCGCACCTATTCTCGCACTGTGGCCACAAAGGTCATCGACCTGCGCGAACAGGTGTATGACTTCCCCTCACAGCAGGTGATCACTCGCGATAATGTCACAACCGAAATCAATGCGTTGCTGTATTTCCAGATAACAGATCCCAAAAAGGCTGTTTATGAGATTGATAACCTGCCTAACGCTATCGAGAAGCTGACTCAGACTTCGCTGCGTAATGTGATTGGCGAATTGGAACTTGATGAGACTCTCACCTCACGCGACACCATCAACACCAAGTTGCAATCTATCCTTGACGATGCCACTAATAAGTGGGGTGTGAAGGTTAACCGCGTTGAGCTCCAGGATATTACTCCACCCGAGAGTGTGCGTGTGGCCATGGAGAAGCAGATGCAGGCAGAGCGTAACCGTCGTGCCGAGATATTGAATGCCGAGGGTGAGAAACAGAGCCGCATACTTCGTTCCGAGGGTGAGAAGGCAAGCCGCATTAACGAGGCCGAGGCACACAAGCAGAGCGAGATACTCCGTGCCGAGGGTGAGGCCCAAGCTATAATTCTCAACGCACAGGCTGAAGCCGATGCTATACGCCGTGTAGCCGAGGCTGTCACCAACGGACAGACCGATCCGGCCACCTATATGCTTGCCATGAAGTATATCGAGACCCTCAAAGAGATGACAACCGGCAAGGACAACAAGACTGTGTATATCCCATATGAGGCCAGCTCAGTGCTCTCCTCTATCGGGTCAATACAAAATCTCTTTCAGCAGAAGTAAATAGTTACTGACACTCTACGCATTTGTCGGCTGACACATTATTTGCCGATATGGGGGCGGAGGGGGCGGAGGGCTTCTGAAGCGTCAGTTATGCCTTGGTCGGCGGCTTGACGGTATAGCTCTTCTGTGGAGGGGAGGTCAGGATGTGTGCTCAGCAACAGGTCCGGCAGGGATTGCAATGTCTCGGCGAGGATGAATTGCGCATGTGGCTCGCCCAACTCGGCAGCTTGAGCATACAGGTCGATGGCTTTATGATAATCATATACCACCCCGATACCCTCTGCATAACATTGAGCCATTATTGCCACAGCCAGTGGAATTTGAGCTTCTGCAGCGCGTTCGATCAGCGGTATGGCCACAGGTGTTATCCGGTCATAATAATAGGGCAGAGCGGTGTTTAAAAGGTCCTCAGAGGGTATTGTGTCGGTAGATGGGAGCACAATGTCGGCAAGTTCGAGGGCCGAATCCAAGATACCGGCCTTTGCCGCCTGCCGCAGGTATGGCATTGCCGCAATGGTGTCAGGAATGGAGTTGAGACCCTCAAGGTACAATTTGCCCAGCATGGCAGCTGAGGTTGGCACACCATTGTCTGCTCCACGCCGCAGCCAATACATTGCCTTTGCGTAGTCCTGCTTCACCCCTAACTCGCCATAAAGGAGCATTGCACCGAGGTTGTTGAACGCCTTTGGGTCCGGCTCATCAGCGGATGCTGCTTGTTCTATCCACCACAATGCACTGTCAGAGTCTTGGCGCAGCCCAAGGTGACCGCTGCCATAGCAATAACCCAGATAATTCATGGCCGGGGCAAAACCTGCCATGGCACTTCGGTGTAGATAGTCGAGGGCCGCCGTTAAGGAGTCTGTGTCCTCATATAATATGGAAAGTCGATACATGGCGCGAGCATCGCCGGAATCGGCTTTTGCTTTGAGAGTCTCTTGCATCGAGGGGCGTTGGGTATCGGCAGTCAACCCTTTGCCACTCAGGCTGAGGGCAAGGAGCATCAGGGTGATAACAGGCAGTATATGTTTCATGGTCATCGTTTTATAGAAGATGCAACGATATAAATGATGACCAACAGCATCACTATTGTGGCAGAGGCCGGCACATCGAGCCAGTAAGCGATGAAGAGACCCCCTACTCCACCTGCGAGCGAGATGCCGATAGATGAGAGTATGAGTGTCTTGAACCGGCGACAACGTGTCTCAGCTATCATTTGCGGTAGCGAGAGCAGGCTCATGAGCAACATTATACCCACCAATCTGATAGTCAATACAATAGCTATAGCCACCAGGATTGTCATCATCAGATTTACGGCAGTGACCGGCAGCCGCGACACCCGTGCAAAGTCCGGGTCGAAGGCCACGGTGACTATTGTGCGGAAGAAGCATACGAAGATAATAGCCAATATCACCGTGTATATGGCAAACGCCATTAAGTCGCTGTTGGTTATAGTCAAAACATTGCCGAACAAGAAACTGTTCAGTTCCGGCACATATCCGTTGGTCATAAAAATAAACATGATACCCAGGGCCATTCCCACGGCCCACACCACAGCTATTGCCGAGTCGCTTCTCACACGTCGCGATGATAGCCATTCGACACCGAGTGAGCCAAGGATAGCAGCCACGGCGGCCATCGCAATAGGGCTGACACCAAGCCAGTAGCCGAGCCCGAGTCCTCCGAAACATGCGTGGGTGATACCGCCGGAGATGAACACCAGCCGCCGACTCATGATGTAGACACCTATGATAGCTACCGCCACTGATATAATGGCCACGCCCAGCAGCGCACGTTGAAAGAATGGGAATGTCAGAATGTCCATAATATATTTTTGTTTTTCATAGAGCGATACCTCGCGGCAAAGTGGCTTCAGGTATTTCTGCTTTCGGAGACTATCATGATGAGCTCGTCACGCACTTCTGAGGGCAGGGTTATGCCTCTTAGCTGAATGCTCTTTGACCAGGCGGGCACTTCATCTTCCTTGAGGGTAAGCAATACGTCACGAAACATATCAATCTCCTCCGAAGAATAAGAGTCAGCCGAGCGCCCGCGAAATACATCCAGCTCTTCATCGTCAAAATATTCATACTCAGGGCTTACGGGCGACAGCAGTTGCTTCTCGCAGACGGCATGCATGCCGCAGCATTCTTCGCTCTCCGGCTCTGCAGCGGTCTGTGTAGGTGTTGACCTTTGTCGGCGGTCCAACAGCCACAGTATAAGGCCGATTAGTGCGGTGCCTATTGCAATTATGATTGCTCCTGTCATGAAAATTGTCTGCTCAAATTAATTTCTTAAATTCTTCCCAAAAACCCGGGAAAGACTTGTTGACGCACGAGGGGTTGTCGAACTTTGTATCCGGAAATATGCTCAGCACCGGTGCCAGGGCCATGGCTATGCGGTGGTCGTTGAAGCAGGGTAGCGGGCGGGTAGGCTTTCGGAGTGTCTGACCGGCAGTTATCTCGAGCCTATCGGCCCCTACTTTCACTTCGATACCGAGGCAGGCGAGTGCCTCCTTTATGGCATTTAGACGGTCGCTCTCCTTATATCGCAGGTGCGTGATGCCAAACAGATGGCAAGACACACCTCGCAGAGCGCAGCCTATGGCCACGGGGGGTACCAGGTCGGGAGTATTAGTCATTTTGAGATATACCCCATTCTCTGCTTTGTTGAATATTGAGACTATGGCGCTGTCTCCCTGCAAACTCCTCTCCGGTGGTGTGAGACCCTCAACCTCTACCTTTTTGCCGGTAACAAAGGCATATTCATAAAAGAATGAGGCGGCACTCCAATCGCGCTCCAGCATATCGGCGTCGGGCCGAGTGTATTCACCCGGATAGACCGTGAGCTCTCGGTATGGGTACTCATAATCCAGATATATGCCGCATCGGCGCATTAGCTCTGCTGTCATGAGTGTGTATGGGAACGACGCGATGCCATGTGGCAGTGACAACTTAGTGGGGTTGTGACCGGTTGGGGCCACGAGCATGAGTGCTGTTAGGGTCTGTGAGCCGGTGAGGTCGTCGAATTCCAAAGGAAGGTTAAAACCGGCATAACCTCTGCCCTCAATATTCAGCTCGCCGTTGTTATCTGTAAGGATGTGGTTACGGGAGAAAGTTAAAATTTCCAGCCATTTCCTCAGGCTATTTATCGGTCTCTCGGCGAGTCTCTCCGACATACGCAGCCGCGACTTCAACCCGGGTATGGAAGCGCATACAGCGGTGAGCAGGCGCTTTGCCGTGCCGGAGTCTTTGAGGTCGATGTCCACCTCTTTGGTGTCGCTATTTATAGCCTGATAGATGGCATTGACCCCCTTCTGCATCACCTCGATATCTTCGCATTTGTCATCAATCCCCATGAGCAATTGCGAAGGGTCACCACCGCCAAGCAGGTCTATGACGAGAAGCCTGGCGGCGATGCTTTTTGATATGGGGACCTTGATTTTCAATTGTTGTGAGCGGTAGTCAGGTTAGTGCTTGAAGTAGCTGAGCTGTGGCGCGCCCGCGATGAGAGATGGCGTTTTTGGCATCGGGACCCATCTGGGCGAAGGTTAGCCCCGTCTCCTCGGGTATGAAAATCGGGTCGTAGCCAAAGCCGTCGGTGCCCATGCGTTTGAGGGCTATGGTGCCATGCACGGTGCCCTCCATGAGAGACTCCTTGCCATCAAGTATAAGGGCAATGACGGTGCTGAAATGAGCTTTGCGGTTTGTCTCTCCTTCGAGCACCTTGAGCAGCTTGGTGACATTGTCGTCGGGTGTGCAATGCTCACCGGCAAAGCGAGCTGTCATCACACCGGGAGCCCCGTCGAGGGCATCGACCATGAGGCCGGTGTCATCTGCGAAGCAGTCATATCCATATTTCTCCTTGACCCACCGAGCTTTAATTAGCGCGTTGCCGGCCAGAGTGTCAGCCGTCTCCGGTATATCATCATGACACCCAATCTCGGCCAGCGAGTGGATGACGAACTTGTTACCCACAATTCTGCGCACCTCAACGAGCTTGTGAGCATTGTTCGTAGCAAAGACTAACTCTTTCATATCACGACATTTACAATTCTGCCGGGCACCACGATAACCTTCTTGGGCTCCTTGGAGTCAAGCCATTTGGCCGCCTCGGGAGCGCTCAGGGCCTTCTGCTGCACCTCCTCTTTGGGAGTGTCTGCCGGCACTTCGATGGTAAAGCGCACTTTGCCGTTGAAGCTGACGGGATATTTGACACTGTCCTCCTTGAGGTATGCTTCATCCCAAGCGGGCCACTCGGCATCCACCACGCTGCCCTCGTTGCCAAGAGCGTGCCACAACTCCTCGCTGATGTGCGGCGCGAAGGGAGCCAATACGCGTACAAACAGGTCGAGAGAGCCCTTGGAGGCTGTTTTGGCACTTTGCAATTCGCCCAAAGCGATCATGAAGGCTGCCACAGAGGTGTTGAAAGAGAAATTCTCAATGTCGCCACTCACCTTCTTGATGAGCTTGTGCATAGCTTTGAGTTCCGCCTTGGAAGGCTTGCTATCGGATGCGAGTGCCTTTTGAGCAAAGCCCCACAGTTTCTTCAGGAAGCGGCTCACACCATCAATACCGTTGGTGTCCCAGGGTTTGCTTTGCTCCAAGGGGCCGAGGAACATTTCGTAAAGGCGCAGTGTGTCAGCACCATAACGCTCTACGATATCATCGGGATTAACGACATTAAACATTGACTTACTCATCTTCTCTACAGCCCAGCCGCAGATGTATTTGCCATCATCGAGGATGAACTCGGCATCGGCATACTCCGGACGCCAAGCGCGGAAGGCCTCCAGGTCGAGGATATCGTTGTTCACGATATTCACATCCACGTGTATGGGGGTGACATCGTATTGGCCTTTGAGAGTTGACGATACGAATGTATTGGTGTCCTTGATGCGATACACGAAGTTGCTTCGGCCCTGTATCATACCTTGGTTCACGAGGCGACGGAAAGGCTCATCCTTGACCACCATGCCAAGGTCGAAGAGGAATTTGTTCCAGAAGCGAGAATAGATGAGGTGGCCGGTGGCATGCTCGGTGCCACCGATGTAGAGGTCTACATCCTGCCAGTATTCGTCGGCCTCACGCCCCACGAGCGCCTTGTCGTTGTGGGGATCCATGTATCGCAGATAGTAAGCGGAAGATCCGGCAAAACCGGGCATTGTGCACAGTTCAATGGGGTGGCCCTCGGGTGTCTTCCAGTTCTCGGCACGCCCTAAGGGTGGCTCACCGTTCTCGGTGGGGAGATAGCTGCTCACCTCGGGCAGCTGCAGAGGCAGTGCACTCTCATCCATCAAATAGGGTACACCCTCTTTGTAATAAACAGGGAAAGGCTCGCCCCAGTAGCGTTGGCGAGAGAAGATAGCATCGCGCAGACGATAGTTCACCTTGACATGACCGAGACCTTTCTCTTCGATAAACTGCTTTGTCTTGGCGATTGCTTCCTTCACCGTCAGGCCGTTGAGGTTGAGCTCGGGGCCTTCGGAGTTGGTCATGATACCCTCTTTGGCATCAAACGACTCCTCGCTCACATCGGCACCCTCGATGAGGGGTATTATGGGGAGGTCGAAGTGCTTGGCAAAGGCATAGTCGCGACTATCGTGTGCCGGCACTGCCATGATGGCGCCGGTACCGTAGCCGGCCAGTACATAGTCGCTCACCCATACCGGTATCTCCTTGCCGGTGAGGGGGTTGAGGGCATAGCTGCCGGTAAAGACTCCGCTCACCTTCTTTTCTATCTGGCGTTCGCGCTCAGTCTTGTGGCTTACCTCCTTGAGGTATGCCTCCACTGCCTCCTTCTGCTTGGGGGTGGTGAGCATAGGCACATACTTACTCTCGGGAGCAAGCACCATGAAGGTGACACCAAAGATAGTGTCGGCGCGAGTGGTGAATATCTCAAGCTCGATGTTGCTGTCCTTCACCGGAAATCTCATTTCGGCACCCTCGCTGCGACCTATCCAGTTGCGCTGGGTCTCCTTGAGGGAGTCTGTCCATGCGAGCTTCTCAAGGCCGTCGAGCAGGCGCTGAGCGTAAGCGCTCACACGCAGACACCACTGGGTCATCATGCGCTGCTCCACCGGATGGCCGCCGCGCACACTCACACCCTCGCTCACCTCGTCGTTGGCAAGCACAGTGCCAAGGGCCGGACACCAGTTAACCATTGTATTACCCTGATAGGCAATACGATAGTTCATAAGCACCTCGCGTTGCTCCTTCTCGCTCATGGCGTTCCACTCCTCAGCAGTGAAATGCATCGGCTTGCCGCAGGCTGCATTTATCCCCTCAGTGCCTTTGGTGGCGAAGTGTGCAGTCAGCTCGCTGATAGGTTGTGCCTTGTCGGTGTTGCGGTCATACCATGAATTGAACATTTGCATGAATGCCCATTGAGTCCAGCGGTAATACTCCGGGTCGCAAGTGCGCACTTCGCGGCTCCAATCGTATGAGAAGCCGATTTTGTCGAGCTGCTCGCGGTAGCGGGCTATATTATTTCGGGTAGTTATTTCGGGGTGCTGGCCGGTCTGGATTGCGTATTGCTCTGCGGGCAGACCGTAGGCGTCGTAGCCCATGGGGTGAAGCACATTGAAGCCCTTCTGACGCTTGTAACGGCTGAAGATGTCGGAGGCTATGTAGCCTAACGGGTGCCCCACATGCAGGCCCGCGCCCGATGGGTAAGGGAACATATCGAGCACATAGTATTTGGGCCGAGAGAGGTCAACTTCTGCTTTATAGACTGCGTTGTCTTTCCAGTATTGCTGCCAACGAGCCTCTATATCTTTATGATTATATTCCATGATACGTTACTATATAAAAAGACTTTACACTGATTACAAGGTCAGAAAATAAGATTCATACATATATTTCAGACTACAAAAGTAATCAAATTTTTTTATAGTCACAAATCTAAGCTTATATGCCAAAACTTATAGTCGAGAACAATACGGACAAAGCTTGCCCCTTTTCAAATTCCTCACGAGACAGTTTAATTATCCCTTTTGCAGGATCCGCTATTTTATGAGATGAGGTCTTAAAGCAAGTAAGGGTTTCATTTACGAAAGTAATACCACAAAATGGTTTTGATTCCAATGTATAATAGCCGGCAACTTCTCTGTTATTTCATCAACCGAGGCACGTGCCCCGACTGCTTCCATACCTAATGCCATGGCAACATCAAGCAATCCTTTCAAAGAAACCCCTTGATTACTGACGGAACATATTTGGCCCAATTCAAGTTGCGGAAGTAGTATCAATTGAATATGTTATGGATACTACTTCCGAAGCTTAAATAACATCAATAAAGTGCATATGTTTGTTGGATTATGCGTCGATTGTGGCGTATGTGGCATGTTCTTCGATGAAGTCGCGACGGGGTGCCACCTCTTCACCCATGAGCATTGAGAATACTCGGTCTGCCTCGGCGGCATTGGTGAGGGTCACCTGCTTGAGGATACGGTTCTCAGGGTCCATTGTGGTCTCCCATAGCTGTTCGCGGCTCATCTCACCAAGACCTTTGTATCGCTGCAGCTCCAGGCGGTTGCGGTTGCCGCCACACTGGGTGTCGATGAAGGTCTGCACCTGTTGGTCATCCCAGGCATATTCCTGCAGCTTCTTGTTGCCCTTCACGCGGCAGCGATAGAGCGGCGGGGTGGCAATGTACAGGTATCCATTCTCGATGATGGGGCGGATGCGGCGGAAGAAGAATGTCATTAGCAGAGTGGCAATGTGGGCACCATCCACATCGGCATCGGTCATGATGATAACCTTGTGGTAGCGCAGTTTCGATAGGTTAGGCTCTTTGGAGTCCTCCTCGGTACCGATGGTCACACCCAGAGCCTTGAACATATTTACAATCTCCTCGCTCTCAAAGACCTTGTGGTCGAGAGCCTTCTCCACATTGAGTATCTTACCGCGCAGCGGGAGCACAGCCTGATATATGGGGTTGCGTCCCTGCTTTGCTGAACCACCTGCAGAGTCACCCTCCACGAGGAAGAGTTCACAGTCTTCGGCGTGGCGGCTCTTGCAGTCGGCCAGCTTGCCGGGGAGGCCGGCACCACCCAGCGGGCTCTTGCGCTGCACCTTCATGCGGGCATTATAGGCAGCATGGCGAGCTTGCGCGGCAAGGATCACCTTGTCTACAATGGCGCGTGCCTGCTTGGGGTTCTCCTCCAGATAATATCTCAGGGCCTCGCTTACAGCCTGCTGCACCACACCGTTAACCTCGCTGTTGCCGAGCTTGGTCTTGGTCTGGCCCTCAAACTGCGGCTCCATCACCTTGACAGAGATGACCGCTGTGAGGCCCTCGCGGAAGTCGGAGGCATCCACCTCTACCTTTGCCTTCTCAAGCAGCTTGGCATCTTCGGCGTATTTCTTCAGTGTACGTGTCAGGCCTACACGGAAGCCGGTGAGATGTGTGCCACCTTCTATAGTGTTGATATTGTTTACGTATGAGTAAATATTCTCGTTGAAAGAAGTGTTGTAAGTGAAGGCCACCTCCACCGGCACATCATTCTTGACAGTGTTGATGTGTATGACATCCTCAATAAGGTGCTCCTTGTTGGCATCTATATATTTGACAAACTCCTTCAGGCCCTCGTCAGAGTGGAATGTTTCGCTGCGAGGATTGCCCTGCTCGTCAACCTCGCGCAGGTCAGTGAGCTGCAAAGTGATACCGGCGTTGAGGAATGCGAGGTCACGCAGACGGTTTGCCAAAGTTTCATAGTCGTATATGGTCTCAGTGAAGATAGAGGCATCCGGGTGGAAGATGATAGTTGTACCGGTGGTGTCAGCCTGCCCGATGACACACATATCATTGCTGGGCTTGCCATAGGCATACTCCTGCATATATATCTTGCCGTCGCGGCGCACCTCAGCGCGCAGATAGTCCGAGAGGGCGTTGACACAGCTCACACCCACACCGTGCAGACCGCCGGACACCTTGTATGAGCCTTTGTCGAATTTGCCGCCGGCGTGGAGCACTGTGAGCACCACCTCGAGGGCCGGCTTGTGCATCTTCTCGTGCATGTCTACCGGAATACCGCGGCCATTGTCCACCACCTTGATAGAGTTGTCCTCCAGGATAGTGACCTCTATGTGAGAGGCATATCCTGCAAGAGCCTCATCTATGGAGTTGTCCACCACCTCATATACCAGATGATGCAGACCGCGGCCCGAAATGTCTCCGATATACATCGCGGGGCGTTTGCGTACCGCCTCCAGGCCTTCAAGCACCTGGATATTATCCGCTTGATATTTCTTGTTTGCTTCTTCGTTTAATATCTTTTCTTCTTCCATAATTCTAATCTATATAGCCCGGTTAAGAGCTCCGCTTGGCACTGCCACACTCAAAATATAAGTGCGCACGCGCGTACGCGTTTAATTCTGCAAAATTACAAAAAAAAATTGACATTCCTACGTTTTGACATCATCATCTGTTAACATTTTTTGTACTATCGAGTCTGAGACATCCTTTTTTGTGTGCCAAGCAATAATTCCTTTCAGGTAATAATGCTAATATACAAAAATTTATGTATCTTTGCGGCCAAATTAATGAATTTTAACAATAGAGAAGACTACCCCATACCAAACCTGAAATTCGGGGAATTGCTCTACTTACTTAATATCAACGTTATGCAAAAAAAACTACTTGCGGCTGTGCCGCTCAGTGCCGCGGCGCTGTGTCTGCTTCCCGGGTGTATTGACGACAAGTATGACTTGTCTGATGTTGACACCACCGTGGAGGTAAAAGTGACTGACCTGACTGTCCCCGTAAACATTGACCCCATCAAGATGGATAACATCCTCGACATTAAGGATGGTGACCGTATCCAGGTGGTAGATGGTTATTATGCAGTAGTGGAGTCCGGTGATTTTAATACCGATGACATCAACATCGACCGCATCGAGCTCAATGCTCCCACTATTGAGTCCCGCACCAAAACAATCAATGTGGAGTCTGTGCCCGGTGGGGTTGCAACCGATGTCTCATTCCCCCTGGCTACTCCGGAGTCTTCGTTCTCATACAGCACAAATGATGTGAGCGACTTTATCGTGTCTATCGACAAGGTGGGCGCCAACTTCTCTCTCGATATCGCCATGACATTCAATGAGTTGAACGGCATCGTTAAGGGAGGCACCATCACCGACCTGAAGTTGCACATACCCTCCGGCCTCACTCTGGTAAATCCCGCCGGCACATACGATGATGTAAACGGTATCTACACTCTTGCCTCTGTACCCATGAACGGCAACAAGGCAAATATCCGCATCCAAGCATCTGCCATCGATGCCAAGAAGGCTCATATCAACTATGACTATATCAAGCACAGCGTAGACTTCGAGGGCACTGTCAGCATCATTGACGGCCACCTCAAGGTGTCAAAGTCTGATATCAATAGCGCCGCTTCATTGCCCAACACTATCACCCTGCGCTCTGACTACACGATGTCTCACATCACTGTCACCTCATTCACCGGTGAGATGGACTATAAGATTGAAGACAGCGCTTTCTCAGACATCGACCTCTCTGACCTGCCCGACTTCCTCTCTCAGGAGGGTACAAATATCAGCATCCAGAATCCGCAGATATATCTCAACATATACAACCCTCTCTACAAGTATTCGCTATATGCCGAGACAGGTATGCGCATCAGCTCTACCGGCCAGGATGGTGTGATACGTAACTACCTTATTGACAACCCCTTCAGAGTGCAGGGGAGCCCCTCTACTCCGGACATGAATTATTGCCTCTCTCCCTCTAAGCCATCCAAGTGGTATGGCAATTATACAGACTGCACTTATGTGCCCTACACTTCTCTGTCTGATATACTTAGTGGTAATGGTATACCTCGCAAATTGTCCGTCAGCCTTACCAATCCGATGGTGCCAACACAGAAGGTCACAGACATCAAGCTGGGTGAAAATCTGGGCAAGGTGCATGGCACATACACATTCTTCGCCCCTCTCAACCTCAAGGCCGGTTCATCTATAGTTTATTCTGACCGAGAGGATGGCTGGAGCAGCGAGGACCTCGATGCTGTGACTATCAACGCTCTTGAGCTGAATGTAAACGTAACCACCAATATCCCCCTGAAGGTGCATCTCACCGGTTATCCCATTGATAAGCAGGGCAATCGCATCAACAATGTGGAAATACTTGGCGGCGAGGTGAACGCCAATGCTGACCATCAGCCCGTACGCCTGTATATCACCGGCGAAATCAAGTATCTCGACGGCATTGAGTTTGTAGCTACTGCCATATCTACCGACCCGAATGTCACCCTTAACCCCGATATGACAATCACCCTCTCTGACGTGAAAGCAAAAGTAAGTGGAGTATATAACAAAGAACTGTAACCAATGAAACGATTTATCAAAACCATCATATTAGCTGCCGCTTGTTTGCCTGTATCAGCTGTGGCGCAAAATCTTGAGTCCGGATACTTCACAGACGGCTATCTGTATCGCTATCAGATGAACCCAGCCTTTGGCAATGAGCAGAACTTCGTGTCTATGCCCGCCCTCGGCAATATCGATATCAACATGGGTGGCAATCTCAACCTCACCGATGTGATATATAATCTGAACGGCAAGACCACAACCTTCATGAACCCCGGCATCAGTGCCTCTGAAGTGCTCGGTAACCTCTCAGACCACAACAAGCTCGGTGTCGGCTTCCGCATCAATGTGCTCTCCGGCGGCTTCAAGGCCTGGGGTGGTTATAACACCATCAGTATCTCTGCCCGCGGCGATGTGGATGCTTCAATACCCAAGAGCACATTTTCACTGCTCAAGGAGGGTATCGAAAACAAGACATATGACATATCCGACCTGCGCGCCCGCGCTCAAGCATACGCTGAGATAGCTCTTGGCCATTCACGCCATATCACTGATCGTCTGCGTGTGGGTGCCACTCTCAAGTTCCTCATCGGTGGTGGTAGCGCCAACGCACATCTGCAGAATGCTCACCTCACTCTGGGCGAGGATGCGTGGACCATCACAACAGATGCTCAACTGCAGACCAACCTCAAGGGATACCACTACAAGACAAAACTCAACAAGACCACCGGCGAGCCTTATGTAAATGGCCTTGACGGCTCTTTTGACGGTCTGAACGGCTTCGGTATGGGCCTCGACCTTGGTGCCGTCTACAAGCTGAATGATGACTGGACATTCTCAGCTGCTGTGCTCGACCTCGGTTTCATTTCTTGGAGCGACACTCAGCTGGCCTCTACCAACGGTGAGAAGACTTTCAACTCCGACCTTTATACCTTCAGTGCCGATAAGGATGCTGACAACAGCTTCAGCAAAGAATGGGAGCGTATGCGCGACAGCCTCGAGTCTCTCTATCAACTCGATGATATGGGCAACGCCGGCGGTCGCACCACTTCCCTGTTCACCACCATCAACCTGGGTGCGGAGTACACTTTCCCCTTGTATCGCAACCTCACATTCGGCTTGATGAACTCTACCCGCATCGCCGGCAAATGGACCACTACTGATTTCCGTCTCTCTGCCAATGTAGCTCCCTGTAAGGTCTTCAGCGCAGGTGTCAATATGGCTGCCGGCACCAATGGTGTAGCTTTCGGATGGATACTCAATGTGCACCCCACCGGTTTCAACCTCTTCCTCGGCATGGACCGCACTATCGGACGCCTGGCCAAGCAGGGTGTACCCCTCACCAGCAACGCCTCTGTCAGCCTTGGTATCAACTTCCCCTTCTGATAACCCCTTTCCCATATAAAAAAGCGCGGATGTCTCTCGGCATCCGCGCTTTTTATTGGTCATGCATAGTCTGTGCTGATACTATATAATATGCTGAAAATCAGCAAATAATTTCATGGTTTGACAGATACATAATTTTTTTGTAACTTTGAAAGCTAAACATGATATAAATGGACGACTATAATATACATGAAGGGATGTCTACGCCGCAAGGCACAGAGCGCGATATTGAGAAAGCACTTCGCCCTCTGGCCTTCGGTGACTTTGCCGGACAACCGAAGATAGTTGAAAATCTGTCGGTGTTCGTCAAGGCTGCCCGTATGCGTGGTGAAGCCCTCGACCATACCCTGCTCCATGGCCCTCCCGGCTTGGGAAAGACCACGCTGTCTAACATCATAGCCAATGAGTTGGGTGTAGGCTTCAAGACCACCTCCGGCCCGGTGCTTGACAAGCCCGGTGACCTGGCGGGTATCCTGATGAGCCTCGAGCCTAATGATGTGCTGTTCATCGACGAGATACACCGTCTGCACCCCATAGTAGAGGAGTATCTCTACTCCGCCATGGAGGATTACCGCATCGATATACTGCTTGATAAGGGCCCGGGGGCTAAGAGCGTGCAGCTCACTATAAATCCCTTTACTCTGGTGGGTGCCACCACTCGCAGCGGCCTGCTTACTGCCCCTCTGCGGGCACGCTTTGGCATAAACTGCCACCTGGAGTATTATGACCACACCGTGCTGCAAGGTATCATATTGCGCTCTGCACGCCTGCTTAAAGTGGGATGTGTGCCGGAGGCCGCCACTGAGATTGCGCTGCGCTCTCGCGGCACACCACGTGTGGCCAATGCCCTGCTCCGCCGTGTGCGAGACTTTGCTATGGTCAAAGGCTCCGGCTCTATTGACATGAAGATAGCCCACACCGCCCTTGAGGCTCTCAACATAGATAAATATGGCCTTGATGAGATAGACAACAAAATTTTGCTCACCATCATCGATAAGTTTGGTGGAGGTCCCGTGGGTCTCAGCACCATAGCTACGGCATTGGGCGAGGATACCGGTACCCTGGAGGAAGTTTACGAGCCCTTCCTCATCAAGGAGGGCTTCCTGAAGCGCACCCCCCGTGGTCGCGAAGTCACCACCTTGGCATATACGCATCTGGGTAGACTGCGCACTCCAGAGCAGGGCTCTCTTTTCGATTAATCAAGCTATTCACCCATAATTTAGCTAACTATGAAACTCTTACAGCTCACTACAGCTCTGGCGCTTCTGACGAGTGCTGCAGCGTTTGCTTTCACCCCTATCACTGCCATCCGCGGTGACATAACCTCTCAGACAGATAGCCGGGAGGTAGTTCGCCCGATACTCATCAATACCGCCGACGGGGGCACTATCTCCATTACCCCCATGTCTGAGGATATCTTCAAGATTACCACCTCACCTACAGCCTCTGTAGTGACGCCTAAGAGTCAGAGTGCCATCATGGAGCCATCATTGAGCCCGCAGAGGTGGAATGTTTCCTCCGATGCAAAGGGTGTGACTCTCTCCACTGCCACCACCACCATACGTGTGGACCGCAAGACCGGTAAAATCAGCTTTTATGACAAACAGGGCAACCTATTGATAAGCGAAGTCGGCGGTGTGGACAATTCCAACCCTAAGGAGCGCAAAATCACCTTCAATTACCCCACTGACGGTCAGAAATTTTATGGCGCCGGTGAGCGTGGCCATTCACTCACTATCAATGGCGACACTCTGGAGATGTATAACCGCCAGAATTACGGCTACACAGGCTCTGACCCGCGTGTCAAGCAAATGGGTATCACAGTGCCCTACTTCGCCTCAAACAAGGGATATGGCATTCTCTTTGACGACCATACCAAGAGCACCCTTATCATGGGTGACCCCATAAAGTATGTCAGCAATCAGGCCACCGGTCCCCTCTCATATTATTTCATCAATGGCCATGGCACGCTGGCCGGTGTCACTTCCGGTTATGCCACTCTCACCGGTCACCAGGGGCTACCCCCCTTCTGGGCCCTCGGGTATATTACCTCAAAATATGGCTACCACAATCAGGCTGAGGCCCTTGCTGCCATTGACTCTCTCAAGACTCGCGGTTACCCGGTAGACGGTATCGTGCTTGACCTCTATTGGTATGGAGTGGAGACAGATATGGGTCGCCTCCAGTGGGACACCATACAATGGCCCGACCATAAGGGTATGCTCGACAACCTGACCAAACAGGGTGTCAATCTGGTGGCTATCACACAGCCCTACATCAACAAAAAGGGGGCTATTGACAACTATAACTTCTTGGTAGAGAATGGTATGACTGTCTGCGACTCCGATGGACAGAATCATGATGTCACCACCTGGGTGGGCGATGCAGGTATGTTTGATGTCAGCAACCCTCAGACGCGCGACTGGTATTGGAGTCGGTATCGCGACCTTACCAAGGACGGCATTGCCGGTTGGTGGGGCGATCTTGGCGAGCCCGAAGTGCATCCCTCCACTATCCGCCACTTTAATGGTCAGTCAGCCGAGCAGTACCACAACGTCTATGGCAACGAGTGGAGCCGTCTTATTTATGAGGGGTTTCGCAATGAGTTCCCCGACAAGCGTGTCATTCTCCTGATGCGTGGCGGCACAGCCGGTCTGCAGCGATACAACGTATTCCCCTGGACTACTGACGTGTCTCGTTCTTGGGGGGGCTTTGAGCCTCAGGTTACACTCATGGTGGGTTCCGGTCTTTCCGGTCTCGGCTACATGAGCAGCGATATCGGTGGCTTCGCCGTTGACCCCGCGTACCCCACAGACCCTGAGCTCTATGTGCGATGGCTTCAGATGGGTACCTTCTCTCCCATGCTCCGCACTCACGCTCAGCTCAAGCCCGAGCCTTACCACTATCCGGAGCAAGAGCTTATTAGCAAGAAGTTTATCAAGCTTCGCTATCAGTGGCTCCCCTACAACTATACCCTCTCATACGAGAATGCCTCAAAGGGATGGCCGCTGGCACGCCCGCTCAATTTCCATGGCGAGAACCCCGGCGAACAATATGCAAATGTCACTGACGAATACCTGTGGGGCGACAATGTGCTGGTGGCTCCGGTGATGACCAAAGGTGCCCGCAGCCGCAAGGTGCTCTTCCCCGCCGGCGAATGGATTGATGCCGACAATAATAACCGTGTCTACAAAGGAGGTACCACAGCCACTGTCAAGGCTCCGCTCGACAAACTCCCCATGTTTATCCGCTCCGGCTCATTCATACCCCAATATACACTCCCCATCGAGAATGTCACTCAGTATGACCCGGCACACATCTCTGTGCTTTATTACCCCGCCAAAGAGAAGACCTCTTACACCCTCTATGATGATAACCGCCTAAGCCCAACTGCTTTGGAGGATGGCAACTATATGTTGACCACCTTCACCGGCAGCAGCACACCCTCTGCCGGCACTGTCATTACAATTGCCTCTGACAAGAATCCCGACATCATCGATTGGGTATCGTCCGTACGCAATATTGACATGGTGATTGAGCGTCAAACAGTTGCTCCCCGCAGCATCACGGTTGAGGTTGACGGACAGACCACTACCCTATCCAAATCAGACTGGTCTTTCGATCGCAAGGCACACACTCTCACAGTACACCTCACCTTCACCGGCCTCCCGCTCACCCTTATCGTCAAATAATTCATGGGACTCATTCGTGCTGTCACACCCCAAGACGCATCACAGATAGCTGAGATATATCGTCATTACGTGCTGGAGACCACTATCTCATTTGAGAGTGAGGAGGTCTCCATGCACGATATGTGCCTACGCATAGAGAATATCAGTGCAAAATACCCCTATTTCGTCTACGAAGATGATGGCGTGATTTTAGGTTATTGCTATGTGCATGAGTGGAAATTCTACGCCGCCTATCGTGCTACCCTCGAGACTACAATTTATCTGCGACCCGGTGTAGGACGCAAAGGTATCGGCACCCGGCTGATGCACACACTTATTGAGGCGTGCAGAGATGCAGGCTACCATGCGCTGATAGCGTGTATTACAGCCGACAATGATGCCAGTATTCAGTTTCACAAAGCATTAGGCTTTACCCATGCATCTTCATTCTCCGCAGTGGGCTATAAGTTCGGGCAATATCTGGATATAGTGGACTACCAGCTTATCCTTTGATAGATGCTTATAGATATAATTCGGGACGGTACTGATAGTGGTCGCGCCAAGCCTCGAAGTTTGCCGGGTCCCCTTTCAAGCGGATAGTTTCTGCCATCGGGTCATAGCTTGCCGCAATGTCGGCCGCAGTGATCGAGGGCCATGGGGTGTATGGCGCCGGCAGATCTGACACATGAATGGCATTTTGCCCATCCTTCACGCTATCGGGATTAGTGTCTATGGGCAGATTGAAATGAGCCGCCAAAGCTTCGAGTATCATCCGAGTGGCGCGCTGCTTTCCCTGGAGCGAATATCCGGCTATGTGAGGGGTGGCAATTTCGCTCAGGCGGAGAATTTCGGGGTTGAGCTTATCGGGCTCCCCTTCCCAGGTGTCCGTTATGAGGCGAATACAGCCCTTCTGAGCGTATTTAGCGACCGCTATGGAGTCCACAACAGGTCCACGTGCCGCATTGACCAGAATGGCCTTGTTTTTCATCAAGGAGAGCACACGTTCATCAATCATGTGATAGGAGGGATACTTGCCGACGCGAGTCAGCGGGGTGTGCAGAGTGATTACGTCGCACTCACAGGCCAGTGCTTCAAGCGTGAGATATCCTCTACCCTCGTCATGTTCAGCTTTCGGTGGGTCGCACAGCAATACTTTGGCACCTAATTTCTCACCCCAGTCGGCCACGATGCTTCCCACATTTCCATGACCGACAACCCCGATTTTCAACCCGTTGGGATTTACACCGATATGGAGCAGCGAACTCCACACATATTGTGCCACTGCCGGAGCATTGCAGCCGGGCGAATTTCGGGTCTCGATACCATGCTCTGCACACCAAGGCAAGTCAAATTGGTCCATGCCGATAGTGCCGGTGGCTACAAACTTGACGGACGAGCCCGCAAGCAATGGAGCGCCACACTTGGTGCGTGTGCGTATAAGGAGCGCGTCAGCCCCTTTTATTGCCTCGGGTGAGAAATCGTCAGGGTGAATATATTTGACCTCTGCAAAGGGTTCCAAACGGCCTCTCAGGAAGGGTATGAATTGGTCTGCAACTACAAGCATTTCTATTTCAGTATGAGTATGAAGATAGCTATCATGGCCGGTAATGCCACGACTACCGGCAGGTAGGCCAGTTTGTTGCGCGGGTTGGCAGCAAACAGTGCCGTCTGATAGCCGAAGCAGAGGGCCAAGGTGCCGGTGTAAGCAAGGAGATTAGTGCTGTCAAAGAGCATAAACCACACCATGGCGATGCTCATGAGGTTGAGGAAGGAGAGGTATGAACGATGCTGCTGACCGCTCATCGAGGGTGCCATGGCGTTGGAGGCGGTGAGGATAAGTGTCAGCAGGGAGATGATGCCTTGCCCGAGCATCAGATAAAATAGCAAGCCCGGGGCCGTAAACCCTTTAAACAGATTGGTGAGTTGAGGCAAGCCTATGGAGTCGATTGATATGACACCGAGGCCAAGCATTATCCAGTAGGGACACAGTATGCCGAGAATTATGCCTACCAGCTCGCGCAACCTCAATATGTTTAAGAAGATGGCGCCGAGCAAGAAGAGGGGTATAATCAGCACAAAGGCATATTGCACCATTGAGCCCCATGATAGCAGCGAGAATATTACACACATCCCCTGAGCGGCGTGCCGACGCCCATAGAGGGCGAAGAGCAGATGAGTGCACACGAGCACCACGGTGGTGATGATTATCGCCGAGGAGAGACGCTGGTCTATCCAGGGTATGGCGCCTATGGTCACTAAGAATGTGACGGCATACAGCAGTCCGGTGCCGGGCACTATGTTGAAGCGAGCATTAAGCCCGATGGCAAGGAGCACACACAGTGCTGTCAGGCAAATATTGATGCCGAAACTCAGATTTGGTGACATATCCCACTCATTTGGCGAAGGCAGGCATACACCAAGGCTGCCGTCGAGCGGTATGTCGGGGTGTATGGTGAATGAGCACACTGCCATGGCGGCATATATGATGATTGCCAGGCATAGCCCGAACGGGCCGCCCAGCAACATATTGGCCAAATTTGAATTCCTTGTCAGCACTTAAACAAGTTATTTGAGTAAATCTTTGGCTATGTCTCGACGGAAGAATTTACCGTCAAACTCCACAGAAGCGGCTGCCGCCTGTGCTTTAGCAGCTGCGTCGGCGATGTCGTCACCGTAAGCCACAAGAGCCATAACGCGGCCACCGGAGGTGAGGATGCTTTCGCCCAGAGCCTTGGTGCCGGCGTGGAAGCATATCACGTCCTCGGGCAGCGATTCGGGCATAGTCACAACTTTACCCTTCTCGTATGAGCCGGGATAGCCTTGGCTTACGAGCATCACGGCCACTGCAGCGCGCGGATCTTCCTCTATCCTCTTAAGGCCCAAGGTGGAGTCGGCGATACCCTCGAGCAGGTCTATGAGGTCTGACTTCAAGCGGGGCATTACCACCTCAGTCTCGGGGTCACCCATACGGACATTGTATTCGATTACGAAGGGGTCTCCCTCCACATTCATCAAGCCAAGGAAGATGAACCCCTTGTAAGGTATCTGCTCCTCTTTGAGGCTGGCCAGAGTGGGCTCTATGATGCGAGTCTTGACCTTCTCCATAAACTCGTCATCAGCAAAGGGCACAGGGCTTACGGAGCCCATGCCGCCCGTGTTGGGGCCGGAGTCTCCCTCCCCTATCCTCTTGTAGTCTTTGGCTACCGGGAGTATTTTATAGTCTTCGCCGTCGGTGAGCACGAAGACTGAGCACTCAATGCCGTGGAGGAATTCCTCAATCACCACGGTGTCGGAGGCTGTGCCGAACATGCCATCGAGCATATCTGTGAGGGTATCCTTGGCATCGCCCAAGGTTTGGGCTATCACTACACCCTTGCCGGCGGCCAAGCCGTCTGCCTTAAGCACATAGGGCGCTTTAAGGCTCTCAAGGAAGTGCATACCCTGCTCCATAGTCTCGCGTGTCACACTCATGAAGCGGGCTGTGGGGATGGCGTGGTTCACCATGAACTCTTTGGCAAACTCCTTGCTCCCTTCGAGCATGGCTCCCTGCTTGCAAGGGCCGATGACCTTGACCGATGTATCGTTGAAGAAATCTGCAATACCCTCAACCAGGGGTACCTCGGGGCCCACCACGATCATATCGATGTCATTGTCTTTGACAAACTCCTCGATAGCGGGGAAGTCTGTGGGGTTGAGGTCTACATTAGTGCCAAACTCAGATGCATTGCCGGGGGCTACAAACAGCTTGCCCAGGCGTGGGCTCTGCGTGAGTTTCCATGCGATGGCGCTTTCGCGGCCACCGGAGCCCAAAAGGAGTATGTTGATAATTTCTTTCATCTTGCCGTAATTAGTTTGTATTGCCGTTAAATAGATGGTACTTATTTGGGAGCTTTCCATCCCTTGCGCGAGCGCATTGTGCGTCCCTCGGGGGCGAAGCGGGTTTCGTTGTCGCGTGACAGACCGGGAGCTTTGCGCTCGAAACTCACCGGCTTGCCGGGCTTGTAGGTGCGCTCCCCGCGATTGTCGCGGTAGTCATCATGTTTCTTGAAAGGCTTGCCTTCCTTTTTGAAGGGCTTGCCATCCTTCTTGAAAGGTTTGCCGTCGCGGCGGAAATCTGAGGGGCGTTCGCGGTTGTCTTTCTTGAACTCGCGGCGCTCATTCTCGCGGCGTTTGTCGGTGCTCTTGTCATGCTTGCCGGCAGAGAATTTGCGTGTCTGAGAGCGCCATTCCTCATCGGTGGCACGATGTACCTTGGGCTTAGCCTCGCGGTGGAAGTCGGGGTTGGAGACAGTGCCGCCGCCGGTCTTGAAGTCAGCGTATGTGCCTTCAAAGAGCACATATTCGCGCATCTGGCACTCCAGGGCTCCATTGAGCACGGGGAATGTGACGGAGGCTTTCAAGCCAATCTCGCGAAAGTGTTCATCCTTGTATCCGAGGATCCATGCATGATACCCCTTGAAGTAGTGCTTCAGTGTGGTGC
This sequence comes from Muribaculaceae bacterium, assembly GCA_023665425.1. Lineage (GTDB taxonomy): Bacteria > Bacteroidota > Bacteroidia > Bacteroidales > Muribaculaceae > Lepagella. Next base: position 139,028 of record JAMPDX010000001.1, read on the forward strand.
CAATCTGCTTGTACAGCCCCTCGATGTCGCCCGGGCGCAGACGCTCGCCATATGGGGGATTGGTGATGAGGATACCCTCGAAGGGGGGCTCGGTCCAGTCCTGGAAGGGCTTGCATTCCAGCTCTATGTAGTCGTCCACACCGGCGGCATGGATATTCTCTTTGGCAATGGCAATGGCCTCGCGAGCTATGTCTCCGCCATAAATGCGGCATGAAGGGTCGCGCTCGTCAGAGTCGTCGTTGTATAGCTCCTCAAACAGCTCTTTGTCGAAATCTGGCCATGCTTCAAAAGCATAATTCTGGCGGAAGACACCGGGATTGACATTGGCGGCAATCAATGCAGCCTCAATGAGAAATGTGCCGGAGCCGCACATGGGGTCCACGAAGTCAGTGTCGCCACGCCATCCGGTCTTGAGTATGAGGCCGGCAGCCAGCACCTCGTTGATTGGAGCCTCAGTTTGGGCTACACGGTAGCCACGCTTGTTGAGAGGCTCGCCGCTCGAGTCGAGTGAGATAGTAATACGGTCATCGCTGATATGTACATTCAGCTGTACATCAGCTCCTTGTAGGCGTATGGAGGGGCGGCGTTGATATTTGTCGTTGAAGTAGTCTACAATGCCATCCTTGACGCGGTAAGTGACAAATTTTGAGTGGGGAAACTCGGCGCTGTTGACTGTTGAGTCTATGGCGAAGGTGGAGTCCGGAGTCATGAGGGTGTCCCACTCATAATCGCGGACAAAGTCGTATAGCTCATCGGGGTTTGAGGCACTGAATTTGGCAATGGGCTTGAGTATGCGCAGAGCAGTGCGCAGGCATAGGTTGGCCTTGTATAGCATGGCGTTATCGCCGTAGAATGAGACCATGCGTCGTCCCATCTCGACATTTTCGGCTCCCAAGTCAATGAGCTCGTCTCGGAGTACTTCTTCAAGACCCTGAAAGGTCTTGGCCACCATTTCAAATTTTGTGTTCACTTTTTTATTTTTTTGTAAATATATGTTCTAATTTATGTAGCCGAGTGTGCCGGCGTGATTGACTGTCAGAAAGTTATCTCGCGCGGAGTGTCGGGTTTTCTTTCGGCCGGAGAGGAGTCGGCAGCCTCAGCCGCGGCTTGCTGTTTGGCTTCTTGTTGTCGGCGCAGGTCTTCCTGCTTGGGAGTGCCCACTATGCGCAGCAGGTCGGTAGTGGCGGTCTGGCGGTTGTATGCAGGGTGCTTGGCAAACAGTGCGATGGCCTCATCATTGTCAAACTGCGAGGGCTTGAGCACCACATACTTGGAGCGGGCCATCTCTTGCTTATGGAATGTGAGTTGCTCCTTGCCGTATTCATGTTCTATGCGTTTGGTCATCTCCTCGGCGGACTCCTTATCGTCGCGGTGAGGCTCCGGGCGGCGGCTGTCAAATTCGTTGGCGGGGAAGATGATGACGTCGGGGCCGTTTTTGTCGTTGTTTCTGTTGTCGGAGATGGTGATATCGAAGCCGGAGGCAAGGATAGTCATCTTGACACGCTCACCGAGGCTCTTGTCCCAGCAGGCGCCCCATTTGATACCGATATTTTTTGACAGTTTGGAGCTGAATTGGGTTATCTCCTTCATCTCAGACATTGTCACCACATTCTCGGCGTCGGGGTTGCAATACAGGTAGAAGAGCAGACGCTTCGAGGAGCTGATGTCAGAGTTTCGGAGCAACGGGGAGTTAAGGGCATCTTCAATGGCATTTGTGACACGATGTTCACCTTCGCCATAGCCGGTAGAAATGATGGCAGTGGAGGAGTCTTTGAGTGTGGTGCGCACATCATTGAAGTCAGCGTTGATGTATCCCTCAGTGTTTATTATCTCGGCGATTGAGCGAGTGGCATTAGCCAGTGTGTCATCAGCCTTAGAGAATGCATTGATGAGTGTGAGGTCCTTGTATATCTCGGTGAGGCGCTCATTGTTGATGATGAGCAGGGAGTCTACATGCTTGCGCATCTCTTCGGCTCCCTCGAGGGCCTTGATGATTTTCAGGTCTCCCTCAAAGAAGAATGGGATGGTGACGATACCGATGGTAAGCATACCGGCCTCCTTGGCTATGCGTGCCACCACGGGGCCGGCGCCGGTGCCGGTGCCACCACCCATACCCGCGGTGATAAACACCATGTTAGTCTTGTCCTTAAGTGTGTTGGCTATCTCTTCGGCAGAGAACTCGGCAGCGTTGCGTCCCACCTCGGGGTTGTCGCCGGCACCAAGGCCATAGTCGGGCGAGGAGGGGTCTCCCATTATGATGCGGGTAGGCACCTGCAAATTTTTGAGAGCCTGTTTGTCGGTGTTGCATACCATGAAGGTGATATTCTCAATCCCTTGCTTGTAGAGGTAGTTGACGGCATTACCGCCACCGCCACCCACGCCAATCACCTTGATGATTGGAGGTATCTTGTAGTCTTCATCCATGAAGGATGAGGGGTCGGATATTGTATTGTAGTCAGCCATTTTCTGAAAGTTGCAAAGTTTTTGTTAAGTATCCGTTCAATATGAATTGAGCCGGTGTATAACCAGGATTTTAGTCTATCTCGGGTTCGTTATCATCTTCTTCGCCAATAGAATTGAACATACCGGCGAGCTTATCCTTCAAAGAGCTGAAGATGCTGTTTGAGCGCCTTCTGCGCATTTCGCGCTGACGGCGGCGTTCTTCCTGTTCGCGGCGTTCAAATTCCTCTTGTTCGCGCCAGTCATCGGCGTATTCATCATCGCGGCCGGGCATCTCTTGCTTGGGCATCTCCAAGCAGTCGGGAGCATCCTTAGCAGTGCCGGCGTTCATGATGCTTATCACCTCGATAGTCTCGTAAGAAGGGGCTTTGGTGTCCTCGAGGGTGACATTCTCGGGCAGGGAGCCGCGGCGTACCTTCAGGTCGCTCTGGCGGCGCAACAGTTCACCCATCTGGTTGAGATTGAAGCCTCCACCCACGGTTATGATGCCACCGGAGAGTTTCTGAGCTGTCACGCCGGCGTATGTGATTTGCTCAATGATGTTTGCTATCAGCTCCTCGGAGCGTGCCACAACAAGCTTTGAGACATCGCTCATACGCATACCGTTGATGTTGAGCGATGATACATCGTCAGAAGCAATGGCCTTGCCGGAGTTGGTCTTGACATTCTCGGCATCCTTCTCGAGCACGGATAGGGTGGTGATGTCGCGTGTGATATTGCGTGAGCCCATGGGGAGCACTGCTAGATAGTCGAGAGCGCCCTTCTGGTAGATTGATACGGTAGTAGTCTCGGCTCCCATGTCCACGAGCATGCATCCCAGGCGCTTCTCATCGTCGCTGAGGATGAGGTCCGCCACTGCAACGGGAGTGACGACAATGCCGGCAATCTCCAGGCCCACCTTGTCGCGGACCACACGTTTGAGGTGCTTGGCAAGGGTGGGGCGTGCGGCTATGAGTTGATACTTGACATTGATATTGCTGCCATAGATACCTATGGGAGATTTTGTCTCTCTCTGGTTGACGATGTAATTAGCCGGGATTGCGTCGATAACCTCGAGCGATGCATCTATCTGAGAACGGATGGCTTCGGCAGACATGCTCTGCAGCAGCTCTTCGGTGATTTCGGTGTCATCCTTGAGGGTGCGGAATATCTCGCGGGGCACGTTGCGCAGCGAACGGCCGGCCAGGCCAACATATACTTTGTTGATGATGCGGGGAGCTACACCGACACGCTTCTCCAAGTTGGCGATGATGCGCATGATGCGGGTGGCAGTCTCCTCGACATTGTGTATTATGCCGTTGCACACACACTCTATGGCGTGCTCTTGCTCCACGGCTATGACGTCAAGGCGTCCGGCAGGATAAGTGTACCGTCCGACAGCTCCTATTATCTTGGAGCTGCCTATCTCGATTGCGGCTATATATTTTTCTTGGCTCATGGACTATATTGATGGGGGAGTGGTATATTGTTGTATATAAGTAGTTTAATTGTTTTTTGTGGTCTTCTCGGTCTTAGAGGTTGAGCTCTGTGAGGAGGTGGAGTTGTCGGTGCTTGTTGCCGGCGGACTGTCTATGGGAGTTGTGGCCTCATCGGTGTGGAGTTGGTCGGCCAACGCTTCCTCCTCGTAGTCTATGATGTCGTCGGCATTGATATTGTTGTGCTTGCGTATGCTCTTGTCGGCACGTGTGGCGATGATTTGCCCTTTGTACTTGAGAGAGATGGTATCATAGGTGTTCCAGCCCTTGTAGGGCATCACTTTCCGATACATGAGCATGAGGTTGCCAAACTTGTCGGCGAGCCTTGATGTGTCGCCGAGGTTAATGACGTGACCGCGTATGCGGGGTACGAGCAGTATGTTGGTGGGAGAGCGGTAGTCAATCATGGTGATGAGCTCGCTGAGGACCTTGTCCTGCTTGATGTATTGGACTACGGTTAGAACATCCTTGGCGGGCATACGGTTGGTGAAGTTGCCACGCACTATGGGCAGGTCCACATAGAAGTCGGCATTGGCATCCATGCGCTTGCCATCCTTGTTGATATAATAGGACTCAGCAGGAGTGAATATGCGAGCCTCGGGGATGAGAGGAACGACAGAGATGAGCAATTTGCCTTGAGATGTGCGTACCACCTCGACATGCTCAAAGTTATTGACCGAGTTGAGATGCCGCTCCAGCGAGTCTGTATTGATGCTATAGAGGGGAATGCGGGAATACTTTGAGGGCAGGTCTCCTAATTCGGAGAGCACGGATTGCTGTCGGAGCACGGAGGGCACACCGGCAGATGCCGGCTTGATGTCTATCTCAATGCCGGTGCAGACACGCTCATGCACTACGGAGGCCGCCCAGGCTGTGACCAGGACGGCGTATGCCGACAATGCAATGAGTATGAGCCATTTAGCGAGTGTGCGCGACATGGGTAAAGTGCTTTATTATCAATCCTTTTTGCTCAATAAGATATGCTTAATATCAGGAAGCAGCACATTCAGGTCGGCGGCTCCCAGAGTCATTAAGAGGTCAAAATTACCATTTTTTATTAAATTAAGCAAATCTTTTCGTTCGATTAACGTTTTTTGGGGGCATTTTATATCCTTGTAAATGATTTCGGAAGTAATGCCGGGAATAGGTAGCTCGCGTGCGGGATAAATTTCGCACAATATTACCTCGTCAGCCGCGCTTAGTGCTTCGGCAAATTCGGGAGCAAAGTCGCGAGTGCGTGTGTACAGGTGTGGCTGGAATATGACTGTCACCTTGTGCTCCGGGTAGAGTGCCTTCACTGAGCGGATAGAGGCCGCCACCTCGGCGGGGGAGTGGGCGTAGTCGTCGATGAGCACTGTGCGCTCGGCAGTAGGTGTAGCGTTGGGATAATCCTCCGGGCGGAGCCATATCTCAAAGCGGCGTTTTGGACCCATAAAGGTGCGTATGCCATCGGCGCATTCCTCGGGAGTAGCTCCGGCGAGCAGCGAGGCGACGATTGCTGCCACAGCGTTGTCTATGTTGATGTCTACGGGCACGCCGAGCTCTATGGAGGGTATCTTCACGTCGGGGCCCACAAAGTCGAAGAAAAGATGTCCGGGGGTGTGTCGTACATTCTCGGCATGATAATCTGCTGCTGGGTCATTGGCGGCGTATGTGAGAGTTTTGACTCCGTGCTGAATACGGGGTTTGAGCTTGAGGCCGGTATGCTCGAGCAGGTAGCCGCCGGGAGTGATGAGGGATGTGAAGTGAGCAAACCCTTCGAGGTATCCGGCTTCGTCGCCATAGATATCAAGATGATCTGGGTCGGTGCTTGTTACAACGGCAATATAGGGAGTGAGCTGATGAAACGAGCGGTCATATTCATCAGCCTCAATGACAGAGTATTGCGCCCTCTTGTCGATGATGAGGTTTGAGTCGTAGTTGCGCAGTATACCACCCAAGAATGCGTAGCACCCCACATGTCCGGAGTGGAGAATATGGGCTATCATAGAGCTTGTTGTGGTCTTGCCGTGAGAGCCGGCTACGCAAATACCCTTGCTGTGGCGTGTGATGCGTCCCAATAGGGCTGCGCGCTTGATAACCTCATATTCATGATGACGAAAATGGGTGAGTATGGTGTTGTCTTGAGGCACGGCAGGGGTATATACCACCAATGTCTCGGCGGGGTCATTCATATCGGCCGGTATGGTGTCTACCGAGTCGGTGTATGTGATTAGGGCACCTTCGCGCTCCAGAGCATGTGTGAGTTCGGAGGGGGTACGATCATAGCCGGCTACCTTGGCGCCGCGATGCATGTAGTAGCGAGCAAGATTGGCCATCCCAATGCCACCAATACCCACGAAATATACTTTTTCCATCTTTTTTCGATTAGGACTTGAGGGAGGATTTCTCTAATATTTTCTGCAGGTGGTCCACAATTTTGTCATCAGAGTAGGGGAGAGCTAACTTCTTGATTTCCCTGCTCATGGAAGCGAGCTTCTTGCTGTCGGAGATGGTTGTAAAGATTGTGTCGGCCAGCTTTTGGCGAGCCTCGGCATCAGGAATGGTGATTGCTGCTCCGCGGTCTGAGAGGGCGTGGGCATTTTTGGTCTGATGGTCTTCAGCCACATTGGGTGAGGGGACCAGAATGCACGGCTTGCCAAGGAGCTCCAGCTCGCTGATGGAGCCGGCGCCGGCGCGGCTCACGACGAGTGTGGCGGCACGGTAGGCAATGGCCATATCTGTCAAGAACTGAGTGACGACAATCCCTTGCATCCCTTTGGCGGCTTTCTGTCCGGCATCGCCGTATGCTTTGCCGGTCTGCCAGATGAGTTGCACCCCGGCATCGACAAAGCGCTGCAGGGAGGCTTGGATGGACTCGTTGAGGGTACGTGCGCCCAGTGAGCCTCCGACGACCAGAACGGTGGGCTTGTCCGGGTCAAGTCCAAAGGAACGGCGGGCTTCACCTTCGCTGCTTTGGCAGTCGAGTATCTGTTTGCGCACCGGGTTGCCGGTGAGCACTATTTTGTCGGCCGGGAAGAAGCGTTCCATGTCGGGATATGCGACACAGATTTTTTCGGCCTTCTTAGCCAATAGCTTGTTTGTTACTCCGGCATATGAGTTTTGCTCTTGCAGCAGAGTGGGAATGCCGAGTCGCTGAGCACTCTTGAGAGTGGGACCTGAGGCATATCCGCCCACACCAATGGCAGCGTCGGGAGCAAAGTCCTTGACTATCTGGCGAGCCATGCTCAGAGATTTGCGCAGTTTGAGCAATACGGAGAAGTTCTTGAAGATGTTCTTGCGGTTAAAACCGGCTACGGGGAGCCCCTTTATATTGAAGCCGGCGGCCGGTACTTTCTCCATCTCCATGCGTCCGTTGGCGCCTACAAAGAGAATTTCGGCCATTGGCCAGCGGCGCTTGATGGCGCCGGCTATGGAGAGCGCCGGGAAGATGTGTCCACCGGTGCCACCACCGCTTATGATAAATCTTGGTCTGTCTTTAGACATAGTTTAAGAGCTTGTTTAATAAGGAATGAGCTATTTTTGTGAAGAGCTCTTGGGTGTGGTAGATTGAGGTATCATTGAGGGGTTGACGCTGGTGTCGTCGCTGTCTTCAACTGCTTGTTTAAGAGCAAGGTTGGCATCTTGCTTCTTGCCACCGCCAAGGATTGCGAATTTGCTGACAGAGAGCATCATACCCATGGCGGCACTCATCACAATAATGGAGGTACCACCTTTTGATATGAATGGGAGAGGCTGCCCGGAGACGGGTGCCAAGCCCACCACGATGCACATGTGTATCATGGCTTGAGCCACGATGAGTGTGGCGCAACCGGTGATGAGCAGGGCCGGGAAGGCCTTTTTGCATTTGGCGGCTATGACACCTGCTCTGGCCAAGAGCAATACGTAGAGTATGAGCAGGAAGACACCTCCCACAAAGCCAGTATCCTCGACTATAATCGAGAATATATAGTCTGAGAAGGCCAGTGGCAGGCGCGAGCTGCCGCGCGAGTTGCCGGGGCCGTTGCCGAAGATGCCACCGTGAGCCTGACTCATGTTGGCAAACAGTACCTGACGGTTGTAGTCGGTAAGGGTATCATCCGGGGTGACACCATCAAGGAAGCTCGTTAGTCGCCCTTTGCGGAGCTCTGAGCGGTCGATGTTGCGATTTATGCCATCGGGACTAACCACCTGTTCGCTTGCCTCGGTGGCGGTACCGGTGTCGGCACTGTCTCCGAATTTGTTGCTGTAAACCATGGCTCCGATGGCGACAAACATGACGAAGATGACGAACAGTTTGCGCCATTGTGTGCCGCCGATGATAAACATTGCCACGGCCACGGCAAAGACTATCACCGTGTTTGTCAAACCGTTAGTGTACAGCAGGGCACTGTATACGCCCAAGATGATGAGCGAGATGATGATACCCTTGTTAGTGACACCATGGAGCACCTGGTTGTTGCTCATGATGCGCGCCAGGATTAGTACGAGGGCGAGTTTGGCTATCTCGGGAGGCTGTATCGTAAAGCCCAGGACTGAAATGGCACGCATGGCGCCGTTGGCCACCACGCCATGATGATTGCCATAATAGACCAATGCCACTGAACAGACAGCCACTAGCCATGCCAATCGCTTATAGTACTTGTAATGAATGTTTTGCATCAGGAGCACAAGCCCCAGACCTATGATCAGGAATAGTGCGTGATGCATCAGAGGATTGTATACGTTGGATGCCTCAACTTCGCTCGAGGATGCGCTATAAAGCTCAACCACGGAGAAGATGAGGAGCATCAGGTAGATACCCCATAGATATCTGTCGGCATGCAGCCGTATGCGAGACTTAACCTCGAGGCCTCGAAGCTTGGCTTTGGCTTCCTCGAGTGTCCGGTGAATCTCTTTGGAGCTTTGAGTGGATTTCCTTTTGGATACTTTGGGCTCGGGAGTGTCTGATGTGTCTGACTCCGTGGCGCCGTCGATAGTGTATTCCACTTCAATATCCAGAGGCTCTATTGGTATTTTTTTGTTTTTAGCTGGCAAGAGCAAGAATAGTTTTATGGACCATGGTCCGTGATGTGTGGGGAGTTATTTGAGGGCTGCAACAGCAGCCTTGAACAGGTCGCCGCGCTGCTCGTAGTTTTTAAACAGGTCAAAGGATGCGCAGCAGGGTGAGAGTAGCACTGTGTCACCGGGCTCAGCGAGTTCGCGGCAGGCCTTAACAGCATCCTCAAGGCTATGAGTGTCAACGAGTTCTACGCCACTTTGGCCCCAGAAGTCGAGAAGCTTTTTGTTGTCTACGCCCATGCAGACGATTGCCTTGACTTTTTGCTTGACAAACTCTTCAATCTCGGTGTAGTCGTTGCCTTTGTCAGTGCCACCGAGTATGAGCACCGTGGGTGTGGTCATGCTCTCGAGTGCATACCAAGTGGAGTTTACGTTAGTGGCCTTGGAGTCGTTAATCCATGTGACACCATCTACGAGGCCGGCAAATTCCAGGCGATGCTCCACGCTCTTGAAGTTGCCAAGAGCCTGGCGTATTACCTGAGGCTTGATGCCGGTCTTGGTGGCGGCAATGGCTGCAGCCATAGAGTTGTAGAGGTTATGCAGGCCCTTTAGCGAGAGCTCGGCACGAGGCATCTGCCAGGGGGTGTTGACGTTGATGACCATATCTCCCTGCTCGGTCCATGCTGCCAGCTCGGGGGCTTTGTTTTCGCTGAAGGGGAGCATAAGACAGGTGGGGGAGAGGGTGGCAAGCTTGGCTGCCACTACAGGGTCATCTTGCCAGTAGATGAAGCTGTCGTCAGGCCCCATGTTCTGCATGATGCGGAATTTGGCATTCACATAGTTCTCCATCTTGTGGTCATAGCGGTCCATGTGGTCGGGGGTGATGTTGAGTAGGATGGCGATGTCTGCCTTGAACTCATACATATTCTCGAGCTGGAAGCTTGAGAGCTCAATGACGTAGTAGTCGTGCTTGTCTGTGGCCACTTGCAGGGCGAGACTTTTACCTACATTTCCGGCGAGCCCCACGTTGAGGCCCGCGCTCTGCAGTATGTGATACAGCAGCAGGGTAGTGGTGGTCTTGCCGTTGGAGCCGGTGATGCATATCATCTTGGCATCAGTGTATCTGCCGGCAAATTCTATTTCGGAGATTACGGGTATTCCCTTCTCCACTATTTTGCGGACAATAGGAGCTGTGGGAGGCACGCCCGGGCTCTTTATCACCTCATCGGCATTGAGTATCAGAGTCTCGGTGTGTGGGCCGTTATGTTCGTATGCTATTCCGTACTTGTCGAGCACTTCGAGGTATTTGGGGGCAATTTTCCCCATGTCGCTCAGGAAGGTGTCATATCCTTTTGTCTTGGCGAGTACGGCAGCTCCGACACCACTTTCGCCGCCGCCAAGTATCACTATACGTTTCATAAGTAGATAATAGAGGGGTTAACTATCTGACTTTAAGTGTTATAAATGTTATTGCAGCCAACAGTATGCTTGCGATCCAGAATCGGATTACGATTTTGGACTCCGGGATGCCATGTTTGGGGTGTTGCCATAGGCATTTCATGTTGGGGTCAGCGTCCTTCTGAAAGTGGTGGTGGAGGGGTGTCATCTTGAATATGCGGCGCCCCTCGCCATATTTTTTCTTGGTGACTTTGAAGTATGCCACTTGGAGTATCACAGAGAGGTCTTCCATGAAGAACACCAGGCAAAGGACAGGTATCAGCAGCTCTTTGCGGATGAGGATGGCAAAGACAGCCAGGATGCCGCCCAGGGTGAGTGAGCCGGTGTCTCCCATGAATACCTGGGCCGGGAATGCATTGTACCAAAGGAAACCGATGAGAGCACCCATAAATGCGCCGGCATACACCGCCAGCTCCTCTGAACCGGGTATATACATAATGTTCAAGTAGCTGGAATATATAACGTTACCACCCAAGTATGCCATTATAGCGAGAGCAAAACCGGCAATTGCCGATGTTCCGGCGGCCAGGCCGTCAAGGCCGTCTGTGAGGTTGACACCGTTGCTGGTAGCTGTGACAACGAAGATGACCACGGCCACAAAAAGCAGCCATCCTGCGGTGGCACCGGCCTCTTCACCCATCCAGTTGGTGAGCCACTGGTAGTTGAAGTTGTTGTTTTTTACGAAGGGTATGGTGGTCTGCGGGGTCTTCTCGGCATGTCCGGTGGTGACTATTTCGGTCTTGGAGTCAACTGTACGGCTAACCACGGAGACATCCGAGGGGTTTTGATCGTTTATCATTGTGACCTGTTCGGGCACGTTATGATATTCAACCTCCTGGTTTTCAACCATTACAATCTGAGGTGAGAGCCACATGGTGATACCTACTATCAGGCCCAGGCCCACCTGTCCGGTGATTTTGTATTTGCCTTTCAGTCCCTCCTTGTTGTGGTATTTGAGTTTGCGATAGTCGTCGAGGAAGCCAATGGCACCCATCCAGAGAGTGGCCACGAGCATGAGTATCATGTATACGTTGGTGAGGTTGCCCAGCAGCAGGCAAGGCAACGCTATGGAAAGAATGATGATAATTCCACCCATAGTTGGGGTTCCCTTCTTTGCCATCTGCCCCTCGAGACCGAGGTTGCGCACCACCTCGCCCACCTGCATCTTCTGGAGGCGGTGTATGATGCTGCGTCCGGCTATGAGGGCGATGAGCAGACTCAGGGCGAATGCTATGCCCGTACGGAATGTGATATAGTCAAAAAGCCTGGCGCCGGGGAAGCCGGTGTCTTGTAGATTATGAAATAGTGCGTAAAACATGAGAACGGTTATAATCAGTTAGTTAATAGTCCCACCGGGGAGGAGTCAGAGACACCCGGGGGTAATAAACTCCAAGGGGGATTAATCCATGTTTTGGAATGTGTCTTGCACCACCTCGCGGTCATCGAAATGGTGACGCACACCGTTCACTTCTTGATATGTCTCATGTCCCTTACCGGCCACGAGCACCACAGTGCCCGGTTTTGCCAGTGCGATGGCGGTGCGGATGGCCTCTGCTCGATCTGTGATGCATAGAGTGCGGGTGAGCTCGGAGGAAGAGAGTCCGGCTTTCATGTCGTTGATAATATCCGTGGGGTTCTCAGTACGAGGATTGTCGGAGGTGAGGATGAGTCTGTCAGAACGACAGGCAGCCTCGCGAGCCATCATGGGGCGTTTGCCATGGTCGCGGTCACCGCCGGCACCGGTCACGGTAATTATTTCGCCGTCCGGGCCTACTATTTCGCGTATGGTGTCAAGCACATTTACGAGTGCGTCAGGCGTGTGTGCGTAGTCCACGATAGCCGTGATACCTTTGCCGGAATGAATCGTCTGAAAACGGCCGGAAACCGGCACCAGACGGCTCATATTGATGAGTACCTCTTCGGGGTCAAAGCCGGTGAGGATGGCAGCGCCATAGACGGCGGTGAGGTTATAAGCGTTGAAGCGACCGGTAAACTGCACTTCCACCTCTTTTCCGTTGAGGCTGAGCAGGGTACCGTCCAGGCGGCTTTCGATGACCTTGCAGCGAAAGTCGGCCGTTGTGCGCAGCGAGTATGTATATATCTTGGCCTTAGTGTTTTGCACCATAAATGAGCCGGCTTTGTCGTCGGCATTTATCAGGGCAAAGGCATCCTTGTCGAGCCCGTCGAAGAAGAGCTTCTTAGCGCGCATATAGTTATCTACGGTGCCATGGTAGTCCAGATGGTCGCGTGTGAGGTTAGAGAAGATAGCTCCTGCAAATTTCAGTCCGGCAATGCGCTGCTGCACGGCGGCATGCGAGCTTACCTCCATGAATGCGTAAGCGCATCCGGCCTCCACCATACGAGCCAGCAAGGCGTTGAGCGTCAAAGGGTCAGGAGTGGTGTGTGTGGTGGGGATAGCCTCGGAGTCTACATAATTGCAGACAGTGGAGAGCAGACCGGCTTTGTAACCCTCCATACGTGCCATCTCATAGAGCAGGGTGGCAGTGGTGGTCTTGCCGTTGGTGCCGGTGACACCCACGAGTTTGAGCTTGGTGCTGGGGTGGCCATACCAAGCGGAAGCGAGCTGACCGAGAGCCTTGGCAGTGTCGGCCACGCGTATATATGTCACACCGTTCTCGAAGGCAGAGGGTAGCTGCTGGCACACGATGGCGCCAACATGTGTGCTTGCCACTACGGGTATATATTTGTGGCCGTCGGTGGTGACACCCTTCACGGCTACAAACATCCCCTCCTTCTCCACCTTGCGGGAGTCGGAGTTGAGACTCACGATATTTTTGTCGGTGTCGCCGATAACTTCGAGCACCTCTATTTCACGCAATAAGTGCGACAATTTTTGTATCATGGTTACTATTTTATGAGTTCAAAGAAAGTGAATTATTTCCATTCGAGCCATAACGAGCACTTCTGGTTACGGGCCAGGGGTATGCCGGCAGTCAGACTCTGCTTGGCTACATAGCCGGAGCCGTTGATACGTTCCACAGTGATACCTTTCACCTCGAGTGCATGAATTGCCGAGGCTACATCCATGCCGGTAACATCGGGCACACCGGAGGCTGAAGAGTTCACTTTGATCTGCCGGGCTTGGTCTATGCCAAGGTTCTGTTTTACATTATATGTAGCATTACCCACCGAGCCGTAAAGAGTGGCTGTAGATGGTATCTTGGAAGCTGTGTATGAAGACTTTGTGTCGTCGAGCATCCCTCGGGCGTATAGCTTGAGGGCGGTGTTGAGGAGCACAGTGCCGGATGTGCGCGCTGCCGATGTGCCGCTGTAGGGGGTGGTGATAAGCACGATGCAGCTGTACTTTGGGTTCTCGTATGGGAAGAAGCCGCAGAAAGCGAAGCGGCGTTTTGAAGTGTCATATCCGTGATGCTCCACGTAGGGGTAGACTGTGCCGGTCTTGCCGCATATCACCATGCGGTCATCCTGCAGGAAGCGGCCGGTGCCTCGTTTGCCCCATACCACTTCATGGAGGCAATCTTTGAGCATGTCGGCGTGCTCGGGGGTGCATACTTGCTCTCTGATATATGTTATAGGGAGCATTGAGTCCACCCCGGCCTCGTTGCGCAGAGCCCTCACTAGGTGGGGGCGCACCATTTTGCCCTTGTTGGCGATTGCATTGTAATAAGCCAAGGTGTAGATAGGGGGTATGGCGGTGTTGTATCCGTAGGCCTGACGGGCGAGGTCAAGGTGGCGGGCGGTCATAGTGATGGGCTGTCCTTTAGAGTTTTGAGCTACGAGTTTGGGTACGTATGGTACCATCTCGTTGCCGATGCCGGAATTCATGGGCTCGAAGAAGCCCATCTGTGCGAGCTGGTCTCTGAAGCCTATCGGATTGTCGGAATATTTGCGGAAAATGACGCGCGCAATGCCGGTATTGGATGATGTCTCGATGATTTGCTTCATGGTCTTCATGCCTCCGCCGGCGTGATCTGATGTACGCATGAAGGGGGAGCAGTCGGCCATGTCGTATTGGCTCTTGACGATGCCTTGCTCCATTGCGAGCATGAGCGAGATGGTCTTCATTACCGAGCCTGGCTCATAGCCTATCACGGCGCGGTTCATGGCCTCGATATAGTTGCCGGTGATGCTGTCGCGCTCCACATTGCTTATTGCAACAATTTCGCCGGTTTTTACCTCCATGAGGATAGCGGTGCCCCATTCAGCCTTCACGCTGTCGCACACCGTAATAAGCTCACCCTCAAGGATATCCTGAATGTCAATATCGATGGTGGTGAGGATGTCGTAACCGCGTACCGGGGGCACATCCACCCAGTCGCCAAGACCGGAGGTGAGAGCCACTTTGCGAGCACGTCCCGGCTTGCCATAGAGCAGAGAGTCGAGCGCTTTCTCCAGGCCGGCGTAGCCCACGGTGCGACCGGTGACAGAGTCTTCGCATACACGCCCAATGCTAAGGCGCGCCATGTTGCCGAAGGGGTAGACGCGCACCACATTCTCCTCCTTGTAGAGAGGGCATTTGTAGCCGTCAGATTTGATATCCTTGAAGAATGGGAACCGACGTATACGGGCATAGTCTTCGAGCGAGAGTTTTCGCCCCACGGTCACTGTCTTTCTGCGGTCCTTAACATTGCTGATTTTCAGCTGTGTATTAAACAGGGCGCGCCAGGAGTCGGGGCTGTCCGGGGAGATGGGCTGAGGGGCATCTTTGACACGGGGATAGTACACATCCAAGGAGTCTGCCAGGGAGTCTAAAGCGGCCCATTGCTTGGGGCCCAGCTTGTTGAACTTGGGGTGGCGCAGGTCAATGCGCAGGTCATATAGGGTCTCGTTGCATGCCAGGATGTTGCCGTTGTTGCTCAGGATGCTGCCACGTGTGGGGTATATGATAGATGTATCGGCCAACTCGCGCTCGGCACGCTCATTCCATTTGGGGGCATCCACGATAGTGGTGATGGATAGCTTGGCAATGATGCAGACGCATCCCAAGATGAAGAGCAGCACGATACATCCGTATCGCGCCATGATATGCTGGCGGTTGTTTAGCTTGCGCTTTGAGTCGTTCTTCGGTTTCTTTTTAGTAGCCATTGTCAGTTAGTTAGTCTTAATCTCTGGGAATGATGTAGGGTGGCTGTTGCTGGTAGTCAAGGTCGAGTTTGCGCTCCCGCAGGAGTTTGCGCATCTCGTGCTCACGTATCAGCGATTTGTACCGTGCTTTTTCATTGATTTCAACGCTCTTACTGGTAGCCAATTGCTTCTCCAGACGCTTAATTTCCTCCATCTTTGTCTGGTTGGTGTATCGCTGGCCAATGAGGGCGATGATGATGACCGTGGCAATGAATATAAACCAACCGTGCCGCTTGAAGAGCTCGAGGCTTACCATGCGGCCTTTCAGTATCGAGTTGATTTGCCCGGTCTGTGGGGCAGTGTTTTTTGTATTTTTCTTTTTGGCAGTCATATATATAAGTTAGTAGGCGGTATCTTGGTTTTCGAAGATAGGGCAGTATTCGGCCACTCTGAGACGAGCGCTTCTGGAGCGGGGATTTCGCTCTATCTCCTCGGCCGAGGGTGCTAGCGGCTGCTTGCCCACCGTCTTCCAGGGGCAGAGGTTGCGGCCAAAGAAGTCCTTCTGCACGAGGCCCTCGACATTGCCAGAGCGCATGAAATTTTTGACCATGCGGTCTTCGAGCGAGTGATAAGTGAGGATTACAAGGCGCCCGCCGGGTCGGAGCACTCTCTGAGTGGCCTCCAGGAATTCAGCCAAAGCTTGCATTTCCCCGTTTACCTCAATGCGCAGTGCCTGAAACACTTGTGCCAGCTCTTTCTTTTGTTGCTTGGGGTTGATGGCAGGAGTCAGTATATCAAGCAGTTGGCCGGTTGTCTCAATAGTCTTGTTTGAGCGAGCTATCAGGATGGCTTTCACTATAGAGCCTGGGCGCTTCAGGTCTCCGTATGTACGCAAAACGGCTGCCAGATGCTCATCGCTGTAGTCATTTATCAGCTGGCGGGCTGTCAGGGCGCCGCTTTGGTTCATACGCATATCCAGAGGAGCGTCGGCGCGGAATGAGAAGCCTCGCTCGGCAGTGTCGAAGTGATGAAACGATACTCCCAAATCAGCCAAAATACCATCAACACAGCCCACTTCATAGTATTCCATGAAGTTAGCCAAATAGCGAAAATTGGAGTGTACAAATGTAAACCTTGTATCCGCTATCCTGTTAGCATACGCATCAATGTCTTGGTCGAAGCTGTAAAGGTGTCCCTCGGCGCTATTCTCAGCAGGCGGGAGGTGCTTATCATCCTCTGAGCTGAGGTTGTTGACAGCATTGCCGCCCTCTTTAGCAGCCCGGTCCATGGCCTCTATAATAGCACGAGAATGCCCCCCGCCACCAAAAGTGGCGTCAACGTATGTACCACCGGGGCGGATCTCCAACCCTGCAATACACTCCGACAGCATTGCCGGTATATGATAAACATTCTCGCTCATAGTCTATAAGATATATGTCAATGTTCTTGAATAGGCGATATGTAGTATAACCATTTGTTAACACGACAGTTAACAAATAGTAGATGCATCTTTTGCCTCGAAGCCGGGGCATTGTTCCGGCAGCGGCCTATTTTTCAGGCAACAAAGTTAGTTAAAAATGTAAACAGTTTACATATACAAATCCAACTTTTTTTATCCTTGACACAAAAAAGTTATCTACACCCTTCGTATCTTAGGATTTTTTGGTACACCTCCATTATTCTTGCGGGGATATCTTTGTTGTCAAAGTGGGCTGCATGCTTCAGCCCGTTGGCGCAGAGACTATTGCGCAGTGAAGAGTCGTTCATGAGCGCGGAGATAGCCCCTTGCAAGCCTTGAGCATCATCGGCATCAACATACAGAGCCCCGTTACCACCTGCTTCTTCGAGGCATGAACCGGTGGCCGCCACGCATGGCGTACAGCTGCACAATGCTTCCAATACGGGTATCCCAAACCCTTCATAACGTGAGGGATAGGCCGCAACACTTGCCCCCTGATACAATCCGGGGAGGTCAGCAAAAGATACCCCGGAAAGCACTTTAATTCTACCCCTTACTCCTAACTCCACTGCGCATTTTTCAATATCTTTGAGATAGTCGGTACCACGGCCCACCAGAACCAATTCGATATCTTCGGTCATGCCGGAGAGGGCTTTGACGGTAAGCAGGGCATTTTTGCGCTTCTCTATGCTCCCAACTTGGATGATATATGGCTTCAGCAGCCCATATTTCTCCTTTATTTTAAGGAGTCGCTCCGTGGTCCAGTGCTCTTTGAAGATGTCGTCGCACCCCTGATATACCACATCAATCTTTTCTTCAGGCACACCATAATACTCCATTACATCTCTTTTGGTGCACTCGGAGACTGCTATGATGCGTGTGGCGTTTCGGCATGACTTGCCATATTTAAAGTCATAAATGGCGCGGTCTATGGGCTTATAACAGTAGGGTAGCCGACGATAGATTACGTCGTGCATGGTGACGACGGATGGCACCCCTGATGATGAGATGTTGATTGGCAGCTCGTTTGACAGGCCATGATACAGCTGCACTCCCTCGGCGCGGAGTTGCTTAGATATGCCCTGTGTGCGCCACAATGCACCACCGAAGATTGTTGCCCCTTTGCCTTCGGGGAGCCGTATCCGGATATTATGAAGGCTGCGCACTTTGTTCCATCTGTCGTTATCATCGTCGCGCGGTGTGTACACTTGCAGTTGCATCTGCGGATATGCTTCGGCCAGGGATGAGAGTACAAGGCGCGAGTAGTTGCCGAGCCCGGTCATATTTCTGACGGCACGTTTGCCATCAAATCCGATTGTCAGTCCGCAGATGTTGGTGGTCATTACAAATTGTGTTTTTGGATTTTCAAATTCAAAGTTACTAAAAATTCCTTATTCCCCCAAATCGGCATTTTTTGAGTGTCTCAAATTGGCAAAATAGCTCGGTTACCACCCAGAGTTTCATATTTTTTTAATCCTCATCGAGTTAACTTTGTTACTTTTAAAAACTATGTATTTGATAATATGTTAGTTACACTTATTTTAAGTATTTGAAGATTTTAATGCCATCTATACTTCAAAGAGTATAAAAATAGGATTATAGGACGCCGGGGACTTTCGTTTATAACTTTAAACCACATCATAGTGCCAAAATCAAAAAAAAATGCTATATTTGTCCGCTTTTTTAAGAGAGTATAAAAAATGATAGAATTTCAGACATACGATGTAGAAATGCCGGTGCTCGACTTCGATCTGGTGAGACAATGGATTGAGCGGGTGTGTCAGGAGCACGACAAGCTGCCCGGCACACTCACATATCAGTTTTGCTCAGATGAGCATATCCTTGAGGCCAACCGCAAGTTTATCGGTCATGACTATTATACGGATATAATAACTTTCCCTTATTGTGAGGACACTATTATCAGTGGTGACATTCTAATATCGCTCGACACAGTACGTTCAAATGCCGAGGGGATGGGAGAGAGCTATGACCGTGAGTTGCATCGTGTCATAATTCACGGTGTGCTTCATCTATGTGGTATAGATGACAAGGGTCCCGGTGAGCGCGAGATAATGGAGGCGAATGAAGATGCAGCTCTCCGATTGCTCGACTCTCTTATTAAGTGATGATTAATAAATAAATAGGTAAATTTTGTATGATAATTAAGATTACCAACTTGGTATTTTTTAATCATCACTAAGTAATTTAACATGGTATAAGTATGCGCTTTGACTACGATGTAATAGTGATAGGTGCCGGACATGCCGGTTGTGAGGCGGCTGCAGCAGCTGCACACCTCGGTGTGTCAATCCTGCTTATCACCACAGACATGAACCGGATAGCTCAAATGTCCTGTAATCCCGCTATTGGCGGTATAGCTAAAGGACAGATTGTCAGAGAGATAGACGCTCTCGGCGGGCTGATGGGTATTGTCACCGACCGCACAGCCATACAGTTCAGAATGCTCAATCGTTCCAAAGGTCCGGCTGTGTGGAGTCCGCGCAGTCAGAGTGACCGTACCCGCTATATAGACGAATGGCGTGCTATACTCGACAATACCGATGGATTGAGTATTTTTCAAGATACGGTAATACAATTTACCTTTGATACATCGGGCAAAAAACCTCGCGTCACCGGTTTAAAAACAGCACTCGGTGTGGAGTTTACGGCTAAAAAGATAATTCTAACAGCCGGCACATTCCTCAATGGTATGATGCATTTTGGCCCACTGCAAGTACCCGGCGGACGCATAAGTGAGTCGGCAAGCTATGGACTCACCGAACAGCTAAAGGAGCTCGGATTTGTTGTTGACAGGATGAAGACCGGCACTCCGGTGCGCATTGATGGCCGAAGTATCGACTATTCGCAGGTTCAAGTGCAAGAGGGGGATGATAAGTCAGCCTATGAACGTGATTTCCACAAGTTCTCCTTCCTTCCCCGTGTTAAGAGAGTGCTGCCACCACGCCCCTGCTATATATGCCATACCAATAGCCAAGTACATGAAATACTTCACTCCAACCTTGACAATTCTCCTTTATATAATGGCCAAATCAAAAGTATCGGACCCCGATATTGCCCCTCTATAGAGACCAAAATTGTCACCTTTGCAGATAAAGAGAGTCACCAGTTATTCCTGGAACCGGAGGGCGAGACTACACAAGAATTTTATGTAAATGGATTCTCTTCCTCCATGCCATGGCAGGTGCAAATAGATGCCTTGCAGCATATCCCGGCGCTTGAAAATGTACAGGTTTATCGACCCGGATATGCCATAGAGTATGACTTCTTTGACCCAACACAGCTCACTCACGATTTGCAGACAAAACTCGTTGACGGGCTATATTTTGCCGGACAAGTAAATGGTACTACGGGCTACGAAGAGGCTGCCGGACAAGGTCTCATGGCCGGTATTAATGCTGCCCGCAGTGTGAAAGGGGAGGACCCGGTTATTCTCAGTAGAGAGCAAGCATATATCGGCGTTCTCATCGATGACTTGGTGATTAAAGGCGTTGATGAACCCTATCGAATGTTTACGAGTCGTGCTGAGTATCGCATATTGCTGCGCCAGGATGATGCCGATATGCGACTCACAGAGCTCGGTTATGAAATAGGCCTTGCATCTGAGGAACGATATCAACTCATGCTCAGCAAACGCCGCCAGCGCGATGAATTGATAGAGTTTTGCAAACAATTTAAGGTTAAGGCCGATATAATCAACCCCGTTCTACAAGAAGCCGGTATGCCTGAACTCTCAGGTGGTATCAGACTTATTGACCTGCTTATGCGTCCTGGCATCGACTTCGCTTTCCTTGCGCCGCATATTACACAACTCTGCAAACATCTTGGACAGATAGAGTGCGATAGGAGAGAGGAAATTATAGAGGCTGCCGAGATACTCATTAAGTATAGTGGGTATATAGAGCGCGAAAAACTTCAAGCAGACAAGATACGTCGCCTCGAATATGTGCGGCTACCTGCCGATTTCGATTATATGACCATCAATGCGCTAAGCACTGAAGCTCGCCAGAAGCTCTCACGCATCCGCCCCACTACGATGGCTCAGGCCTCACGTATACCGGGTGTGTCACCATCCGACATCTCAATTTTGCTCCTCCTCCTAAATCGCTAACACCCCGTCAATAAATAGATTATAAACAATTTGTTCCACGTGGAACAATCAGTAATAAATAATTAAAAGATAAAACATATAGCTATGAACCTTGAAGAACTAAAAGGCTACATCCGCGACATTCCTGATTTCCCCTCAAAGGGAATTATGTTCCGCGACCTGACGACCATGATTAAGAATGGTGAAGCACTCCACACTACAAGTGAGGCTCTGTATGACCTGTATAAGGACAAAGGTGTCACTAAGGTGGTAGGTATTGAGAGTCGTGGCTTCATATGTGGCTCGATACTCGCTTACGAATTAGGTTGTGGATTTGTTCCAGCTCGCAAACCTGGTAAACTCCCCGCTGTTACAATCAAAAAATCCTATGCTAAAGAGTATGGTGTAGACATGATTGAACTCCACTCTGACGCTATCAATGAGAACGATATCGTAGTGCTTCACGATGATTTGCTCGCTACAGGTGGCACAATGAAAGCATGCTATGAGCTCGTCAAGAGCCTAAATCCCAAGAAAATCTATATTAATTTCATCGTAGAACTCACAGACCTCCATGGTCGCGACAATCTTCCCAAAGACTGCGAGATTACTTCTCTACTTAAATACTGAGACCGGAGTTTATTTTCTTGTAAATATAGATTTAGAAGATTATAGTAAATAAGGATGGAGTTTCGACTCCATCCTTGTGATATTTTATTGATTTCATCGAAATAATTATGGCTCAAAACAAAAATAAATCGCGTAAAAGAGTAGGGGAGTTCTCTGTCCCGGTTGTCGGTTCTTTCGAGGATAATCCTGCTATTATATCCGATGAAATCAAAGATAATGACTCACTCGCTCCCTCAGCAAATCAAGATTCTTCTGTTTCCAATGTTTCCAACAGCGAATTTGTTGTGGCGGGCAGGCAGATTGAGCATGGCGCAAATGTCCCTCTGGAGATAGTGCAAAAACGCAGTCGCGAAGATGTGTTTTATAACAGACCTGGGCCCATATTACGCGAAAAGATACTTGCCCTCCCCGATGAACCGGGAGTTTATATGTATCTTAACAAGGATGGTCAGGTTATCTATGTAGGTAAGGCAAAGCGACTCAAGAGGCGTGTGTCTTCTTATTTCAATCGGCGACACGATTCGATGAAAACGAATCTTTTGGTCCGTAATATTGCAGACCTACGCTTTGTCGAAGTAGCCACAGAGGAAGATGCCCTCCACCTCGAGGATGCCATGATTAAAGAATATCAGCCTCACTATAATGTGCTCCTCAAAGATGATAAATCATACCCCTGGATTGTTATCACCAATGAGCCCTACCCGCGTGTGTTTCTCACCCGCGACAAAGGTGAAGTAAAAGGGCGTTATTACGGCCCTTATGCAAATGTTAGCAGTGCCAAGACAGTGCTCGACCTTATTCGCGAAGTATATCCCATACGCAGTTGTCGGCATTTCATCGATAAAAACTTTATTAATCGTGGCAAGATACGTCTTTGTCTCGATTATCATATCAAAAAATGTGGAGGTTGCTGTTTGGGGATGATAAGCACCGATGAATACGGTAAATATATCACCCAGATACGCAAAATATTAAACGGCGAGACTGCCTCTCTCTTACGCTATCTTCGTGATGAAATGGATATTTTAAGTGCCAAATGGAAATTCGAAGAAGCACAGGAACTGAAACGCCGCTATGAACTTGTAGAGAAGTATCAGGCTAAATGTACGATTGTGCCCCCCGATGAACACGAATATGATGTCTTCGCTTACGATGAAAACGACAAAAGTGCATTCATTAACTATATGCACATACGTCATGGCGCCGTGGTCAAAAGTCTCACCCTTGAATATCGTAAACGAATGGATGAGACACGCCAACAGCTCCTATCAATGGCTATCGGCGAGATAGAACGCCGTTTCGAGTCTAAATTCACCGAAATCATCGTCCCCTTTGAGCCTGATATGCAATTTGATGGTGTTTCAATTTTCATCCCCCAAAGAGGCGATAAGAAGAAATTGCTTGATGTGGGGCAAAAGAATGTCACCCGCTTCAAGCTCGACAAAGAGAAGGAAGCTGATAAACGCGACCCCGAGCAAGCAGTAACCCGGCTCATGCAACGCATGAAGGCTGATTTCCGCCTGAATGAAGAACCCCGACATATTGAATGTTTCGATAATTCAAATATCCAAGGCACAAATCCTGTAGCCAGCTGCGTCGTCTTTCGCAATGGCAAACCCTCCCGCCGTGATTACCGACACTTCACTATTAAGACAGTGGTCGGTGCCGATGACTTCGCATCAATGAAAGAGGTGCTACATCGCCGCTACACACGCTTAATGGCTGAGGGAGAAGAACTGCCACAATTAGTAGTAGTCGACGGCGGCAAGGGCCAGCTCAACGCAGCCGTAGAAGCATTCGATGAAATGGGCATACGAGGCAAAGTAGCACTCATAGGCATTGCCAAACGCCTTGAAGAGATATACTTCCCAGGAGACCAGATACCCCTCTACATCGACAAGAAGAGTGAAAGCCTGCGAGTGGTGCAACATCTCCGAGACGAAGCCCACCGTTTCGGTATCACCTTCCACCGCGACCGTCGTTCCAAAGGGCAGGTAGCATCCGTGTTGGACACCATCAAAGGTATCGGTCCCGGTACAATTGCCACCCTCATAAAGCACTTCAAGAGCGTAAAACGTATGCGGCAAGTCCCGGAAGACGAGATCGCCAAAATTATAGGTCCCGCCAAGGCGCGCCTCATAAAAGATGCCATTGGCACAACCCAAGATACACTCGCCGAAGACAACTAACCACTCCCTGCAGATGATTGAAAAGCTTCAAGGCATAGTACTCAATACCGTGCGCCACTCCGACCGCGCATCCATCGTCAGCGTCTACACTCGCACCCACGGCAGACTCTCCTTGCTGGTCAACGTTGGCAGCGGCAAATCAGCCCGTCGCCAAGCACCGATGCTCATGCCTCTCGCTCAGGTGGAATTTGAGTCTACCATCGGTGCCGGCAAAGAGCTGCTACGCCCTCGTGGACTGGCTTTCACAACCACCTATAGAAGCATCTATTTTAGCCCTGTCAAGAACACAATAGCTTTCTTCCTCGCCGAATTTCTCAACAAGCTGCTGCGACTTTCTGACGCCGACCCGGCCATCTTCCTTTACATCCGCGAGAGCCTCCTCGCCCTGGATATGCTCCCGGAGAAGAATGTTGCCAACTATCACCTTATCTTCCTCAGTGGCCTCGCCTCCTTCATGGGCATCTCTCCCGACATCGAGAGCTACACCCCCGGCGCCCTCTTCGACATGCGAGCCGGCACATACTCCTCCTTGCTGCCCGGACACAACGACATACTCATCGGCGATAGTGCTCGTATACCATTGATACTCAGTAGACTAAACTATGCCAATATGCATCTGCTCAAACTCCGACGAGCCGACAGAGCCTCCTTACTCGACGGCATACTCCACTACTGGGCCATACACTTCCCCGGCCTTTCAAACCTCAACTCTCCCGAGATACTCACAATTCTTTTCGATTAAACCGCTGACAATCAGTTTAATATAATACACCGGCAGAACTACCGCAATATTTTTACCCCCTTCGCGCGTTATAATATAAATACGCATAACGAAAAATATAACCCGAGATATGGCAAAACAGACACGTGGCAAACGCCTCAAAAAGACAGAATTAATAACACGCATTCTTGCCTTTCTCCAGAAAGAAGACAAGCAAGCATTCAACTATAAACAGATAGCTTTCGGTATTGATGCTACATCCCCGGCCTCCCGAATGGACGTCATCAACGCCCTTGACGAACTTTCAGCCGCCGGTGAGATTACCGAAATATCCCTCGGACGATACAAAGCCAAAACAGTCCGAGGCAACGAAAGTGTAGGCACCTTCGTGCGCCGCTCCAACGGCAAAAACGCCGTCATCATAGACGACGAGCCCATTATGGTAGCTGAGCGCAACTCAATGCACGCCCTCAACGGAGACAAAGTGAGAGTCGTAATCTCTGCCGCACGCAAGGGCCAAGACCCCGAAGCGAAAGTTGTCGAAATAGTTGAAGAAAAAGACCAAGTGTTCATCGGCACACTTAAGGTAGAGGGCAACTACGCCGCTCTCGTCACAGACTCAAAGTTCCTCGCCGCAGACATCATAATACCCAAAGGCAAACTCAAGGGCGGCAAGGATGGCGACAAAGCGATAGCACGTATCACCAAATGGAACGACGACGAGATGAACCCTCGCGGCGAGATAGTTGACATCTTGGGCCGTAAAGGTGAGAACACCGCCGAGATGCACGCCATCCTCGCCGAGTTCGGCCTCCCCTATAAATACCCCGCTAATGTCGAGAAGGCTGCCAACAAAATTGATGCCGGTATCACCCCCGAGGAAGTCAGCAAGCGTGAAGACTTCCGTGGCGTTACAACATTCACAATAGACCCCAGAGATGCCAAAGACTTCGACGACGCACTCTCAGTCAGACGCCTGGCCAATGGTAATGTCGAGGTAGGTGTGCATATCGCCGATGTCACACACTACGTGCGCCCCACGTCCATCATCGAGAAAGAGGCGCAGCAGCGAGCCACATCCGTTTACCTCGTTGACCGCACCATCCCCATGCTCCCCGAGCACCTCAGCAACGGCATCTGCTCCCTCCGCCCTGACGAGGAGAAGCTCACCTTCTCCGCCATCTTTGAGCTCGATGCCGACGCCAATGTCGTCAACTCTCGCATCGGTCGCACCGTCATACTCTCCGACCGACGATTTACCTACGAGGAGGCTCAGGAACGCATCGAGACCGGCAATGGCGACTTTGCCAAAGAGCTTCGCACCCTCAATGACCTGGCCATGAAACTGCGAGCCGCCAGGTTTGAAGATGGCGCTGTGGACTTCGAGCGTGCCGAAGTGCGTTTTGACATCGACGAGACCGGCAAGCCAATAAATGTATTCTTCAAAGAGGCTAAAGACTCCAACAAGCTCGTTGAGGAATTCATGCTTCTGGCCAACCGCACCGTGGCCGAATATATCGGCAAAGAGACAGTTCGCCGCCAGGGCAGGAAAGCCTCCAAGGCCAAAGCATTTGTCTATCGTGTGCACGACAATCCCGACGAAGAAAAGCTCGCAAACCTCGCTCTTATAGCTTCTCGCTTCGGTTATAAGGTCAAGACCGATGGCGGTTCGCGCGCCGTAAACAAATCCATCAACAAGCTGCTGCGCGACATTAAAGGCAAAGGAGAGGAAAATCTGCTCGCCCTGCTTGCCATACGCTCTATGGCAAAGGCAGTATATACGTCCGTCAACATCGGCCACTACGGCCTCGCATTCGACTACTACACACACTTCACATCACCCATACGCCGCTACCCTGATATGATGGTGCATCGTCTGTTGGCTCGCTATCTGAACGGCGGACGCACAGTTGAGGTGCAAAAGCTCGAGGATATGTGCAAACACTCCTCTGAGATGGAGCAGCTCGCCGCTAATGCCGAGCGCGCATCCATCAAATACAAACAGGTGGAATATATGCAGGAACGCGTTGGCGAAGTATATAGCGGCACCATCTCCGGTGTTACCGAATGGGGGCTGTATGTCGAGCTCGATGAGAACCTATGCGAAGGACTCGTCCCCGTGCGTGACCTTGCCGATGACTTTTATGACTATGACGAGAAAAACTACTGCCTCGTAGGGCGTCGTCATCACAACAAATACACCCTTGGCGACAAAGTGCACGTCCAAGTCACACGTGCCGATCTTGAGCGCAAACAGCTCGACTTTGCCCTCATGAGCGACGATGGCCGACCCTTGCGCCCCCGACAAGACGTCCCCAAAGCCCATTCAGGAGCCCGTGGTGGCAAAAACTCCCGCAAGACAGCCTACCGCCCCACCGCTGCCTCTCACGGCTCTAAATCGCGCCGAAAATCCCGCAAATAAGTCTCCGCCCCATCCCCCATATGTATTGTCAATGTTAGCATCACCGCATGTGGCGACCAAAACCCAACCCAATTGATAATACACGAGCAATAAATCGGTGTCCTCGCGAACGCCCTTTTGTATGTATGTTTTACCCGGGACTCACGCGCTATGCGCGGCGTGGTCCGGGTAAAGTTATTATTACTGTCCGCTAAGTGGCTACTCAATTTAAATTAAACTTTATGTCGAGCGAATTTTTGCGTAGATTATGCAAATTGAAGAAGGAGTTATGCGGACATAACGACTGATGAAATCGATTAAGCGAGAGCTGAAGTCAAGCTTGCTTGGATTATGCCGAGTGTGTACCGATTGCCTGAAAGAAAACTTGGTAAAAGATGCAAAAAAGGCGCATTGCAAGAAGTATACGCAGGGATGGTGTCCAGGAGGACACCGACTTATAGTAACCCCGTACACACGCGGCGAAGCCGTGGGTGTGCGGGGAAAGATAGGCACACAGAAGGCGTGTTAAGCCCGCCGATTTACTGGAACGTGGTGTGGGTGGATGTGCATGAAGGCAGCGTTCTCGGTGGCATCCTCGCTGCAAATGTTTCGGCAGTTCTTGAGACTCATCTTTATCGGTTTCATCCTTTGCTCACACAGATTGTTTTAGATTTTGGATTTCCGTCATCCCTATGAAATCGGAATTAAACCGTTGTCTCGAGGAGTTTGGACCGTTTACGTTCATAATGGATCATACGTACAAGGAGGGAGGTGATGATGAAGCGCGGTGTCCCGTCAGGGGCACCGCGCTTTGGGTTGGGGAAGCTATATCAATTATTTAGCTGTGTATGTGCATGTGTAGGGGAGGGCACTCAGGTCGAGGGTTACGGTGTATGTGCCGGCGCCGGGAGCTACGAGGTTGCCACCGTTCAACACGAGGTTGCTTATGCTGCCACCAAGGTTGATGTCCCAGTTGTCGTTAGCACGGAATTTCCATTCGTCACCTGCTGCAAATGTCACCTCACCGGTCCACTTAAGGTAGTCGGCAGAGGGTGTCATTACTGTCTGTGCGCCCCAGCTGTTGAAGCCTCCGATTGCACCATAAGATGTGATCTTTGTCATGGTGTATGTCAAGTTCTCAACATCTACTGTGAGGTAGTAAAGGCCTGCCTCAGCGGCATTCAGGTTGCCGGCGCCGCCATCTGTTGAGAGGCTGCCCTCGGTTTCTGCCTTACCATAGTTAGTACCGTCCCAGTTAGGCTGGTTGGTGAACTTGAATTCGCCGTCGAGATATGCATAACCTTCATAGTAACCCTTGTCAGCATTATAAGCGAGCTGCTGGCTTGCAGCCTGGTTCCAACCGTTGGAGTTACCGGGAGTGTAGAGGTAAGACATCTTCTCAAACTTGTAAGTCATGTCAATCATGTTGATTGTCAGGATGAAATTACCGGCTTCCTTGATGCAACCGGCCTGGGCATCCTTATCAACGAGTGAGCCTTCAAGAGCTTCATCACCGTTGGTAGCCGGGCCGCATACAATCAGATGTTTGTCGTTGATTACATCCCAGTTTGCAGCTTCAATAGCTTCTTTGGAAGCGACTTTCCACCACCAGCCGGCAGCGGCTTCTTCCTCGCTGATTTCAACTGCGATTGTGAAGACGGGATCATCGTAAACGCTCAGGTTAGAGTGTTTCATCGGGCACTGAGTGTCGAGAGCCCAACCGTTGATTGTACCAATCAGGTAGTAGCCCTCGGAGATAGTGATGTCGAGGGGGCAGGGAGTCACTGTGAGAGTCTTGGCTGCGAAATAAGTTTCGGGAGTGCCTACGCGTACTTCCTGGCCGTTGCCTACGAGGTAAGCCTCAAAGCGAACGTAGTTCTCTTTTGCAGCGGGGCTCTTGCCGAGTTTTGCGCGGAAATACTCGTCCCAGTCAGCAGCGGGTACAGCACCGTCTGTTACGGGAATTTGAATTTGATCGCTGAAGTCAGGCTGAGTAGCCAAGTCCATGATGAAATTCACGTTTGCGCCGGCGGGGATAGCAGCTGCTTCCGCATCG
>JAMPDX010000001.1:168110-197781 GCA_023665425.1 Muribaculaceae bacterium
TTTGTCTGAAATCACAGAACAACTAACAGGTTATAAGTTATTGATACCATAAGCCATCATTAGTGTCTTTTCCGCATAGAGGTACATAACCATGACGCTGTAAGATGTCATAGTAATGCTCCTTGATAACGACACGCATATCGTCAATGCGTCCGTTCAGCTCATTGATTTTGGCTCCACGTCCTTCTGCCTTGGACGCTTTGGAGTTCCAAATCGCCGGGTCAACCGAGAGCTTGGTGCTCAATCGGGCGTATTCACCATCGACAGCAATTCTACACATGATGGCTGCTGTGCCATCTTTGTTAATCTGATTGCTGCGAAGGTAGAATAGAATCTTGAATGTGTTCTTTTTCATCCTTTACAGTTTTTTATGTTATCAGCCTGCCGAGGTGGCGACTTTGACATGATAACATATTGGTTCAACATTTAGTCTGGACACATTCGAGACAACTTCGGACATATCAACTACTTACAACTTTAACTTAATTTAACATTTGAGCAAGGCTCAAAATTATAAAACTATAAATCAACGCCATAAGTTGATTCTGGCTACTAATTTGGCTACTATTGACGGTTTGGCGGGATTTTCGGTACAGGAATTTGTCTTGAATTTGACCGGAACGTGTCCGACATCGTGTTGATTCTTCAAGACTTAACTCATTTCTGGCTACTATTTGGCTACTATTTTGGGTTTTCAAAATTGTGTAGCCAGTTAGTGCAAAAAATCTGTCCGTAAAGGGTCTTTCTTAGTCCGGAATCGGGCATGAAGCGATAGGGTTAGGACATGAAAAAACCTCAGAACTGTCTGTCAGTCTGAGGTTTGTCTCATTTAGTCCGATTTTCGGACCTTTAACAAGTGGAGGTGGAGGGGATTGAACCCTCGTCCAAACGCCGTAGCTGTGGGCTTTCTACATGCTTAGTCATCGATTTGGTTTTCGAGATGACACAGGCTCGCGACTACCAATGTCATCCTTATCTCCTTAATTTCGGGTGGAGGTCGGAGCCACCTCTACCCTATTTCTGAATTTCTTAGCACCGCTTTATCCAAACGTCTCAGAACGGGGCAATGGAGCGATGTCTCGTTTCCGCCATCCTTGGGTGGAAATTAAGCGATTCTACTGTACTTCAAATCAAGCAGCGAGAGCGTAGTTGTTATTTTCGCCAATTATAGTTCGACACCAAGATATTATAGAGCATAGATGCCACTGCTCTGCATGCTTACCTACCTCTATCAGAGCGCTGTCAAAGCCAGTCACCCCCGTTTGGTAAGTGTTAGGTGCAAAATTACAGCTTTTTTATCTCCCGGCAAAATTTTCACGCTACCATTAACTTTTATTAACATCTGTCAGTCACGCGGCATACCTTATTAAGGGTATATTAAGCCGTTGCATTGTACTTAATTATCTTTTTTTGTAATTTTGCAGTATGAATTTGGCTGAATTAAAGACGGGCGAAAGTGCCGTAATTACTAAGATATTGGGCCATGGAGCTTTTCGTAAGCGTGTCATGGAGATGGGCTTTGTGCGTGGCCGTGAGGTTAAGTCTCTACTGACTGCTCCGCTACAGGACCCTATAAAGTTCTCGCTCATGGGCTATGAGGTGAGTCTGCGGCGTTCGGAGGCAAGCCTTGTGGAGTGTGTCACCGTGCCGGATTGGAAGCATCACACTTCTGATAAGGTAAATCATCATGGAGTCTCTACCGGTGATAAGACTGTAGACCATATTCGCCATGACAAGGTGATAAATATTGCTTTGGTAGGTAATCCCAATTGTGGCAAGACATCTCTGTTTAACGCTCTGGTAGGGGCACATGAGCATGTGGGCAACTATGCCGGTGTTACGGTAGATGCGAAATCCGGATATATCAATTACAAGGGCTACCGCCTTAATATAGCCGATCTGCCGGGCACGTACTCGCTCTCTGCATATAGTCCGGAGGAGAAGTATGTTATGCAATATATGCGCCAGACTCCCCCCGATGTCATCATAAATGTAGCTGTTGCATCCAACCTTGAGCGCAATCTGTATCTGACTACAGAGCTTATAGACATGAACCGCTCTATGGTAGTGGCTCTCAATATGTATGATGAGCTGGAACATTCGATGGCGGTGCTTGATTATGAGCAACTGGGCAAGCTGCTTGGTGTGCCTATGGTGCCCACTGTGGCTTCGGCTCGACGTGGTCTGGACAAGCTGCTTGACACCGTGATAGATGTATATGAGATGCGCAACCCCGACACTCGCCATATTCATGTGAATTTGGGCCCGGAGATTGAAAAGAGTGTCACTGCGCTCAAGGATTTTATAAAAGAGGATGGCTCACTCCCCCCCAATTTCTCACCTCGATACATTGCCATAAAGCTGCTTGAGCATGACCCGGAGATGGGAGCGATAGTTGCCGAAAGCAATAAGGGTGCCACCTTGATTGAGTTGCGCAATAGGGAATATGAGCATTTGCAGAAGGAGCTCGGTGAGGACCCTCAGGCAGCTATAGCCTCTGAGAAATATGGCTTTATCGCCGGGGCCTTGGGTGAGACCCTCACGCAAGATCTGAAGCGTGAGCATAGGTCCACCTCTATCATTGATGCCTTTGTCACCAATAAGCTGTTTGGCTTCCCAATCTTCCTGTTGGTAATGTGGCTGATGTTTTGGTGTACCTTCACCATTGGTCAATATCCGATGGACTGGATAGAAGCCGGTGTGGAGGCACTTGGCGAACTCATCGAAAAGGGGATGAGCGAAGGCCCCTTGAAGTCTTTGGTGATAGACGGTATTATCGGAGGTGTGGGCAGTGTCATCGTATTCTTGCCACAAATACTTATCTTATACGCATTTATATCTTTTATGGAGGCATCCGGCTATATGGCGCGCGTGGCCTTTATTATGGATAAACTGATGCACCATATCGGGCTGCATGGCAAGTCGTTCATACCGTTGCTTATGGGCTTCGGATGCAATGTCCCTGCCATAATGGGCACCCGTGTGATAGAGAGTCGGAGTTCACGCCTTATCACTATCCTGATAACCCCCTTCATGAGCTGCTCGGCACGTATACCTATCTATGTATTGCTCGCCGGTATATTCTTCCCCGAGCACGCTGCTTTGGTATTTTTCAGCCTATACGTAATAGGTATCTTGGTAGGTATTCTCACAGCCAAGCTATTACGCAAATTCTGGTTTAAGACCGATGAGACTCCATTTGTGATGGAGCTGCCTCCATATCGCATCCCCACCATGCGGTCTACACTCAGCGGTATGTGGGACAAGGCCCAGCAATACCTGCGCAAGATGGGTGGTATAATCCTTGTGGGCGCCATCATTATCTGGGCCCTCTCCTACTTTCCGCGTGCTGATAAGGAACAGATGTTGTCGGACAAGAGCTTTATGCAGACAGAGGCAGCCGCTACCCTTAGTACGGAGACTGAGGATGCATTGCTGCAGCAATATCAGCAGTCTCATTCAATTTTGGGCTATGTGGGACACTTTGTAGAGCCTGTGATGCGTCCGCTGGGTATGGATTGGCGAGCCACTGTGGCACTCATGGCAGGTTCATCTGCCAAAGAGATTGTGGTGAGCACAATGGGAGTGCTGTATACCGGCAATGATGAGGATGAGGCCCGATTGGCAGAAAGATTGACTACACCATCCCCTGTGACCGGCAAGGCCCCCTTCACCCCGCTGAGTGCATTTGCATTCCTGGTGTTTGTGCTTCTTTACTTCCCGTGTATAGCTACTGTAGCTGCTGTGGCGCGTGAGACGGGCACATGGCGATATGCATGGTTCACGATGCTTTACAACACTGCGGTAGCCTACATAGCGGCATTGCTCATCTATCAGATAGGCAGTATGATATAAGTAACTGAGAAAAATCATATTTCAATCGTTTCATTTGCAAACTACACAACTTATTATTAATTTTGCCAAATAATTAATGATAATTGGCGTGAAACGATTTACTTTACTATTAAGCGCCATGACAATGGTCCATGTCATGGCTAATGCACAGCAAGCCCTTTGGAGCAGTTCGCAAGTCACCTCACCTCAGATAAATGCAGACAAGACTGTGACCTTTCGCTTGACGGCTCCCAATGCCCATGATGTCAAAGTTACCGGCGACTTCCTGCCCAATCAGAAAATTAGTGGTCCGCAAGGGGAATATGAAGTGCCCGGCACTGCTAATCTTGAGCTTAATCAGGAGGGGGTGTGGGAATACACCACCGGCAATGCTCTCGCGCCCGAACTGTATAGCTATACCTTTGTGGTTGACGGGCTTAAGATTACGGACCCCTCGAACGTCTATCAGTTGAGGGATATAGCCTCGGTGACAAATGTGTTCCTCATCGACGGTGATTACGCCGATTATTATAAGGTGTCTGATGTGCCGCATGGCACCGTTTCAAAGGTGTGGTATAACAGTCCTACCTTGGGTATGGACAGACGAATGACTGTCTATACACCTGCCGGCTATGAGACATCAGGACGCAACTATCCTGTGCTCTATCTGCTACATGGTATGGGAGGCGACGAGAATGCCTGGATTGAGCTTGGCCGCGCCACTCAGATACTTGACAACCTTATAGCTCAAGGCAAAGCAGAGCCCATGATTGTGGTGATGACTAACGGCAATGCCGCCATGCAAAGCGCTCCCGGGGAGTCAAGCCTCGGATTTACGGTGCCCACAACTCATTTGCCTAAGACTATGGATGGCAGTTTTGAGACACACTTCCCTCAGGTGGTGAAGTATATCGATGAGAATTACCGGACCATAGCGAGCAAGGAGGGGCGCGCAATAGCCGGCCTGTCAATGGGTGGCTTCCACTCGCTCCACATATCCAAGCAATACCCGGATATGTTTGACTATATCGGCCTGTTCTCGGCCGCAATTCGCCCGGGAGATGAGACACTGTCGCCGGTATATCAAGACTTTGACAGCAAGCTAAAGACTCAGTTTGACAAACACCCGGCTCTCTATTGGATTGCTATCGGCGAGAAAGACTTCCTATATGACGCCAACAAGGAGTTCCGCAAGAAGCTTGATGAGAATGGCTATAAATACACCTATATGGAGAGCGCAGATGGCCATATATGGAGAAATTGGCGCAAATACCTCACCGAATTTACACCCCAACTCTTTAAAAAATAATAAACATCCTATAGCATACGTAATCGATAAGGTCCTTAAAAATGGGGCCTTATTTTGTGTATGAACCACTGGCGTGCATATATTGTTGAAATAATAATGTTAAGAGTCTCCTTAAGTGGCTGATCAATTTAATTGAGCAGACACTTGGTGTTAACCGTTAACTACCACATTACTATGCTCACCGACTTCATCGATATATTGCGCTCATATCCTGCTGTGGCTATTTTCCTGACAGTGGGTATTGGCTTCTTTATTGGCAGGATACGTATAGGAAAGTTCTCTCTCGGCAGCGTCACAGCGGTATTGCTGACCGGTGTTATTGTTGGTCAATTGGATATTTCAGTGGCCGGCCCTCTGAAGAATGTCTTCTTCATGATGTTTCTCTTCTCGATCGGATATAGTGTTGGTCCACAGTTCTTTAGGTCGCTTAAAGGGTCCGGGCTGAAGCAAGTGCTGTTTGCAGCAATATTGAGCTCGGTAATCTTTATCGTCACTTTAGGGATAGCCAAGATAATGCAATACTCAGTAGGCGAAACGATAGGTCTATTCTCCGGGTCGCAGACCTGCTCTGCACTGATGGGTGTCGGCACAGAGTCTATCAGCCGTATGCCGGTAGATGAGGTGTATAAAGCCGACCAGATAAGCATGGTGTCTGTATGTTACGCTGTGACATACATATTCGGCACCTTGGGTACGGTGATAATTCTTGGCAATTTAGGGCCGAAACTTTTAGGAGGGCTTGAGAAGGTTAAACGGCAGACGTCGGAATTGTCAACCAGCTTGAATATCAATGAATGGGAGAATGACCCGGCATGTGTAAATGCCTTGCGTGCCGTGGCTTATCGCTCGTATAAGATAGATGAGTCCTTCTTTGATAGCAACCCCACAGTGGCGGAGACGGAGGCCTATCTGAGGGAAGCGGGGTTACCCTTGTATATAGTGCGCAAACGGCAAGGTAAGAAGATCGTTGAGACTACAGCTGATATGCGCCTGCACAACGGTGATATGATAGTCATCACAGGCCAGCGAGAATTTATAGTACGTGACATTGAACTCATAGGGCATGAGACATCTGACAACGATTTGCTGTCATATCCGGTAGACCGAGTGCCGGTGTTGGTCAACCGCTCCGAAATAGAATCTCTCAGCATATCGGAAATATGCCAACAAGCCTTCATGCATGGTGTGGGGATTGTGTCCGTCACACGCCACGGAGTAGTGCTGGAGATAGATGGAGAGACCATTATCCAAAAAGGAGATGTGCTCACACTTATGGGCACTGCTACAGACGTGAAGCGAGCCGCGGATAATTTGGGCCATCTTGACCGTCCGACAATCAGCTCCGACCTTATGTTTGTGGGTATTGCTATCTTTATAGGGGGAGTGATAGGAGCTCTTTCCATCACTGTAGGGAGCATCCCCGTGAGCTTCGGCACGAGTGGCGGGGCGCTGATAGCCGGACTTGTTTTGGGGTGGCTGAGGTCACGTCGTCCCACATTTGGCTTTATTCCGCGCCAGGCATTGTGGTTGATGAATAATCTCGGTCTTAATGTCTTCGTGGCTGTGATTGGTATACAGTCCTCCACATCCTTCATTGCCGGCGTTAGGGCGGTGGGGCCGTTGCTACTTGTGGCAGGAGCGGTAGCCACAACAATACCATTGCTTATAGGGATATGGATGGGCCATAAGCTTTTCAAGTTTCACCCGGCTATCACCCTGGGGTGTTGCGCCGGCACACGCACCTGCACCGCCTCATTGGGAGCGGTGCAGGACACGTTGGACAGTTCGGTGCCGGCCATAGGTTATACTGTCACCTATGCCGTCTCAAATATTATGTTGGTGATATGGGGAATGATCACCGTGATATGCATATAGCGTGGTCGCGGGTCAGTCGTGATGCGAATTGATTGCTTTGGCCAGGGCAGCAGCGAGCTCTGTGGTAGCCTGCTCTGTGGTGGAGTCGGGAGACATCTTCATGGTCATAGTTGACACTACCGGCAGCCCCATAGCTTCAACACGCTCCTTCATAAGCCTCATACTTGCCGGAGCCCATGCATACGAACCCACTACAGCTACCTGATGATTTTTCAGCTCGCGCACTTCAAGAGCCTTAAGCAGCGATTCTACAGGGGGGAAGATATTGTTGTTGTATGTGGGAGAGGCCAAAATCAAGCCGTTGTATCTCCAAATATCGGCCAACACACGACTTTGCTCTGAGGTGGTGAGGTTATAGACATGCACGGTGTCCACCCCCTGCTCATGCAGTTTGCGAGCAATAGTGTCAACAAGCATACCGGTATTGCCATACATTGAGCCATAAGCTATCACCACACCGGGCTCTGTCTTAGAGGCTGCTAACTTGGTATATGCTTCTATCACTTGAGGTGCGAGCTTTGACCATACAGGGCCATGAGTTGAACATATCTTACTGATTTTGAGGCCACCGAGTTTCTTCAAGGCTGTCTGCACGAAGCGGCCATATTTTGCCACGATGCATGCGTAATAGCGATACATCTCTTCGAAGTAATGATGAGCATCGGCTATTTCGACATCTAACACGGCACCGTTGAGAGCGCCAAAAGTGCCAAACCCGTCGCCACTGAATAGGAGCTCGCGGCTCTCAAGATAGGTCATCATCGTCTCGGGCCAATGTATCATCGGTGTAAGGAAGAACTTCAGCACCAGGTCGTTACCTAAATCGAGGGTATCGCCATCCTTGATGATGACAAATCGTGAGTCATCCTCCACATGATAAAAGCCGCGTATCATTTCAGCTGTCTTAGCATTGCCGACAATCTTCATTTGCGGATAGTGGTCAAGCAGGCCGGGGATAGCACCTGAATGGTCCGGCTCCATGTGGTTAACGATGAGATAATCCGGAGCTACATGAGTGGAGTCTATGGTGCGGAGGAGCTCCTCAAGCTTCTTGAGCTCAACGCCATCTATCAAGGCTGTCTTCTCTCCATGGACGATATATGAGTTGTAGCTGACACCCCACGGGAGAGCCCAGAGCCCTTCAAAACGATGT
This sequence comes from Muribaculaceae bacterium, assembly GCA_023665425.1. Classification (GTDB taxonomy): domain Bacteria; phylum Bacteroidota; class Bacteroidia; order Bacteroidales; family Muribaculaceae; genus Lepagella. Next base: position 176,282 of record JAMPDX010000001.1, read on the forward strand.
GTGGTAAGGTCATCGACTCCGCTATAATAAACGTCTTTAGTAATTTCGGCTATATTCATAATTTCTATTGCTTTTATTCGTAAACTTTTGATAATATTGTATTCGGGAAATAAAAACCGAGTATCTCCCTGAAGGATTTGCCTTCTGCAGCCATGACAGCCGCACCTATCTGACACAGGCCGACGCCATGCCCCCAGCCTCTCCCTCTAAGTATAAACAAATCTTGGCCCGGTTTTATTGTGAAGGCAGAGGATAAAAGATGTGACTTGGAGAGCAAGCGTCTTATGCTCAATTCCTTTCCTATCACAAGGGAACCATTGGAACCCACCACCTCCAGCTCAGATATGCGTCCGGAAGGGCCTCGCTGCAAAGGGTGCAAATCTATAATATGTCCAATGTCGACATTATACTGTTCTCGTAGATTTTTCTCAATTAAAGCTGTGGGCACCTCCTCATCCCATTCATAATAATCACGGGTGGATGCATCATAATCTTTGAGCAAGTGTGGATAGATTGTCAAAGCGGCTGTAAGCCGGGAGGGGTGGCAATACGGGTCCTCAAAACTTGTTAGGTAGGGATAATCTACCGACTCCCAACATGTAGAAAATAATTCTGTTTTTCCGCCACAGCATTTTGAGTAACGGGTGTCGGCTATCTCACCATCGTTATCGATTAGTATGAGTCCGCGAGTTGCTTCCACTGCTATTATGGAGTTTGCAGTGATGGCATCGAGCCCCTGATAACGTTGGCAATGGTCATCCGGACAGACATCATACAATTTATGGGCCGAGGCAGTAGTCCATCTGATGTTCGAGTTTTTCTGAGCAAACTGTTGATTGGGCCGTTTTGAAGTCATCATCTTAAGCAACCATGAGCGAGCAATGATGGCATGTGCTTTTATAAACTCCTCGGGAGCATTTGGGTTCATCTCGCTTCCCACCACTGATTGCAAGTATTTTTCGGCTTTGAGCAGATTGAGCAGTATTGTTTTGTTATTATCGCGTTGCAGCCTTATTATCCCACCATAGCGCATAGTTCGCTTGCTTTCCCAATGGAAATCGCGACCTATACGTATACCGCTGATTTCCATGAAGGCATCATCCTTCACCGGTGTATAAGCAACGGAGCCTTCGGAAGCGGAGACATCATAACTGCCATATGGCTTCAATCCGAAGCCACCCTCTTCAGATAAACCAATTCGCACTGTGGGTTCGCCAAAGAAACTTATCATATTAACATAAGTTTTTTGAAAGCTTCAGTATCTTTGTAGCAGAAGCTCACTTCATCATATATATGACGTATATCGGTCTTAGAGACCTTGTCAAAATCCTTTTCGCGTGGCAGTATTATCACCCCGGCCATGTCCACAGCACCGGGGCTTATCAACATACCGTCCTCGGCATAATAACAGTCCGGGCGATGTTTGGCACGAGGTATGAACAAGGTGTGTAGACAGTTAGCATCATCCACCCACATCAGCATATTACGCATACCAAGGTCCGGAGTCATCGACTCATCGTCTGTGGGCAAAAGGGTGTCAAACCAACGGAGCATTTCGGGGGTTATATTATCGGACACAAAGTGGACTGCATTTATCGGAAGTGTCACCGGATCATATGCTTTATATGCAGTAGTAGCGCGCATCAGAACACCATGCTCCTCCTCCAACAACGAGCATAGGGGCAAAAAGTTCTTGTTACCTGCCTGGAAATGCAAATGGTCAGGAGCGGAAGCACCGGCCTTGGAGCCGTTATAAAATACCACCATGCCCGGGAGCTCTTTGGCAATGGCTGCCATTTCCGTGAAATCAACTTTATCTTGATGCGTATGAGTCTTTGAGGCTATAGTGAAATGTTTTGAGAAGATAGGAAAGGGGTTGACCAATGTGTCGTATCCTGTAAAGCCGTTATATATTATTTGCTCCGTGGGGCGGTTGGTTGCGCATAAGAAGCATGGGCGAGCTTTTATCGATGCTTTGTCTACCTTGGCGGAAGTAGACACTACCCTGGCAGGATTGAATTGCAGGCGGATTGTCAGTTCATCGGCATCCATGGATTGGTCGGCCAATTCTCTTTGTTTCACGTCTTGCAATGCCTCATAGCGGGCAGCTGCATCCGGCCAGGTATGCAGCTGTCTGTCAAACATTTCAAGTAGCTCTTCGGTACGGCTCATTCGGGACTTTGTTTTTGGTTTAGAGCTTTGTTGATGCGTGCGAGAAGTTCAGCCGTGCGCAGGGAGTCTTTATAGTAGTTGTTGGCATTTGTCTTTTCGATAGACAGGTTGGCATCTGAATTGCCCTCCCAGCGGCGGCAATTATATAACGACTCGAATATGCGTCCTATCTTGTAATTACGGCTGAGGCGAATACCTACCGCATAGTCCTCACCATAGCTTGTGTCAGGCAATAGTATAGTCCTTAGCAATGGCACATAGAAGGCACGGGGAGCACCAAGTCCGTTGATGCGCAAGGCATTATTGGCGCCATTTTCATCAGTCCACTCGGCATGGTCTATCAAGCCGGGAGGAAGGATATTCATTTGAAAATCTGTGAGCGTGTAGCTGCCTATCACCATAGCATAATTGCCCTCGCGGAATTTATCCACTATCTTCTGCAGGGTCGCAGGTGAGCTATACACATCGTCAGAGTCGAGCTGTACGGCATACAGGCCACACTGATTGTCAAGTATGGCTGTGTTCCAACAACCACCAATATTCAGCCCCTCTTTTCCGGTAAGGCGAATATGGATTAAATTCTCGGCCTTGATGACATCAATCTTCTCAGAGGTGCCATCAGTGCTTCCGTTATCCACAACTATAACATTGAAGGGGAAGTCACATTCCTGAGTGAGAGCCGACTGTATGGCATCCGCGATGGTCTTGACTCTGTCCCTAACCGGAATAATTATGCTGGCTACCACCGGGTAAGTAGCGAGTTCTTCGTTCCCCGGCACACATGCCAACTTTTCAGTTGGTGCCAAGCCATGGATAACATCAAGGTGTCGTGTGAGCGTTCGCTCCATATCCTGTTGATAGTCTCGCCGGCGCGGATCTACATAGTCATGCTGCTTCTTACCGCTGGCGCGATGGTCAACTCTCTCTACAGTATATAGATACTCAGGGCACAATTTCAGACCACATCCCTTCACACTCAGGGCAAGTCGTAAAGCGTAAAAGCCTCCGTCGGCATATTCACGGGTATTTATCTCTGACAAGGCCTCCTTCAGGTACTTCTTATCAATGACCACCACCGGACCGAAGTCGAAATCATCCCTCAGACTGCCCTGTTGGTATTCTATGCAGGGATGCTTAACTGAGGAGCCGTCAGGCAGTTTTTCGTAATAATGACTATACACCATTGGAGCCCCGGTCTGGGTGGCATATTGTAATAGACGTCTCTCACCAAAGGGAGTAAATCTTATCTCTCTGCCATCAAGGCACAAGATTATGTGTGAACCGTCTGAGGAGAGGTGCTCCTCCAGCTCGTTAATATTATGGAATGTGAAAATACTCATGTTGTTTAACGAATTTGTTTACTTAAACGAATTAAGTATCTCTTTCATTAAGGAATCGCGCGCGTCGGTATTTGTGATAGACTCAAATGGGATAGAGAATACAATAGTATGGCTGTTGCCATCCACACGCTGCACAGCAGCGGCGCCGTTGTTGCCATCGAAATCAAAGAGCACCTCACCCTCGCCTATTGGCTCAAGCATATCGGGAGCCTCAACTATGTACATATCCTCGTTGAGGGTGTTGTTATAGCTGTATTGGCGCTTACTGAAGCCCTCTTGTGTACCCAATGAAGATGCCTGTATACGCGGACTGCGCACCTTCTCTTTTTCGCCGGGTGTCACGCCGAGTATCTGGGTTGCGAAGTCTTGGTCAGCGCGGGATGAGCGGGTAGAATACAGGTCGGAGGCCACATATTCGCCGGTCACCAAGAGGTCGCCTCCGTGCTTCACGTAGTCACGGAGTTTGGTTTGCAATTCTGCCGGGAAAGTCTTGTAGTGCCATCCCCACTGGCCGTTGCCCACAGTACTCTCCTTTTGCTTGCCAAGGATAAGGTCTACAACATTATAATCGCGTAGGTTTACATGACCGGTCTCTACGGCACCGACGCTGCAAGAGACAAACCCATAGCCGGCGTTGGCAATAGAGGTGCCATGTATATAGGGAAAGTCGAATGTATTGCCGGCAACTATGGTGCTGATATAATTGCTGTCGCTCGAGCCGTGACTGCCGGAGCCTCGTGAGAAGTTCTGTTGATAACCGGCAAAGGAGATGTCACGTATGTAGGGCACACCGAAGTCATTCTCATAATCAAAGCCCACTCGGCTACCTTCCTTGACTGTGCCGGGACCGCTCACACGAGTGAAGCCGTTGACTATCAATACCGGCTTACTGTTATTGGGTGCCTCACGCAAGCTGAGTGTCTCTGATGGGAAGGATTTGCCACCTTCATTCTGGGCGATGATACGGTAGCTGTGTATGTCGCTGTCCTTGACTACTATCTTGAAATGCTTCTCCTTGGTAGTGCCTACTTTATGGAAACCGAGCTCTTTGCCGCGGCGCTCATAGATGATATATTGCTTGGGCATAGCGGAGGGCTCCAGCTCATCGGGAGTGGGCTTCCATGACAGCTCGTAGGTGTGCTTGCTCTTGCGTGTGATAGCAAAATCCTGTACCGGAAGGGGTTGTATTACCACATCGCGATCTTTGCGCTCAGCCATGAAGCGGGCTATAGCCTTATATATTGCACGGCTCACAAGGAAGCGGAAGTTGGGGTCGAGGCCATATTGCATATCGCCAAAATTCTGATGGCTCATCAACTCTATAAGAGTGGTCGGCATTTCGGGCACTCGCGCCTCTACATAACTTTTATCCCACATGGAACGGCGAGTCCACGATGAATTGTAGGTCTTGCGTATGTCTGATGTTATCTGTCGCATCACATAGTCAGTGAGCATACGCGAGTTGATACGTGGGGTGCCATCCTCATATTTAATGCCCCCCTGAGTGTAATAGATACCGAGGGTGCCGACGATAGACTCATCGGAACGCTTGCCGGCATCAGTGTGAAGTGCAAAGGTCGCATCTATGGGTATACCGAGACCCGGCTCGTCGGGGAGCACGCGGCTTCCGCCGGCCAGATAGTTAACCCACAGGGAGCGACCGGTGTAATCATCCTTATAGTCGTCGCGGCCATGATAAGGAGAGTATACCTCCTCGGGCATACCGGCCCATTGGAGCCAGTAACGTGCGCCCTCAAGAAAGCGGGGTAAGCCGGAAGTGCGGAATACCGGTGCCGGTCCTTTCTTGGCAGCCGGTTGAGCAGGTTGGTCTTGTGTCTGGGCTATCTGCTGTTCAGGCTCAGCATCTACATCGCCAGCTCCCTCTTGTATTTCTTCGTCACCTTCGTCCTCATCGTCACCATCGTCTTCATCATCACCATCGTCTTCATCATCACCCTCATCCTCGCTGTCATCTTCATCTACGACACTCTCATCTTCTACTGAGGCATCGTCAGTATATGTTTCGCCGGACTCGGGTGTGGAGGGGTCATAATAGATATCAGCACGCTTGAGACTGCGCTCTATATTACCCATGCCGCCACCTATCTTCACGGCATCTGCTGTCACAACCTTGCCGGCTGCAGTGTTGCTTTTGTTGGTGAGTGACACTATAGGGACCTGCTCAGAGTATCCACTCTTGAAAGGGAAAGTGCCGAGATAAATCCATGTGCCGCCACCCATGGTTTGATTGACCAGAAAATCCTTGCTGCCACCTGAGTAGTGCACTGTGTAGAGCGCATCTGTGGTGGAGTTGGGCAGTGACTTATAACTTACATACACTGCATACTCACCATCAGCAGGAATATCGGCACACCATGCAGCAATGCTCTCTTTGCCTGACTGGATCGTGTTAACTTGGCGATAAGTACCGTTTTCGAACGGGTTCTCAGTGTCGCGGAAGTTCTGTAAGTCATATATGAAGCCATCAAACTCACCATTGTCCCAGCGCTCGGAGCCATTGGTCTCGCGATAGTATCTTTGCGAATAGAGCACTCCCCCATCATTCTCGTCATTATCGACTATCACTTCATGCTTATTTACATCACGCTCACGGGGCAGCATGACATAACCGCCGGCGTTCTCAATCATGGGTACTATATACGGGAGCATATAGCTCATCGGATACACATCCTCTACGGTGCCAAACAAGAGGGGTCTTTGCCACTGCCATGCCCCACCCTTGTAATAGCGGCCATGACTGTGCCACATGGTGTAAATATCCCCTTGCAGACCTTTGTCGTAGACACCGTCAGGCTCTACTTCTCGCACAAAGGGTGCATTGTGTCTTGCCCCCTTGGGCAGCTTGTCAATCTTCGAAATATAATAAGTGAAGGCTTTATCGCCAACCATGAGATGTGGGCGATAGTTGTTTAATGAGTCGGGCACAGCTTTGCGCACCACGCCGGACAAGTCATTGATAAAATCATTGGTAACAGGCAGATAAGTAAAGTTGTCATTGAGCTTGACCATCAATGTGCGATTGCGGGCATCGGGCTTAACCAGGTTGACACGCAGCCCACCGGGATTGAGATTGGCGGGCACCCAATTGAGCACGGCATTATTTACTAATAATGTCAGGGAGTCTGTGGAGGCCTTCTCTGCCGGAGCTTCTTTATGATTGGTCCATTTTGCTGATGCCGTGCGTTTGCTCGAGCTGTGGGAACGTGAGCTCTTGTTTTTACTTGCGTTCTTTGAGGTCTTGCTGTTCTTGGAGCCCTTCTTGGATTTCTTACTTCTCTTTTTCCTATTCTTTTTAGACTTGGATTTCTTTTTAGATGAGCCTGTAGTCTGGGTTGTTTTGGCTTTTGATTTCTTGCTTCGCGCCTCTGCGGTAAAGTCAGCTGCTGAAACAGAAATTACCAAAACTGCAATGATTATGGGTAATATGCGGTATAATATCTTTTTTAACTTCTTCATATAATGCAAATTTATACCTTAAGAAAAAGGTCTTCTACAGTAAGAAAATACAAAATTACAAAAAATAGCGCATCTTTCAAGCTTGCGAAGTGCGAAAAAAAGTTAATATCCCTTTCAATAACCAAAAAATGCCCGGGGTGCGACCTACACCTCAGGCATTATTTAGATTGAATATAGATTTCTCGCTGTTAGAGGATCAGGAGTTTAAGGCCGTCGTATGCCAAGTGTACATTCTCCGGTAAGGTGGGCTCCACATCAGCGTGCTTGCCAAGCTCATGGCATATATGAGTCAGGTAGGCTTGCTCGGGATTGACCTTCTTGATGAACTCGAGAGCCTCTTCCATATTAAAATGCGAGAAGTGTGGTTTATATCGCAAGGCGTTTACAATTAATACCTTAACGCCCTCAAGCTTTTCGAGCTCGCTGTCGGGCACCGTCTTGGCATCGGTGATGTATGCAAAGTTGCCGATACGAAATCCGATGATGGGCAGTTTGGCATGCATCACATGGATGGGCACTATCTTCAGGCCTTGGAAGTAGAAGGGTTCATCCCCCACCTCATGAATTTCAAGCTTGGGGACACCGGGATAAGGATGCGGGCGGAAACAATAGTCAAGGCGTCGCTCCAAGTCGGCCTTAACAGCCGGGAGAGCATAGATGGGCACATCTTTATCTATGCCATAAGCACGTAGGTCATCCAAGCCGCCCACATGGTCATAATGCTGATGAGTCAACAGGGTGACATCGATATCAAATATTCGGCTGCGCAATGCTTGAGTGCGGAAATCAGGGGAGGCATCGATGAGCAATTTAAGCCCGTGAGTCTCAACAAACACTGATGCTCTAAGTCGTTTGTCTTTAGGGTCCTCACTGCGACACACGGAGCAGAGGCAAGCAGGCTCGGGTACGCCCTTGGAGGTGCCGGACCCCAATACTTCCACGTGTATAGAGGTGTCTATGAAGTTGACTTCCGGATAAAGCATGATGCCAAATTTCTCCTTGACGGTATATATGATGAGGTCTGCGAGTGCCTTGACACAGCGGCCCGAGGCATTCCCTGTGTTGACTATCACAAGGCATTGTTTCTCGTATACCTTGGCTCCCCCTATGTGCACACCTTTCAGGCCGGCGTGCTCTATAAGCCAACCGGCAGGTATCTTCACTCGCTCATCATCCACGTCATAGTAAGGCACATCAGGAGCTACGGAGAGCACATAGTCCTCATAATATTTGCGCAATATTATCGGGTTTTTGAAAAAGCTGCCTGCGCTGCCAAGCTCCTTGGGGTCCGGCAATTTTGTGTTACGCAGACGTATCACCTCATCGCGTACCTCTGAGATAGAGGGTTGGTGACCAAGAGTCTCCTGCAGCTGCTTGAGCCCTCCATATTCCAGATGTTGGGCCATAGTGCCGGGGCGCAAGCGGTAGCATACACGGAGCACGAAGTAGCGCCCTTTAAGTTCATGCTTGAAGATGCTGTCGCGGTATCCATACCGGCACTCTTCATTGGTGAAGGTACGCACTTTGTGGCTAAGGCGGTCATAACATTCCACCTTAAATATGGTGTCTTTGGCTTCTACGCCGTAGGCACCAATGTTCTGGATTGCGCTCGCTCCTGCTTGGCCCGGTATGCCGGCGAGGTTCTCGAGCCCGGCGAGGTCATTGGCTATGGCATAATCTACCACATCGTCCCAGCGCTCACCGGCACCGACTATAAGATAGACTGTCTCGTCATTCTTCTTATATATCTGCTGTCCCTTGATTGCCGACTTCAGGACGATACCGTCAAAATCTCTGATAAACAAGAGGTTTGAGCCATCGCCTATATGCAACACTTCATTCTGCTGATACTCCGGGGTACGCATTATCTGCTGCAACTCTTTCACTGAAGTATATTCAGCAAAAAAGCGAGCTTTGGCAGGGATGCCAAATGTAGTCATCCCTGCCAACTCTATATTCTCTTTAATCAAATTTTCAGTCATTTTTAATGGCGGTTAGCTTCAATCCACTTGCGGGCGTTAACGAAAGCTTCGAGCCATGGTGTTACCTGGTCTTTGAGGTGAGTCTGCGGATATACTCCACACTGCCACGGGAAGATAGCGCGTTCCAGGTGCGGCATCATTGCCAAGTGGCGTCCATCAGCACTTGCCACACCGGCCACTGAGCCCTGAGAGCCGTTAGGATTACCGGGATATGACTTATATGCGTAGCGAGCTATAACATTATACTCGCTGAGCTTCTCGGGGAAGGCAAATTTACCCTCTCCATGTGCTACCCATATACCAAGCTTGGTGCCGGACAACGAGCCGAACATTACGCTGTTGTTTTGAGGTATCTCCACTGACAGGAAGTTTGACTCAAATTTATGTGAGTTATTGTGCAGCAGCTTGTGAGACTCCTTGTGCTCGGGGTATAACAGGCCTAATTCAGCCATGAGCTGACAACCGTTGCAGATACCCAATGAGAGGGTGTCATCACGCTTGTAGAAGTTATCGAGAGCTTTCTTGGCCTTCTCATTGAAAAGGAAGCCGCCGGCCCATCCCTTGGCAGAACCGAGTACGTCGGAATTTGAGAAGCCGCCGCAGAAGACAATCATGTTGACATCCTCAAGTGTCTCGCGGCCGGAAGTAAGGTCGGTCATGTGCACATCCTTCACATCAAAGCCGGCGAGATACAGGCTGTAAGCCATCTCGCGGTCACCATTCACACCCTTCTCGCGTATGATGGCGGCGCGCACTCCGCTGCGTCCCTGGCGGTCTTCTGTCAGACCCAGGTCTTTGAGGCGTCCGGTCCAGCCGGCCGGCAGTTTATAGCGCACCGGCTGCTTACGATAGTTACGGAAACGTTCATCGGCACATTTGGCGCCACTCTGCTCTCTGTCAAGCAGATAGGAGGAGCGATACCATACATCGCGGAGTGAGTCAATGTCGAAGGTGTGCTCATACTCACCCTTGTGAACTCGTATCACACGCTCCTTGATAGTCTTACCGATATAGTGATGCTCCACACCAAACTCGCCAAGGGTTTCGGCCACATTGTCCATGGCTGATTTCTTCACTTGAAGCACGATGGCGGGGTTCTCGGCAAAGAGTACTTTGATAATCTCAAATTCTTGGATACTGTTCAGCTCGATGTCCATACCGCCCTTAACATTAGAGAAGTTCATCTCTAACAGAGTGGTGATAAGGCCACCGGCACTAACGTCATGCTGAGCCAAGATCAAGCCACGTTCATTCAGCTTCTGGATAGCATTGAAGGCAGCGGCAAAGTACTTGGGGTCATTGACAGTAGGCGCTTCGTGGCCTACCTTGTCGAGGGCCTGAGCAAAGGCTGAACCGCCCAGTTTAAAGCCATCCTTGCTCATCGGGATATAGAGCAACAGGGAGTCGCAGTCACGCACCACGGGTGTGGTCACCTTGCGTATATTGCGCACCTCACCGGCTGCGGATATGATGACAGTGCCGGGGGCATAAACCTTGTCCTGACCATATTTCTGAGTCATAGAGAGCGAGTCCTTGCCGGTAGGTATATTGATACCCAAAGCACAGGCGAAGTCTGAGCAGGCTTGTACGGCGGCATACAAGCGGGCATCCTCGCCCTCATTCTTACAAGGCCACATCCAGTTGGCACTCAGAGACACTGATTTCAAGCCCTCCTTCAGGAGCGCTCCGGAAATGTTGGTAAGGGCTTCGGCTATTGACAATACAGAGCCCTTGGCAGGGTCTATAAGGGCTGCTTGAGGTGCATGGCCGATGGAGGTGGCAATACCTGCTTTGCCATGGTAATCGAGGGCCACTACACCGCAATCTGACAAGGGCAGTTGCAAGGCGCCCTGGCACTGCTGGCGGGCTATACGGCCGGTGACTGAACGGTCTACCTTGTTGGTTAACCAGTCTTTACATGCCACAGCCTCCAGTTGGAGCACTGACTCGAGATAAGAGTCAATAAGCTCATAGTTATACTCCACATCGGCATACTCACGGGCCACAGTATGGTCTGTCATCACTGTCTTGGGGCTGTTGCCAAACATATCAGCCATAGCCAAATCTATGGGGCGAATGCCGTCAGAGTGCTCAAAGACAAAGCGATAGTCGTCAGTAGTCTCACCCACTACATAGAATGGTGCACGCTCGCGCTCGGCAATACGGCGCACCATGTCAGTGTGCTTGCTACGCATCACCAGACCCATACGCTCTTGGCTCTCGTTGCCTATAATCTCTTTTGACGACAATGTAGTGTCACCCACAGGGAGCGCTTCCATGTCAATTTTGCCACCGGTAGCCTCAACAAGCTCTGAGAGAGCATTGAGATGACCACCGGCACCATGGTCATGTATTGAGACGCAAGGGTTATCCTCCATCTCGGCCAGGGCGCGTACCACATTGCTTACACGCTTTTGCATCTCGGGGTTGGCACGCTGCACTGCGTTAAGCTCTATGGAGTTGTCATACTGTCCGGTCTCCACTGACGATACCGCGCCGCCACCCATACCGATACGATAGTTATCACCACCCATGACCACAACTTTCATGCCGGGTTCGGGCTCACCTTTGATAGCATCTTTAGCAGTACCAAAGCCAACACCGCCGGCAAGCATTATCACCTTGTCGTAAGCCAGTGTGCGTGAATGCTCTTGGTGTTCGAAGGTCAGCACAGAGCCGCAAATCAAGGGCTGGCCAAACTTATTTCCAAAGTCAGAAGCGCCGTTTGAAGCCTTGATAAGGATTTCTGACGGTGTCTGGTAAAGCCATTGGCGAGGCGTCGGAGCTGAGGTCTCCCACCCTCTTATCTCATCAGGGCGAGGATATGAGGTCATATACACGGCTGTACCGGCAATAGGCAGAGATGCCTTGCCCCCACCAAGGCGGTCGCGGATCTCGCCACCGGTACCGGTAGCTGCACCGTTAAAGGGCTCTACTGTCGTCGGGAAGTTATGTGTTTCAGCCTTCAGGGAGATAACGGTCTTGATGGTCTTCTCCTCAAAATAGTCGGGCTGGTCAGGGTTCACCGGGGCAAACTGCTTTACCTTGGGACCCTTGACAAAAGCCACATTGTCCTTGTAAGCAGACACCAGAGAATTAGGGTTCTCCTGAGATGTCTTCTTTATGAGCTTGAACAGCGAAGAGGGCATCTCTGTGCCGTCGATAATAAATGTACCGTTGAAGATTTTATGACGGCAATGCTCAGAGTTAACTTGCGAGAAGCCAAACACCTCAGAGTCGGTGAGCTTGCGACCAAGCTTATCTTCAAGAGACTGGAGATACTTTATCTCATCTGCAGAGAGGGCCAGACCCTCCTGCTCGTTATAAGCCTCAAGGTCTTCGATATATATGATTGGTTCGGGTTTGCGGTCTATTTTGAAGATAGACTGATTGAGTCCATCCGGATACAGGCGTTGCAACATTTTGTCATACTGTGCCTGCTCGTCTGCCACCTTGTAGTATTCCTCTATGCGTGTTACACCCTCCACACCCATGTTTTGGGTTATCTCCACTGCATTTGTACTCCAGGGGGTCACCATCTCCTTGCGAGGGCCTACCCAAATGCCGGTAAGCCTCTTTGATTTCAGAGGTGTAGCGCCACCAAAGAGCCATGACAGGCGGTTCAAAAACTCTTGATTCAACTCATGAGTGCTCTCCACGGCAATTATGTGGCGAGCCCCGTCTTTGAAAAATGTTACCATATTATAATATGTGCGGTAATGAAATTTGTTGCAAAGTTAATAAAATACCCCGACCTATACAAATCAAAAACCATACGCATTTATATGCACCGTGCGAGTGACCCTACAGACAACCTACAAAAAACGAGTAGGAGATGAGCCCGTAATATCGGGGCTCATCTCCTACCCTATTTTCGATAATCTATATTATACTTGTTTAAAGCAGTGTAGCTGAACGCTTTACAAAAGCGGCAAGTGCCGGGCCACTCAGCAATCCGGCAGCAAGCAATGCAAGGTCATCTACCTGCTGCACCTTGGGCTGAGTCTTGGCGTATTCCTTAACCAGAGTTTCGCTCTTCTCGCGTGCCTGTTTTACGGCAATCTCTAACTCGGATATCTTGTCATTCAGCTCTTTGGCAGCGTCGGCATTATCTTTCTTGTCTGCCAGCTCCTTGCGGGTGGTTTCAATGGCGGCATTGTTGTCTTGTATCTCCTTACGCAACGGTGACACCTCTGCATCCAGAGCCTTGTCAGCATCCGCAATTATCTGTTTTACTGCCGGATGGGCTGTGTTGACTACGAGCACGTATGAGTCGGGCAGTTCGCCATAGAAGCCCATATTGGGATTGGCGACGGACATCTCTTTCATGCGTCGCATGAACTCGTTTTGAGTCACCATGGCAGGCGCATCATTCTCGGTCAGAGACTCGAACTGTACGATGAATTCAGCTTTCTCCACGTCAGCAATACCGGCCTTGAACAGGGTGCTCATTATGTCAATCTGCTCAGGAGTGAGGTCCGCAGTTTTCTTGTCATCCTTTACAATTAGTCGATCTACGATATCCGAGTCCACACGCACGAAGCGTTCTTTCTGCTGCTTGCTCTCAAGCATGGAGATGAAGTGAGAGTCAAGCTGACCATCCATGAGCAAGACATTATAACCCTTCTCCTTGGCAGCGCTGATATAGCTGTACTGGGCCTGCGGGTCAGTAGCATACAGATAGATAACATTGCCATCCTTGTCAGTCTGGGTAGCCTCTACGAGTTTACGATAGTCCTCAAGATTGAAGTATTGGCCATCCACATCTTTGAGCAAGACAAACTTCATGGCAGACTCGCAGAACTTCTCATCTGTAAGCATACCATACTCGATGAATATTTTGATATCGTCCCACTTTATCTCGTAAGCCTTGACATCATCCTTATACATAGAGGCGAGCTTCTCGGCCACCTTCTTTGATATATAACCTGAAATCTTCTTTACAGCGGTATCTGCCTGCAGATAGCTTCGGCTGACATTCAGCGGTATATCCGGGGAGTCAATCACACCTTGCATCAAGGTCATAAATTCGGGTACTACGCCCTCCACCTGGTCTGTGACAAACACTTGGTTGCAGTAGAGCTGTATGCGGTCCTTGCGAATATCAAAATTATTGCGTATCTTCGGGAAGTAGAGCACACCGGTGAGAGTGAACGGATAGTCAACGTTGAGGTGTATCCAGAACATGGGATCCTCAGAGCCGGGCATAAGTTCATGGTAGAATTTGAGGTAGTCCTCATCTGTGAGCTCAGACGGCTTCTTTGTCCACAGAGGTTCGGTGGCATTGATAACCTTGTCTCGGTCAGTGTCCACCATCTTACCATCTTTCCACTCCTGCTCTTTGCCGCTTATTACAGGCACCGGCAAGAATCGGCAATACTTCTTCAGCAGAGTGTCTATGCGTGCCTGCTCCAAAAATTCTTTTGATTCATCGTCGATATATAGTATGATATCTGTGCCGCGCTCAGACTTCTCGACACCCTCTTCGGCCATGTTATACTCTGGAGAGCCGTCGCAAGTCCATTTCACCGGCTTGGCGCCATCCTTATATGACAAAGAGACTATCTCCACCTTCTTGCTGACCATGAAGGCTGAATAGAAGCCGAGTCCGAAGTGGCCTATAATGTCGCTGTCCTTGTATTTTGCCAGGAACTCTTCAGCGCCGGAGAATGCTATCTGATTGATATACTTGTCAATATCAGCCGCATCCATACCGATACCATGGTCTGAGACGGTGAGTGTGCCGGCCTCTTTGTCTATCTTGACATACACCTTCATGTCATCGCCAACGTCGCCCTTGAAGTCGCCGAAGGAGGCAAGAGTACGCAACTTGCGGGTCGCATCCACTGCGTTGCTGACTAATTCACGGAGAAAAATCTCATGATCTGAATAGAGAAACTTTTTGATTACGGGGAAGATATTCTCAGTTGTAACCCCTATTTTTCCGGAAGCCATAATTTAAAGCTTTTATTTTCGATAATTTTCTGTTAATGGCATTACAAGAATCGTGCCACAAATCAAACACAGTTATAATATCAAATGTTCATTGACATAATCTGAACATTAGACACTGACACATTGTTTATGCATAAGAGATAAGAAATGCATTGCCGGTATGAGAGCTGAGCCTATCTTAAATGTTGATGTTTGTGGTGTGCTTTTAGTGCCTAAATACATTGATATTTGCAGGTGTTAGTTTTTTTTACTAACTTTGCGCCCTGAAAGATAGAGATATTTTTGTTGCTTGACATGTGGTCATTTTTGTTCAGATAACATAGAATAATCACATTTGAACCGGCTCTTTGATGGCAGATTAAAATTTCAAAATATGCAAACAAGTAATCCCGATTACGACTGGTTGTTTGAAGCCAGTTGGGAAGTATGCAATAAAATAGGTGGTATCTACACCGTGTTGTCAACTAAGGCTCGCGCCTTGCAACAGTTGGGCAACGACAAGACTGTATTTATAGGTCCCGACGTTTGGTCTGACACCAACCCGTGCCCCGTATTCAAAGAATATAAAACTCTGTTGAAGAGTGCGGCATCCAAACTCAAACTTCCATACAATATTAAAATACGCGTTGGGCGTTGGATGGTGCCCGGCAACCCAATTGCACTATTGGTGAATGTGGGCAATGTGCCCGCTGAGCTCCCCGGCATTTATGGCAAAATGTGGGAGTGGTATGGTGTGGACAGTCTCCACGCCTACGGTGACTATAGTGAGGGGTGCGCTTTCGGCATAGCTTCTGCCATTGTGATTGACGCACTGGTGAAGTATCTGAAGGCAAATCCGTTAAAATGTATAGCTCACTTTGATGAGTGGACCTCCTCTATGGGCCTCTTATACCTGGAGCAGATTGACCCGGAGATTGCCACCGTCTTCACCACCCATGCCACGAGCATTGGCCGCAGCATCTGCTCAAACGGCAAGCCGCTGTATGACTATTTCTCAGGCTATCACGGAGACCAAATGGCGGCAGAGCTGAATATGCAGAGTAAGCACTCTCTTGAGAAGAATGCCGCTGCCAAGGCTGACTGCTTCACCACGGTGAGCCAAGTCACCTCGCGCGAGTGCACTCAGCTGTTGGAGACCACCCCTCAAGTGGTGACCCCTAATGGTTTTGAACCGGACTTCGTGCCCACCGGTAAGGATTATGACCGTGCACGCCGAAACTCACGAGGTACTCTCATCTCTTTGGCTACTGCTCTTACAGGCCGACAAGTGTCATCGGATGCGCTGCTGGTAGCAACTTCCGGCCGCAATGAATACCGCAACAAGGGTATCGATCTGTATATCGATGCCATCGATGAGGTGCGCCGTCAGCATCCCGACCGTCAGGTAGTTGCCTTTATTATGGTGCCTGCATGGAACGACAAGCCCCAGGAAGGCCTCGCTGACCGTATGGAGGGTATACTCGCTCCGGAGCCGGTATACAATTTTATCACTCATCGTCTGCACAACGAGGGCGACGACGCAATCTTCAACCGTCTGAAGTCACTCAACGTGAATCAACCGCAGGACTCTGTGCTTTACAT
Source organism: Muribaculaceae bacterium (assembly GCA_023665425.1). Taxonomy (GTDB): domain Bacteria; phylum Bacteroidota; class Bacteroidia; order Bacteroidales; family Muribaculaceae; genus Lepagella. The sequence goes on from JAMPDX010000001.1 coordinate 192,789, forward strand.
ATATGTACCCTGTTATCTTGATGGCAACGATGGAGTGCTCAATATGTCATACTATGAGATGATGCCCGGCCTTGACCTGACTATCTTCCCTTCATATTACGAGCCATGGGGCTACACTCCGCTGGAGAGCATTGCCTTCGGCATCCCCACAATATCCACCGACAAAGCCGGCTTTGGCCAATGGATTATGGATGACTTTGACGCCACCTTCACAGGTTGCGGAGCCGAAGTGGTAGAACGCAATGACTCTAACTATGATGCAGCTCGTTGGGACATTGCCCAGAAGGTGCGCTTCATCAGTGAGTGCGACAAGCAGGTTTGGCTCTCTATAAGCCACGCTGCTCAGAAGACAGCCGCTGTGGCTGACTGGAGCAACTTCATAAAGTATTATGAACAAGCGTACAGCATCGCCCGGACTCGTCGCGATGCTCGCCTTAAATCTCTAAAAAAGTAGATGAGAAAAATTAATGAACATAAAATTTTACTTTATCTTCGAGTGATTTTTGTCGGCTGAAGAAGGAGCTTAGCGAGCTAAGCGACTGATGAAGACGGCGAAAAGTGCCTAAGAGAAAGTGAAATTTTTGTTCAAATCAATCTTATCTACTGTTATACATTTGATGATTAATTTTTCTCAGCTACTTAAATAGTAAATAGTATAAAAAATTCAGTATAGATGAAACTTAAAGTAAGTGAAACCAATGCGCCGGCATGGCGTGACATGACCGTACGCGTAGAACTCCCCACAGAGCTCAAACCTCTGGAGGAACTCAGCAAGAACCTATGGTGGGTGTGGAACAGCGAGGGTAAGAGCCTATTCAAAGACCTTGACCACGACTTATGGCGCGCTACCGGCGAAAACCCGGTGATGCTCCTGCAGCGTATCAGCGCCAAACGCATCCAAGAGGTGCTCGCTGACAAAGATTTCATGAACCGTGTAGCTGCCGTGCATGAGATGTTTAAAGCCTATATGGCTGAGCCCCTGCGCACTGACATCCCCTCTGTGAGCTACTTCTCTATGGAGTATGGCTTGTGCAACTGCCTTAAGATTTATTCCGGCGGTCTGGGTGTACTCGCCGGCGACTATATCAAGCAAGCCTCTGACTCACGCGTTGACATGACTGCCGTTGGCTTCCTGTATCGCTTCGGCTACTTCACTCAGACTCTTAGCATCGATGGCCAGCAGATAGCCAACTATGAGGCACAGAACTTCGCCCAACTCCCCATTGAGCAAGTCACCGGCGAAGATGGCCAGCCTATGATCCTTGAGGTCCCCTACCCCGGCCGCATCGTTTACTGCCATATATGGCGCGTCAATGTAGGCCGCATGAAGCTCTATCTGCTTGACACTGACTTCGATATGAACTCTGAGTTCGACCGCCAGATCACTCACCAGCTCTATGGTGGCGACTGGGAGAACCGTATCAAGCAAGAGTATCTGCTTGGCATCGGCGGTATCTATATGCTCAACAAGTTAGGCATTAAGACAGATATATATCACGCTAACGAGGGACACGCCGCTCTGTTAAATCTCCAGCGCCTCGTAGACTATGTGCAGCATGATCATCTGCCCTTCAACGTGGCTCTTGAGGTAGTGCGCGCTTCTTCTCTGTATACAGTGCACACTCCCGTGCCTGCCGGCCACGACTACTTCGAGGAGAGTCTATTCGGCAAATATATGGGTGAATATCCCGCAAAACTCGGCATCTCTTGGAGCGACCTTATGAACATGGGCCGTGAGAACCCCGACACTAACGAGCGCTTCAGCATGAGCGTCTTCGCACTCAACACCTGCCAGGAGGCCAACGGTGTGAGCTGGCTGCACGGCGAGGTGAGCAAGAAGATGTTTGCCGGCGTTTGGAAAGGCTATGCCCCCGAAGAGAGCCATGTAGGATACGTCACCAACGGTGTGCACATGCCCACATGGGCTGCCTCCGAATGGAAGGCGTTCTATGCAGACAAGCTCGGCGAGCAGGTATTCTTCAACCAGAGCGACCCCGAGGCGTGGAAGGGTATCTTCAAAGTCTCTGACCAGGAAATCTGGAATATGCGTATGCAGATGAAGAACAAGTTCATCAACTTCGTGAAGAAAGACTTCAAGGAGAAATGGCTTGCCAACCAGGGTGACCCGGGCGCTGTAATGAAGATCGTAGACAAGATCAATCCCAACGCACTCATTATAGGCTTCGCCCGCCGTTTTGCCACTTACAAGCGTGCTCACCTGCTGTTCACTGACCTCGACCGTCTCTCAAAGATAGTCAACAATGAGCAGTTCCCCGTGCAGTTCGTATTCTCAGGCAAGGCTCACCCCGCCGACGGTGCCGGACAGGGCCTCATCAAGCGCATCATTGAGATAAGCCGTATGCCCCAATTTCTGGGTAAAATCATCTTCCTCGAGGACTACAACATGATAGTTGCCAAGCGCCTCGTATCGGGTGTCGATATCTGGCTCAACACTCCTACCCGTCCTCTTGAGGCTTCCGGCACATCAGGCGAAAAGGCTGAGATGAACGGTGTGCTCAACTTCTCAGTGCTCGACGGCTGGTGGTACGAAGGCTATCGTTTCGATGAGAAAGCCGGCTGGGCTCTCACCGAAAAGCGTACATTCACAGACCAGGCTCAGCAGGACAAGCTCGATGCCGCTACCATCTACTCAATGCTCGAGAACGAGATTGTACCCCTATACTTCGCCAAGAACTCCAAGGGTTACAGTCCCGAATGGATTCAGTACATCAAGGGCTCAATAGGCCATATCGCTCCCCACTTCACCATGAAGCGCCAGCTTGACGACTACATCAGCAAGTTCTATGAGCCCGAGGCTAAACGTGCTCACAAACTTATAACCGACAACTTCAAGGAGGCTCGTGAGATTGTCGCATGGAAAGAGGATGTAGCCTCCAAGTGGGACCAGATACAAGTCATCTCATCAAGCATCAACGACGGCGAACTCGGCGCTATGCCCCGCTCAGGCAGCGAGCTCGTGGCTAAATGCACCATCGACACCAAAGGCTTGGGCAAGAGCATAGGTGTAGAACTCGTAATCAACAAACTCGTAGATGGCTCTCGTCGCTTCTTCGGCACACAGCCCCTCAAGGTAGTAAAGGAAGAAGGTTCTATACTCACATACGAGCTCCACTACAAGCTCCAAGAGGCCGGCGAATTTGCCTTCAGCTTCCGTATGTACCCCAACAGTGACAAGCTACCCCACCGTCAAGACTTCGCTTATCTCCGCTGGTTCTAATCTCGTGATATACATCTTATAGACAAATTACCGACCTTCAATCCGAAGGCCGGTAATTTATTTTAGACACACAAAAAAGCTCGCCGACATCAATGTGCCGACGAGACATTTTCCTATGATCTGCGATATGACCTATCACTTGCAGCCACAACCGCTGTCGCAGCCACATTTACCCTTCACTTGCTCCTTAAACTCCTTGAACTTGGGAGCGAATTCTGCAAACAAAGGCTGTTCGATGTTCTTCTTAATAGCATGGTGCAGCAGACGCATACCAACGACAAACTCCTTGGCATACTTATCCTTGCTGAACATGCCGGATGCTTTGGCCTTTTCCACCAAGGCAGCCAAGTCATGATGACCACCAAACTCAAAGTTCATAACCTCGCTGATCTTACCATCCTTTGCCTCAACAACGTTGAAGAAATAAGACTTTTTCTCTTTTTCCATAATACTAAATATTTGATTAATTTTTTAAATTTGATTAATTCTCAAATTCAAGAATAATAACAACTCCACCCCACTAATGTTGACTTCCCATCTGCTAAAAAACATTAATTTTCCACACATCCATTCGATCATGTACATAAGATGTACAAATTGCGACAATTCTTTGTCTTCAAACTCTCAGCTCTCATCCGCTTCGGAATAAGGTAATCTAATTCAAGTTTCGCAAGAAGTATCTAATTGAATATATTATGGTTAGACGTGTCCGTAAGGACACCGACTTATAGTAACCTTGTACACACGAGGCGACAGCCGTAGATGTGCGGGGTTGGATAGGCCGACAATAGGCGTGCGTAGCCCGCTGAATTATTGCTTGTTAATGTATACATGATAACTACGAAACTTTAATAATCTAACTGTATATCATTGCTGTTATTTGCCAAAATTTTGCTAAATTTGCACTATTATACAATGGACAGACCGTTGCCCTCAATCCTCAGAAAATGTACACAGATTATAACTGCTAAATTCTTAGAACATGGCTACTTACCATCATTATATCTGCTCAAATCCCAAGTGTGATTTTGACATTCACACAGAGCCTTACGGCCATTACGCTCTGATGTCGGGTGTTTATATGCTTTTCAGATGCCCTCATTGCAAAAATATCCGTACAGTACCGATCAATGAGATTGATTTTGGATTTCGTTGCGAAAAATGCGATGACGAACTTTATTCGTGGAACCCTATAGATTGCAAATGTCCTAAATGTAATTCTGAACTGAAGGAAACCGGCGATATTATAATGGCAGATTGATTATGTTAGGCGGACTATATGGCGACCTCGCCGCTGATACTTATTTGCGAGACCCCAATATTTTCTATGAACGACTTTTCGATGATAAAGCCGTTCTGTCAGAATATGGGTTATCTATCCTTGCGACATACAAATTCGTCACACAAGCTAAATCGAAGACTGAGGACCGGCGTGAGATGTTTGACATCGCAAGGAAGATGATAACAGAGGTTGATTATAAGGTTGCCTCAGTCTCTGAGAGAGCTAAAGCCTGGGCAAATGAATACTTCGCCATGTGTTATCCCACAGCATCTGGAATGTATCTTAACCGATTGGCAACATTTTACGGAATATCTGACACTGTCGCCAATGAGGGCTGGGCAATATCGGACATCCACTCCGACAAAGCCGAGGGGTACGCAAACATTTTTATGGGTGAAATCATCAGATCTCTTAGAAACGGATTGAGCAAAGATGAAACCTATGCTCAAATGAATCCTGTTTTTAAGGACTGT
>JAMPDX010000001.1:197881-286924 GCA_023665425.1 Muribaculaceae bacterium
AGCTCAAAAATACACCGCCCTGACATTCACATTTTTTATTAAACAAGCTCTAAAAAAATACCAAGTTGGTAATCTTAATCATCATAAAAAATTTTACCAATTTATTTTTTAATTCAAGTTTCGCAAATAGTATCTAATTGAATATGTTATGGTTAGGAGTGTCCGTAAGGACACCGACTTATAGTAACCCCATACGCACGCGGCGGTAGCCGTGGATGTGCGGGGTTGGATAGGCAGACAAAAGGCGTGCGTAGCCCGCCGATTTACTGCTCGTTAATGTTTTAAACGTTAACTTGCGAAACTTGAATTTCTTAATCATCACTTACTATTTTTTACGCTTCTGCTGAGCAGTTTTTGCTTTCTTGACAGTGCTTTCGGGTAATGCTTTGAGCTCACTCTCTGCCTCCGTCAGGCCGGCGGCTATCGCCTTCTTATAATACTTGCGTGCTCGCTCAGTGTCTTGGCGCATCCCTTTGCCGTCACGATACATACGCGCTACATACAGAGCTGCCTCGGCATGCCCTTGCTCAGCTGCGCGCCAGAACCATTCTGCAGCCATTCGGCTGTCTTGCTGCACTCCTATGCCTTTCATGAAGCATTCGCCAATGGCAAATTGAGAGGGTGCATGTCCATTCTGGGCTGCTTTGCGAAACCAATATGCGGCATCTTCCGGGTTTGCGTTCATCCCTTCCCCCTCGAGAAACATCATGCCTATTCGGTATTGAGCATCGCTGTTGCCATTCTTCGCAGCCTTGCCAAAAGCCTTCAATGCATCGAGATACTCGCCATTATTGAGATAGCGTTCACCTTGTGCGTAGTCGGCATCTTCATTGGCCGGGCTTACAGCCCAAGCGCTTATATGTGTTATTGTAAGTATTAAGCTAAAGATCAGCAGTTTGAATATCTTCATCAGTAAGTGGCTGTTCAAATTAAATACATACTATATGCGCAGGGATTTTTGAGGCAATTTCTTCACTCGAAGAAGTAGTGATGCGGGCATCACGACTGATGAGAGGGGAGAAATTGGCCAAAAAGACCAAGTATATAGTATGTAAGATTTCCATAGTTTTTATATTATCGTGTTAATTTGAATAGCTACTTAATGTGTTTTTGCAGTATTCGTCATATTATTAACGAAAACAGCCCGCAATTAGTATAAATTTAATCAAAGTGAGAGTTGTCAATAGGCATTAGACTCACCTCGTATGGCATTATAGACGGTGCGGAAAACTATCTTTATATCAAGGAAGATATTCCAATGGTGGATATACCACACATCATATTCCACTCGCTTCTCCATCTGCCACAGATGCTCGGTACCGCCTCGATAGCCATTTACTTGGGCCCAGCCCGAGATACCCGGTTTTACGGCATGACGCACCATATATTTATCTATAAGCCGTCGATAATCTTCTGTCTGACTCACCATATGTGGGCGAGGGCCCACCACACTCATGTTGCCTAAAAAGACATTAAGAAACTGGGGTAGTTCATCGAGTGAAGTGCGGCGCAGGAAGTCGCCAAACTTGGTCTTTCGCGGGTCATTCTGAGTGGCCTGCACTTTATCCGAGTCATTGTTTACACGCATCGTGCGGAACTTATAGCAGGTGAAGTCGCGCCCCTTGATGCCCGTGCGTTTCTGTTTAAACAATATGGGGCCCGGAGAGGACAACTTGATACCTATTGCTATAGGTAGTGCCCATAAAGGGGACATCACTAAGACGGCCGTGGAGAAGCACAGGTCAAAGAAACGCTTAAGTAGTGCATTATAATGATTGGTGAGAGGAGATATCGTATGGGTCAGCACAGGCAATGTGCCTACCATAGATTGCGAGAAGTGTCCGCGCAAAGTGGGAGAAAAATTAGGCACGTATACAAACTCGATGCCCAGCTCATCAGCGGTACGCATCACGGCCGAGAGGCGATCTTCTTTGGCCCCGTTGAGGGTAAAGAAGATAAGGTTGATATTGTTCTTGCGGACAAATTCGGGTAATTTGTGCAATGGTGCTGTATAGTAGTCAGAAAACTTCTCCAACTCATAGCTCTTGTCATCAAAGTAGCCCATGATGCGGTAGCCATATCCGGCATCCTGTTGCAGCTCTTTGGTCAGGGTAAAGGCATTGTCGCCGGCGCCGACTATAATCACTCGCTTGAAGTTGAAACCCATGCGCCTGGCTTTGCGCAGCACCTTATGGGCTGTAATGAGCCATATGGAGAGGAGCACAAAGCTTACTCCCATATAGATGAAGCCGGCTTTCCACCCCACATCGGCAATGTCAAGCACATAAAATAGTACTGTCATCGACAAGCCATACAGCACGATGCTCTTAAATGCCTGGAGCACAATGCGGTCGGCAAAAAGTATCCTTAAGCGGTGTACATCAGAAAGCAGATAAACCGCCGGAATATAGGCAGTATTGGCAACAAGCCATACCAGCTTGCTGTCAAAACATTTAGAGAGGTGGGGCACTTGGCAAACCAACAGATAGGCCAAATTGATGATGATAAAGTCACCAACTATCAGTAGGAGCTGTAAATATTTGCCAATACGTATTTTGTCGCCTTTGTGTGCGGACATTACTTAGTCGTAGAGGTGGTATATAGATTTAATCTTGGTTGGAGCTTGGTTGAAAGCAGTGCAGATTATAGGCTATAACCTTACACTATAATTGCAATGTTAATTGGGCAGAAACTTATAACACATATTTTACTTCGGCAAGTCCCGACAGACTTGCCGAAGTGAGTATGTGTGGGTGCTATCAAGCCTCTGCTTCGTTGTTGGTAGCGTCGGCAGGAGTAACTTCCTTCTTTTCTGCTTGATCCTTCTTGGTCTGATCTACCAGATTGATCTTGTTCTCCAGCTCTTTGATTTCATCTTTGATGCGCTGGATGCGATGTTCCATTTGGAGCACCATGCTACTGCCCTCCTTACTCTTGACATTGAAGAAGCCAAGGTTGTTTTCGAAGGTCTTCAGTTCATTCTTCTTTTGCTCCAGAGCACGGTTCAGGCGGTCGCGCTCGCGGTTGATCTTGCGCCCGTCACCATTGAGGTTGTTAAGCTGCTCCTCAAAGCGGTTCATACGTGCACGGCTCTCACGCAGATCAAAGTTTTCGCGTACTGCGGCAAGAGTAGCACGGTATTCTTCATACAGTTTGTCCTTAACCTTGAATGGGACATGACCAATAGCGTTCCAACGGGCCTGTTGCTCTTTGAGCACCTCAATGACTTGTGAACGCTGAGCATCTGAAGGTATAGCCTTTAGCGCCTCGATCACCAGACGCTTGGCTGCCAGATTCTCGTTCTCCTCCTGACGGCGTCCGGCAAGGTCCTTCTTGCGAGCGTCAAAGAAGTGGTTACAGGCGGCCATGAAGCGCTGCCATACAGAGTCAGACTGCTTGCGGGGCACGCTGCCGATAGTTTTCCACTCAGCCTGCAGGGCCACAATGGCGTCAGCTGTCTTCTTGAAGTCTGTTGAGTCCTTGAGTGACTCGGCCTTTTCACACAGAGCAATCTTCTTCTCCAAGTTGGCCTGAAGTTCTGCCTTGGTATTGGCAAAGAATTCTGCTTTGCGGGCGAAGAACTCGTCGGCTGCCTTGCGGAAGCGGGCGAACAGGGCATTGTTAGCTTTGCGAGAGGCGAAACCGAGCTCTTTCCATTTGGACTGCAGCTCTTTTATCTTTGTGGTAGCCTCATCAAAGGCGGCAAATGTCTTGAGTTCGTCTATCTGTATCTTCTCGATTTCCTCGCAGAGTGCTGTTTTGGCTACCTCGTTGGCTTGCTCAGTCTGTTTGCGAGCCTCGAAGTAATCCTGGTGGCGCTTGTTGACGATAGTGGAGAGGGCCTTGAACTCATCCCATATCTCCTCGCGATACTCTTTTGCCACGGGGCCTGTCTCGCGCCAGAGATCATGGAGCACTTGCAGCTTCTTGAAGGCCTCAATCACATCCTCTTCCTCGGTAAGGAGTTTGGCCTGGGCTATGAGGTCTTTCTTAATCTCCAGATTCTTTTTGAAATCAAGGTCGCGCAGCTCCTTGTTCATCTTCAGGCAGTCAAAGATTTGCTCTACCACTGTCTGATAATTCTTCCAGCTGTCATTCACTGCACCGGCCGGAATATCGGTAATAGCCTTGAAGTCCTCTTGCAGCTGGCGTACCTCAGGTATATGCAGATTTATATTGTCGATATCGGCAGCTATCTGTTTGAGCTTGTCGATGATTTCATTCTTCTTGATGAGGTTGGCTTGGCGGCGCTCTTCTTCGGCTGCGAGATATTTGTTGCGCAGCTCTCTGAAGGCTGCCAGCAGGTCTTTGAAGCGTATCTCTTCAGCATCTGTGGAGCTCACAAAGGTGTCGCCGGGTTGTGCTTCTTCGGCAAATTTCAGGGCCTCGGCCTCGAGTTCTGCATTGCGCAGCTGATAGAATACCTGCTTGATGACAGCCACCTCTTTGTGGCGGTCAGCCTCCTCGTTTTGTACTATAAGAGCTAAAGTATCAACTAATTCGCTCTTATTCATCTCGTGATACCTGGCAGTGTCAACCCCCTTCTTGCCATCATCTTCCGGCTTAACGGGGGCCTCTTCGGCCTCGATAGCATTGAGAGCTGACGGCACAGGTGTAGCCACAGCTTCGTCATTTACTGTGATTGAAGTTGCAACTTCTGTTGCTTCTGCCGGCTTTGCATCTGCGGCTGCTTCGGTGGGTTTAGTCTCTGTAGCTTCTGCATTAACAGAAGATGTGGGTGCCTGTGTGGCGTTCGGGAGCTCGACATTCCCGTTCTCGGGAACTGTCTTTTCAAGTTCGTTCATGTCTTGTAATTAGTATGAATGAATAATACCGATTAAATTATATCGGTTTGAGTGCTCAAATTTATAACTTTTTATCTTGAATTGCAAATATTTTGATAAAAAAGCGATTTTTCTTGTTTTAGTTTTGCTGTGACCCCGCTGTTATTACTCTTTTACACGGGTAGCTTTTAGGATGCGGATAGGGGTAGTGGGGACATCGCCGCGGTCTACAGGAGTGTTCTGTATCTTCTCTACAATGTCCATGCCATCTATCACTTCGCCAAAGACGGTGTATTCGCCGTCAAGGTGAGGAGTGCCTCCTATGGTTGAGTATGTGTCAATCACCTCTTGGGGCATCGGTGTCTCTTTGACTGTGTTTTCAGTTTCAGCTATAAGCTTGTCCTGCAGCTCATTAAGTGCAGTGCTGTCATTAGCCTCCTGAAGGGCTTGTATCTCGGGCCAATTTTTGCGGACCAGATTTTGAAAGTATGCCTGGCGTTTGCGGTTAAGCTGGTTCATCCCCATAGACTTGAGCATGGAGGGAGAATAGACATTGCCGGTGACAATATAAAATTGTGAGCCTGATGAACGGCGCTCCGGATTGACCTCATCCCCGGTGCGTGCGGCAGCAAGGGCTCCATATTTATGGAAGTGGCGAGGATAGTCTATCTCGGCCGGCAATGTATAGCCGGGGTCACCGGCGCCTAACGGGAGTTTGTTGTCTTCCTTCTTGGAGTTCGGGTCGCCGGTCTGCACCATGAAGTCTTTTATTACTCTATGGAACAGTACATTATCGTATTCGCCTTCATCTACCAATTTAAGGAAATTGTCGCGGTGAGCCGGGGTGTCATCATACAGGCGCACCTTGATATTTCCCAAATTAGTCTCTATCTCCACTATCGGACCGGTAGCGGTCTTGTCTATCATGAGTTCTTTAGTCTGAGGCATAGTTTGTGTTGTGGTTTGAGCCAAAGCAGTTGATGTAAACATCGAAGTAACTAAGGCTATGATGCTGATATATAATACTTTCATATTAATAGTGTTGAATAGTGCTTGCGGTAGCAGACATCTCTTAAATGACACCTGCCGGGTGTACGCGTTTGAATATTCGTCTGAAATTGTCATCCATGTCACGCAGCTCATCGGCGCGTATCATATAGTCATCACCCCAAATGGCGGGGAGCAGGGCGGGCATATAGTGCTTTTCGCGGTCCTTATCGATAAGAGCCTTGAGCAGACTATCTATTTCGGTGATATATGCTTGGGGGTCCATGGCGTGTAGAAAGCGAGCTGCACTGGCACAGAATTGCCCCGAGCTGTCGCATGCTACAATGTCATTAACAGCACTATTTATCAGCTGTTTATCTCCGCCTATATTATTTACAAGGAGTTCGTAGGGAGCAAGGCCGTCAGCTACGCCGGCCGCTATTTTATCCGATGTGCTCATTGTTATAAATTATTTTGACGGTGCAAAAATACTAAAAAAATTTCGGTATGTCGATAAAAAATCATAAATTTGTGCAAATTTTAGAGCTTGAATTATGAAACCGGAAGATCATATCATCGTTATAGGTCGGCAATACGGAAGCGGTGGGCGCCAGTTAGGGCATCTCCTTTCGGAGAAGTTAGGTATTCCCTATTATGACAAGGAGTTACTGCGTCAAGCTGCCGATTCGCTGGGCTTCAGGTCAGATGTCTTTGAGAAATCTGACGAGAGACGTAGCTCCAAGCTCTTTTCTATCCTCGAGGCTGCCTGTGGTGCCAACACATACTTCACCTCAGGTGCTCTGCATGACGACACCGTCTATAAGCTGCAGAGCGATGTCATCAGGGCGTTGCTTGAGAAGGGGCCTTGTGTCATAGTGGGGCGTACTGCCGATTATATAGGTCGCGACCTGCCTAATGTCGTAAGCCTCTTTCTCCATGCCAGTAAGGAGGATAGAGTGAAGCGGCTGTTGGCTCGAAAAGATGTGGACACTGAGCAAGAGGCATTGAGTATGTTAGACCGTAAAGATGCCAATCGTTCAGACTATTACAACTATTATACCGGGCGCAAATGGGGCAAAGCTGATAACTATGATTTGACACTCAATACTTCGCGATTGAGTGTGGAGCAAATCGCGGATTTAGTGCTTACATTCTTAAATCATCGCTGCGAGCAATAATGCTAAAACAGCTGATGTTAAGCATAATACAATAAAATTTGTATTGAAAATTATGAAGAACAAGAATTTTATATATACATATCTGTTCACACTGATTGGTGGCGTGTTGCTGATTATACTTAATAATCGGGCCGGCATATTCGAGGCAATGAGTATTGTGTTGGGCATCGGCTTTCTGATTATAGGTATACTGAGTATGCTCAGTGCCCTCTTTATCAGCGATGCAGCCAAAGAGGCCGGAGCCAAGCGTTCCCCGATACTTATCATTGTGTCCGGCGCCTCGTTTCTCCTTGGCTTGCTCATGGTCATAGCTCCGACATTCTTCATAAATTATCTGATATACTCCATAGCATTGCTCATGATTATCGTAGGTATAATACAGCTGTGCAACTTCTTGCCTCAGATGTCAAGTATAGGCATGAGCTATTACTTCTTGATAGTACCATGTTTGAGTATGCTTGCCGGCATCATAGTATTCTGTGTGAAGGCAGAGGCTATCAAAGACTCTTTGGCGCTGCTCACCGGTTTTGTGCTGACTGTATATTCAATCAACGGATTTATCGGATATTTCAGCCGCCGCTCCCTGTCTGCAGGGATGGGTGGCAGCAGCGAAATCATCAATATAAAATAACATAAGTGTCTACTCAATTTAAATTAAACTTTATGTGGCTATGCTCATTTATCTTTAAAGACCTTTGTCCCGGCGCCTTTTTGGCATCTTTTGCCAAGTTGTATCAGTCGTTATGCCCGCATAACTCCTTCTTCAACTTGCAAAATATGCGCAAAAATTCGCTCGGCATAAAGTTTAATTTAAATTGAGTAGACACTTATCAGATACAAAATAGACAACAAAACAAATAAGCAGTCGGCCCGGTCTGTCGCCGTGTCCAGGAGGGCAAGGAGGAAAGTCCGGGCAACACAGAGCGCCATGCTTTCTAACGGAAAGTTGCGGGTGACCGCAAGGACAATGTAACAGAGAATAACCGCCCGACACCCTCGAGCAGAGCGTCGGGTAAGGGTGAAAAGGTGAGGTAAGAGCTCACCGGCACTGTGGCGACACAGGGCGTCAGTACATCCCATGGGTTGCAATGCCAAATACACCGGCAGTCAAGGGTAGCTCGTCCGTTGCCGGGGGGTAGGCAGCTAAAGCTGCACCGCAAGGTGTAGATTAGATAAATGACAGACACGTGGTCTTGGCCCTCGCGGCTCTTCATCGCGTACATAACCCGGCTTACAAGGCCGGCTGCTTTTTTTATATACGACCGTGGCCCAGAAAGACGAGGGTATTGTTAGGTGCCCAATTCTGAAAAATTAACAATTATTCAGATTGTTTTATATATTTATCGGTACTGGTATAAGTGTTTAATATATAGGGAGATATGTATTGGTAAATTTTTTGAGATTATTTTTGGAAAGCTTTTTTTAACTTATTCCGCTTTTTTTTGTTATCTTTGTAGGGTGAAATGTGTATTAATCGAAAATCTATATTATGAAAGGTATCAAGACTAAGTTGGCGATAATGAACTTCCTGGAGTTTGCTGTCTGGGGAAGTTACCTTACCTGCCTGGGCAATTATCTGGGCCCGCACGGATTGGGCGCAGACATCGCATTGTTTTATACAGTGCAAGGTATAGTGTCGATATTCATGCCCGCCATCATGGGTGTTATCGCCGACAAGTATGTGCAGCCCCAGCGCTTGCTGGGTTATTGTCATGCTTTAGCGGCACTGTTCATGTTGGGCGCATGGCATTATGGCATGACTCACCCGCAACTCAGCTTCTGGCCTTTCTTCACCCTATACACGTTGAGTGTGGCATTCTTTATGCCGACAATAGCACTTGCCAACACTGTAGCATTCTCATGCTTGAAGCGTGCCGGGCTTGATACCGTCAAGGACTTTCCGCCTATCCGCGTATTGGGTACTGTCGGCTTTATTGCTGCCATGTGGTTTGTAAACTGCTTCTATGTAGCCGATGGCTCCGTGGGCTTCTCATTAAGCAACCCTCTGGGCAATGCAGCATCCGACCCGCGTTTCCAATATTCGGTAAATCAGTTGCTTACTTGTGGTATAATTGGTGCACTGCTCTTCATCTATTGTATGACACTGCCCAAGTGTCCGGTAGCCGGCAAAGGGATGCCCTCCAAGGGAATTATCTCCATCCTCGGGTTAGATGCCTTCAAGCTGTTTAAGCAGAAGAAGATGGCCATATTCTTCATCTTTTCCATGCTCCTTGGCGTCTCACTGCAGATTACCAACGGTTATGCCACACCCTTCATTTCAAGCTTCAAGGCTCTGCCTGAGTATCTTGATTCCTTTGGTGCCAACAATGCCACCTTGCTCACATCGCTGTCGCAGATTTCAGAGGCTGTATGTATATTGCTCATACCCTTCTTCCTACGCAGATTTGGCATCAAGAAGGTGATGATGATAGCCATGGCTGCATGGGTGTTCCGCTTCGGCTGTTTCGGTGTTGGTAACCCCGGCGGCGGAGTGTGGCTCTTCATCATCTCAATGCTTGTATATGGTGTGGCATTCGACTTTTTCAATGTAAGTGGCGCACTGTTTGTAGAGCAAGAGACAGACCCCAAGATACAGGCCTCAGCACAGGGACTGTTTATGTTGATGACCAATGGTATAGGTGCCACCTTTGGCACTCTGGCAGCCGGTGAGGTAGTAAATCACTTCTGCCAGTGGACCAGCACAACACCGAGTTATCTTACCGGCGACTGGGAGGCTGTATGGCTTATCTTTGCCGCTTATGCGCTTGTGGTCTTTGTTTTGTTCACCCTCATATTCAAATATAAACACCATCCTGAACGTATTTCTCTTGCGAACGTGTCTGCTCACGGTAGCGGTGACCCGGAAGGAATGGCTGACATGAACCAATAAAGGAACTTGCCTTGATACAGTTTTATATTCAAGACATATCTAATATGACCACCCTCCCGGAAGTGGAGAGTGGTCATTGTGTGCGTGTATTGCGTATGAAGCGGGGAGATGAGATAGTGTGTGTAGATGGTAAAGGCCACCGTTACCACTGTCGCATCACCGATGCGCATCCCAAGCACTGCGGCATTGAGGTGGTATCTCGAGAGGATGTGCCCTCTCCTTGGAATGTGAATATAATATTGTGTTTTGCCCCCACTAAGAATATGGACCGCGTGGAGTGGATGGCCGAGAAGTGCACCGAGATGGGGATAGACAGATTTATTCCGGTGGAGTGCCGATATAGCGAGCGCCGCGTGCTCAAGACTGACCGTCTCAATAAGATACTTGTCTCGGCTATGAAACAAAGCCTCAAGGCTACTCTCCCAATGCTTGATGAACTCACTCCCGTAGAGCAAGTGTTGACGAATCTGCAAGGTGCTTCCGGCAAGAAATTCATGGGCAAGAAGTTTATCTGCTATTGCGCCGAAACAGTAGAGAGGCGAGAATTTGCTCAGGAATACGTTGCCGGCGAAGATGTGGCAATCCTCATCGGTCCTGAAGGAGACTTCAGCGAGAAGGAGGTTCAGACGGCCCTCGCCAACGGCTGGATACCGGTGAGCCTGGGTAAAAGCAGGCTACGCGCGGAGACAGCCGCCATGGTAGCTATAGCTGATGTGCATTGCTTAAACCAACAATCTGATTAGCTCTCTTCAGACCATCAATTTTGGACACTAATTTATCTACTATAATAGAAATGAATCTTACAGCATATTTGAATTCAAGCAAAAGCGGAAATTTCTTCCTCTTGGCCGGCCCTTGTGCCATAGAGAGTGAAGAGATAGCCATGCAGACAGCAGAGCGCTTAGTCACTGTATGTGCCAAACTCGATATACCACTTGTCTTCAAGGGTAGTTACCGCAAGGCTAACCGCAGCCGGCTGGACTCCTTTACCGGCATAGGAGATGTTAAAGCACTCACCATATTGTCGAAGGTGCGTGAGCAGTTTGGCGTGCCTGTAGTGACCGATATACATGAAACCCGAGAGGCACACTTGGCAGCTGAATTTGTCGATATGCTGCAGATACCGGCCTTCCTGTGCCGCCAGACAGACCTGCTGGTGGCAGCTGCCAAGACCGGCAAGATGGTGAATATCAAGAAGGGACAATTCCTTGCCCCTCAGTCTATGGTACACGCAGTGAACAAAGTTCGCGATTCCGGTAATGATGCTGTGTGTGTCACAGAGCGAGGCACCACCTTTGGATATACTGACCTGGTAGTTGATTATCGTGGTATACCGGTAATGCAGGCCGAGTGTGGTTGCCCGGTGATAATGGATATCACTCACTCCCTCCAACAGCCTAACCAGGCAAGCGGTGTCACCGGCGGTCTGCCGTCGCTTATCGGCACCGTGGGCAAAGCCGCGATTGCTGTAGGGGCAGATGGAATTTTCATCGAGACACATCCTGACCCGTCAAAGGCCAAGAGCGATGGGGCCAATATGCTTCCACTCGATAAGATTGAGTCCCTGCTGACCAATCTGTGTATCATCCGCCGAGCTGTCAACGAGATACATTCAAAATAAGTCCGTAATCCTTTAAGAAATATGAAGACACGAAGATTGATATTATCAGCACTGTGCTGCCTGAGCCTCTATGCCGGGGCGAGGGAGATAAATCCGCTTACGCAAGCAATGTTGGATGGTTATGAGACTCTGCTGCAACAGAATCCGAATGACTATCTTACCCTATACGAACGTTCATCTCAATATTACCGACTGGATGATTATGACAAGGCCCTCTCCGATATCAAGCGTGCAATAGGCTGCACACCCGCCAAGGAGACAAGTCAGCTGGCTTCTGAATATGCGCTGCTCGCCGACATTTATACACAGACAGAGGAGTATCCGGAGGCCTTGATGGCAATAGATCAGGCCTTGGGGTATGATGCCAACTCATATCGATTACTGTATATGAAGGGGAATATCTGCCTGCATCTCGATCGCCTGAGTGATGCCAGAAGCGCCTTTACCGCCATGATGCGTGTTAACTCCCGCAGCACAGAGGCAATATTTGGCCTGGCGCGTGTGGCTGCCCTCGAAGGGAAGAATGATGAGGCCACCAAGCTGCTTAAGGATGCCGAGAAGATGGACCCCACCAACTATCTCACATATTGCCGTATGGGTGACATCCATCAGCAAATGAATATGCCTCAAGATGCCGCAGCCGACTATCTAAGTGCCTTCAGCTTGGCAAGCAATTCTGATCGACCCATGTCGTCAATCATCGCCTTGGCAAAGGAAAACTATCCGGCCGTAGAGCAAGCAATTGATTACTCCTTGCAGAAGACTCAGAATGTTATACCCCTCCACTTCATTCAGGCAAACGCGGCGCTTGCCGCCGACGAATATGATGATGCTTACAGCGCATATCAGGAGTTGCTGGCCAATATCCCGGAGGCGGATGCCGTGGCTTTCTATCCCGATTTGGCTGAGATTAATCTTCACCGTGGTGATCTGAATGATGCTGACAATTATGCCTCCAAAGCAATGATGCATAAGCCTGACATACGCACCAATATTCTTAAAGCAAAAATAGAGCAGGTGAGAGGTAATTATCCGTCAGCACAGATGTATGCCAAATCAGCTTTGGCGCTTGATGCTGACAACCACGACGCCTTGATGACCGCTGCCGAAATTGCAAATGATATGGAGGACTACTCAGCCGCCGTGGCATACCTCAACAATGCCATTATGAATGATGCCGGAGCAGTGGATGCTCTTATCTTCCGCGGCTATCTGAATGCCAATCGTCTGAACAATGCGGCCTCGGCTATGGGTGACTTTGCCCGCGCTGCCTCATTGCCCGCAACTACAGCTGAGCAACTTACCTATAAAGCCATAGCTCAGATTAAGGGGGGCCAGGCCTTGGACGCATCATCAACCATCGCTCCTATATATGCATCATCAGAAAATAATGGCGAGGCAGCTTATCTTTATGCTCTGTATTGTCTGGCTTGTGACAAAAACGCAGATGCACAAAGTTCGCTTGACAAAGCACAGAGTCTT
Organism: Muribaculaceae bacterium; assembly: GCA_023665425.1. Taxonomy (GTDB): domain Bacteria; phylum Bacteroidota; class Bacteroidia; order Bacteroidales; family Muribaculaceae; genus Lepagella. The sequence continues at coordinate 210,824 of JAMPDX010000001.1, forward strand.
GGCTTTGATGACAACTTCCTGTTGAAGTATTATTCAGTGCCATTGCTCTCTGTCAAGGCTCTCCGTAAATAAGCTTTAAATGACAGGTAATAACAGACATATCTTAATAGCAGATGCCGGAGGCTCCGGCACACATTGGTGCCTAATAGATAGCCGGGGGAGTGTCATAGATGAACTGAAAGGAGAAGCCATCAATCCCAGCGTGATGAGTGCTGAGTCAGTCCGTGATGCCATAAGCCCGGTTAGCCATATGTTTCCCGGGACATGTGATGTGAACTTCTATGGCGCAGGCTGTGTAGGTTCCGGGTGTGAGGTTATTGCATCTTCATTTAAACAATTGGGTTACGACGGCCCTGTGTCAGTGCAATCAGATATAGTGGGGGCTGCACGAAGTTTGTTCGGGCATCAATCAGGTATCGTCTGCATATTGGGTACAGGTGCAAATGCCTCACTATATGAAGCCAAGCGTATAATATCCAAAGTGCCATCTTTGGGATATATTCTCGGTGATGAGGGAAGCGGTGCGGCAATAGGCAAACGTTTCTTGAGATATTATCTTCGTGGCGACATCAATAGTGAAGTATGCAAACACCTTGAAGCGGAATATGACCTAAGCATAAATGAAATCTATAAACATGTGTATCGCGCCCCCGCAGCCAATAAATATCTCGCTTCGTGGACTCATCGCATACATCAATTTATAGATGACGAGAGTATCCGCGGTGTTGTGGCTGAAGAGTTCGATCTTTTCTTCCAAAATATACTGCTGCGATATGATGAGGTGCGAAGGTTGCCTATCGGCTTTATAGGGTCCGTGGCATATTATTTTGAGCCCGTCTTGACAGATGTTGCCGCCCGATACGATGTACATATCAGCAAAATAGAACAAGACCCGATACAAGGATTGATAAACTACCATAAAACAAATAAGAATGAAAAAGTTAGCTAATATATTTATGGCCATAGCCGTGCTCGGCTCAATGGGTGTGACAGAGCTGAAAGCAGACAGCTATTATGATCGCAAGGTGAGTTTGTTCGAGCTATTACCAATCAGCGAGAATGACATAGTTTTTGTGGGCAATTCAATCACCGATGGCGCCGAGTTGCAAGAGCTGTTTGGGATGCCCAATGTGAAAAATCGCGGTATCACATCAGATGTAATATCCGGTGTCGACAAGCGAATCGAGACAACATTGAAGGAGCATCCGCAGAAGGTGTTCTTGCTTATCGGTGCCAATGACATAAGTCATAACTTGACAGCCACTCAGATTGCAGCCAAATATGATGCCTTGGTGGCCAAGATGAAGAGACTCTCGCCCAATACGATGTTTTATTTGCAGGGTATCATGCCAATAAATAATGACTTTAAACGTTATAAAAGTATGTATGGCAAAGAGAAGGTTATCCCTGAGTTGAACAAAAAAATTCAGGCGATTGCCGACAAGTATGGCTGTACATATATTTCCACTACAGAGGCTCTTCAAGACCCCAAGACCGGCAAGCTCCGTAAAGAGTATACAAATGACGGATTGCATCTGACCGGTGCCGGCTATAAAGCATGGGTGAAATTGCTCGAGCCGTATGTCAAAGGGTATGATTGGATTAATCATCACTAAGAAGTAAACATCATGAAGCAGATAGAAAAATTTCTCATTGGGATAGCCATTGTATTTGGTGGCAGTGTAGGGGCTTCGGCTTTTACGCATCCTACAGACTCTGTAGCCGAGGAAGGTGTGCAAGAAGTCATTATCGGAAATGACAATGAATCCCTGCCGGTTGAGGGAGCCACCACAGAGGAATACGTTGACCCGATATTAGTGCTACCCCCACTGTTTGAATATCCGGTAGCACCGGAAGATTTGGAGTGGACAGAGCGCTCCAATTGGCTGGCTAAGCATTTCTGGGATGACTTTGACTTTAAGCAGAAGAGTGTGGGGCAAAGTCAGCTGATACATGCCTTAAGCACCTATATTGTGCCTTTGCACATGGCCGACAGAGATGTCGCACTCAAGAGTATCAAAGAGTTGATTAAGAAATTGCAGAAGAACCCCTCGTTATTATACCAGTTTACCAATGCTGCTGAGCGCACTATGTACTCACCTGCGACGGCAGAACTCATGATAGACGAGGTGTATGTGGAATTTCTTAAAGCACTGGTGGCGAATAAAAAGATACCGGCACTGCGCAAAGTGCGTTATGAGGCGCAACTGAAGTCACTGCAAAACAGTATGTTGGGTCATCCGATGCCGGACTTCCTCTTTACTGACCGCCATGGTAATCCTTCAAAATACACTGCCGCCGGGGTACCAACAATTATCGAGTTTGGCAATTTCGATTGCTCCGATTGCCGCATAGCACGCCTGCGCCTTGAGACAGATGATGAGTTGCAGCAATTGGTAAAGGCCGAGAAAGCTCGCATTATGTTTATAAGCCCTGATGTAGATGATGAAGAGTGGGCAGCGTGGGCTTCTGCCGTGAAGAATTATCCCGAATCATGGATAGTAGGTAGAGCAAGCGGGCTTGACGATGTGATAGACCTGCGCGTGGTGCCATGTATTTTCATCATCGATGCGAAAGGGAATATCGTCACCAAGAGTGCAAATACCGACACGGCGCGTGAATATGTCAAGACACATGTCGCAAAATAATTGAGACAGGTTAATACATTTAGTCGTTTCGAGTGTTAATAAAGTATAAACAATTTAAATTGGACAGACACTTAATAATGGCAAGACATAGAGTAATATCCCCTCTCAAGAGATTTATGCTTCGCTCCACCGGGTATTCTTATCCGAATATGGGGAGACTGTTTATGCGTCTGTTTGTGGGCATAATGTTGCTTCAGTTTGCCCTTAGACTGTTAGCAGACTATAACAATACGAGCGCCGTCTTCCCGGCAGTGATCGGTATGGGCAACGAGGCCAGCATGATATGTATGGTGTCGATAGAGATAGTCTGCTCCCTGTTTATAATGGTGGGCTTGTTCACGCGCATCATGTGTTTGCCCCCTTTTATAGCAATGGTGGTAGCTGAGATTTATGTCCGAACTCATCAGATAGTAGTAAACGACTTGATGCCTTGGCAGCAGCAAAATTATCTGCCCGTGATGTTTATGGGAATATTCTTTTTCCTCTTCCTTGTAGGTCCGGGCAAAATATCTGCTGACTATATGCTTTCCTTGAGAATCATCCATACCGAAAATCGAGATGAGGATGAAGAGCTCGAAATTGTTTAAAAGAATAAATTGATGAAGATAGCAGTTCTGTTGTCCGGTGGAGTAGATAGCGCAGTGGCCGTACACTTGCTCAAGGAGCAGGGGCACGACCTGTACTTGTTTTATATCCGTATAGGACGCGATGATGATAGCGGCGACTGCAATGCTGATGAGGATATAGAGATGTGTCAGCTTATAGCTCGCAAATATAATTTACCTTTGGAGATCATACCTCTGCATGATGAGTATTGGGCCAATGTGATGCAGTACTCACTTGACACCGTGAAGTCGGGCCTCACTCCGCACCCTGATATGATGTGTAACAAGATCATCAAATTCGGCTACTTTGAGCAACGCCGCGGACATGAGTTCGATAAGACGGCAACGGGCCATTATGCCGATATAAAGGAGTTAGACGGCAAATATTATCTCGCTACGGCAGCTGACCCGGTAAAAGACCAGACAGACTTTCTGGCGCAGATAAGCTATGAGCAGTTGGGCCATATACTCTTCCCCTTGGGTAAGCTTCCCAAAGCGCGTGTGAGGGAGATAGCACGTGAGATAAATCTGCCTAATGCCACCCGCAAGGACTCGCAGGGGATTTGCTTCTTGGGCAAGATAGATTATAATGACTTCTTACGCCGCCATTTAGGGGAACGCCGCGGCCCGATAGTGGATATCGCCAATGGTAAAAAGATAGGTGAGCATAGAGGTTATTGGTTTCATACCATAGGACAACGCAAAGGACTCGGCCTGAGCGGGGGACCATGGTATGTAGTCAAGAAGAATGTGCGCGATAATGTGGTATATGTTAGCAATGGCTATGGCACAAGCCTGCAATACGGGCGCAAGCTGCCCTTGCAACAGATGCATTGGATTACCGCAAATCCGTTTGACACTGAGAGTAGAGTGCCCGGTATAGCCCCTCGCGCCACCATGAGCAATGAGCCCAACGAGGGAGCGCCAGACCAAAGGGAGAATAATTTCATAGATATTACCTTCAAGAACAGACATACCCCCGGCTTCACTCCGGCAGTAATGGAGAGACTTGAAGATGGCAGTTATATGATACATTCGCAAGAGGATATCCAGGGGATTGCTCCGGGGCAATATGCCATCATTTATACCCCTGACAAACAGCTGTGTCTTGGGAGTGGGGTAATATCTGTAGAACAAAAGAAAAGATATAGCAATGGGAAATGACTATAAGAGGATGCTAGTAGTGGGCATAACATATAATAAGGTGGAGCGAGGAGTGTATGCCTTGATTTTGCAAGAGCTGGGGGGCACACGCCGCTTGCCGATAGTTATAGGTATGGCCGAGGCACAATCAATAGAGTGCAAGCTGCAGGATATCATCACACCGCGCCCACTGACACATGACCTGATGGTGAATATCATGCGTGCCTTTGGTGTGGATTTGCAGTATGTAGTTATAAAGCAATTGAATGGCGGCATCTTTACAGCAGATCTTTACTTGACAGATGGCGAGCGCGAGGTAATTATAGATAGCCGCTCGAGCGATGGAATCTCTCTGGCATTGCGCATGGGTGTGCCTATCTATGCGTCGGAAGAGTTGCTGGCCAAGATAGGCCTGGAGCAAAAGGGCACTTCAGAAAGAACCGGTGCACGCAAAGGGGCCGCTGATACCAATACAAAAGAAAATTTGCAACAAGAGGAGACTGCCTTATGGAGAAAGGTAAAGGAGTTGCCCATTGAGCAGCTTCAGGCAATGCTCGACGAGATGGTTGAGGCTGAACAGTACGAAAAGGCAGCTCGCTTGAGAGATATAATAAATAATCGCAATAAAACGAATGAATGATAATTGAGTGATCTGTATCGTCTAACAATAAACCAATGCGTCCCTTCAACAAAAGATGAAATTTTAAAAATTATGGTTGTTTATTGAGAATAAATATGTAATTTTGCGCAGTATTTCTTTTTATAAATGTATTTACATTGATGACAATCATAGGGAAACAGAATTTTCTATAAACTTAGGTATAAGTGGTTACTCCATTATAACTGAACATCCACTTATATTCACCGTATCTATAACATGAAAAATCGTAAACGTAGAGTCGAACTCATCGTCGACATTATCAAGAACCACTGCATAAGCAGTCAGGAGGAACTCAGCAGGATGCTTGCTGAAAACGGGTTTTCGGTGACACAGGCCACACTGAGTCGCGACCTTAAAATGCTGAAAACCACTAAGGTGCCTACTGACCGCGGAACATATATGTATATGTTGCCGGATAACAACAGCGTGAAGGATAAGATGCTCTCATCCGGTCAGGCCGATATGGCACTGCACTATCAGGCCGGATTTATATCACTCGAGTTTTCGGGTAATATAGCTGTAATCAAAACCCGCAACGGATACGCTCCCGGGTTGGGTTATGATATAGACATGACTCGCACCCCGGAAATCATCGGCACTCTTGCCGGCACGGATACCATCATGGTTGTGCTTCGCGAAGGTGTCACTCATGAGCAGGCACGAGAGGTATTTGCCCGCTTCCTCCCTCTGAATGAAAAAATACCAATATATTAAAATCTAAATCCTCATCTGTTGGACCTGCATACATGTATGCACTCGACAGCATGACTCTTCTACGAAGGAATGATAAAAGTAGGTATCGCAGGCGGCGCTTCTGCCATGGCAGGCGAATTGATACGCATTTTGATAAATCACCCTGATGTCCGTATATGTCAGATATGCGCTGACGGACTCGCAGGGCGCGACATAAAGTCAGTGCACCATGGGCTTATAGGGGAGTGCTCTCTAAAGTTTGATGCTGAGCTCAAGCCGGATAAGATGGATCTGCTCTTTGTGACTGACAAGACAGCATGTCCAATACCCTCGCCAGCAGAGTATCCCGATTTATGTGTCATAGACATGACAGCAGACTTCAATACAGCCAGAGAGCAAGACTCATTTGTGGTGTATGGTGTGCCAGAGGTAAATCGTAAGGCCCTGGTGAGAGGTGCGCGCCGTGCCGTCATTCCTCCGGCAGAGGAGATACTTATCAGCATTGCACTGCTTCCACTGGCATTACGCTCAATGTTGCCTGCCGTGGTGAAGATAGATATGGAGGTGAATGAAAATCTTGCCAATGACACACGGGTGAAGTATGCTAATGTGAGCGATGCTTTTAAGCTGTGTGGCAATTACCCGGTGCCGAAATTCGTCGTCAACAAGCAGCCCTCAGAATCTGATCGCGCCATGCGTATATCCACAAATTTGAGCCTTGACTTGCCACTCGACAATATCATTGATATGTATGAGGAGATATTCGATGACCATAATCTCACATACGTGGTAGGTGAGCGAGTGCCCGATAAAGAGGTGGAGGGCACTGATAAGTGTATTATCACTCTCGATAAGACCGAGGATGGGCTGCTCAATGTGCAGGCAGTGGCTGATGCTCATCTGCGTGGCGGTGCCGGTGATGCGGTGCATGTGATGAATTTACTCATGGGGCTGTATGAAAAGACCGGTTTGGCTCTCAGAGCCTCAACTTTCTAACCAAGAGTTATAAATAAGTGTCAATAAACAAAGTTATACTTATAGGCAATGTGGGGAGCGACCCGCGGATGCATTACCCCGACAAGAGTAGTGCGTTTGCCTTTTTCTCTCTGGCTACCAATGAACGTATAGGACAGGTGGAGCGAACCGAATGGCATAATATTGTCATGACCGGCAAGGGAGCGGAGTATGCGGAGCGCTTTATCCGCAAAGGGGCAAAATTATATATAGAGGGCAAACTGCGTACCCGTACTTACACTGATAAGATGGGTATACAGCGCTATATTACAGAAGTTTACGCAGATAATTTCGAAATCTTAGGGCGCGTCTCACAACAAGCTGGCGCCCAATCCTGATAAAGTATTAAAGAAATGAGAAAGTGGAGAATTGAGGATTCCTCTGAATTGTATAATGTTCCCGGGTGGGGGCGTAACTACTTTTCAATCAACGAGAAGGGCCATGCACAGGTGACCCCCCGCATGGGTGGTGCCAAAGTGGACCTGATGGATGTGATGAATGAGCTGCAGCTACGCGATGTTACAGCTCCGGTGTTGCTGCGCTTTCCGGATATTCTGGATGACCGTATCCGTAAGATTTCTTCGTGCTTTAAGAAGGCTGCGGAGGAGTATGAGTATAAGGGTCAGAACTTTGTGGTATATCCCATCAAGGTGAACCAAATGCGCCAGGTAGTGGAGGAGATAGTGAGCCATGGCAACAAGTATAATATAGGCTTGGAAGCCGGGTCGAAGCCAGAGCTTCATGCTGTACTTGCAGTCAATACTCATGAGAATTCCATCATAGTCTGCAACGGATATAAGGATGACAACTATGTGGAGCTCGCTCTGCTTGCTCAGAAGATGGGCCGGCGCATCTTTCTGGTAGTGGAGAAGCTTAATGAACTTCGCACCATTGCCAAGCTGGCCAAGAAGATAGGTGTGGAGCCGAATATAGGTATCCGTATCAAACTCACCAGCTCGGGCTCCGGCAAATGGGAAGAGTCGGGGGGCGATGTCAGTAAGTTCGGACTCAATTCCTCGGAGCTTCTCGAGGCCCTTGAATTCCTGGAGAAGAATAAGATGAACCAATGTCTGAAGCTCATCCACTTCCATATAGGCAGCCAAATCACCAAGATACGTCGTATAAAGAATGCCCTGCGCGAGGCGATGCAATTCTATGTGCAACTCACCCGCATGGGCTTCAATATCGAGTTTGTGGATATAGGTGGCGGTCTTGGTGTGGACTATGATGGCACTCGCTCATCCTCCGGCGAGAATTCGATGAATTACTCTATTCAGGAGTATGTCAATGACTCCGTCTCCGCGCTTGTAGATGTATGTGTCAAGAATGATATACCGCAGCCTAATATAATCACCGAGAGTGGCCGCTCACTCACTGCGCACCACTCCATACTTGTGATAGAGGCGCTCGCCGCCACTGCGTTGCCCAAGTGGGATGATGACAAGGAGATAGGGGAGGATGCCCACGAGCTATCGAAGGAGCTGTATAATATATGGGATAAAATTAATACCTCACGTGTGTTTGAAGACTGGCATGATGCACTCCAGATACGCGAGGAAGCCCTTGAGTTGTTCAGCCTCGGCCTGATAGACTTGCGTACGCGTGCAGAGGTGGAGCAGTTGTTCTGGAGTGTGGCTCGCGATGTAAATGCCATCACTCGCAGCATGAAGCATCCGCCGGAAGAGCTACAGAAGGTGGCACGCATGCTTCCGGAGAAATACTTCTGCAATTTCTCTCTGTTCCAAAGCCTGCCGGACTCTTGGGCCATAGACCAGATTTTCCCTATAATGCCCATTCAGCGCCTTGATGAGAAGCCAACACAATTGGCTACCCTTCAGGATGTGACTTGCGACTCCGATGGCAAAATAGCGCATTTCGTGTCTCCACAGGGTGTGTCACGCTCGCTGCCGGTGCATGTGCTTAAGAAGGATGAACACTATTATATCGGAGTGTTCCTCGTGGGCGCTTATCAGGAGATACTCGGCGATATGCATAATCTGTTTGGCGACACTAATGCTGTGCATATCTCTGTCAAGGAAGACAAGTATGTGCTTGAGCAGATAATTGATGGTGAGACAGTAGCGGATGTACTGGACTATGTGGAGTATAATCCGAAGAAGCTTGTGCGCAATCTTGAGACATGGGTAACCGCCTGCATGAAGAGTGGTAAAATCACACCTGAGGAGGGGCGTCAGTTCCTTAATAACTACAAATCAGGATTATACGGCTATACATATCTGGAATGAGATACTTCTTGAAATTGGCATACAACGGGAGCAACTATTGCGGGTGGCAACGTCAGCCCAATGCAGTGGGAGTACAGCAGGTGATAGAGGAGGCTTTGTCTACACTGCTGAGATGCCCCACGGCGATAACCGGTGCCGGCAGGACGGATGCCGGTGTGCATGCCTCATGTATGTATGCTCATTTTGATACAGACAGGCCAATTGAGAATGCCGAGGGCTTGATACGTTCTCTCAATCATCTGTGTGGCAGTCATATAGCCTTTTACCAACTTATCCCGGTAGAGGATGATGCACATGCCCGTTTTGATGCCGTATCTCGCACATATAAGTACTATATTAGTGAGGGCAAGACCCCGTTTATGTACCCTTATTGTTGGCAAATGAGTGCTCATCTTGATTATGGTAAGATGAATGAGGCTGCCCGGAAGCTGCTTATGGTAGATGATTTTACCTCGTTTGCCAAGCTCCACTCAGATGTCAAAACGAATATTTGCAAGGTGAGCGAGGCTTACTGGGCTCCGGTGGAGCATACCACTCCAAATACCGACAATACACGGATGTATGTATTCACTATCACGGCAGATCGGTTTCTTCGCAATATGGTGCGCGCTGTTGTTGGAACCCTCGTGGACGTGGGTCGCGGTAAGCTATCGATAGATGGCTTCCAACAGATAATCGAGGCTAAGGACCGCTGCGCTGCCGGCAATTCTGTGCCTCCCCAAGCATTATTTTTAAACAATATTATTTACCCATATATTAAGTGATGATTAAAAAATTAATTGGTAATTTTTGTATGATGATAAAGAGGTCCAAGTTATTTTTTAATCATCCCTAAAGTCTGAAGAGGGAGTAAAGTGAAATACTATCTATTCGGCTATAATTAACCTAATCAAAAATACAGATGCGAAAAATTCTATTTTCATTGCTCGCTCTCTCATCTTTGAGTGCTGTGAGTCAGTCACAGACCCCGGATGGTCAGCCCATAATGAGACCCTTGCTTGAGGAGTTTACCGGCCTGTGGTGCAGTTTTTGCCCTCGTGGTTACGTCGCCATGGAGACCCTCAAAGAAGATTATCCGGATAACTTTATCGGCCTGGCATATCACAATAATGATGCCATGTCTAACTCTGCATTTAAGCCTTTCACCCCGAAGGAGTATCCGGAAATACATGTAAATCGTCAGAATTCGGCCACTTCGTTTGTCGATATTTATAAAATATGGCCTGAGGAAGTAGCCAAGGTGGCTCCGGCATGGGTAGAAGTGAAGGCCGAATGGGGCGATGAGGAGCATTATATCATCAATGCCACAGTAACAGTGAGCTTTACAAGTGACTACAACGATGTGGAATACGGCATTTCAGCCGTGCTTGTAGCTGATGGCATGAGTAAGTCTACTTGGCATCAAAAGAATGCCCTTGTTGGTCAATATGATGACCCAACAATGCCGGGCCATTGGGGTGAGTTGTTTACTCACGGCACAAACCCCATGGATGATCTCGTATTCAATGATGTGGTATTATGCAGCAATGATCTGCAAGGTGACACCGAGTCAATACCTGCCAATATTGTGGCCGGGGAGGAATATACTTACACTACTTCTTTCGACCTTTCTCACATGGGTTCCTTAGGAGTACTTGGTCAGAGCTATCGCGACAACCTTCGAGTGGTGGGACTGCTGCTCAATCGCAATCCTAAAAGCGCCATCAATTCAAATACCTCTATCCCCATGGGTCAATTAGAGGGTGAGGAAGAAGACCCGGGAGAAGACCCCGGCGATGATCCCGGTAATGATCCCGGTAATGACCCGGGAACAGATCCAGGTGAAGATCCAGGCGATGATGTGTATCTCAATAGCCTGACTCAAGAGGCGACAATCATACTTACCTCATATTACGATATGCAGGGCCGAAAACTCTCTGACAATGGCAATTCGAAAGGTATTATAATCAAAAAGGAGTTCCTGTCTAACGGCAAAATACTTGTCTCGAAACTTGTACGGTAACTATAATCTACGAGACATTTGCTTCACCTTATAATGAATTAACCGCCATAGGGAGATAAATCCTATGGCGGTTTCTTGGTTCGCCCGACATGGGCATTATCTAACGGGTGTAAGTCACTAACGCGGCCTAATATCAAAAGAGAATTTGTTTTCTCAGTGAAGGCTGGCATTTTCATTTGAAAGCTGTGAGAGACGTATCATGAGCGGCAGAGGTAAAAAAACATTCACAAACATACTGCAATTTAGTATAAGTGCAGCAAATTAATGACCGGGAAAAAGTATCATTCTAAAAGCGTTGTTACTACGCCATCGATGTTACTTTCTGTATTTATAAAAATCGTTCAATATCAGCAACTTATTTGCCAATACAGAAGTGGGAGAAGATGTTTTGGAGGATGGCGGGTGTTTGGAGAGATTGACCGGTGAGGTCGGAGAGGTGGGAAATTACTTCTCTTACCCCTTGTGCGATTATATCGGGAGTGGGTGGGAGACAGAGAGAGGAATATGAATCGGGATATGTGGGTTGGGGCCGAAGCTGAGAGATGACACGGGCGAGAGAAGCGAGGGCTTGGGTGACACAGGCGTGGTGGCGTTCATTAGTGAGGAGGATGTCACCCTCGGATTGCTCGTCATTCATGATGATAGTGCATAGACTATCTTTCAGCCGGTCTATACCTTCTCCAGTTTTGGCAGATATATTGAGAGTTAAGATATCTCTGTTGTCGGGCAAGTGCTGAGATTGGGGGTAAACATCAGGTTGAGATGATGGCTCGAGTCGGTCTATTTTGTTGTTGAGGAGGATGAGGGTTGAATCCGGACTCATAGTGGCCATAGCTTCGCGTATTAATTTGTCGGAGAGGGGAGTGGTGGCATCCGAGACGAGCAGGACGATGCGGGCCTTACTAAGGGCACGGTGTGAGTGAGCTATTCCTATCTGTTCAATGGGGTCGTCAGTATCTCGCAGGCCCGCAGTGTCCATGAAGCGGAACATGTATTGACCTATCTCTATATTGTCCTCTACAATGTCGCGTGTGGTGCCATGTATGTCGCTGACGATGGCTCGTTCATCGTCGGCAAGCAGGTTGAGCAGCGAGGATTTTCCGGCATTTGTAGGGCCTATTATGGCCACGGGAATACCTTGTTTTATTGCAGAACCGGTGCGATAGGATGACTGTAAACGCTCCAGATGTGCACGTATGGAGAGAGCGAGCTCAAGCAGTTGAGTGCGCGGTGCAAATTCCACATCTTCTTCAGAGAAGTCTAATTCGAGCTCTAACAGAGAGGCGAGGTGAAGGAGCTGCTCTTGCATCTCATTGAGCCGTTGGTCCACACCGCCTCGCATTTGCGACATGGCTATTCGTTTAGCCGCTTTAGAAGTTGCGGCCACAAGGTCAGCAGCAGCCTCGGCGCTAAGCAAATTCATGCGTCCGTTGGCCACAGCACGCTGTGAGAACTCGCCGGGACCGGCAGGCTTTGCTCCGGCATCAACGAGTGCTGTTATTGTCTGGCGTGCTATTAGCATGGAGCCATGCAGGCCGAATTCCACCATATCTTCACCGGTGAAAGTGGCGGGAGCTTTGAATACTGTGGCAAGGGCCTGATCTATTATCTCATTGTCAGTTTTATTGTTAATAATGTAACCCAGATGCGCAGTGTGCGTCAATGCTTCGGATAGGAGCTTGCCTTTCCATATCTTGTCGGCAATGGTCAATGCTTCCGGTCCGCTTAATCTGACCATGGCGATGGCTCCCTTACTATGTGGGGTGGCAAGTGCCACTATGGTGGAGGATGAAGTCTTTATCTGTTCCATTGTGTGAAAGAGTATGATGACTCGAGCTGTTCTTCAATATCATCGGGCAAAGAGCTGAAGAAGTCAAAACCGGTGATTTGCTCCACATAGTCAACAGATTGAGCATAGTTTTGCATATTGCCGGGGCAATGGTCATTTGGATATATGAAGGCTATTGCTCGTGGGTTATCTATATAAGGTGCAAGTATAACTTTAAAGAATGCAGAGGGTACTCTCACGCCGGCTTGACCTATACGGAGATTATCGGCAGACTGATATATCGGACCTGCCACAATAATGAGAGCAGAGTCTCTTTTGGCCCATTGGCGCTCTTTGTCTTCAAGAGTCTTCCATGCGCCACCATTGAGAGCATGCACCTGAGGTGTCATGTTGGCCATGCTGAAACATTCGCGCATACTTGTCTCGCTCCATTTGGCATCGGCGGCAGGGTAGAGGTGGCCGCGGTCATAGCCTGAGTTTGTGTAATCTTTTTTTGAGGGACAATTCTTAACTGTTTCATCTCGCCAGAAATCTTGTTTCTTGCGTGTGGAGGAACCATCAGTTTCAGAGCCCAATAGCTCCCATGACACATAGTTAGGAGTGCGATTGGACGTATTAAAGTTTACGGTAAACCCTTCATACGCCTTAATTTGTTGAGGCACATCGCCTGGCACAATCACCCTCTCCAAGTCAGTACCGGCTGGGAGTGAGGGTATGTTTTGCTCTGTCTCAGAGCGCGAATTTAAACGACTTGCCGCCCATATACATCCCACAGTGAGCACTGCTATGAGTATGATAATGAGCACAATGTGCGTGCGACTGTCTGTGCTACGCGCGGCACTCGCTTTTCTGTTTGTGGCCATAAATAAATAGGTTAGCCTTGACGCAATTGTTCAAGCTGGGCTGCTATCTGGTTTTGTTGAGCTTCAAGTTCAGAGATGCGACGCTCGCGAGAACGATTGAAGCTATCATTTAGAGTGTTGTGGAGCTTATCTAATGCAGAGTTGATGTCCTGCACATCCTGTGTGTTAAGTTCCTGCGCATTGGCTATAAGGGCATCAGCCTTGTGAAGGATATCGAGCACCTCACGAGTGCTCTTCGGAGTGTTTTCTGCCTTCTTCATTCTGCGGCGCCACTGCATTATCGAGGCATACTGGAGTGCCTCGGCCTTGTCCATAAACTTATCTATTGCTGACTGGCTGCGACCCTTGAGGAAGGCGTCTACGTATTTATCTATAGTTTCTCTACGTGTCATAATCTATCTTGTTTGAAAAGTATATTGCAAAATTAATAAATTTATTGCAACTGACAAAAGTTATGAATCTTGATTGAGTACCAAACCGGAGAGCACACCACAAATCTCCTTCGATACTTGCTTGCGGTAACTATCGCCATTTTCGGCAAAATTAAATCGATAAAACTCCTTGATCCACATGGATGATCGGTCAACGGGAGTAAAGCCGTATTCTTTCAAGAGTGCTTTTCGCTGTTCCTCATCATTGACTTCAACCTCAAGGTAGTAATTACGCAAGTCGCCAAAACCACCTTCGGCGTCATCTGAGCCATATACTTTTGATCTCAAGTGAATAACGAGTCCTGCCACCTCAAGTCGTACATGTGGAATATCCTCCCACGAATTAGAGTAAACATAACGGTGTTGGAGTTGTCCTATCTTTTCGAGAGCCTCTATAAGATATTCAAAATACAGCACACCGGTATATACTTCGGTGTCATCTTTAGAGAAAAATATCCTGTTCACAATGATTGGATGTCCATCTTGAGTGTGGTTGAAGAAGCCATTTGGGCAATATTCCTTACTGAGCAGATATGGGTGTTTAATGACATCATGACGCCATAAAGGACCATTCTTCTGATAGGAATTGATCACCGCTTTAAGTGAGTTTATGGGGTCATTTTCTGACAGTTGGTCAAACAGGTCTTTTAACATTTTCCAGTTAAAGCGACTATCTTCTCGTTTTGACTGCAGCCTCATGAAGTTTTTCCAGCTTCTGTCACGCATGAGATTATTAGAGGCAGATGCATTCTTCTTGACGGAGTTAAAGAAATTGTCGGTAAGGTAATCGGGGGATATAGCCAACATAGCACGTTCAAACAAGGCCTCTTCGGTATACTTGCGTTCGATATATCCACCTTCAAAGATTTTGGAGGCAATCTTACCATAACGCACTATTTTATCTTTATACATCGCATCTTCTCGGGTATTCCAATTAAGATTGCCATGAGCTGTAAAGTAGTCATAAATACCGGCCATTTCTAATAGAAAGCCTATCTGACCGGTGAAATATGGATGACTTTCTAACTTCATGATTATACTGCTCCATTCGTCTGCCACCGATATCTCCGATTCGAGATTTGGCTTCTCGATGTTATGCAAGATGCACAATGTATCCTTCTTAAACAGGTGACTCTTGATTATTTCTTCCTTATATTGGTAATCGGGGAAGAAAATAAGCTCCTCCGGCCGTGATTGAGATGCCAACAACTTGATGATAGATTTGTCGGCCGTTTTATCAAGTGTTTTCACCAAGTTATTTATAGCCGATACGGCACGAGGATAGGTATCTTTGGTTAAATCCTGGCGAGCATTGTCATCATAAGTCAGATTATAGCAGAACCTCATCCATTCGGTCAGTTGTCCTATTTTTGAACTGCCGAATTTGAGGCGAAACAATGTGTAAGCATAATATAAGAACCTCTTTATATAGTTGAAATTCTCGCCGTTTATCAGCGAAGTGAACGTATCCTCTTCCTGATAATATTTGTCTTGAATCCATTTCGGAAGTATTTCCAACTTCTCATTGGCAACCAGCTCAAACAACTGAGAGAGATATACTACCCCATCGGCAGTAAGTTTTTCTTTGAGGCCGGTGAATGATAAATCCTTTTCGCTTGTCAAATCATCGGGTACAGCATCTTTTGTATCTTTGGCATCTATAGCATATTGGTTGGCAAATGCCATCTTTATAAATCGGCTGATTTTCATGTCGAGAGTTTTTGCAAGGAGGTTATCCAACGACTGCTTTTTGCCCTCGACCATTAGTTCCTCATTCCTCTTTTCTGCATCTTTTAATTCTTTGATTGAATATTTCCAGAACACATTAGACCATGTGGTGTCTATATGGAATGAGAAATTTTGCTTTACAGTCTTTATGATTTTGTGATTACGCTTTTTGATCTCGTCTGCAAATTTACTCAGCTCACAGGGTGCATCATCTTTTAAATTATTTTCAATACCTCCTATATATTGTTCATACTTAGCCTTAAAGTTCTCGAACGAAGTCAAGGGCTTGCCGCGCGAATTCATCTTGATATACAGGTCATCAGTCATCTTGAAATCTTCAAGGTCCATGAAGATAAATGTGATTGACGGATCAACATCATCTATCAGTCGGCTGAAAATTTTTAGATGGTCTAAATCCTTGAATTTATCATGAATATCATCGAGCATGGTAAGCATACCCATCACCGTGGGGTCGTTTGCCCAATCAGGATAAAACCAGTAGTAATTGCGGATGAAATCAGAAAGCTTCTTTTCGTTTGACTCTGCTGTGTCCGGCTTAAAGAAATCAGTGAAATCTGAGGGTTCGCATATCAAGCCGTTGCAAAATTCCTGAGCGCTATGGCGCGTAAGATACGAAAAAACGTTTTCGGTGAGTCGGCCATTTTTAATTCTAAGAGTAGAGAAAAATTGGTCTGACTCTTTAGTCCCTATTGTCCTGAGAGCAAGATAAAAATGTATCAGAAAGAGAGTCGTTAGACGCTGCTGTCCGTCAAGAGGCACAAAGTGCTTCTTGACGGATGCGTCGTTCGAAGGTGATGAGATGCCATAAACAAAATCCAAGTCGTGGCTCCCGGTTGTATTAGACATATAATCAGCCAATTGGGCCAAAAATTCTGTTCTTATCTCTTTGGCCTTCTCATTGTCGCGTCCCTGGGCGTAATCGCGTTGTATTATGGGGATCACCAACTTGTAGTTACCGGGATGTTCTTTTGTGCCCTTGGTGAACAACTGGAAAAAGGAATATCGCTTATTTGTTGCCATTATCTTCTGTCTTTAGAAAGGGTTGTAACTTGCCTTTGATAGCTGCAAGGTATGCTTTGGCATCCTCAGTGGTCCATGTCAGCATTTCATTGACACGCTTACTATAATACTTCATGAAAACGTTTTTAGTAGCAAGCGGGATAAATACACCTTGTGAGTCGTATTCCTGTATGTGCATTCTTTTAATGGCAAAGAATGCGTTGCCATACGAGCGATTGATTGTAGAATTCAGTAGTACCATATTGCCAAGCAAGTCTTTGTCTTCCTCAGTAATTTTATTGTCGTTGAAATAATGCCGCATCTTGATAAACAGTTCCTTCATGGTGTCATCATATCGCTGTTTCTCATCAGCTGTAATCTTTTTGGGGCCGAGAATTGACAATCCCTTTACATCTATGAGCGATTTGATAATTTCCACTTCATTGTCCGTCAACTCGTCATTTTCGCTATTCTCAGCAAGGAATTTCTTAACACTATCTATTAATTCGAGAGCTTTCTCTGCCTCATTCTTACCCTCCGGTTCCTTTTGGCCGGTGAAGTAATAGAGCATATCATTAATCCATGCCACACGTTGTGCCTTCTTATTGGGAACATCAGGGGAGTCTTTATCAGTTTGGCTTGCAATATGCTCTTGGTCCCAATGCTCCTTCTTAAATTTATCGAATGGAAATTTTATATCCGAACGGGTACTGTCAATTACTGAAAGTACATTAAAAAGAAGCAGGACCTTGGTGATATTCGGGTTCGGGTTCGGCTTAAGATATTTTAGGGTGTCAAGATTGATGTTCTTCATCGACTTCTTGATTTCATCCTTTACATTAGCGATAAACCGGTCTTTTTTCTGTTTGACCTTAGTATTTTTTCCATCTTCATCCGCAACCTCAGTAAACTCAAGTTCCTTGATATCTGCGATAGTTTTACCGCATTGGATAAGAAAGCCAATCAAGTGATACAGAATACGGTCGTTATACCAATACTCAAGGTCGCGAAAGTAGTCTTTTACATCCTTCCATACATTTTCGGCCGGCTTTTTCTTTACACTCTTAATCCTGTTTTGGAACTCAATGAAGGTGTGATAGGTCTCCTTGCCTTGGTCCCAATTAGCCATCAAGTCAAATATAAACTCAATGCGAGTCTCATATTCCTTACCCATAGAAGCGCCACCCAAGAAGTACCAGAAATCCTCCTGTTGCAACTTTTGCTCGATAATATTCCAATCTTCAGCTATCTTATTTTGTTGAAGAGCGATACCAATTTTTTGTGTTTCCCGCTCATTGTCTCGCGTGGCAGTGACCTTACCGAAGTTGGATTCCCTTAGGAACATTGCCTTGATAAGCTCGGCATTCGTAAGGGGGATCTTGCCAACATTCAGACGCGTGAAAATGTCCTCTGAAGATGCTTTCTCTTCAAAACCGATCTCATACCATATCAGGCGAGCATTGCGTGCTTTGTCTATTTCGGACGCCTCATCATCGTCATCACCCTCTTTGGCCGGCTTTTCATTTAAGAGCATACTTATCAAGTCGCGGTCTGCGTCTAAGTCTTCACACTGACTCAATGCATCAAGGAATGTTTCATAGACCATATTAATATGATAAAAGTCTATGCAATCATACTTCTTGCTTTGCCTTTTACTATCATCCGCTATATTCTCCAAAAAATCCTTGGAGTCATTTCGAGTCTGGTAATCAATGGAAAACATATTGAAATCCTTGATACGTTTCCTGAGCTTCTCATCATTGCTAAATAGTGCTTGGAGCAGCAAATATATGGTAGTAAGCCTCTGCTGGCCATCAATCACTTCATATCCCTCTTGAATGGTGCCATCGGGTGATATCCATGTCTTAGGTTTTACCACAACAGGCTGAAGGCAGTAATATCCCTCGGCATATTTCGTACTGTCTTTGCCGTCCTCTATGAAGTCCAGAAAGTCTTGAAGCATCTGATTGGCCTGCGTGTCAGTCCATCTATAGCCTCTTTGATAATCGGGGATATAGAATTTCAGAGCGGATAAAGAACGGATATTCCTAAGCTCGATTATATTCTCCTTGTGTACAGGTGTCATATTTTATTATTTGGTATCGCTGACTTTTGAAATTGCGCGTGCAGGATTGCCGGCAACTACGGTGTTGGTGGCTACATCTTTTGTTACGACGCTGCCGGCGCCTATTACACAATTATCGCCGATAGTGACTCCGGGGAGGATGGAGGCGTCTCCACCTATCCATACGCTGTTGCC
Source organism: Muribaculaceae bacterium (assembly GCA_023665425.1). GTDB lineage: Bacteria > Bacteroidota > Bacteroidia > Bacteroidales > Muribaculaceae > Lepagella. The sequence continues at coordinate 229,927 of JAMPDX010000001.1, forward strand.
AATAGAGACAGGCTCTGCCCACTCGGCACCGGTGTTGCGTGCTTCGGGCTCAATAGGGTGGCAGGCCGTATAGATACTGACATTCGGCCCGATAAACACGTTGTCACCTATAGTTACCTTAGCTTCGTCGAGTATGGTGAGATTGAAGTTGGCAAAGAAGTTGTTGCCTATATGTATGTTGCAGCCATAGTCACAACGGAAGGGTTGATTAACATGGACTTTCTCTCCGCAGTCTTCCACTATACTGTGAAATATGGCATTAAGTTCATCTGGCTTTGACGGGTTTAAATTATTAAATTCCCATATCTTTTGACGCGTCTCTTGAAGTCTGCGTAGAAACTCGGGGTGAACGGCATCATAAATCTCGCCATTGAGCATTTTAGCCCATTCTTCTTCAAACTTGGTCATATTCATTTTGATATTGGCTTTAAGCTAAGAAAATCTATACTGCAAAATTAACAAAAAAATCTCAAATTAGCGCAGCCCTAAGGGTAACTGATATGTCTATACATGTGTATAAGTTGGCTATTATGAAAAAAAGTGTTAAATTTGCGGTGATTTTCCGAATAGTTTTATAGTTAGTATGTAAAACTTTTTCCGATATTGAATGTTATAAATGTGTATTATTGCGAGTTAACTATTATAGTTTAGTTTTTTTAATGAGATAAAAGCATATCCTCCGGTAGATACGCATTTGCTTATTAGACGCTATAATTATAGTTTAATACATTTCTGAGCAGGCATGTATTAGACAAAATGGCAAAGGCCCAAATTTATTTGAAATTAGAAATATTGAGATATAAGGTATTTTATCCGGCAGAAAGACAGACTCTCACTCTCCCATGGTCTTTCACTAAGGTCGGGACAAAAGCAAAATTATAGATTATGAGCAAAGAGAAAAAGTTCATGACCTGCGATGGTAATCAGGCAGCGGCCCACATCAGCTATATGTTTAGCGAGGTGGCAGCCATATATCCTATTACCCCCTCATCCACGATGGCTGAATATGTGGACGAATGGGCAGCAGCAGGACGCAAAAACATCTTCGGTGAGACAGTAATGGTACAGGAAATGCAGAGCGAGGGTGGCGCCGCCGGTGCCGTACACGGCTCTCTGCAGGCCGGTGCGTTGACCACCACATACACCGCATCTCAGGGTCTGCTCCTGATGATACCAAACATGTATAAGATAGCCGGCGAGCTGCTTCCATGCGTTTTCCATGTCTCCGCGCGCACACTGGCATCCCACGCATTGTGTATCTTCGGCGACCATCAGGATGTGATGTCAACACGTCAGACCGGTTTCGCCATGTTGGCCGAGGGCTCCGTACAGGAGGTTATGGACCTGGCCGGTGTAGCACACCTCTCCACTATAAAGAGTCGTGTACCCTTCGTTAACTTCTTCGACGGGTTCCGCACATCACATGAGATACAGAAGATTGAGGCTATTGACCAGGATGACCTCGCACCCCTCATCGACCGCGAGGCACTTGCAGAGTTCCGCCAGCGCGCATTGAACCCGAGCAAGCCCGTGATGCGTGGTATGGCCGAAAACCCCGACGTATTCTTCCAGCACCGCGAGAGTTGCAATCCCTACTATGAGAATGTCCCCGCTGTGGTTGAGGAATACATGAATGAGATATATAAGCTCACCGGCCGCAAGTATGGACTGTTTGACTACTACGGCGCTCCCGATGCTGAGCGCGTCATCATAGCTATGGGCTCTGTCACTCAGGCTATCAAGGAGACAATCGACTATCTCACCGAGAAGGGGGAGAAGGTAGGTCTGGTGAGTGTACACCTGTATCGCCCGTTCAGCGCCAAGCACTTCCTGGCTGCAGTGCCCAAGACTGCCAAGCGCATCGCGGTGCTCGACCGCACAAAAGAGCCCGGTGCCAATGGTGAACCCCTCTACCTCGATGTAAAGGACTGCTTCTATGGCAACGACGAGGCTCCCGTTATCGTGGGTGGCCGTTACGGTCTCGGCTCAAAGGACACTACACCGGCTCAGATACTCGCAGTATATGAAAACCTCTCACTGCCCAAACCCAAAAATGGCTTCACTATCGGTATCGTTGACGATGTAACCTTCACATCCCTCCCGGTTGGCGACGAAATAGCTCTCGGCGGTGCCGGCATCTTCCAGGCTAAATTCTATGGCTTGGGTGCCGATGGTACTGTAGGTGCCAACAAGAACTCTGTGAAGATTATCGGCGAGAACACTGATAAATATTGTCAGGCTTATTTCTCTTATGACTCCAAGAAGTCAGGTGGTTTCACATGTTCTCACCTGCGTTTTGGCGACCACCCGATCCGCTCCACATATCTGGTGACAACCCCTAACTTTGTGGCATGCCACGTTCAAGCATATCTTCACATGTATGATGTGCTTCGCGGCCTTCAGAAAGGTGGCACCTTCCTGCTCAACACTATCGGGGAGGGAGATGAGCTGGCAAAGAACTTACCCAACAAGGTGAAGAAATATCTCGCTGCCAATGATATTACACTCTACTATATAAATGCCTCCAAGATAGCTCAAGAGATTGGCCTTGGTAACCGCACCAATACAATCCTTCAGTCTGCTTTCTTCCGTATTACAGAGGTAATACCGGTAGATCTTGCTGTTGAGCAGATGAAGAAGTTCATCAACAAGTCTTACGGCAAAAAAGGTGAGAATATCGTAAACATGAACTATCAGGCCGTAGACCGCGGTTCCGAGTATCACAAGCTCGATGTTGATGCTACTTGGGTCAACCTCCCCGATGACGAAGTTAAGCAGGATGATGCACCTGAATTCATCACCAATGTAGTTCGCCCCATCAACGCACAGGATGGCGACCTGCTCCCGGTAAGTGCCTTCAAGGGCATCGAGGATGGCTCATGGCAGCCCGGCACAGCTCGCTATGAGAAGCGTGGTGTAGCAGCATTTGTGCCTGAGTGGAAGCCCGAAAACTGTATCCAGTGTAACAAGTGTGCATTCGTTTGTCCTCACGCTGCTATACGCCCCTTCGTTCTCACAGAGCAAGAGATGGAGAAGGCACCCTTCGGAGAGGAGCACTCAATTCCGGCAATCGGTAAAACATTCACCGGCATGCGCTTTGTGCAGCAGGTAGATGTTCTCGACTGTTTGGGTTGCGGCAACTGTATGGATGTATGTCCGGGCAAAAAGGGTGTTAAAGCTCTCGAAATGAAACACATTGAAACCCAGCTTGACCAAGATGTCAATTGGGAATACTGTGTCAAGGAGGTGGCCAGCAAGCAGAACCTCGTTGATGTCAAGCTCAACGTCAAGAATAGCCAGTTTGCCACACCGCTCTTTGAGTTCTCCGGCGCATGCTCCGGCTGTGGTGAGACTCCGTATGTCAAACTCATCACCCAGCTCTTTGGTGACCGTCAGATAGTATCAAACGCTACCGGTTGCTCATCTATCTATTCCGGTTCAGTGCCCTCAACTCCCTACTGCGAGAATGAGAAGGGTGAGGGTCCGGCATGGGCAAACTCTCTGTTTGAGGACTTCTGCGAGTTCGGACTTGGTATGACACTTGCCAATGAGAAGATGCGTGCACGCCTGGTGGCTTACCTGTCAGAGATGATAGCTTCAGACAAGACATCAGATGCCTATAAGGCAGCTGCTCAGGAATGGCTCGACAATAAGGAGGATGCAGATGCTTGTCGCGATGCAGTAGATAAGCTGCTCCCACTCGTTGAGGAAAGCGCCAAGGCCGGCTGCCCCGTGTGCAAAAACATCTTAGAGCTCAAGCACTATCTCATCAAGCGTTCGCAATGGATCATCGGTGGTGACGGTGCCAGCTACGATATAGGTTTCGGCGGCCTCGACCATGTGATTGCATCAGGCAAGAACGTTAATATTCTGGTGCTCGACACCGAGGTTTACTCCAACACCGGTGGTCAGGCTTCCAAGGCTACGCCTATAGGAGCTATCGCCAAGTTTGCAGCATCCGGTAAGCGTATTCGCAAGAAAGACCTCGGCTTGATCGCCACAACGTACGGCTATGTATATGCAGCTCAAGTAGCTATGGGTGCAGATAACGCCCAGACCCTTAAGGCTATCCGCGAGGCTGAGGCATACGATGGCCCCTCAATCATCATTGCATACTCACCCTGTATCAACCATGGTCTGAAAGCCGGTATGGGTCATGCACAGGCAGAGGAGCAGCGCGCTGTAGAATGTGGCTACTGGCAGCTGTGGCGCTACAATCCCGCTCTCGAAGCTGAGGGCAAGAATCCCTTCACGCTCGACTCTAAAGAGCCGCAGTGGGATAAGTTCACAGACTTCCTCAAGGGCGAGGTGCGTTACGCATCAGTGCTCAAGCAGTATCCTGTAGAAGCCGAAGAACTCTTCCAGGCTGCTCAAGAGAATGCCAAGTGGCGCTACAACAACTATCGCCGTCTGGCTCGTCAGCAATGGGGAGTAGAACCCGAAGATTAAAATCTTAAATTACATATCAATTGGAGGCGGACCCCTTAACAGGTGTTCGCCTTTTTATTATAGCAATTTTTGCAGTTTTATATGGATTTATCATAAATAATTGTTAATTTTGCGAAACTTAAATGGCTGCTCAATTTAAATTGGACTTTATGCCGAGCGAATTTTTGAGCAGATTTTGCAAGTTGAAGAAGGAGTTATGCGGGCATAACGACTGATACAACTTGTCAAAATTTGCCAAAAAGGCGCCGGGACAAGGATCAATAAATACAAATGAGCATAGCCACATAAAGTTTAATTTAAATTGAGCAGCCACTTAAACCCAAAACAATGAAATACAAATTATTAGCCATTTTACTCGCAGGATGCGTCGCTACGGCATATGCTGACACCGGGACAGTATCTTCTCCGGGCGGACGTATCGTTGTCAACACTGAAATGGATGCACAAGGTGTACCTGTATATAGTGTAACTTTCGATGGCAAGAAAATACTTAATAACAGCGCATTAGGCCTCCGCGCTGATCAGGCGGACTTTACTACAGTGGCATCCGTAACATCCGGCGAAGTCACATCCCATGACTCTAATTGGGAGCCGGTATGGGGCGAGTTTGCCACTATCAGAGATAACTATAATGAGATGCCGGTGGAGCTAATCACAGCTGATGGCAAGAAGCTCACAGTGCGTTTCCGTGTCTACGATGATGGCATGGCATTCAGATATGAAATACCGGAGCAGCCTGATGTCAACTATCTTACCATGCGCGATGAGGCTACAGAGTTCAATCTCTCAGATGACTTAACTCTCTTCTGTATCCCTGGTGACTATGACACCGATGAGCGCTTATATACCATCACACCAATGAGCCAATTGGGTGTGAATATGCAACGCAACAACCATACCGAGGCATCTGGCATACCGGGGCTGTCTGTACAGACACCTCTAATGGCCAAGAAGGCTGACAGCTCTTTGTATGTAAATATCCACGAAGCTGCTTTGAAGGGTTATCCCGCAATGGCTCTGGAGGCTGATACTGCAAAATTGTCACTAAAGGCTCACCTCACTCCTGACCGTAATGGTGCTCGCGGCTATCTGCAAGCCCCATTCAATACCCCTTGGCGCACTGTGATAATTGCAGACAATGCTCCCGACATATTGGCATCGCAACTCATTCTCAATCTAAATGAGCCGAGTGTGATAGAAGACACAAGTTGGATTAAACCTATGAAATTTGTAGGCGTTTGGTGGGAGATGTTTGTTGGAAAAGACCGCACATGGGCCTATTCTGACAAGTACAATGCCAAGCCGGGCATAACAGACTATGCAACCCTTCCTTCAAATGGTCGTCACCCTGCCAACACTGAGAATGTTAAGAAATACATCGACTTCGCTGCTGCCAATGGTATTGATGGTGTCCTGGTGGAAGGCTGGAATGAGGGCTGGGAAGATTGGGCCGGCTGGGTAAAAGACCGCCAATTCCTCTTCAATAAGCCTTATCCCGACTTCGATGTGGATGAGATACAGGAGTATGCCAATACAAAAGGAGTGAAGATGATAATGCACCATGAGACAGCTGCCAATGCTGCCGACTATGAGCGGCAGCTGCAGTCTGCTTTCAAGTTCATGAACGACCACAATTACCCGGCAGTAAAGACCGGCTACGTGGGTCACATCATCCCTCGCTCTGAATACCACTCCAGCCAGTGGATGGTGGACCACTATATATATGTGGCCGAAGAGGCAGCTAAACACAAGATTATGGTAGACAGCCACGAGGCAGTGCGTCCCACCGGGCTTATACGTACTTATCCCAACTGGATAGCACAGGAGTCTGCACGCGGCGGCGAGTTTGAGTCAATGGGTGGCAATCCCCCGGAGCACACAACAATACTACCGTTTACACGCCTAAAGGGTGGTCCGATGGATTATACTCCCGGCCTGTTTGAGCCGGACCTAAGCTATTATGGTGAGGGTAAGACCGGCCGCGGACTAACAACAATAGCGCGTCAGTTGGCGCTATATGTCACAATGGCGTCTCCTCTGCAGATGGCTATGGACCTGCCCGAAAACTATGAACGCTTCCCGGATGCTTTCAGATTTATTCGCGAAGTGCCCTTGGATTGGGCCGATAGCCGCTGGCTTGAGGCTGAGCCTGGAGAATATATCACAGTAGCCAGAAAAGATAAGAATAGCAACGATTGGTATATCGGTGGTGTCACAGATGAAAAGAGTCGTACTGCCAACATCGACCTTTCGTTTCTTGAGCCGGGTAAAAAGTATCTTGCTACTATATGGGAAGATGCCCCCGGTGCTGACTACTTGACAAATCCTCAGGCATATCGTATACGCGAGGTCAAGGTGACCAATAAGACACACCTGAGACAGAAGGTAGCTCCCGGCGGTGGTTTCGCTATCAGAATTAAGCCTCTGTAAATTTACTACCAAGGTACGGAAAAATTAAAAAATAATCGCAATTCCATGAACTATTTTATTCGATATAACGTTATATAGTCAGAAAAAGAAATTAATCGTTTCATGATGTTAGGTTAGTTCGAATAGAATATTATGGAAAACACGTTAAAAGCGGAAGGATGAGAATCCTTCCGCTTTTAACGTGTCAGCAGACAAATACGATTGATGCGACTGTGCATTTCAAACTCATTTATTGGCTAATGGGGTATAAGTGACGTATTTGTCGGCGAAGAAGGGTTGGTCGGGATAGTATATGCTGATGGGATCTATCATGGTCTGTTTGGCATACCGGCCTATCTCGTCCTTCAAATCGCCGCCCTTGAGTGTAATCAAACCATTAGGGAGTGAATTGTGTTGCTTGCTACTTATATTCTTTCGGCTAAATTTGATGAGGTCCGGCAATGGCATCACGGCGCGACTCACCACGAAATCAAATTTGTCTCGACATTCGTTGATATCGCCATGTTGCAAACTGATATTCCGTAGCCCAATCTCATAGGCTATTGACTCTGCCACCTTTAGTTTCTTGGCTATACGGTCTATCAAATGGAAATGCACTTGCGGAAACAGTACGGCCAAAGGAACAGAAGGGAAACCACCTCCACAACCGAAGTCTAATATACGACTCCCGGCAGTGAAGCTGGTGAATTTGGCTATAGAGAGAGAGTGCAATATATGATGAATCTCAAGGTTGTCAATATCTTTGCGTGAGATAACATTTATTTTTGCATTCCACTCCGGATACAGTCTCATCATGATATTAAAGGACTGCTGCTGCTCCGGCGTCAAAGTAGGAAAATATTTCAGTATTGTCTCTATCATCAATTATAAAATGGAGCATAAAAGGAGGAACAAGCAGGTGGTGGGCATAGCAAACAGCATAGAGTCAATTCGGTCAAGTATACCACCATGACCGGGTATGATATTACCTGAATCTTTTGCTCCGACACTTCGCTTTATCATGGACTCAAACAGGTCGCCCAATGTACCGGAGATACCCACTATAATCGGCAGGAAGATAGCTACTTCCCATGCATTGAAGAGTGGGTATTTCAGCAACGCTCCGGTAGCTCCGGTAGCCAACAGGACAATGCTCACGGCTACACCCAATAAGAGACCACCGAGAAATCCTTCCCAACTCTTGCCGGGAGACAAACGCGGGAATAGTTTAAGCTTACCCCAGGCACTGCCCACCAGGAAGGCGCCGGTGTCATTAATCCATATCAGGATGAATATTAGAAGCACCAATCCGGGGCTCTGAAGGCTCAAAAATTGGGCACTTGTCAGGCCAAGACCGATATATATCTGACCGAAAAAGGAGTATGATATATCTGATACAGCATGTCCATCTGTTTGGTATAGAGCAGCAAACGAGCGCATTACGGCATAAAGCATCCACAACGGTAACCCGGCAATGGCATAGAACATCCAGCCGGTGAGGAAGTTGAAAAATGTCATGCCGATAGCGGGAATTGTCAGCGATATGATGCCGAACACATCCATACTCATGGCTGTGAGTGTCTTCTCGCGAGGCTTGGGTTCATCACATTTGCGGTTGTAGGCCGTGAGATTTGAAAACTCTACCGTAGCCAATACACCAAACAAAACGCACAGCATACAAAAGTATATATCGCTGAATATCAAGCTAAGTACAATCAGCGCCACATAAAGCGTTCCGGACAACGCTCTGAGTATAAAGTTGTTCATCCTTATGGGTGTTTATTCAATTTATATAGTTATACTGTCACATATCAGTTGATTGATATATGACAGTATGCTATTTAGTGATGATTAAAAAATAAATTGGTAAATTTTGTATGATGATTAAGTTACCAACTTGGTATTTTTTAATCATCACCTAATAGAGGTAGTATATACCTGTTAATCATATATATCGGTGGGGGTGGCCGCTATGCGCATGCCATGGTCGCGGATGAAGGAGAGTATGTTGTCCCTCTCTTCGCTGTGGGTGACATCCTCTTGTATGCGACGCATGGCATTAAACAAAGAGGTGCCGCATTGATAGATATGACGATAGCATTTGGCTATATCATCAATTCTATCTTCCGGCATGTGGCTCTTACGCAGCACGTAGGCATTGACACCGAAGTAGGAGATGGGGTTGTGAGCCATAATGGCGTATGGAGGCACATTGTTGTTGACTCGGCAGCCTCCTTTTATAAGTGTCCACTCGCCTATATGACACTTCTCATGCACGATGACACCTGATGAAAGGATAGAATAGTCGTTGATACGGCAATCGCCGGCCACTTTCACTCCATTGCCAAGGACACAGTATTTGCCTACATGTGAGTCATGGCCGATGTGTGTTTGAGCCATGATATATGAGTTGTCACCAATTGTAGTGGCAGCCCCTTCATGTATGGACCGGTTGATTATGACGTGTTGATAAATCTTCGTATTGGAGCCGATAATGCAACGACCCTTTTCTCCCTTCCAGCGGAAATCCTGAGGATCAGCGCCTACCACGGCACCGTCATAAATCTTTGTGCCGGGACCTATGGTGGTGCCTCCGATGATACTGGCATGCGACATTATTACGCAGCCGGCACCTATCTCGACATCCTTATCAATATAAACGAACGCTTCTATCCGGACATCATCTGCCAGACGGGCCTCGGGGTGTACGTAGGCCAAAGGACTGATATTAGCCATATTGAGTCAAGTATTAGAGTGAAGGTTTGCAGAAGGTAAGTGTTCTAACTCTCTCTGCACATTACCATAGCACAAAGTTACAAATTTTATAATTTATTAACAAACAATTTCACTAAAAAGTTTGTATCTGTTTGCACTTTAGTAAAGCATAGGCGCACCCAAATTTATGTGTGCGCCTCTTGTGTAATGTATGCTGATATATTCTTTATCGTATTACTTGGCGTGAGTATGTGAATTTGACTTTGGAGTCAGCAAGATTGACTATGCACAATGAGGGATGCGAAATATAGGGCACACATTCGGTGACAACAGTCTTTTGAGCTGTGCCGTAACCCACTGTCTCGGTAGTCAAATTCACGGGTACGAGCGTGAACTTAACATCCTCGGGATTCACTTGGCTACCGCGCTTCATCAATTCCACGATATATGGGCGCAAGTTGTTGAAGACATATTCGCCGGTTTGCGAGTTATAGGATGCCCAGAAGACATTTGTATCATCAGTCTCCGGCACCTTGTTTTGCTGGAAGAAGCTGCTTAGCATACTTGTCTTAATCATGAGCATGTATGGGGGAGCGGTTATGCCGTAGGTATTAGTGGGTACTGTCACCGGCAATGTATATGTCAGGGTGTTTATGACACCGAGGTTAAAGTCGTCTGTCATATACTTATCGAGTATAGCCTGTGCCGGGAAGTCTATTTCAACGTTATATCCGGCAGGAGACTGGATTACATACTCACCTTGTGCCACACGCTGCCGAATAGACTCCGCGGGGGTGGTACGCAGCAAGTTGGCAGACAGTACCTCGGGGGATATTGAGAATAAGGAGGTAGTGTCTGTAAGCAGGGTATCAACTACAATACTGGTGTTATCGACTACTTTGTTGGTTTTAGCGTTATAAGTCCAGAATGTCAAGAACTCGCTGTTGGTAAAGTTGAGCACAAGACCACGACCGAAGGTGGACTTGACAAAAATGCCCGGTAAGTATTGAGCAAATGTCTCGGGCCACTGGAACACGGTGGGATCCTTGCGATATTGGGCTACAACCTCGCGCGCGAACTCCTTTTTAAGAGGCACGTTGACGTATCCCACCTTGGTTTTGGAGTCAATAACTTTCAGATCGGTTGCAGTATAAGATGCTGAACCCAATGGGCTTGACTCATCATAATACCCCTCAGGGTCAAATGTGTTGTCAATTCCGGAGGGGAGCTGCTTAGTCAGCGAGTAGACACTAAGCTGTTGCGGTGCGAGAGTATCGCCGGTGAACCCGTCACTTTTGAATGTGAAACGCAATGACATGCCGCTGATGCTCTCCAGCGGAATTGAGTCCGGGATTATCAGACTCGCTGCCGGCATCAATCGGCCTACAAATGAAGCATTCAACTCGCCATAGTCTTCAGCAGAGAGGCGACCTATCAATAAGTCTCCACTGCGGGAGTCAATGTTGGTAGCACGTACTGTTCGTCCGGTGACTGTAAATGTTGAGTCCACAACGATAGTCACTTCACCCTTGGCGATAGAGCTGCCGATATTGTCTTCATCATCGCACGAGGGGAGTGCAATTCCCAACACGATGGACAATAACAATATAGGAATATAATATAGTTTCTTATTCATGTAAGAGCATGTTTATATATAGAGACCCCTAACATTTGCCACAATGCTTATGAGCATATGGTATTAATGAAATTGAGGTATGCATCCATGCCACCCTCTTGTACCTTGTCGTGAGTAAGGATTTTAGCCTTACTAGTCTCCAAGAATGTGGCGAGTTCGGGATTAATTTCGGGTGTCTGCAAGATGATGCCATTGGAGTGCTTGGCCGCCAGTGTCTGCACAGTCCCCATAGTCAGCGGCTTGTTCTTAAGGAGCTTGAGGTCAGAGTCCTTGACGCCTTCAGCTTTAAGTTTTGCTATAAACTTGGGGTCGAGCTCACCTTCAAACTGAGTGCCGTCAAATATAGTGACAATCTTTGCTCTCTTGAATGATGGCTCATCGCCATAAATCTTGCGCAGATACATGGGGGCGAGAACACTCATCCAACCTGTACATACTATAATATCCGGGTCCCAGCGAAGCTTCTTGGCAGTCTCCACAGTGCCACGGGTATAGAAAATCATGCGCTCATCATTGTCTGTCCTGTTTGAGCCGACATTGTCCACGTCTGAGTCCAGGCGCTGGAAGTAGTCATCATTATCAATGAAATAGGCTTGTATCTTAGCCGGAAGTAGTGAAGCCACTTTGATAATCAACGGATGGTCCGAGTCATTGATAGTGATATTCATGCCGCTGAGGCGGATAACCTCATGGAGCTGATTTCGGCGCTCATTAACAGCGCCATACCGGGGCATGAATAAGCGTGCTTCATAGCCATTGGCTTGGAACTTATGAGGCAGCTCTTTTCCAAAGGTGGAATGGTCATCTGCACTCAGATACGGAGTTACCTCTTGTGAGATAAAAAGGATGCGTTTGTTTGCCATAACTCATTAATGTATAGCGCTTTTAATGCCTCACTGACAAAATCTGACCAAGTGTCGGAGAAGATGAAACATCTCCTTGCCGGGGGTATGAGAGGCCTCACAGCGCCGACGTACAAAATGTATGTATCGCCTTTTAATGCGCAAAGTTACAAAAAAATGTTGATATAACACGCATTTCAGCCCATATTCCGCTAAATTTTTACCTAAATTAACAGTTCCGGAAATATCGGTATCACAATTGCGAAAAACTAAAAACAGGTTTGGTTATATCGCAAAGAATATGTAAATTTGTAGCCTAATTATATATAAGAATATGAGACATCAGAATTTTTCATACGCTCTTTTTGCACTGATTGTGAGCCCGCTAATGGCTTTCGGTTGGGGACAGAAAGGGCATGACACCGTGGCACACATAGCCGAGCGACATCTCACCCCTCGCACAGCTGCCGTAATTGATTCCCTCTTCCAGGGTAAAAGTATGGTATATTGGGCTAACTGGCTTGATAATGCTTCTCACACACCGCAGTATGACTACTCTCTGACATGGCACTACAAAAACATTGATGCCGACGAGACCTACGATAAGTCATATATCAATCCCAAGGGGGATGTCTTGCGCGCTATTCCCGAACAGGTTTCCAAGTTAGGCTCCGGAAGTGATGATGAGGTACTTGCCTTGAAAATGGTAATTCATCTTTTTGGCGATATGCATCAACCCCTACACATGGGCCGATTTAAAGACCGCGGTGGCAACAAGCATGGCGTTAAATTTTTTGAGCGTGAGACAAACTTGCATTCCGTATGGGACACCAACCTCATCGAGACAGGACACAAGTGGAGCTACAGCGAATGGGCAGACCAGATAGACCGCGCTCCGAAAAGCTTACAGTCTTTGTTGATAGAAGGTAATGTAAACGATTGGGGGCGTGAGACATACGAGATAGCCAAAGAAGTATATGAAACTACTCCCGAGGGGACCACAATAGGCTATGATTACATTTCCCATTGGGTACCTCTCATTGAGCAACAGCTTCTAAAGGGTGGCCTGCGACTTGCTCATACCCTCAATTACGCATACGACCCTGAGTATAAATCCTCATTTGATAGCAGCAAGTGAGTGGATTACAACTGAATTTGCCGGATTATCCGGTGAAGACACGTATCAACAGTGTGGGAAAGGCTGAGATATGGGACCCACTGAGATCTAAATTTGTAGCCCTGACGCCCGAAGAATATGTGCGTCGTCGGTTCACGGAATGGCTCATCAGAGATTTGCATTATCCCAAATCATTAATGAGCAATGAGGTGAGCCTGAATATCAACGGGCTACACCGCAGAGCCGATACATTGATATACGACCGGAGAGGTCTCCCCTTCATGGTGATTGAATACAAAGCGCCACAAATTGCTGTAAATCAGACAGTATTCGACCAAGCAGTGCGATATAACAAGGTTTTGGGCGCACAATATTTGGTTGTTTCCAACGGCTTAAAGCATTACTGCTGCCGGATAAGCGAAGATGGTGAGTACCACTTTATACCCACAATTCCCGACTGGACTGACGCCATGCTCGGGCCGATTGAAAATTAACTCTAAATGTCTGAAATAGAAAAACCGGACAACGATAATATGCCGGACTACTTGCAGGAGCTTAACCCACAGCAACGCGATGCGGTGTTGTATACTGACGGACCATGCCTGGTGATTGCCGGCGCCGGGTCCGGTAAAACCCGCGTTCTGACATATAAGATAGCCCATCTGCTTGCCACCGGTTATGAGCCATACAGGGTTATGGCGTTGACATTTACCAACAAAGCTGCACGCGAGATGAAGGAGCGTATTGCTTTGGTAACCGGCGAGAAAGTGGCCGCGCGTCTGTGGATGGGTACATTCCACTCCATCTTTCTCAGATTATTGCGCACAAATTCCGATCGAATAGGCTTCCGCCACGACTTCACCATATACGATGCCTCGGACTCTAAGGCTCTGATAAAGAGCATAATCAAGGACCTTGGACTGGATGAAAAGCAATATAAACCGGCCCTGGTGGCATCCATAATCTCAAAAGCTAAGAATGACCTTGTAAGCGCAGACATATATACCAATGATGCAGACTATTACGTGCGTGATAAGCAAATGCATCGCCCCATGATAGGCCGCATATATGAGATATATACTGAGCGACTAAAAGTAGCACAGGCCATGGACTTTGATGATATCCTGTATTTCATGAATGTCCTGTTGCGGGATAATCCGGATGTATTGCGCCATTACAGCGAGTTCTTCAGATATATTCTCGTAGACGAGTATCAAGACACCAATTTCGCGCAACACCTTATTATTCAGCAACTCACCCGCGAATCCGGCAATATTTGTGTTGTTGGCGACGATGCTCAAAGCATATACTCATTCCGCGGTGCCAACATTTCAAATATATTGGGGTTGGAGAGACAGTACCAGGGGCTGCGCACCTTCAAGCTGGAACGCAATTACCGCTCCACGCAGAATATTGTGGATGCCGCCGGATCTTTAATAAAGAAGAACCGCAATCAGATACCCAAGAATGTATTCTCCGAGAACAGCAAAGGGGCTCCGCTGCAGGTGATACGCACATATTCAGACCTCGATGAGAGTGTAGTGGTTGCTACTAATATATCAAATAGTAAGCTCACAAATCATGATTCGTGGGATGATTATGCCATACTTTATCGTACAAATGCCCAAAGCCGCATTCTCGAGGAGAGCTTGCGCAAACGCGCCATTCCCTACCGCATTTATGGTGGATTGTCCTTTTATCAGCGCAAGGAAGTTAAGGATGCTGTTAGCTATTTCCGCATGGCACTTAACCCCGATGATGATGAGGCACTACGACGAATTATCAATTATCCGGCTCGCGGTATAGGTGAGACCACTATGAAAAAACTCACGGCTGCAGCTATGGAGCATGGAGTGAGTATATGGTCTGTCATCAACTCGTTGGAGGTTATGAACGTGAATGTCAACAAGGGCACTGCCACTAAACTACACAACTTTGCCCAACTGATACAAGGGTTTATTGACGATAACGCAGCAGGATCAAATGCTTTCGAGTTGGCTCAACTGATATATAATCGTACCGGGATGCTCGCCTCTCTCATGCATGACAATACCCCCGAGTCCATTTCCAGGAAGGAAAACCTGCTGGAGCTACTCAACGGACTTCATTCCTTCGTTGAGTCAAGACTTGAGGCCGGTGAGGCTGACATCTCCATGTCAGACTTCATAAGCGAGATAGCCCTTGCCACAGACCAAGACAAGAATGAAGATACCGTTGAACCCAAAGTGACATTGATGACCGTACACGCATCCAAGGGCTTGGAATTCAAACATATCTTCATTGTAGGGGTAGAGGAAAATCTATTTCCTTCGTCCATGTCGCTTGAGAACAATGCCGAGATTGAAGAGGAGCGCAGATTGCTGTATGTGGCCATTACACGAGCTAAAACTGACTGTACGCTCTCATTTGCCGGCTCACGTTTCCGTAACGGACAGACGGAGCTCACAAAACCTTCACGCTTCTTGTTTGATATTGAAAGACAGTATCTTAAACCTATAGGTTGCGACTATCTCTTTAAGTTTGAAAGCACTTCTCGCGCAGGTGCTCAAGACCCGTGGATGACCACCACATCGCCATTCTCAAATCGTTATGCCAGGAGCGTACCTGAACAGGACACACGACTGCGGACCAATTCTCGCCGACGTGACTCTCATCTCAGCACCGGCGGAGGTCTTCAGATACCTGATTCAGCCGGCAATCGATTAGATAAAAGCAAACTTCAACCCGGTGTAAAAGTTGAACACAATAGATATGGCAAAGGAGTGATTATCGAACGCCGAGAGGGTGACACACCCGATAACCTGAAAGTGGTGGTGGACTTTGACTCCGTTGGCAAAAAGACATTGATGGCCCGTATAGCCGTCCTTACTATTTTATAGATTTCCCATAATGCAATCAATCCAAGATATTCAGACACCATTTTATATCGTATACGAGGAGAAACTGCGCAAGAACCTCGCTCTCATACAGAGTGTGGCACAACGCGCCGGAGTGGACATTATAATGGCTTTTAAAGCCAATGCTTTGTGGAAGACATTCCCGATAATACGCGAATATATCACAGGCTCAACTGCCAGCTCACTCAATGAAATGAGGCTCGGCATTGAGGAGCTGAAAAGTGATGTCCATGCCTATTGCCCGGTGTATACCGATGAGACCTTTCCGCAGTTTTTAGAGCATTGCTCCCATATCACATTCAACACCCTCAACCAGTTTCATCGCTTTTATAATCAGATAAGGGAGAATGGCCGCGTGTCTGCCGGACTGCGTGTAAATCCTCAATGCTCGGTCATTGACACTGATATATATAACCCGTGTGTGCCGGGCAGTCGCTTCGGGATGACAGCCGATATGATAGGGGAGCAGTTGCCCGAAGGTATCGAGGGACTTCATTTTCATGCGCTCTGCGAAAGTTCGGCACAAGATTTGGCTACCGTACTCACAGCTTTCGAGGAGCAGTTTGGTAAATATCTGCACAAAGTAAAATGGGTGAATATGGGAGGTGGTCACCTTATGACTCGCGAGGGATATGACACAGAATTACTAATCGATATATTATTGAAATTCAAGAATAGATGGCCACATATTAAAGTGATACTTGAACCCGGAAGCGCTTTCACTTGGCGCACAGGCGACCTTATCACCACAGTGATGGATGTGGTCGAGAATCAAGGTGTCAGCACCGCCATCATAGATGCCTCTTTTGCATGTCACATGCCGGATACTCTGGAGATGCCCTACAAGCCACTTATAAGCGAGTCTCTGGACGATGATGACCCTCATGGTATTCCTTATCGTCTGGGTGGCAATTCGTGCTTAAGCGGCGACTTTGTGGGCCTCTGGAAATTTGCCGAGTCCCTTGTGCCCGGTCAGCGTCTCACCCTTGAGGACATGAACCACTACACCACGGTCAAGACTACAATGTTCAACGGTATACAGCATCCCTCCATCTGGTTTAAAGCTCAAGACGGCACTCTGGAATGTCTGCGACAATACACCTACGAAGACTATAAATCCCGAATGGATTAAGAGAGAATGAGTTCGTTTAACAATTTTTGAGTTATAAGAACTAAACAACTTGATGTGAAATGTGTTCTTAGTATAGGAATTAAAATAAAAACTATACTATGGAATACACTGAAGCAATCAAATCAACTCCCGTTGTATTAGTGGAGTTCTTCGCTACATGGTGCCCTCACTGCAGAGATATGATGCCTGTTATGGACCAGATCAAGGAGCTGCTTAAAGGCACAGTAGATGTTTATCAATTAGATATTGACCTCAATCAGGAACTTTCTGAAGTTGAGGAGGTTAACGCTACACCTACCTTTATTATTTATAAGGACGGCAAGCTGGTATGGCGTGAAAGCGGCGAAATGGACGGACAGTTCTTGCTTGATAAAGTACAGTCATTCATGTAAGAGCAGAATCTTGCGGAGGACATTTAGTACGTAAGTTATGGCTAAGAACAAGAATACTCCGACATTGATAGGTGATTATCTCGATGCCTTGGGTGTGCGGCATACATCCGACTATACCTCCAAGCGTTTTCGAGAAATGCCTTTTCAGACCATGTTCGGCCTCACTAAACTCCTTGAAGAGTATGGTGTGGAGAGCGAGGGTTGGCTTTTGTCCGACAAATCGGAGATTCAAAAGCTGACACCTCCATTCTTGGCTCATACTCCAAAGGGGTTTGTTATTGTCACGCAGATAACTCCCTCTAAGCTCACATATATGACTCAGGGAGTCACCGAACAAATTTCTTTAGCCGAATTTGAGCAGGCATGGGATGGGAATGTGATCCTATCCTTTCCCTCTTCTGATGCCTCCGAGCCCGATTATGATAAACATGAGGGATTGGAATTCTTGATACGAGCCAAGAAATGGGTGCTCATTTTATGCACACTCTTTCTCTTTCTTTATGCTTTCATAACCAATGGGTTATATAAGCATGTTTCAACAATTCTTGTAACTGCTTTTGATCTGGGAGGCATTTACTTCACATACCTTCTGGTGCAGAAGTCGCTCAATATACATAATCCTGCGGCTGACCGTGTGTGCAGTGTGTTGCAATCAGGCGGCTGCGATAGTATTCTTGAACTCAAAGCATCAAAATTCTTTGGTCTGTTTGGCTGGAGCGAGGTCGGATTCTCATATTTTTCAGTGAGTCTGCTCACCTTATTGCTCTTCCCTGATATGTTGCCATGGCTGGCATTGTGCAATGTGTGCTGCCTACCCTTCACATTCTGGAGCATTTGGTATCAAAAGTTTCGTGCCAAAAAATGGTGCACATTGTGCGTATGTGTACAAGCATCCCTGTGGCTGTTGTTCTTCAGCTATCTTATCGGCGGATATATCAGCCATGCTTGGCCTATAAGAGTGCAGTTCATTATACTTGGAGTTGCTTACCTTGGCGTAATGTTGGCTATTAATGCCGTAATGCCATTAATTGAAAAAGAGCCATGAAAAAGAAAGAACCCAAAAAGATACCGCACCCGGAACTACAATCCGCCAAACGATTGACTCCATTGCAGCTCAATGCTATGCGTTGGGACAATAAGCATACCGTGCTGACGCCCGAGATAATACGGCAATATAGCCGTACGTCAACCACAAAATAATCCAAAATAATAAGCCCTGATTACCTTTGATAATCGGGGCCATAATATTGTCTAAGTATGGGAGAAAACTCAGTGTCTTATCATATCTTCGAAGGCTGATAGGGCTGCAGTTGCTCCTTCGCCTACAGCTATCACTATCTGTTTGTATGGGCTCGTGGCAACATCGCCGGCGGCGTATACACCCTCCACATTAGTGCGGCATTGTCGGTCAGTGACTATCTCGCCAACTTTGTTCATCTCAAGTTTATCCTCAAACAGAGTGCTGTTGGGCACCGTGCCTATCTGTATGAAGACACCATCTGTATGCAAAACATTGCTCTTGCCGTTGTCTCTATTCTTGACAATCAAAGATGTGACCTTCTTGCCGTCGCCCACTATCTCAACCACTTGTCTGTTGCAGTAAGCCTCAACGTTTGTCAATGTAGCCATACGGTCGATAAGCACCTTGTCAGCCTTCATCTCCGGCAGGAATTCGAGCACCGTGACATGGTGGCATAGCCCGGCGAGGTCAATAGCAGCCTCTATACCGGCGTTTCCGCCACCTATCACTACTACATCTTTATCCTTGAAATATGGCCCGTCGCAGTGCGGACAGAAGGCAACACCACGGCCGGTATACTCTTTCTCGCCGGCCACTCCCAAATGGCGTGGTGTGGAGCCGGTGGCTATTATGAGTCTGTCGGTGGTAAAAGTCTCGCCTGAAGTGGTGATAACTTTTTTGAGCTTGGTGTCGAAAACGACCTCTTTAACTGTCCTGTTATCATATATTTGAGTGCCATAGAAAGCTGCATTTCCTGTCAGCTCCCTTGCCAACGTATCCCCGGTGGTGGTTCTGGTGGTTATCAGGTTGTCGATATCTCCGGTGAGTGACACACTGCCACCTCCCTCACGTGCTATAAGACCAACTGTCAAACCTTTGCGTGCTCCATAAATAGCAGCTGCAGAGCCGGCGGGTCCACCTCCAATCACCAGAATGTCAAAATATTTTGCCTCGGTCTTTGTAGCTTCTTCTTCCGAAAGATTATAGCCGAAGGATGCCTCGAGTTTATCCAACAATTCACCCAAAGTAGCCCTACCTACACTTAGCAAACCGCTCTGCGTGAACACAGAAGGCACTGCTTTGACACCAAGTTCATCTGCTTGCTGAGGATAAGCACTCCCATCTACCACCATGTGCGTAACGCCAGGATTAAGCAGGGCTATTATATCCAGAGCCTGCACCACATCGGGGCAGTTTGTACAAGACAGCGAGACGAATGTAGTGAGCTCAACCGGCCCACGCAGGGCCTTAATGCGTTTAGTGGTAGCCTCATCAGGCATATTTTTGCCTTTGCCGTCTGAGTTGATTATCGCCATCAGCAGAGAGTTAAACTCATGGCCACCGGGTATACCACGGAATGTGATGCGCGAAGGGTTGCCTCCATTGAATATTGAGAATTCGCACACCGGGCTCTCAGTCTCCTTTACCTCATAACTAAGTAGGGGAGACGTGCTGCACAAGGCATCAATAAACTCAATCATTTCCTTGCCTTTATCGCTCTTTGCCGAGGCGAAGATATGTATCTCCACCGGGTTGTCAAGCATCTTGAATATCTCAGAGAGTTGAGACAGTATATCTTTATCTAAAATCATAAGTATCTTATAAGTGTCTACTCAATAAATAAATGCGATGGCGGTCACTTCGAGCCGTCACCGCATCATATTGCGAAAAACTATTGTCAGTTAATGAGTAGGTGTTATTTTTTACCGTCTTCTAAAGGCAAGGTTTAGATTTTACCTACCAAATCAATGCTCGGCTTGAGGACTGCCTGCCCCTCTTTCCACTTTGCCGGGCATACATCGCCGGGGTGAGAAGCCACAAACTGTGCTGCTTCGATTTTGCGTACCAATTCGTCAGCGTTACGACCGATACTGTTATCGTTAATCTCAACGAGTTTGATAAGGCCATTGGGGTCAACCACAAATGTGCCGCGATAGTCCATACCTTCCTCCTCGATATATACACCTAATGCGCGACCGAGCAGAGCTGTGGGATCTGCCACCATGGGATATTTGATCTTTTTGATACTATCTGAAGTATCATGCCATGCCTTGTGCACGAACTGAGTGTCACAACTTACAGAGTAGACCTCCACACCCATCTTTTTGAGTTGGTCGTACTTTTCTGCCATATCTACGAGCTCTGTGGGGCATACGAATGTGAAGTCAGCAGGGTAGAAGAAGAATACTGCCCACTTGCCCTTGATATCCTCATTGCTCACAGTTATGAACTCGCCATTCTGAAAAGCATTCAGTTTGAACTCAGGAAATTTTGCATTAAGAATTGGTTCCATTTTAATTGTGTGTTTTATATGTTACAGACTGTTAGACAAATAATTATACTTAGAACACTGAGCAGGTAATAATGGTTCACGACACCGCTTTGAATTTTGTTAAATATTGTTAAAATAGTATTATGTATTGCATAGAACTAATAAAAGTGGTAATTTTGCACTCGAAGATACCGCCCTCTACACTACGGCGAGACTAATTCTGTACATAAATTATGAAGATAAGAGCGATGAAAAAGTATGCGATGTTTATTTTCTCATGTCTGGCTTGCAGTGCAACGGCGTGGGCTCAAGAGCCCTCGGTAGCGTACACTGACTCAGTGCCCGATTTTGATGATATGCTGCTTGATGAAGTGGTAGTGACAGGGCAGAAACCACTGATACAGACTTCTGCCGATAAGGTGACATATAATATGGACGAAGACCCGTCTGCTCAGACAGCCACCGTCTCTGATGCCCTGCGCAAAGTGCCAATGATTTCTGTTGATGCCGATGGTAACATCAAGTTGAAAGGGGAGAGCAATTTCCAAATTTATATGAACGGCAAGCCCAATCCTGCTCTCACTTCCAACTACAAAGATATACTAAAGGCTATGCCGGCATCTTCCATCAAGAAGATCGAAGTGATAACAGAGCCGGGTGCTAAGTATGATGCTGAGGGTGTAGGCGGAATTATAAACATAATCACCGAAACAAAAAGTAACCTCGATGGTTGGACAGCCACGATTAATGCTACCGGTACCCGACAGAATGTAGGTGGAGGCCTTAACGCTATGGCTAAATTTAATAAGGTAAGCCTTAATTTGAACTACAACCACTCATACAATATGGTGGACGGTATGCGCCAAGTATCCTCAGTGGAATATCTCAATAACCCCGTAGACCACCTTTATAGGGCTACCACCGGATTAGACATACGCAATAACTTCGACTATGGAGGCATGCAAATGTCATGGGAGCCAAATGATGACAACCTCTTCACAGCAAGTGCCAACTTGTTTAATATCAACACTCCCATCAACACATTGATAAATTATGAGATGCTTGATAATAATGGTGACCGGCGTTGGGGCTATAACTCCAATACAGACATGAAGATGAAGTATCTGAGTTATACACTGGGCGCCAACTGGCAGCATAATTTCCATAATCCGAACCATAATATCGTCTTCTTGTATCAATATAACCACAACAATTCCACAAACGAGCAGACGAATGTGTATGACGACTATTTCAACTATCCCGACCCTCTACCCGGAATTAGCCAAATAAGGAAAAATCCGGATAATGAGCATACGTTTCAAGTGGATTATACATTGCCAATAGGCAGCAAACATGTCATTGAGACCGGCGCTAAATATATCATGCGTCGCAATTATGGCAATTCATATCAATATAATAGCGACAACGGCATTGATTGGATCTACGACGAGACGGCTTCAGTACGCATGAAGCAACATCAAGATGTTGTAGCTGTTTATGGCGCCTATACCGGCACTTATGGTGCTTGGATGGTAAAGGGGGGCTTGCGATATGAGTATGCCTACTTGAGCTCACGCTTTCACACCCCCGGCTATGAGGATTTCTCTCAAAACCTAAATGACCTGGTACCAAATGCGATGGTGGCATACACATTCCCCGACTACTCTTCCCTTCGATTGTCGTATCAGATGCGCATCACGCGACCAAGTGTGGAGCAGCTTAATCCCTTCAGACAAGAGTCTACACCTCTCACAGTGGAGTATGGTAACCCGGAATTGATTTCGCAGAAGGCCAACAACATTGCTCTGACATACTCCAATTTCTCTCTGCCGGTACAACTCAACTTGACCCTCAGCTATAACTATACTGATAAGATGATTTTGCAATATCGCTTTCTCGATGCTGCAGGAATATATAACAACACTTACGGCAACTATGGCCAGTGCAATCAAGGGTCACTATTCGCATATATCGCATATCCCATTACCAATAATATGCGCCTCAGCGTTAATGCCGGTGCCGACTATAAAGATTACAAAAGTGCCAGAGTAGGTGTGCATAATCATGGTTGGGGCTGGAATGCAGGTGGAGATTTCACTTACCAGATGCCGTGGGACCTTGAACTTAGCGCTTATGGTGGCGCAGGCTGTTCGGGGGCGTCATTCCAAGGTAAATCATCTGTGTGGAGCTACCATGGTATAGGTATCACCAAATCCCTCCTTAAAGAGAATAGAATGCGTATCACCCTCACTGCCACAAACTTTTTCAAGCCAACAATGGATTGGAATACAACAGACTACACACAGGAGGCAATCAATCGCACCGTTGCCCATATGTCTAATTGGAACATTGGAGCCACTGTCTCTATCAGATTAGGTAACTTTAATCAGCACATGAAGACCACCTCCAAGAGTATCAACAACGATGATATAAATCAGTCGTCAGGTTCATCTACCGGCATTGGCAGTGGAATGCCTACCATGCAGTAATCTCTACTCTCTCGAGCATCATATCAACAGCGCATCTACAAGGTCAGTAGCTGCGCTGTTGATATGTTTTAGAGGGATTATTCGCATAACTTTTTGTATTCAGCCATGAAGCGACGGAATTGTATTATACCTATTATCAGGCCGCAGATGGCGCCGGTAATCATGCCGTTCAAAAAATCGGTGTTGTATGAGAATACATATCCGGTGAACGTCAGCAAGGCTATTGCCATGGGTATCAAAAAGAAGACAAACTGCACATGACGTTTGCGGTAAAACGCTGATTTTTGCATTACTTCCGCTACATCCATCGTCAACGGGTCAATTGTGCCGACACCTCTCCACAGCCAAAACTCCATACAGAATACGACCATGAAATATACTGCAAAAGCTATTGCGAGCCACAAATTTAGTGGCGTTTGCACAAGCCATCCCCGCGAGAATATCATGAAGGTGCCGAAGGCCAATAGTGGAGCTATAGTCCAGAATATACGATACTTATCGCGCAAGCGATCGAGTGCGGTTTTCTTTTTCTGAAATTGATACGGGTCTTTGACATGAGTCTCCTGAAGCCTTAGAGCCTGCCCCATTTCCAACCATGCTTTTTTCATCTGTTCTATATCTAAATGCTCTGTATTCATAAGGCTTCCTCCTTTTTATATTCTTTGATTATTTTGTCTTTTATTCTTCTTATTTTAGTGGCGATAGTGTTGCGATTCAATCCCATGGCTGCGGCAATCTCCTCGTACGTCAATTCATCGAGCCACATCATGATGATGGCTTTCTCCTGTATCCCCAGAGTGGATATTGCCCTATACATCTGCTCAATAGCCTCCTTGTCGGTGTTATCGCTATATATTAAGCCATACAATTCCTCCAGGCTCTCATGCTTGTGGCGAGACTGCCGACGTAGGGTAGAGATGCATGAATTGACCGTGACACGATAAATCCATGTGCGATGAGAGGCTTCTCCGCGAAAGCTTTGTATACCTCGCCAAATATTAATGAGCGCATCCTGCCGAAGGTCATCAAACTCAGCTACCGAATTGGCGTATGAAAAGCATATCTTCGAAATAGTAGCATTTTCCTTACTTACTAATGCATTGAATTCGCGTTCGAGGTCCATAGCGTGACACTTCCCTTTTTCGGCTGAGAATGAGGCTAACCGTACAACACGGCTCCAAAGTATCCGCATCCTTGGCCCGATAGGGAAGTATAATCTCGGACATATATCAGTGTCTAAAATCATCATATTTCTAATCATATGTTTTTGATTATTTAGACTCACTCATCTTAAATTAGTTTCACTCTTCTTCCAAAAATTTCCATAAATATAAATCATAGAGGGAACGATACAAAAAGACCGCAGAATATAATGTAATTCTGCGGTCTTTTTATTTTGTCGGTTCTTTATAGCGGAAGTTCAGGGATTCGAACCCTGGGTACCCGTGAGAGTACAACGGTTTTCGAGACCGTCCCGTTCGGCCACTCCGGCAAACTTCCCAATGTCTTCAAAAATACTCTGCAAAGTTACCACTTTTTTTTGAATTGAGAGGAAATGTCTTTGTTTTTTATTTTGGTTTATCTATGATTTAAAATGAGCTAAGCATTATAAATCGTGTATATCCTTATCAATTAATTATATACATATGGTATTTGAACATATGATTTAACCTTTTAAAGAGCTGACAAGTCCATACTGCAGATGGTAAAATCATTTAACTCGGGAAATTTTTTACCTAAATTTACAAATTTTAGACTTAATTCAAATATATTTTGTAACTTTGTACTGAATTATCTTGCTAATTCAAAATAACTAATTACCCTATATCTAATGAAACAATCCACAACAATGACCTTGCGCGACAAGGCCTCTATGCGTTGGCTGGCATTGGCCCTCCTGGCCGGAGCCATGTTCTGCGCATACATCTTCATGGATGTACTCTCACCTATTAAGGACCTGTTGCAGTCTACTCGCGGATGGGACTCCACTGCATTCGGTACTATGCAGGGCTCTGAGACATTCTTGAATGTGTTTATTTTCTTCTTGATTTTTGCCGGTATCATTCTGGACAAGATGGGAGTGCGCTTTACAGCAGTCCTATCGGGAGCTGTGATGCTTATCGGTGCTACAATCAACTGGTATGCGCTCACTGATAGCTTCATGCAGAGCAGCCTGCATCAGTGGTTCACAGACAATCTCAATTATATCCCTGGCTTTGATGAGCTTGGCATATCACCCTTCTATAAGGGTATGCCCGCCTCAGCCAAATTCTCTGCTGTAGGTTTCATGATCTTTGGCTGCGGTGTTGAGATGGCCGGTATCACAGTCTCACGTGGTATTGTTAAGTGGTTCAAGGGCAAAGAGATGGCCTTGGCTATGGGTTCTGAGATGGCACTTGCTCGCCTGGGTGTGGCTACTTGTATGATATTCTCTCCCATGTTTGCCGAGATGGGTGGCACTCCCAATGTGAGCCGCTCTGTGGCATTCGGCCTGGTAATGCTCATGATCGCTTTGATAATGTTTATTGTCTACTTCTTCATGGACAAGAAGCTCGACTCTCAGACACACGAAGCCGAAGAGAAGGATGACCCCTTCAAAATTTCTGACCTTGGCAAAATCCTTTCAAGCCTTGGTTTCTGGCTGGTGGCACTACTCTGCGTTCTGTATTATTCCGCCATTTTCCCCTTCCAAAAGTATGCCGTCAACATGCTGCAGTGCAACATCTCATTCGAGCCGGTAGCAGCTGATTCTTTCTGGGCATCACAGAGTGCCACATACATCCAGTATGTCATAATGATCATCGTAGCCGCCACGGCCTTTGCCGGCAACTTTGCCAAGAAGGCTGCAATGAAGGCCTCACTCTTTGGTCTCTCAATCGCTTGCCTCGTGGTATATTGCTGGATGGGATATATGCAGCAGAGTGCCGGTGCCATTTTTGCCGTATTCCCGCTGCTGGCTGTAGGTATAACCCCCATTCTTGGTAAATTCGTGGATTATAAGGGTAAGGCCGCCTCAATGCTCGTGATTGGATCTTTGCTGCTGATTGCTTGTCACTTGACCTTCGCATTTATCCTGCCTATGTTTAAGGGTAACGCCGTAGCCGGTGTCTCAGTAGCATATATCACAATTCTGGTGCTTGGTGCCTCTTTCTCACTGGTACCCGCATCATTGTGGCCCTCAGTGCCTAAGTTGGTTGACAGCAAAATCATCGGTTCTGCTTACGCATTGATTTTCTGGATCCAGAATATCGGTTTGTGGCTCTTCCCCTTGCTCATCGGTAAGGTGCTTACCTCTACCAACACAGACATCGAGGCTCAAGTAGAAGCCGGCAAGATGACACAAGAGGTGGCATCCGTAAGCTACAATTACACATGGGCACTTGTGATGCTTGCATGCCTTGGTGTGGCTGCCCTCTTCATAGGTCTCTATCTTAAGGTAGTAGACAAGAAGAAACATCTTGGCCTCGAATTGCCGAACATCAACCCGAATACTGAGGTCGAAGAGGCAGAGATGGCCGCTGCAGAAGAATAATTTATTGAATGCTTAATAAAATATAGGCAGTCATGAACACGAACGGAGAGTGGCCATGCCACTCTCCGTAATATTTTATCCACTGTCAATATACTTTTTAGAGGAATTATTTGTTATATATAATATGAGGAAGTATGTCAAAAAGTATATCAAAATAGTTTGTACGGCCGTATGTTGCTGTCTGAGCATCTTGTCAGTAAATGCAGAAACGGTAAGCCAGAAGCAGGCCAAGAGGATTGCGCAGCAATTCTTCAATGAGGCGTATGGCCAAGTGATGGGTGAGCCGAAGTTGGTATATAACGGACGACGGTTGACCACCAACAGCTTATTCCCTCCCTTTTATATATATAATTTACAGGCCGGCGGCTTCGTTGTTATTTCAGCCGAAAACAAAGCCTTTCCGATATTGGGCTATGACCTGAAAGATAATTTTGACCCTGACCATATTCCTGACACACTTAAGGAGTTGCTGAGGCTCTATGCCCTACATATTGAGTACATAAGATACGATTCATCTATACCCTATGAGGCCGAAAAGGCATGGCTTGATTTACCCTCGTATATTGCCGGGATAGTCCATGCTCCGTATGTTGCAACCGATCCTCGCACTACTAAAGAAGAAGCTATTGAGGAGCTTGATGTAATACTCGAGATGAATGACCCATACGCTTTTGCATCAAGTAGTTATACTCCCGACCAATGGCAATACTCCATTGACATGGAACTCGAGCAGCAACCAGATGTTGTCTTGGGCCTTATCAAAGGGGAGGAGGTGCTCCCAGTCATAATCTATGGTCATAAAGGGGATTATTACCGCATGGTATTGGATGGCCGCAATAATTCTCTGTGGCGCCTGTTGCCTTCTGAGATTATAAGCAAGGGGCAGATAGCAGTGCTTGGCAACCCTACAGCCACACCTGAGCCGGAAATTGTGGAGGAACCTCACACATTTTATGAAGCCTTCATTCAAGAACAACAAGAGGAGGCTGACCGCGCACTGGCTGCCCTTGACAGCAAGTTGCTTATTACAGAGCCCAAAGTGCAATGGATAGGGGGTGGGCATTTCACCGTCTCCCTGCCGGAGTCAGTAGAAGAAATGCGCCTTTACCGTTTGGATGGCACACAAGTGCAGTATGAGAAATTCCGTGAGACACCTGTCGCTTCAGTAAACCTTGACTCACAGCCTACCGGCTTTTACTTTGCAGTCTTTAAGGGCAAGAGTGGGGTGCCATACAGCGTGAAAATTTTCAGATAGGAAGATAATAAAAATAAACGGCAAAACACAGATATGCATAAATCAAAAACCTTTGTGGCACTGGCATTGTTGGCAGTGATACTTATAATAGCCTTTACATTCAAATTACGCACCGAGTGGTGGTGCTTCATCGATGTCTTCTGTTTCTTTATGGCCGCATTTATTCAGCTCATGGCCTTGACACTCGGAGCGAAGATACCATCAGCAGGGCGAAAGTTCTCACTCATAGCCTTGATAATGTTCATAGCGGGCATCATAGCCTTTATCGGCGAAGGGATAGCCTGGTATATGATTTTCTAACTTAGAGCTGTTTAACCGAATATTATCGGGGGGTTATGATACGCTCTCCGATATTCTTGGCTATTTCGCGCCGGATATTGCTTATTTGCTGCAACTTCATGATGAGTTGCTCCAAAGCGACATTGTCTTTGGCAACAGCTGCAGCCGCTATCTGCTTTTGTATGTCGGTAAACATGCCTGACAATATCGCATCTTTCCACTCAAATATTGCTCTGGGCACAAGATCAGTGAGTCGCTCGCGCTCTGAAGCTACATGCACATTTTTGGAGTGGTACTTGCTGAGCGTGTATTTGGGAGTGATTGTTTTCAGAACAAACTTGCGTACGTCATCATCTGGGTCTGAGCCGAGGCGTCGTCCGATAAAGTCTATCGCAAAGTTGTCAATTATACGTTGAAATTCCTGTTGCTGATTTTCCGTAAAGGCTTTCTCCTTAACCTCGATCTCAGTCATGCTCATACCTTGCACCGCCACCTCGGCACACCATGTCTCATGCTCCTTGCTCTGTTGCAATTGCAGCTCCTTGGCCTTGTCTGCCTCTGCGGCAAAATACTCTTCAGACATTTCGAGTATACGATCAAAGATAGTCCGATATAGCGCTATTGAGAAGGACATATTGTCTGAGTCCATCTCGGCTTTGACATAGTCAGCCACAGAAATCCATTGTCCGGGCTCTTCAGTCTCACAAAAGGCTACCATGCCATATTTGATTACATATTCAATAAGATTTTGCTCTACTTGACTTAGTGGATTATTGTTGTCGTGTGTAAGTCGAGCATCTATCTGTAATGTCTGCTGGGTATTATTTGCCTCCTGCTGAGGATTAAATAACATGGCCTGAGCAGGACCCTGGGCATTGGCTGAGATATTGGCCGGTTCCTGAGCATTCCCCTTATTGAGGCCGGCAGCTTTTGCCAACTCCTGCTCTTGACGTTGTTGTTCTATGATATTGAGTTGACGCCTTTTGCGTAGGGCCGCATTCGTCTCCTCCAAGGCTTTACCCACCTCGATGGTCAGAATCTTTTCCGGGACATTTAGTCGGATAGCGGTCTCTTGAATATACAGGGAACGCTTAATCATATCAGGCACACTTGCTATGGATGTGACAATGCTATGTATAGCCGCAGCACGTCCGGAAGCAGTGCCGGAAGCAGTATCACTCATCAAGATGCGAGTCTTGAAAGCTATGAAGTCCTCTTCATTTTGCTCGATATAAGCCCGAAATTCCTCCGGGCTATGCTTAAGAGAAAAAGAATGCGGGTCATCACCATCAGGCAGTAATAATACTTTTATATCCAGCTTGTGAGACAGTAACAGGTCGATACCTCTTAATGAAGCTTTGATACCGGCAGCGTCGCCATCATAGATAAGGGTAACATTTTCGGCAAAACGGTGAATGAGGGCTATCTGTCCGTCAGTCAAAGATGTACCGGAAGAGGCTACAGTATTCTCCATGCCACTCTGCCACATACCTATTACATCAAGATAACCCTCTACAAGGTAACACTTCTTTTGCCGGACTATAGCATTCTTTGCCTGATAAATACCATATAACTCATTGCTTTTACGATATATTAGACTCTCGGGTGAGTTTATGTATTTTGCAACCTCACCTTTGATACCACGGCCGCCAAAGGCTATAGCTTTGCCGGATGCACTCATTATAGGAAAAATAACGCGTCCCCTAAATCTGTCGTAGGGACTGTTGTCTCGGCTGCTGATACCACACAATCCGGTAGCTATCAATGTATTCTGTTCAAATCCGGCCTTTATAGCTTTATCAAACAAATCCCTGCTTTTGTCGAGGGCATAGCCGAGATGAAATCTGTCTATTGCAGCCTGAGTGATGCCTCGTCCATACAGATAAGAGAGTGCAATAGCCTGGCCATCAGGGCTCTTGAGATTGTCCTCAAACTGCTTCATGGCCCATTCAGAGACAACAAGCATACCTTCGCGCATACTTTGCTCAGCGCGTTCTTCGTCTGAGAGTTCGTGCTCCTCTACCTTAATGCCATATTTGCGGGCCAAGTGCAGCAGGGCATCATGATAATTGATACCCTCTTTTTCCATTATAAAATTGACCGGACTTCCACCCTTACCGCATGAGAAACAGTGACATATTCCGCGTGAAGGGCTTACGGAAAATGAGGGTGTCCTTTCGTTATGAAACGGGCACAATCCCATATAGTTTGCACCGCGACGGGTGAGGTTGACATAATCGCCAACCACCTCAACGATGTCTGCAGCATCAAGAATCTTCTTGACCGTAGCTTTGTCTATCATATCAGAACTGAGCGAGTGCTTCCTGTATCTGACCTCGGCAGATGTTGCCTACCTTGACAAGAGGTAGGCGGAGTATCTCCCGACAAAAGCCACGTGTGGCGAGTGCGCACTTGATACCTGCCGGATTGCCTTCGGCAAACATAAGTTTATACAGCTCCTTGAAACGACGATGTATCTTCGCGGCCTCTGTGTACTCCCCCTTTTCAGCCAGATGCACCATCTCGCCAAACTCCTTGGTGAGAACGTTGCCAATAACAGAAATCACACCGGTTGCCCCTTCGAGCATCATGCGTAATGTCAAGCCATCGTCGCCGCTCACAACCTCAAATCCGTCAGGCTTCATGGATACAATCTCGCTAACTGCAGCCACACATCCGGATGCCTCCTTTATTCCTATGATATTGGAACACTCCCTGGCCAATCGAACAGTGGTCTGTGGCAATAAGTTAACACCGGTTCTGCCGGGCACATTATACAGTATGACCGGTAGGGGAGAGGCCTCTGCCACCGCCTTGAAATGGCGATACATACCCTCTTGGTTCGGCTTGTTGTAAAATGGGCACACACTCAATATGGCACTGTAGCCATCCAAGTCTTCATTACGCAAACGCTCGCATAGGGCAGCTGTATTATTGCCTCCCATACCAAGCACCAAGGGTATTTTGCCCTCAGTATATTGTCGGGCAACTCGTGACACTTCGGCTATTTCTGCAGGCGACAGAGTAGGTGTCTCTCCCGTAGTGCCCATAACTACAATAAAGTCGGCACCACCGGCAATAATGTGATTTATTATAGCTTTAAGTGCCTTATAATCAATGGAATTATCCGTATCAAATGGGGTAATGAGAGCCACACCCAGCCCTCGCAGAGCAAAATTAGCCATATTAATTGGGATACTGAAATGACAGCCTTCCACAAGCAAAGTTACAAAAAAATCTGCATCCGACAAAATCTGTGCTTGTGTCGAATAACATAAAATGTATGAGTTGTAAGGGATTAGAGCTTCTGTTGTTTTGATGACTTACCGCTTCTTTTTGGATTAGCGGGAAACCACCCTTTGCGCACCCTCTCTTCTTGCTCTATAACCTCCCAAATGCTCCAGAAGGATGAGAAGCTAACCACACCGAGTAAGGCAGAGGTGAGGATGCTCTCGCAGAAAAGAGCCATGATACCGGTTACTATGCCAAGAATGGCAAAGCCCCAATTTACTTTGCGTCCGAAGTAATATTCCCCCTTGATAACAAGCGGATGAAATATACCTATAATTAGAAATGTACAAAGGCCTACCACAGGGCCTTGCCAATTAATTTCGTGTAAATCCATACTTCTTAAACGAAAAAATGCAGCCGATAGTATATAACGACTGCATTCAAATATTTCCTGTTAATGATATACTCTTTAATATACCTCTTTTTTGTGCTCAAGGAGCAGGGTCATTGACGGTCTGTCGCATACCTCAGCCGGGCCAAAATACTGTATAGGACCGGGATACTGATACAGGGTGTTCAGAGAGCATGTCTCGCGCTGAGAAGCGAACTTTAGGTAGGGGCGGCCGTTGAGATTGACAAGGGCCTTTTGAATCACGGGCTTAAGCTTACCATTGCGGCGCTCCATGTTCATCATCATGGTAATAGGAATACCACCGGCAATCCACTCCTCAGTGTGGCCGGTAAGGTTGCGCACTGAACTCATATATCCGGTCAGGCCGGAGTTGATGAGCATTGCAGCGTTGTAGCCGAGAGCGTAGGTGTAGTCAGCATCAAAGTTTGAGGGATCAGCACAACGACCTTCATAGCCGAAGAAGTGGTGTTGAGTGGCAAATTTGCCTACATAGAGGCCTTGTTCAGCCATTTCTTCAAGACGCTTCTCTACCATTTCAGAAATAAGCTTCTCTGTCTCGATGAGGCTAACCTGCACATTGCCATGGCTGTCGCGGTCCATTGAGAGTTGCAGAGCTATCTGCTTGGGCAAGCTCTTGTAGAGCTCCTGATTTACAGGTGTGAGGTATGAGTGGATAGTGATGAGCTTGTTGTCTTCATCCAGGCCATCAAGCTCCTCGGAATGTTCGGCAAGCACATCGTTGAGCTCTGAGATAAGAGCCTTAACTGATGGAATAAATTCGATCAAGCCCTCGGGAATGAGTACTGTACCGAAATTCCAGCCCAGACGTGCACGCTCGCTAACTACGTAAGCTATCTGGCTGACGATATTGTCAAGGGTCATTCGCTTAGCAAGTATCTCCTCAGAGATTAGGCAAATGTTGGGCTGAGTCTCAAGTGCACATTCAAGAGCGATATGAGATGCTGAGCGGCCCATGAGCTTGATAAAATGCCAATATTTCTTGGCAGAGTTACAGTCACGCTGAATGTTGCCTATAACTTCGCTGTACACTTTGCAGGCAGTATCAAAACCGAAAGATGTCTCAATCCATTTGTTCTTAAGGTCGCCGTCGATTGTCTTGGGCACTCCTATCACCTGAACATCCACACCTTTGGCCTTATAATATTCGGCAAGCACGGCGGCATTGGTATTGGAGTCGTCGCCACCGATAATTACCAAGGCTTTTATATTGAGCTCTTCCAGAATCTTCAGACCCTCGTCAAATTGCTCGGGTGTCTCAAGTTTGGTACGACCGGAACCGATGATGTCAAAACCACCGGTGTTGCGATAATCCTTGATAATACCGGCAGTCAGCTCCATATACTGATGGTCAACAAATCCGCTGGGACCCATCAAAAAGCCGTAGAGGCGGCATTCGCGATTGAGGCTCTTGATGCCATCAAAAATACCACTCACTACATTGTGTCCGCCGGGAGCCTGACCACCGGAGAGTATGATACCAACATTGAATGGCTCCTCTACGCGAACGGGATTCTCATCACGCTCAAATTCAACAACGGGGAGTCCGTAAGTGTTGGGAAACAATGCTTTAATTTCCTCCTGGTCAGCAACAGACTGAGTCTTTTCGCCTTCTTTAACTTTAACCGGACCCTGGAGGGCAAAGGGCAGCTTGGGTTGATACTCTGCCCTAACTCTTTGAAGTGCACTCTTTTTCATGCAGTTATATTGCGGTTATATTCAGACCTCAAGCTTGCAAGTCACATAAATTCCGCTTGACACACGAT
Source organism: Muribaculaceae bacterium (assembly GCA_023665425.1). GTDB lineage: Bacteria > Bacteroidota > Bacteroidia > Bacteroidales > Muribaculaceae > Lepagella. The sequence continues at coordinate 264,010 of JAMPDX010000001.1, forward strand.
AATCTACATACTCAATTGCTTGTTCGGTCAATTATTATTCTAACTAATACCGACTGCAAAGTTACATAATTTTTGCGACATGAGCAAACTTTTAAAACTTTGGAACACCTCAGAACTGAGGGAAGTATCTTAGCATGAATTGAAATTAAATAATTTTTGTGGAACTTACCGTTTTTACAGAATTTTTTTGTAATTTTGGGGTATTATGTCAGACAGGAGGATATTTGAATTCAAGCAATTCAGTGTGCAACATGAGATGTGCGCATTGCCGGTAGGCTTTGACGGCGTACTATTGGGAGCATGGGTTAATCTGAACGCTGCTCGCTCAATACTCGATGTTGGCACCGGTTGTGGTGTAATAGCACTAATATGCGCTCAACGGTGCGACACGGCTAATATCATTGGCATTGATATTGATAATGCCTCAGTACAAGAAGCTGGCCTAAACTTCAAAAGTTCGACATGGAGTCGCAGACTTACCTCCAAACAAATGAATTTCAATACTTTAGCAAGTATAGACGATAAGGTGTGGGGTAGCGGTTTCGATCTCATTATAAGTAATCCGCCATTCTTTGATGCCGGGGTTAAGGAAGTGACAACAGACAGACGAATGTCGGCGCGACATGTAGAGGATTTTGGCCCTATAAGCTTGATAGAGCAAGGAACAAAATTGTTAAGCGATATCGGCAGTATAGCTTTAATATGTCCTGCCACCATGGAGCATGAACTCATCACAACGACTCATCGCGCCGGCTTATTCGTCAGACGTCTATGTCGCGTATATGGCAAACATCCTAAAGGACAACACGCTCGGAAAGATATCCTTCAATCCCGAGTACCCAAAAGAATTTTATTTCAGGCATCGCGTCTTTTTGGAGACTGTATTCATGACGAGCTCATCGTCTACAATCTCGACGGCTCCTACACAAACAAATACCGTAGCCTCACAAAAGACCTATACATAAATATCTGACCCTCAACTACTAACTAAAATTTAAAATAAAACAGATCCCGGAAAAAGGGCAGATAATTTCCTCCTACAACTGCCAAATACTACCGTCAATCCAAACTGTATGTATCCTATTTAACATAATAGTGATTATTGTCGAAATTTGAAGGATCTGTACACATGCAGCGAGTATATAAGAAATGTATCCCGGCTGTATAGTTCTACAGACAGGATACATTATGTGTTATTAAGATTTCGTTGCTATATGTATCGCGAATCTTGTATTTGTAACAAAGCGTCGAGATGTCTATCGGAAATTTCGACGTTATAGGCGTTTTGTCTTTTATGCCTCGGCGTCGTCAGTTTTGGACTCCACCGGTTTGCGGGTAGTCTTGCGTGACGCACGCTTCTTGGGTGTCGGTGTCTCTTCTTCGGGCTCGGGTATGCCGGCGAGCTTACTGTCGATCATGATGCGACCGCAGTATTCGCATACTATGACCTTTTTGTGCATCTTTATTTCAAGCTGCCGCTGTGGCGGGATGCGATTGAAGCAACCTCCGCAAGCATTACGCTGTACTGTGACAATACCCAAGCCATTACGTGCATTTTTACGTATACGCTTGAAGGCCGCTAAAGTGTAAGCATCAATCTGAGGCTCTATCTCAAGAGCTTTCTGGCGAAGATTTTCCTCCTCGGCCTTGGTTTCGCTTACTATGTCGGCAAGCTCAGACTTCTTCTCTGCGAGGATATGCTCACCATCTTCAAGCTCTGTCTGAGTGCTCTGGATATCATTTTGACGATTCTCCTGCGCTGCCGTGAATTCACGTATCTGCTTCTCGGCGAGTTCTATCTCTAGACCCTCAAATTCTATCTCCTTGCTCAGGAAGTCATATTCGCGATTATTGCGCACATTATCCTGTTGTTCGCGATAACGAGCTATTTTGGCCTCGCGGTCTTTGATTTCGCCGCTCTTGACGAGGATTTGCTTTTTATAATTAGCTATCTCATCCTGATATTTTTGTAAACGTGTCTGGAAGCGTGCGATATTGTCTTCCAGGTCCTTTACTTCGTTGGGCAGCTCACCGCGCAGAGTCTTGATGCGGTCAATTTCAGAATAGATGGTCTGCAGCTCGTAGAGGGCTTTGAGGCGCTCCTCTACACTGCGTTCTTTCTCAACTTTCTTTTCTGTGGCCATGTTGAAATTGTTTGTATCTGTAGTTTAATTTTATTACATTAATTATCTTACATACAGGCTATTGGCGATTGCTCGCACTCTGACAAGTATGTGGTTAAATCCGGGAATTTGTCTCTGAGTATGCGGGCAAAAATCTTTTTGGTGCAGACTTCGCTCTCAAAGTGGCCGATATCAGCTATGAGTATCTGACCGGCAAAGTTTGTAAAGTCATGATATTTGACATCACCGGTGACTATTACATCAGCACCTTGACTCACGGCATCCTTTATAAATGAGGCCCCTGCGCCGCCGCATACCGCTACCCTTCTCACTGTGAGTTTGGGCATATTGCGGGAATATCGAAGCGACTCGACTTTGAATGTTTCTTTTACGTGGCGCAGGAATGCAAGTGCCGGTATTGGTGTCACTGAGCCGAGTATACCCAATCCGATATTATTGTCTTGATGGTCCGGTGAGAGAACACTCATATCCGTTAATTGCAGAGAGCGAGCTATCTCATAGCTGACACCCTCGCATGTGCGGTCAAGATTAGTGTGTGCTGCATAAATGGCAATACCGGAACGGATGGCCTCCATGATGACACGCCCACGCTCATCACACGGTGTGATATGCTTCATGCCGCCAAAGAGCAAAGGATGATGGCTTACTATCAAATTGCAGCCACGCTTTTGAGCCTCATGCAGGATATCAAGATTGACATCGAGACATAGCAATACGCCACTTACTGACTGGTTAGGGTCCCCCATCTGCAAGCCGGCATTATCGTATGCCTCCTGCAGTCTGCGGGGAGCAAATTCCTCTATTACGGAGGATATGTCTGCAACTGTCGTCATTAGATTTTAAGCTCTTACTTCAGTTTTATTAGCTCTTACTTCTTTTCCGGTAATTCGAGACGGAGATTTAGCTCTTCGAGCTGCGCCGGATCCAGGGGAGATGGAGATTCATTCATCACATCGCGGCCGGAATTGTTCTTCGGGAAGGCGATGGTATCGCGGATAGAGTCGAGCTCGGCAAGCATGGAGACAAAGCGATCAAAGCCGAGAGCCAAGCCACCGTGAGGTGGTGCGCCATATTTGAATGCATTCATCAAGAAGCCAAACTGCTCTTTGGCCTTCTCGGGTGTAAAGCCCAATAGCTCAAACATGGTGTCTTGCAGCTCGCTGTCATGAATACGTATTGATCCTCCACCCAACTCTGTGCCGTTGACTACGATATCGTATGCTGTGGCACGCACTTTGCCGGTATCAGAATGCAGCAACGGGATATCCTCGGGATTTGGGGAGGTGAAGGGATGGTGCATGGCATAGTAACGCTGGGTCTCCTCATCCCATTCAAACAGGGGGAAGTCAACCACCCACAGGGGTGCAAACACATTCTTGGGACGCAAATCGAGACGGCGGCCCATCTCCAGACGCAGCTCGCATAATTGTTTGCGAGTCTTCATTGCCGGGCCGCTCATGATGAGCAACAGGTCACCATTTTTTGCATTCATACGGTCAGCCCACTCACGGAGTTGCTCTTCGGTAAAGAATTTGCCAACACTGCTCTTGATAGAGCCGTCCTCTGCTATCTTTACCCAAACAAGACCTTTAGCACCTACCTGCGGACGCTTCACAAAGTCTGTGAGTTCATCTGTCTGCTTGCGGGTGTAACCGGCGCACCCGGACACACAAATACCAACTGTCAACTCGGCGTCATCCATCACGGCAAAGCCTTTGCCCTTCACCAGGTCTGTAAGCTCAACAAACTTCATGCCGAAACGTATATCCGGCTTGTCCGAACCATAATACTTCATAGCATCGGCCCAAGTCATGCGCGGGAAGGGCTCTACGAAGTCTATATCCTTGACGTATTTGAAGATATGCTTTACCAGGCCTTCAAACATCTGTATGACATCCTCCTGCTCAACGAAACTCATCTCGCAGTCAACCTGTGTAAATTCCGGCTGACGGTCTGCACGAAGGTCTTCATCGCGGAAGCACTTGGCCAGCTGGAAATATCTGTCGAAACCGCTGACCATGAGCAGCTGCTTGAATAATTGCGGGCTCTGTGGCAGCGCGTAGAACTCACCGGGATTCATGCGTGAGGGGACTACAAAGTCACGAGCACCCTCGGGCGTAGACTTAACGAGCACAGGAGTTTCTATCTCCAAGAAGCCGTTGGCATCAAGATAGCGGCGTATCTCAAAAGCCATGCGATGACGCAGCTCCAGATTGGCTCTTACACTTGGACGTCGAAGGTCCAAATAACGATACTTCATACGTAAGTCATCGCCACCGTCTGTGTTATCTTCAATTGTGAAGGGAGGTACTTCGCTCTTATTCAGCACCTTCAGTGTCAAAGCTATAAGCTCTACTTCACCTGTAGGCAACTTCGGATTTTTTGACTGACGCTCCTCTACCTTTCCGGAAATCTGCACTACATACTCTCTACCCAGCGCGGCAGCCTGCTCGCACAGTTCTTGATTAACATCATTGTTAAACACTACCTGGGTGAGTCCATAGCGGTCTCTCACATCTACAAAAATCATACCGCCAAGCTTACGCACTCGCTGCACCCAGCCGGCAATAGTAACTTCTTCGCCAACGTTAGAGAGACGAAGCTCTCCACATGTCGTATTCCTATACATATTAAGTCTATCTTATGTGCTGAAAGGGAAACTTGACACTCCCCTATCAGGCGCTTTTAAACACGCAAAGTTAACATTTTTTTTTGACTTTGTCAACCCCCGGGCCGGCATATATGAATGTAATTACTCATTTGTAGACAGGTATTGAGTACCTAAGGTTTTGTCAAATAAGGAGTTAACAATCTAATTAATTAAGGGATATATCCTTATAAGAGGTTGAAAATTCATCCGGCTCGGGTGCCTCGGGGTCTTGTTCGAGTGTCTCACTCACCGCCATAGATACGAGCAATGAACGCTGCATATCAAACAATACTGCCATGACATCCTTCAGTAATTTGACTCTCGAGTCATGCTCTCCCTGATATGGAAAGTCAGCAAACCCATGCACATCTACTGACATTGTCTGGGTGTTGGCTGCAGCCACAAGTTTGCACAATGCGTAAGAGGAGTTGATACGATTAATAGAGCGACATACCATATCTTGCATCAAGACCGACGTGGTGAATATCTTCGGGAAGAATATCCTCACCACATTATCTTCTATACATCGCACTTGGAAGAATCCCCCCTGATAGGTGTAAGTATATGGCTCATTATCAAAATCACTATTAGCATCAAACTCCTTGACATCCTGCTTTAGAAGCTCCAAACCATAAAGTGCTGCTTTAGCATCAACCGATTGCAGCTGCGCAGCTTCGCTGTCCATCTCACCCCATGGATATTTGTCTGCATGACTTGTCTTATACTTGATGTGAGTGCGTACAAGCTTATCGAAATACCCATGGCTCACAAGGTATGCTCCGGATAGTGTCACAGCCAAAATACCGCAGTATATTAAAGAGGTTGCCCAATTGCTACTCACAAAGATAAAAGCCAAAATTATCAGTATTGCCAATACGATTGTTACCAATGGCATAATGCCCGTAGAGAGATATTTTATATGTGTACTTGTGCCCTTCATAACTATTCTGTTTTTATTGTTAAACAACTACGCGATAAATAAAGATTAAGGGATTTTATATTTTTTATGGTTGATATTTCGGCAATTCGTGAAATTTTAGTAATTTCGCAACAAATTAGGATTATACTGCAATATGTCGGTGTCCGATTTTAATGCGGTTTGTGATATTTGCATCACACAGGGGTACCACTGCCCTACTCTCGCAATGACCTAATGTATCTAACTAATACCTTAAATATATGAGCAAAAACAACAAGCAGATGTCAGAAGCTATTCCAAAGCAGGGAGAAGCCTCACCTGAGAATCTTGTGACATCTACCGGAATTCCGGAAAATGCATTTCGCGAGTTGGCTGCCGATGAGCAATATACTCCGGTGCTACATCCCACCAAACCGCAAAAAGAGGTGACGGTGTACTCCGTAGGTGTAGGCCTGCTGATGGCAATAATCTTCAGTGCAGCAGCCGCATACCTCGGGCTTAAAGTTGGACAAGTGTTTGAAGCCGCAATCCCCATTTCTATTATCGCAGTGGGTCTCAGCGGCGCCTTAAAGAAGGACAGCGCCCTTGGCCAAAATGTCATAATCCAGAGTATCGGTGCATGTTCCGGCGTTATCGTGGCCGGTGCTATCTTTACCTTGCCGGCTTTGTACATCTTACAGAGCAAGTATCCGGAAATTTCTGTTAACTTCTTGCAGATATTCCTCAGCTCTCTTCTCGGTGGTGTCTTGGGTATACTCTTCTTCATACCCTTCCGCAGATACTTTGTGAAGGATATGCATGGCAAGTATCCCTTCCCCGAAGCAACAGCTACCACCCAGGTGCTCATCTCCAGCAATGCTGCAAAGAGCTCCGGAGGCCAAGCCAAAACACTTGTAATAGCATCTCTCATCGGTGGTCTGTATGACTATATCATAGCCACTTTCGGACTGTGGGCAGAGACTATCACATCAACAGCAAGCTCTATCGGCCAGACAGTGGTAGAGAAGACCAAACTCGTCTTCTCATGCAACACCGGTGCCGCAGTGCTCGGCTTGGGATATATTGTAGGTCTTAAATATGCATTCGTCATTTTCGCCGGCTCCATCTTCGTTTGGTGGATAGTAATACCACTTTTAGGCACTTACGGCTCTGAGGCAATGCAAATGATGGCTCCCGAGGAGCTCTTTAAAGACTCATCCTTCGGTGTGCGTAACATCGGTATCGGTGGTATAGCAATGGCAGGTGTCATTGGTATCATCAATTCATGGGGTATCATCAAGGCTGCTGTGGGCCTTGCCGGCCGCGAGCTCAAAGGCAATGTGTCAACCACAAAGCCCATACGTTGGCAAAACGATATCTCAATGAAGCACATTGTGATGTTTATAGCTTTGGCTTGCATCGCAGTACTCTTGTTCTTCCTGTTCGGCGTTATTGACACATGGTGGCAGGCAGTTATAGCCTGGGTTGTAGTGCTTATCATCGCATTCCTGTTTACTACCGTGGCGGCCAATGCAATTGCTATTGTGGGGTCAAACCCTGTGAGTGGTATGACACTTATGACCCTGATCATCGCATCCGCCATCTTCGTAGGTATTGGCCTTAGCGGCACATCAGGTATTGTAGCATCAATGGTAATCGGCGGTGTGGTATGTACTGCATTGTCTATGGCCGGAGGTTTCGTCACCGACCTGAAAGTGGGCTACTGGCTCGGTTCTACTCCTCGCAAACAAGAGAGCTGGAAATTCCTTGGCACACTCGTCTCTGCAGCTACCGTAGGTGGCGTAATTATGGTACTCAATCAGGTATACGGATTTGAGGGCGACAATGCTCTGGTAGCTCCGCAGGCTAATGCCATGGCTGCCGTAATTGATCCCCTGATGATGGGTGGCGATACCCCCTGGATTCTGTACATGGTAGGTGCTATACTGGCCCTTATCCTCAACTGGCTCGGAGTGCCTACACTCGCATTCTGTCTGGGTATGTTCATTCCGTTGCAGCTCAATACACCGATGCTCGTGGGCGGTGCCATCTCATGGTTCGTGGCTCACAGCTCAAAGAAGAAAGAAGTGAGTGATGCACGCCAAGACCGTGGTACACTGCTTGCTTCCGGTCTTATCGCCGGTGGTGCCCTGTTCGGTGTGTTTGCTGCACTGACAGCATTCTTCAAAGACCCCGCAGCCACTACAGGCTTTGCCGGCTTCCTTAACGCCTGCAACCCCACACACTTCATGGGTTCTGAGCAGGCCGGTGTTAATTTCCAGCAGGGTCTTGGTGTGATAATGTACGCATTGCTCATCGTCTATCTGTATTGCGATGCCAAGCGTGCAAAGAGCAATAAACTTTAATAAACAAAACCCACTTTTGGGTTTAAGCATCTGATTGACTAAGTAAGAGGAGAACACCAATATAAAAATTAGTGCTTCTCCTCTTATTTGATCTTATATTCAAGGCTCGCAAGTAGTATCCAATTGAATATGTTATGGTTAAGAGTGTCCGTAAGGACACTGATTTGTTAACGTTTTACATAATTGCGAAACTGGAATTTATATATTGACCCTCTTCTACAATTTGGCGGGGATTTTTAAAATTGCATATCGCAAAAAAACGCAATACGGCAAGCATGAAACAGATTAATTTAGATATACCAAGAGATACCTCTTACATAATGCGTGGCTTGGCAATTTTGATTATTGCTATGCATAATTTATGCCATTTGATAGGGGGTATTACTCGCGAGAACGAATTTGCATTTAATTATAGTAATGTCAATAAGATATTGGGCATAGATGAGTTGTCCATCAAGAGTCTATACGATATTTTGTCATTCTTTGGCTGGTATGGTGTGCCGGTATTTATGTTTTTATCAGGCTATGGCCTTGTCAAGAAATATGAACAAAATACGCTGAGCGCCTCTACATTCTCCATCCCCAAATTTCTGATGGCGAACTATAAAAAGCTCTTCTTGCTAATGCTGCCGGGCACGATTTTGTATCTTTTATATAGACTTTGGCTTACATGGCATTTTGCCACTAACCCGCTTGACCTGATAGGCTTATCTGTTGCTACTCAAACACTTCTTTCAAATCTTACTTATCCATCTCCACAACCTGAGCCGGGCGTATACTGGTATTTCGGACTTACACTCCAACTCTATGTGGTATATGCATTACTCTTCAGAAAGAGAGCAGACATCATATTGCTGATAGCAGCCATATTATGTATTGTACCACAATACCTTGTAGCACATACAGAATGGCTGCGACATAATTGCATCAGCTGGATACCGGTGTTTGCCGTTGGTATATGGTATAGTCGTCACCATACGTCCAATAAATGGGTGTATGGTGTGCTGCTGATGGTCGCCATAATTTCATTTATACCCTCCACATTTAATGCCTATAGCTGGCAATGGTCAGTTATAGCGGCTGTGGGCGTTATACTTGCTCTTGCCACGCTCTCCAATAAAATACCCGTATGGCGTAATATATGGATTTGGATAGGCAAGATGAGTCCCTATATATTCGCGGCTCATCCTTTGTTGCGAGCCGTATTCCTGCAATACTCTAACAGGTTCACACTAACAACAATGCTGATTTCTTATGCTGTGCTCATCCCGGTTGTCGCAATAATATACAAATGGCTGTGGCAACAAATGCAACACATCTTCATCAAACTGCGACTGGAAAAGACTCCCTCAAAAGCATAGCGAGATATAAAGGGACTTACCACTCAAAGCCTATTGTGGCGCCAATTGAATTGACGGAAGTGTTATTATAGTAGCCGCCCCAATTCCAATAACTATTTGTAATGAGCTGATAACTTACACCGAAGTTGATAGCATATTTTGGATTAGAGCTGCTCAAGGGTACACGGCAACCTATGGTAGGTTTGAAATAAAAACCCTCGCTGTTGTCAAGGTACCCGTCGGGGGTGCGCAGATAGTCCTTGCCAATAAGGAAGGCTGCTCCTACCTTGGCGCCAATATAGAAGGTCACATCTTGCTCATTGCCGATATAGAAGCGGAAATCTGTGAAGAGCGGGATAATCACACCGGTGTCATGCACTCCTCTATAAGGGTCATAACCATTACCCCATGAGCCGGGGTTATATGTATGGTCATTATCTCCTTCGCCGGCAAACATAACGTTGACACCCGCACCTACGCCCATATAAAACCAGTTGGCATATTTGAAACCTTGGGTCGTGCTGAACTCCAGAGAGCTGCAGCCATTAGTTCCCACGCCTGTGGTATATGATGCATCCACCATACCGCGATAATTAAAACCTCCTATCACGGCATTCTGTATCATATTGGTTGCCTGATTTATAGCTTGATAATACTGTGCTTTTACAGCGGGCACACTCAGCGCGACTAACAAGGCTACACATAAAATTCGTCTAACAGTCTTCATAACATATGTTTTTACGTATAAACATTTAATGTGTGTTAAAAGTTGGCTTATCCTCAGAACAAAAAAGTGAAATAGACATTATATAAATAGAGTCGGGAAAATTAGAGTTCTTAAAAATTGTGTAAATGAAAAGAATTTTGTAATTTTGTGCCCGAATTGAAGTGTAGATGGTTCCAACGATACAGAACATACAGTAATAGTTTCAAAGTTACTATAGAATATTACAAAAACACTATATAAGATAGAAATTTAGTTATGAAGATTGCAAAAATCATTGGTCGTGAGGTCCTTGACTCACGCGGTAATCCCACAGTAGAAGTAGATGTAACACTTGAAAGCGGCGCCTTCGGTCGTGCAGCAGTGCCCTCAGGTGCGTCAACAGGTGTAAATGAGGCTCTTGAGCTCCGCGACGGTGACCCCAAGCGCTACATGGGTAAAGGTGTACTCAAAGCTGTGGCTAACGTTAATGGCCCTATCGCTGACGCCCTCATCGGCATGAGCGCATTAGACCAGATTGCCGTAGACGAAAAGATGATAGCTCTCGATGGCACAGACACTAAGAGCAACCTCGGTGCAAATGCCATCCTCGGAGTATCTCTGGCTGTAGCTAAGGCTGCTGCTGACTATCTCGACGAGCCCCTCTACAAATATATCGGTGGTGTCAACTCATACGTACTCCCCGTGCCTATGATGAACATCATCAATGGTGGCGCTCACTCAGACGCTCCCATCGCATTCCAGGAATTCATGATTCGCCCCGTAGGCGCTTGCTGCTACCATGAGGGTATCCGCATGGGCACAGAGGTATTCCACAACCTCAAGAGCGTGCTCAAAGCTCGCGGTCTCTCTACAGCTGTAGGTGACGAAGGTGGCTTCGCTCCCGCACTCGATGGCACCGAGGATGCACTCAATGTCATAATGGAGGCTATCAAGAAGGCCGGCTACGAGCCCGGTAAGGATGTGACTATAGGTCTGGACTGCGCATCTTCCGAGTTCTACAAGGATGGCAAGTATGACTACACTTGGAAGCAAGAAGATGGCCCCATTTATACAAGCCATCAGCAAGCTGAATACCTCAGGAAGCTCATCGACGAGTATCCCATCGACTCGATCGAGGATGGTATGGCTGAGAATGACTGGGAAGGCTGGAAGATCCTTACTGACATGATTGGCGACCGTTGTCAGCTGGTAGGTGACGACTTGTTCGTTACAAACGTGAAATATCTGGAGCGCGGTATCGCCGAAGGATGTGCTAACTCTATCCTTGTTAAGGTTAACCAAATTGGTACCCTTACAGAGACTCTCCGCGCCGTAGAGATGGCACAGCGCAATGGCTACACAGCAGTTATTTCACACCGTTCAGGTGAGACTGAGGATGCCACTATCGCCGACATAGCAGTAGCTACTAACGCCGGCCAGATCAAGACCGGTTCTGCTTCTCGCTCTGACCGTATGGCCAAATACAACCAGCTGCTCCGCATTGAAGAGCAACTCGGTGCCTCAGCTCAGTACGGCTACAAGAAGATTGCTAAGAAGTAATCCTCAGACAGCTTACAGGATACAACACAAACGGACTAAGTATCCGTATTCAAAAAGGTCATCCCGCCCTCGCGAGATGACCTTTCTATTCATACCTACTACACCGGTAATTCAGCAGCTGGTATTTCAGCTTCCGGATAAATAATTTCCTCTTCAACGGGTGCGACGGTTTCTTGTTGAAATGACTATCTTCAGCAGATTAGTACTTATTTCCTCTATCTTTGATAGAGAAGTATATTAATGCAATCGCAATTACTGTAAATCGGTGTCCATGCGGACACCATCCCTGCGTATATAATGTATACAATGAGATGATATCGCCAAAATATCAACACTTTGGCAACCATTCTTAAGACAAAACTTAAGGATGTGTTTGTATCCCCCATAATTGTGCCTACCTACTTGCAAAATCACAATATTTGGGTATTGTACACTTCGCGATGAAATATTAATTTTGCAATATGAATTGGCTTGATATCAGACATATTATCATGGGTTGCGCCTTAGCTTCCGGAGCACTCCTTTATCCTGCTGAAGGGGAGGCTGGATGCTCATTCGCATCCGGTACTGTCAGTATACAAAATAGTACTGAGGCCCTCTCTGACACTGTCTATCTGCCTGAAATCACTGTTTTTGCTATAAAAAATGACAATTCTACCGGTGAGCCCACTGCTGTGTCCACTATCAACGAACAGACCATTGAGAAGCTCGACATCCTATCAGTGCGCGATGCAGCTGACATTATCCCCAACTTCTATGTGCCGGACTATGGCTCTCGCATGACATCCTCAATTTATGTGAGAGGTTTGGGTGCGCGCATTGATCAGCCGGCCATCGGGCTGGTAGTGGACAATGTGCCCATAATGAACAAGGATGCTTACGACTTCGATATCGATGATATCACATACATACGTATGCTCCGTGGCCCCCAATCCACCCTGTATGGCCGCAACACCATGGCCGGCTTGATAGATATTACTACCCTGTCACCGCTTCGCTATCAGGGGGTGAGAGCCGGCGCCACCTACGGCTCCGGCAACACATGGCACCTCTCTGCCGGTGCATATCAAAAGTTTTCTGACAAGTTTGGCCTGTCACTCAATTTGGGCGGAGGCAGCACTGACGGTTTCTTCACCAACCTGGCCACCGGCAAGAAATGTGATAACGGCCACGACTACTCAGCTCGCCTGAAAGCTGAATGGCATCCTTCATCGGCGCTCTCGCTGCTCAATACCTTTTCTGCCTCACGTGTAAATCAAGGCGGATACCCATATGAGTTTATCGAGACCGGTCAGATCGCTTATCTCGACACCTGCTCGTATAAACGTACATTTATAAGCGATGGATTGACTGTGCAATATCAGACTCCATCAGTGATACTGTCCTCAATCACCTCATGGCAATATATAAATGACGCAATGCATTTGGACCAGGATTTCCTGCCATTAGACTATTTCACCCTCTTTCAAGCACGCCGCGAGAATGCCATCACTCAAGACTTTGTGGTGAAAAGCAAACCCGACTCCGGTATATATAGTTGGCTCGCCGGCCTGTTCGGCTTCTATAAGCGTACACACATGGATGCGCCGGTGACATTCAAAGATTATGGTATTGAGCAGCTCATAGAGTATCACCGCAACGATATAAATCCTTATTATCCAATAAGGTGGAACGAGCGTACCTTCCCGCTCAACTCAAATTTTATTTACCCGGATATGGGGTTGGCTCTCTATCATCGCAGCGAGGTGAGTTTAGGTGCATGGACCCTCTCAGCCGGTATCAGACTCGACTGGGAGCACGCTACTCTTAACTATCACAGCCATCTCAAATCATCATACACCATACTTGAAAAGGTAGGCGAAGACACATATATACCCTACCGCGTTGTGCCGGTGGAAATAGATGATCGCGGACATATCTCCAAATCATTTCTTGAGGTCTTGCCCAAATTCGGGGTAAGCTATCTTTTGGACTCCCCGGCTGTCGAGGGGTCAATATATGCCTCTGTAGCAAAGGGCTACAAGGCCGGAGGATTTAACACGCAGATGTTCAGCGACGTGCTCCAGCAACGACTCATGCAGATGTTAGGCGTCGGGATGCAATATGACGTTGATGATATCGTGAGCTATAAGCCGGAAAAGAGTTGGAACTATGAGTTGGGCGCACGTCTCAATACACCTGATACCCGTTGGGGAGGTGAGGCCAACATCTTTTATATCGATTGCCGTGACCAGCAGCTCACAGTCTTTCCGGAGGGTAACACCACCGGCCGCATCATGACCAATGCCGGCAAGACCCGCTCCTGGGGCCTTGAGCTGTCAGCGTTTTCCATACCTTTCTCCCCGCTCCAACTGCATCTCAGCTATGGCTTCACACATGCCAAATTTCATGAGTTCTACAACGGTAAGGCCGATTTTGCCGGTAAATATGTGCCCTACTCCCCTACTCATACACTCTATGCTTCAGCGGCCTACACTATAGACCTCCCCTTCTCATTCTGTCACAGCGTTTGCCTCGAGGCAAATGTTAAAGGCACCGGACAAATTTATTGGGATGAGTCCAACACTCTAAAGCAGCCATTCTATGCTCTTATGGGAGCATCGCTAACCTTAGCACACCCCCGCTGGAGCCTCCAATTTTGGGGACGTAATATTACAGATACTAAATACTCTACTTTCTACTTTATGAGCATTTCGCACCAATTCTTGCAACGAGGTCTGCCGGCAACGTGCGGAGTGACTCTCAGAGTAAATTTCAGCTGATAAGTGGCTGCTCAATTTAAATTGAACTTTATGCCGAGCGAATTTTTGAGCAGATTTTGCAAGTTGAAGAAAGAGTTATGTGCAGGCATAACGACTGATGAGACTTGGCAAAAGATGCCAAAAAGTTGCCGGGACAAAGGTCTCTAAATACAAATGAGCATAGCCACCTAAAGTTTAATTTAAATAGAATAGACACTTACATAAATAAAATTAAATAGACATGAAGAAATTCTTATTACCCATGGCAGTAGCGCTGCTAACGCTCAGTAGCTGCCAAGATGAACCCAAACAGCCGCAGAACACTCTGCAGTACAAGGTAGAAATGCCTACTTGCATCATACCACTTAACGCCACCGATGACTCACAGGTCATACTCACAGAACAGCCCACATACACATACACCCTCTACACCGGTGATAACAAATGGACTCTGGGCGCAGCCGGTATTAATATTCCGCAGCTCCCCACTGTGAAATTCACTACACCCAAACTCAATCCCGGCGTTGACCCCACAACAGGTGGTTATAACTTTGTGTTTAACATAAACAATGAGTTTACTGCAGATGGAGGCAGCATTATCTCCCGATTTATTGGCACCTTCGTCCAAAATTATTACTACTACACCGGCGAACAGGTCATAGGATTGAATCCCAAGCCTCTTGGACATGCACTGATGACATTGGCATTCAATGTAGACAACAAATACTCAGTGCGCGCTTTCCCCAAGACTGCTTACTATGGCGGTTCTCTCGTCACAAAATACAAGGACAAGAATGGCGCAGACAAGACATACACTACTACCACACCTGTATGCGGTGTTAATGTAAACCTGGGTGCCAAGACAGCCACCATCACAATGCACAACATCCGCTTTGCCGAAGAGATGCCTATGACTCTGGAGATAATACAACTCACTAATCTCCCCCTCTCTGGCGACCGCGAGGATGGCTACAAGATTGAAGCCAAGAATATAGTACCTGTTGTGGGCATCGGTCAGAACGCCACACCCTTCCCCAACTTCACATTCGATGAGATAGAGATGCATCCCACCAATTCACAGATGACTACCTGCGAAATCGAATTCAAGGTAGCCGGCAAGTACGAAGGCACCTTCCTCGGAAGCATAGCTCGCTAACATTATCTTCGCAGACAAAGTCTGTCGGTGCGAAGGTTGCCAATATAGGGCTTGCCACCTGTGGAGGGCACAACCAATCCGATAAATGAGTAAGCGCGGAGCGCTTGCACTAATTTAACCCCACGATATGCGAGAGCAACAAGCTCGAGCTTCGTGGGGTTACAATAGTGCAAGCGCTCCGCGCTTCAACCAATCAGCAATTTAATCTGAAATTATTCTTTGGGAAAATTCTTTAAGAGGCGCTCTAATATCAAATCGAAGTTGACAATGGAATTATTATATCTGTTGATACCGTTGCTGTAATCATTAAGGTTAAATTCATTGCCAAAGTAATCACGCATGATTGACACTAACCCTATTACAACCTCTCTCTCTGTGTTAAAGCACAGATATTCATCAAACTTAAAATTCTGTGTGTCTATCTTCTCGTAAGTATATATTTCTTTATCTTCTCCTATCTTCCAGTCTTCGCCATACCAATAATTACCTGAACATTGGATAGTAAATCCATTTGCAGAACTTCCCAATATTTCGCAATTATGTCCAGTTATTATTACTTGTGTGTTATCTTCACTTAACTCAATTGGAGTTGAAATATACACAGTATAATGTTTTCCTGTTAAATCACAATAAAGCCCCCACGATGTCATTAGAAGATCTGAACCGGGAAATTTAGATAGTTTAGATGGAGCCCAAGAACATCCATCTTTTACATATATTTGCACCGGTAAATCCGGCTCAAATCCGGATAAGTGTGATAAATTTACTTCTTCCCACTGATTATTTGTATGGTCCGGGTCTTTTTGGAAATAGGCCAGATTAACCCTCTTGTATGTAGCTTCACCTTTATCGATGATCATTTTTTTGAATGGCTCAGCCTTTTGCTCAATAGTTGGCTCATCTTGAGAGCATGAACTTATAACTGTAACCATCAGCAGTACTACAACTAATCTTAGCAATGTTTTCATGTTATATTGATTTAATATTTAGGTTTAATGTCACTGACAAACCAAAGATTTACAAACTTATATTTGGATACACTGGGTTCATTTTCCTTTAAAACAGACTCATCATATTCCTCGGGGATAGAGCCTGTCTCTTGACCATTGGGACTTGAGTACAGCCTGTGAGTAGTGCCACCATACAGGCTAATAAAAGAATGATTCTTTTCATGATTTGATACTGTTTATGGTTATGACTGCAAATATACGAACTTTTTTAATCTACACAATCTTTTACAGTTTTTAAACAATATTAATAGAAAAATCTGCTGCAGGGATTGAACCAGCAGCAGATTTCTTTTAGTTCGCCCGACATGGGCATAATCTAATGGGTGCAAGTCCCTAACGCGGCCTAATAGCGGCAAGTGTACAGCCAAAGACAAGCTGCCAATGGCGACATTGGGTGTGAAGGAAGTCGGCGGCAAAGCACTGGCCTGACGTACAGAAACTTGATACCAAGGCGTTTGCTCGTGGGTAAGACTGCTAAAGAAGTCAAAGCCCGATAGCTATTCGGAACCAGTGGCGTAAATCAAGCAGGTATAAGTGTGAAAGATTATGCTCTTAATCGGGGAGGTCTCACGGACGCAGTGGCGACCCAATTACTCAAAACTGCGGAGTAAAGCTTGCCGTGAGAAGTCAGCAGAGGTCATAGTACCGAACCACGGGTTGATTTGGGAAGGACTGAACCGTGCGGTCAAGCAGTAACTGATGGTTTGGTTAAAGGTCTTTAATAGTCAGATGTCCGAAGAGGAGCTAACTGCCGGACGATAGGTCGGAAACCGACAATAGGTAGAAGTGACGACACCTTAATTGCGCCAAGACAACGCGAGACACCGAGTCGAGAATAAACAAAGTCGGTAAAGCACGGAACCGCCCTATGCGGAACCGCTTGTACGGTGGTGTGAGAGGACAAGTGAACACGAAAGAGGTGAACACATCAATTAGTGTTCACCTCCTACTCGATTATATACGTGCAAAATTTATTTTACAATTAGTTTTGAAGAGGCTTCCGATTCCCTCCCCATACGGTCTATGGCTGTGACAATGAAGGTGGCACCGGGCTCGGCACTATCAAGTTTTACAGAATGCATAGGTGTTATAGCGATTATTGCCTCGGGGTCATTCAAATCTATTGTCTCATCTTTGAAGAACTCATAGACGGCAAACTTTACTACATCAGTATCTTTCCCCTCATTGAGGGCTGCTTCTGCACCGTAGCCATGGAAATTCTTGGGCAAATCCCATGTCACCATCATGCCATTGTCACTCTTTTCGGCACGCACGCCGGTGACTTTGGCAGGCTTTTCTCCATCTCGGCTATAAATAGGGGGTAAAGCTAAAGTGCGTTGGTGTTCAGAAGCCAACATATCTTTAACCCCCTTGTAATTGTCTGCTACCCAATAGCCGTGATACCATGCGTTGCCATCAACATTATTAAGACGACGTGACAAATCTATCTTGGCTTCGAGTTCATTCTTTGACGAGGCAGTGGGTGTATCCATCGTACCTTGTGTGTTTTGACCTATATACAACAAGCAGGATTCCGGCACATTATCATTCCACCAGTGGGCTAAATGACGCGAGGGGGCTACTTTCTTGTCAAGAGACCAATATAGCTGTGGGATAAGGTAGTCTATCCAGCCATTTTCGGCCCACAAGATGACATCGGCATACAAGTCATCATAGTTTTGCAGACCACCACTGTCACTACCCCTCGGGTCAGTACGCTTGTTGCGCCAGATACCAAACGGACTAATGCCAAATTGCACCCATGGTTTGATATCCTTGATGGTGCGATGCAACTGCTCTATGAGCTTGTCTACATTTTGACGGCGCCAATCAGCCTTATTCATCCCTTTACCAAACTTGGCATAGCTGGTGGCATCTCCGTCAAACTTTGCCCCGTTAGCTGCCGGATACGGGTAAAAGTAGTCATCAAGGTGTATAGCGTCAACATCATAACGGCTCACGATATCTGCTATCACAGTGCTGATGTAGTCGCGATTTTCTTGATATGCGGGATCAAAAAAGATTTTGTTGTCAAAACGGAAAAAGCGTTCTTTGTGCAGATTGTAAAGGTGGTCTGGTGGAAGCACCTCTTTGGCATCAGAGGTAACACGGTATGGGTTTAGCCAGGCGTGCAACTCCATGCCTCGTTTGTGGGCCTCATCGATGGCAAACTGAAGCGGGTCCCAGTCTTCTGACGGAGCTTTCCCTCTTTTGCCGGTAAGCCACTTACTCCATGGCTCTATGTCTGATTTATACAGAGCGTCGGCGGTGGGGCGTATCTGGAATATCAGCGCGTTGCAACCGGCCTCTTGCAATTTGTCAAGCAATTGTGTAAGATACTCTCTTTGCTGAGCCGGAGTCTTATTCATCCATTGTGACTGACCTATCACCTGAATCCATGCCCCACGGAACTCCCTTTTCGGAGCCTTTTCCAAAGCATAGCCTGGCAATACAAATAATGTCAGCAACAGGGATATTATTATGGTTTTGAATCTCTTCATTCTTTATTCTATTAAAAAGCTCTTAAACCCCGGATGAGTACCCGAGGTTTACTTATAATTTGACTATCAATTAGTTAACATGAATAATTCATGCACATATCATATTATTCCATCATCCCTGAGCCGTAGCCGGAACTATCCATCACTTCACCCTGCTGCATCATCTGCTGCTTGCTCAGCTTGCTGCGCATATTTCCGAAGGAGAACTTGACAGTAATGTTGATTTGACGTCCTGAACGCCAACGTTTATCCTCCTGGGTATAGTTGAGTTTATGACCATTAATGTCTTCTGCAATGCCATATGTATAAGAGTGCATCTTACGAGAATTGAAGAGGTCACGACAGTTGATGGAGAAAGTCCAGTTGCCCAGATTCTTACGCAAACCGAGGTCAACACCCCATCCGGCGCCACGCTCACCCTGAGCATTTAGACGCTTGGAATTGTAACGGCCGGTCACCTGGAAACCAATATCCCACGGCAGGCGCACCTGCGCCATGCAGCGGATATCCCATGCGAATGAGTTACGCTTGTCCCCGGTGACAGTGGCAACTGTGCCGGTAGGTGTCAGGAAATCAAGGGTCCACGCGCTCACATGATTATTATAAAGGTTGGCAGTGGTAGTAAGACTCAATATGTTGTTAAATAGATTGTTCTTGGCCACTAATTCCACACCGGCATCTGTCTGATTGCCTGCATTGGCATGTGTGGTATACATGATGCCATTTTCTATATAGCTGATGTGGTTGATATTATCAGTGCTAGTGCGTAGAAAGGCTGACATCGAGAGGATGTGTTCGGTGAATGACTTGATGTAGTTGAGCTCAAATGCATTGGAATATGTGGGCTGCAACTGGTCATTACCCATAGATATATTTGTAGGGTTTGAGATATTCTTAAAGGTGTTGAGCTGAGCTCCCCATGGGCGGCGTATACGTCGAGTATAGTTAATCTGCACCTCATTGTCGTGAGGCAAAGACCATGACAAGAAAGCGGAGGGGAACAGTGCAAAGCTGTTGCGCTTATACGGCTCTACATCAGCCTCTGTCTGGCCGTACTCAAGACTCTTGGCGCGTATCTGCCATGCCTCGGCGCGCAATCCGGCGCTGAAGCTGAAGGCCTTGTATTTACCGCCTAATGTGGCATAGAAGGCTGTGATATTGTTAGTGTATATGAAGCGGTTCCATAGGTTCTCCTGAAGCACTAACGGGTTGTCGTTTGTGCGCTCCCAAGTCACAGTAGGCGAATTTTCATGAGAATAATTACCATTATAACCGGCTTCCAACTTCAGCCAACTTGTCAGTTGATTAGTATAGTCCAACTTGGCCTCAATGCCATTGTTTTGCATGTGGGAAGACTGCTCCTGGTATACTTCCTCAATGATATCCTCCTCAGCAAGGGGGGCAATGTCATCACCCGGGACGTAATCACCCGGATGCCATTCCTGATGCTGCAGGAAGCTGCTCCAGCGAGGACCACCCCAGTGGTTGAAGGCCACCATACCGTCGATATTGTGAGTGTCAGAGAATTTATGAGTATAACCTAACTCTAAATGCGCACCACGCATATCGCCGTTGTTGCGGTTCAGATTCTTATTATTGAACCATGTGCCGGGCTGATTGCTTGTATAGGTAGTAAGAGAGTTGCCCCAGTTATGGCCAAGCATACCAAAAGCATTGGCATACAGGTCATCATTGTCTGTGATATGCCATGTGGTACCAAGGCGCAGGAACAAGTTGTTGCCATGATTGTGGCTGTCACCATCAGAATACAGGAATTTACCATCCTCATAGTCGCGACGTGAGAAACTACCCCCTTTGCTATGACGCATGCGGAAACCCAACGAAGCGTACGAGTCGAAATGACTGGTATTATAATTGATATTGACACTGGCATTAGCGCCACCATTGGTATTAGCACCTATCTCGGCACTACCGAAGTAGCCGCCACGACGGTCCTTCTTCAACACAATATTGATAATACCTGCTGTTCCCTCCGGGCTGTATTTGGCTGACGGATTGGTGATCACCTCAATCTTCTCAATAGTCTCACCCGGTATCTGCTCAAGGATCTGTGCACGGTTGTCAGCCGTCATACCACTCTCCTTACCATTAATCCATACCGTCACAGAGCTGTTACCACGCAGACTCACCTCGCCATCCTGGTCTACCTCTACAGAGGGAATTGACTCCAGCAACTCACTTGCTGAAGCACCGGCGGTGGTTATATCATTACCCACAGTAAACACCTTCTTGTCAAGTTCAAACTTCATGGTCGAAGCCTGACCTGTAACCACTACTTCCTGAAGCATCTTTGCATCATCGGCCAATGCGATGTCACCAACGTTCACCGTACCACCCTTAACAGTGACAGGACGCTCTTGCGCGATACTTCCCACATTTGTAGCCTTCAACATATATGAACCATCAGGCACATCTGTAATAACAAACTTGCCTTCCAAATCAGCATTAGCACCTATTGGTAGTGCTTTGCCGGTCTTGGCATCAAAGAGCTGTACATTGGCAAAGTCAATGGGCTCGCCGGTAGCTTTGTTTTTGATAAATCCGGTCACAGTACCTTTGGCAAAACACACCGTTGCCAAGCAGAGAGCGGCCGTAGTCAGAAAAATCTTCTTCATTCTAATAATCTGTTTCTCAAAAACATAAGCCCTTCAAAAGATTTATCTTAATCTCCTGTCAGGGCCTAATTCATTCTGAGAGGGGTCTAATAATTTCTTTCAGAGAGCGGGAAAACTCATATCTGCATAGGCACACTACACCGGCCTACATATCTTCTGACACATAAGTTGGAATAAAGTTTAAAGCCCACAATATTAATAAATGTTAAATTTTATATAACCCTAATTTTGTGATTAGACAAACTATTTTCATAAATAAACGTTTCACATATAGATGATATGACATATTTATTGCAAAACAGCCATATCTCAGTTTTATAAGACATATTAACATTAACACATAAAATAGACAAAATGATACGACTAAACGTATTTATGACAGTAAGCGAACGCCACCATGCAGAAGTACGCATGATAGCTGACCAACTTATCGAAGCATCCCTCAAAGACAAGGGTTGCAAAGGATACGACTTCTTCCAGAGTATCACACGACCAGAAGTAATGATGATCTGCGAAACCTGGGAAAACAGCGAAGCCCTCGAAGCTCACCAACAAACAGAACACTTCAAACATCTCGTACCCCTGCTTCACACACTCTGCGAAACCAAAACAGAAAAATTCGAAAAATAATCCCTACCCTTTTTTATTGATAGGAAGGCACAGTCGTTGACATTTAATCCTCCGCCGCCGACAACACACCTTTCTTAACACTACCCGATGGAGAAATCCAAGAGCTTGTTTAATGAAAATGCGACCCCTGAGTTCACTTTTTTCATTAAACAAACTCTATAACATTCTATGCTACAGACAGCACTTTGCCCCCTCTATCCATCTCATTTATACCGGTCAACTGCCCCTGTTCGCTGCCCATTTATATCCCCAACATATCAATTTTACATCCAAAACATAAATAAAATTTAACAAATATTAAACTCTGATAATCAGTATATTAACGCCCAATTTAAGCATTAAGAAATAAAAAAGCATAAAAAAATTACATCAAAATTTGGTCATTCCAAAAAAACGCCGTAACTTTGCATCGCAAAAGGGAAAACGATAGTCCGCTAAAAATCGATGCCAAAACATCTCACGATATCGGCAATCCTCTCCCCCTTGCAAACGGTGCCATAGCTCAGTTGGTAGAGCAAAGGACTGAAAATCCTTGTGTCCCCGGTTCGATTCCTGGTGGCACCACCAGAATGAAAGA
>JAMPDX010000001.1:287024-583557 GCA_023665425.1 Muribaculaceae bacterium
CCCCGCACACCCACGGCTGTCGCCGCGTGTGTACGGGGTTACTATAAGTCGGTGTCCTGACGGACACCATCCCTGCATATACAACCTATACAGCCTCGTAATACGTCTGTGATCATCAACCGCCCCTGTCTGCTGAGCAGTAAATCGGCGGGCTACGCACGCCACGTGTATGTCTGTCTGACCCCGCACACCCACGGCTACGCCGCGTGTGTACGGGGTTACTATAAGTTGGTGTCCTGACGGACACCATCCCTGCATATACAACCTATACAGCCTCGTAATACGTCTGTGATCATCAACCGCCCCTGTCTGCTGAGCAGTAAATCGGCGGGCTACGCACGCCACGTGTATGTCTGTCTGACCCCGCACACCCACGGCTACGCCGCGTGTGTACGGGGTTACTATAAGTTGGTGTCCTGACGGACACCATCCCTGCATATACAACCTACACAGCCTTGTAATGCGCCTGTGTTCATCACCCCCCTGTCCGCTGAGCAGTAAATCGGCGGGGAACGCACGCCACGTGTATGTCTACCTAACCCCGCACACCCATGGCTATGCAGTGTATGTACGGGTTACTATAAGTCGTGGTCATAACGGACACTTCGAAACTTAAAATGTTCATTTATACTACTCCAAGCTATCACATATAAGCTAAACGACGGACGACATAGAGAATAATGAGTGATAAATATTGGGGATTTATTGATATGGATTGTGGTAAATTTGTCTTTTTTATTTTGATGGGGTGGAAATCTGAAAAATTTTATCTAAATTTGCAAAAAAATAATATGATGAATAAGGTTATATTTAGGCTGCTGTCTTTGGTTCTATTGGGATTAACCGGTTGTGCAAAAGTAAATCAAGGTGCGACTGAAGAAACAGTTTCAGTATCTGACTTTGATGAGCATGGTAATTTAAGATCAGAGGTTATAGAAAATTTCTTCAGGGAATTCCAAGAAGAAAACGAGGATTGGTTAAAAACTGAAGAGGGACATGAGCAGTTGATAAAGGCTTTTGAACATGAGATGAACTCCAATATAGACTTTGCTAAGGCTATAGCTTCATATGGAACGGAATATCAAAATTTGTCAAATATTCGTAGTGATGAGTCAATTTCGCCATATAGTAAAGAGGATGGTGAAGAAGGTGAAGTTAAAGCCTTTGAATTCGTTATTCCTGTAAAGTTGGTAAAACCCCTATATAATGGGCAAAAGGAGATTGACGTATGTTATGAAATAATAAGCATGATACCTTCTACGGTTGAGGAGCACTGGCGCCCGTATGTGAAAAATGCTAACTTTGCCGATACTTTCAGTCCCTATTTTAAGAGTAATGTTGATGGTGAATTAAATTTGGGTTGTTTTGTTGTAACAAATAAATAGCCTTAATAATATTGTCCTTAAGCTCTGAATTAAGTGAGCTATTTCATAGAATATTATGCGTGTAGCCGATAATAGTGGAAATGATGCCATGGAAGTCAATGGGATGCCGGAAGATGGTAGCCGACGCAAAGTGCGACGCGTTAAGACTTTTCCGGAACTGTTGGAGAGACTGAAGGAAGAGTATTTGGAGTTGTTGCAAAAGTCTGTATCGTTTGCGGAAGATGAATTTGGTGTAAAGCATGGTTATATTTCGGCTCGTAGTAATACCGATTTGTATTTGCCGGAGGCAAAGCTTAGAATAATAGCATTAGAAATAGGAGATAACACTATCGAAGAGTGGATCTCACGTGCACGGGCAAATGTATTGAAATCTGTTGTCCCCACACCGCCACAGATGGCTCTTGCATATACCAAGACTCTCGACGGATTGTGCAATAAATTGAAGACTACGATGGATGATGGTATTATTTTCTATCAATACCAAGGCAAAATGGTACCTCAAATCAGTGACGCAAACAGGAAAAAGATGCATATCTTAGCTCGTCAAATTGTCAGTGTGGGACAACTACTTGCTCAAGACAGATACCATTGGCTTGTCCAAACATGGAAGGATTTTGAAAAGGCCCATCAATGAAATTACCATTAAATCTAAATAGTTTTCACGTAAGAAAGAGTGTTGATGTCACCATTAAGGATGTAAAAGGTGCTTATCGCGTTCATGGACATGATGTAATTGTATGTCTGAAGTCTAACGGGAAGTATTATATTTGTGGCGAAGTCAGGGAAGATGATGAACTATACCACGCTGTGGTCAAGGAGGTGACAGAGAGAATGCTTGATGCTTACTCTCGCCGTGAGCAGGCTTTCACATGTATGCATAAGTCGTCGCCTGCAATTTTGCTTACGGAGGATGTGAAGACCGAGATGGCATTATATGAGCAAGCGCAGTTTAAAAGGGCTGATTTCCCATTGTTTAAACCGGTGACGAACGATGTAGAGCGAGAGCTGGAGCACGAGGCAGCAATACGATTCGGCAATGTGTTGGAGGACCGTACTGCCGAACGTGAACAGTTTGTCAGGGATCGGCTGAAAGAAGAATATAGTGCGAGAGTATTGGCCTGGACAGATGCCTTGGCTTTTCATAAAAGTGTCCAAGACTTCAAAGAACGCCAATACAATAAGTTGTCAAAAGGAGAATACGAGCGGACCATGTTGTCTAAACGGAGTTTTCTGGAGGGGAAATCTGGGGATGTCGAGAGAAGCTTGAAAGATCTATTGTCTAAGTTGCAGCTTCCATTTGATATTAGCGTAAATTGCCGGTATCAGCAAGCCGAACAGCGATTGGTGACACAAATAGAGTTGCCGGACAATCTTGAATTGCCTGATAAAGAGGCTCACCTTTCCGCAGCCGGTCTAATTGAAATTACGGCTAAAACAGATAGCGAACTTGATGCGATGCGCACTGACACGATACTCAGTATGGTGTATCACATTGGTGCTACACTGTTTACCGCAAGTGCCAACATAACTGTACATAAAGTGGATGTCTGGCTCAGTGGGTGCTCTGACGCTTTGTTAGCCGTAGAATTTCTGAGATCTGATATGGCTTGCCTTAATTTAAAACATATATGCTTGTTGGCTGATTATTATAAGCGTCGGCGAAGAGATAATATAAGTGTTAGCGATGACATTATAAATCTTTTGCCAATGGGTGTTGGACCAAAACGTACCCCTATAGCAAGCCAAGAGAATATGGCTGCCGAGCCTCAGGCCGCTTATGCTCAACGATCTGATGCAGCCAGCAATTCAAGCAGGAATAAAAAATTTGTCGGGTTCCACTATGGGTGCAAACCTAATTGGGAAGTAGAAATCGACATAGCTCTGGAGATGTGCGACCTTCTGCCAAATGACCCTGTATTGCAGGTTTTAGTGCGAGCTGCACATGAAGTGGGGCAGCTGAGTGTCCATCTGCCCGGCAAGTATCAGGAAATATGGGAGCAGATAAATGTTGATTAGCACCAAGTGCAATACAACAAAAATACAAATTTACAACTCAATAGCTTTTTGGGTGTTATAAAAATATGAAGCTATAGTCAGTGGCTTTGTTTCAAAATTGTTTTTATGAAGACGAAAAAGGTTGTATTGAGCTTGTTAGGAATAGTAGGTTGCATTATCTGTGTGTCAGCCGACACATTGCAGCCACAACGGCAAGGAGCATCGGACCAAAATGAAACCGATGCTGTGCAGGCATTATGTGGAGGATATGGCTATGGCATCGACGGCAGTTGTCTGCAAGAGCCGGGAGCTATGGCCGGAGCATACGTGTATGCCGGCACCGGATTGCCCTATGATGCCCCGGGGGAGACAGTTAGTGTGCCGGACTCATTGCAGGTTATATTCGTCAATCACATTGGGCGCCATGGGGCCAGATACTTATCATCAGATAAGTTTAGTAGAAAAGTGGAGAAGGCTATTAGCAAAGATGACGAACTCACTGAAGTGGGATTACGTGTGCACCGCTTGTGTGTGATAGTCGACTCCCTGTCGGCCGGCCACTGGGGCGCATTGGATGAACTGGGCTGCCGCGAACAGTCAGGCATTGGCGAGCGCTTTGCCGAAAGATATTCCGGGCTGTTGGCAAATAATGATTCCATAATTGGGTTCTCATCATACATACCTCGATGTGTGATGAGTATGGATGAGATGACCCATGGTGTAGTGTGGGAAAATCGCGATTTGGAACTATCTCTCGGGAGTGGCAAACGCTATACCCCATTGGTACGTGCCTTCGACATAGACAGTGCATTCAAAGAGTATCAAGACAGTCCTGCTTGGCACAATGCATACAATGAATTTCGCAATAAAACGTGTCCCACTGAGGTGGCTTTGCGGTTAAGTGAGCGAGGGTCACGCTTTCTGGAACGTATGTGTTGGGAATTGATAGTACGCGGTGTGCAGAACGCCGGAGGCCCCTTGGAGGCTGCACTGGCTGATACCTTGGCTTGCGACTGGCCGCCGGAGTGGGAGCTTGAGGCCGGTATGAGTAAAGACAAAGCAATGGAGGTGGCAGAGGCCTTATATAGGATTGTAGGAGGTAGCCAATCACTCTTCGTAACAACAAATGTGCCCGATAACACTTATACCGGATGGTTAAACTACTTTACCGAGCAGGAATATGCCCGGCTCTGGGAGTGCTCCAATCTGAAGCATTATCTGGAGTGGACTACCACTTGTTATGGCGATGAGCCGGCTCGCATGGCAGAAGCCCTCTTACGAGAGATGCTCGCTACTATGGATGCAGCTGCTGCACCCGATTACAACGGTCCGGCTGCTATAGTGCGCTTCGGCCATGCCGAGACGCTCATGCCCCTGTATGCTTTGATGCATCTGCCTGGGTGTTATTATGTCACTGATGATTTGGGCACCGTGTCTGCGCATTGGCAGGACTTTGATGTGGTGCCTATGGCTGCCAATTTACAGATGGTGCTTACCCGTAGCAAAACCACGGGTAAAGAGTATCTGTTGATGTATCGCAATGAATGCCCGGTGGGGGCTCCTGAGCTATGGTCTAACGCGAAGGAGCGATTTGCGGGTTATCTTCCATCCTCCGAATAATTCTAATCTGATAAATCAGCATACCTATTGTAACGAAAGTAGCAATGGCATCGGAGATAGGGAATGCTGACCAAATACCCCTTAGCCCCCAGAAGGGAGGGAGGATGTAGATGAGAGGTATCATAAAGATAATTTGTCGGGTGAGAGACAGGAAAATGGCCTTACCGGCCATGCCAAGACTCTGGAAGAAGTTAGTGCTGACAATCTGAAAGCCCACCATCCAGAAGCTAAGAGTCGTGATGCTCAAACATGTTACAGCGGCTTGTATTTGTGCCGGGTCTTGCATGAAGAGTCCTGCAATTGTGGCCGGGAAGAGGTGGGCGAAGATGCATCCTATTGTAGTGATGCTGAAGCCGGCTATTGCGGCCAATGTGAGAGTGCGGAACAGACGTTTATATTTGCCGGCACCGAAGTTGTAGCCGAGTATAGGCTGCATACCTTGGCAGATACCAATCACAATCATGACGAAGACGGTGACATATCTGTTGAATGCTACAATAGCAGCTATGGCATTGTCTCCGCCATAGTGAAGCAGCGAGTTGTTCATTATGGCATTAATGCCGGCATTTGCGAGGTTAATGAGGAAAGGCGCCATACCTATCATGATGATGGATTTGACTATGGGCCAATGCAACCGTGTGGTGTGAGGCTTGAAAGTGAGTTCGTGCTTGGGATTGAAGAAGTGGGAGAGTACGAAGAATGCCGTTATTGCCATTGATATGTCAGTAGCGAGGGCGGCACCCCAAATGCCAAATCCAAAACCGAAGAGGAAGATTGGCGCGAGAATGGCGTTCAACACAGCACCCAATATGTTGGTAAGCATAGCTTTACGCGGATATCCGGTAGCACGCATCACATTGTTGTAGGAGAAAGTGAGATTGATGAGCACCATACCCGGGATAATCCATTGCATGAATTCACGAGCGTATGGCAATGAGGCCTCGGATGCTCCGAATGTGCGCAGTATCGGGTCAATGAAAATGAAGAAGCAAGTCATGTAGATTATGCCGATGATGATAGTCATCATCACCGAGTTGCCAAGTATTTGCTCAGCCCTTGGCTTGTCTTTCTGTCCAAGTACAATAGAGATGCGAGTAGCTGCACCGGCACCGATAAGCATACCCAAGGCACCCGAGAGTGTCATGACCGGGAATGTGACGGCTATACCGGCTATTACATTAGGGTCGTCTATCGCGTGGCCAATGACAATGGAGTCAATGAGATTGTATAAGGCAGTAACGACAGTGCCTATTACTGCCGGCAGGCTGTACTTCCACAAGAGGTGTCCTATGGGAGCATTGGCTAATTCATGAAGTCGGTCAGCTGAATTGGTATCTTTCATAATCTATCTATCGCAAATCTTCTGCAAATTTAACAAAAAAATCTTAAATAGAGTTTAGTGATGATTAAAAAATAAAGGGGTAAATTTTGTATGATGATTAAGATTACCAATCGGTATTTTTTGAAGTCTTTTCGAGTGATTTTCTTCCATCTTAAAAGACTTCAAAAAATTAACCAAGTTATTATTTAATCATCACTTAGCCGCAATGAAAAATAACTCTATTCTTCCGAAGGTTTGATGGATAGGTAGGAGTAGTTGTCAAGTGTCTTAGCAAGCTGGTTTGCCACCATAATGGCCAGAGAGCGAGGCTCAAGGACTGTGACCTCGGGGCCCATTGCAATAATCTCTCGGACCAGGTCGGGAGTGATACGCAGCTGATAAGTGAAGAAAGAGCAATCTGAGAATATATCTTCCTGCTGAGAATGATGTAGTGGTAACCCCCTTAGATAATTAGCGTAATATGGCTTTACTTTGAGTTTAACTTTCCGGGCCTCGGCATGAGAATAAGTGATGCCATAAATGTCACCAAAAAAGGCCTCGGGGTCAGGCACCTCATCGGGGTTAAAGGTATCTGTCAATGTCACCAGATTGGTGATGCGGTCAAGAGCGTAAGTGCGCACGGAGCCGTCACGTCTCTGACCTATAATATACCATCGCTGTTTGAACAAACGGAGAAAGAAGGGCTTGAGAGTGATACCGTCCTGAGGAAGAGGACGGGTATAGCCGTTGTATGTAAAGCAGACTAATTTGTTTTCGCGTATAGCATTGATAAAGGGAGACAAATGCCTACGTGCCGAGGGCACCTTCTCTACCACAATGCGGTCTGAGACATCTCTCACGTCAGACATCGCGTGTCGAAGTGCGTATGAGTCGAGCATCCAGTTGCGAAAATCTTTCTTGCCCTCGCCGTCAACATTCTCTATATAATACTGATAAGCATTGTCGCACTTTATCTCGATACCGAATAGGCGCTCTATCTCTCGACGATAGGCGAAAAAGGAGCGATGTGGTATTGGGTTGCCATCGCCATGCGATGAGCGTTGCCATAGGTTTGAGAGCTCTTGACGTGTGATGCGTCCATGAGATGTTATTGTATCGATAATCCAAATATATATATTAAGACTTTCAGTACTCATAATCAGTTGCTTATAGGTATATATGCCTTTACAGGGCCATTGAAGTTGACTTTATGTGTTGAATCCGGCATGACCTTTGGCGGCTTGTGAGTCAGGGTGACTTGCCTGCGCCATGCCGGGGTGATGGTGTCATGTCTGATAATATAGGTGGCTGTATCATTGAGAGCCGGATAGAGGATGACCAGCTCGTTTGGATTAAGCGAGTGAAATAGAGCTCCGTTATGAAGAATTTCTTTTTGCTTTGCCCAGCCGAAATTTTGGCATGGAGTTTGAAAAAGACTCGACACTATGAAGTAAATGATTATGCCAACGTACCCGAATAATCGGAGCATATTATCCTTGACCAGGCAAAAGCATACAGGAATAATGAGGCTTGCGAGTGGCGTGAACGGAAAGCTGTATCTGGGTTGGTGGAGCATACTTGTGTATTGCACAAGCATTATGACTATGATACCCGCAATTAGCAGGGGAACAGTTCCCCTATTAATACACACATTTAATGTGCCGGTTTTCCGATGCTTAAACAGCAAAATGCCTCCAAAGAATATAAAGCAGATGAGGACAGCCGTGATAGGGATAGTCCAAGTAAGCTCAATGACATCACGTGCCAAGCCATAATTTATTGTATTCATCGGGTTGGCAAATGCTTTAGCAGTATGCGAATTTGTGTGGAGCAGGAAGTTGAACCAGCCAAGATATATAGTGTTTGCCAACACCAATGCCACTAAACAACATAAAGCCACACATCGGAGTATGCTCCATGCAAAACGCCAATTGGATTTATTTACATAGGCAAGAGCTATAAGCAGGGGGCTTATTACCAGAAAGAAAGCGTTAAGATATCCGGTGGATAATGCCATAGCGGCACTCAATGTGAGAGATATGTATGTGGTGCGCAATGGTGGCTTATCGGAAGAGTTTAGTTTGCTTACCAATTGAACAAGCCCAAGAGAAAACCAGACTATGGCAAGCGCTGCGAGTTGGTATTCACGCACCAACATGGCACAGTCGGCTGCACCCGGCGATAGAAATGCCATGGCACAACAGGCTCCGGCGATTAATGCCGGATATTTACCGCGCCACAGTATAGATACTAACTTCCAGAGTAATAGATAAGTAGAGAAGATTATAAATAGATTTAAGAGTCCGCCACGCCATGCCACGGACTCCGCCGACCAGTGGTGTAGCCCCGTCAGACAAACCCGCAAAGCCATGTAGTAAAGAGCTGCGTGAGGGGCGTCGGCATTGTCAGCGTATAGTTGCCTGAGGTCTTCAGTTATGGGGTGATTAGCTGTTAAGGTTGATTTGAGGTTTGAGCCGGAGTAAGAGTCATCCGGCACCGCGTGGTAATAAGCATCGTTGCACTGTGCGAGGAGCACGGAGTACACTTCATCCGGGTGCAGTTCGTGCCGTTGGCTGATGTCGATGGTACGTAAGATAAGGATGAAAAGTAATAGGCCCCACTTTATCAATGGGGCGATATGCTTGTTGTCAAAAGCATATTGGAGATTCACTTGAGGGCGATTTTAAGTATCTCGGCAGGCGTTGACACAATATGGTCAGCAAAAGCACTGCGCAAGTGAGAAACCGGGCTGAAGCCCCAAGTAACACCCACATTCTCCACCAAAGCTCGACGAGCTGTTTCTATATCAACCTTAGAGTCACCCACATACAGCACCTCACTCTTTGGAGTCGGACACTTCAAGAGCGCCTCAAATACCACTGATGGGTCCGGCTTGATAGGTCTGCCCTCCACCTGGCCCAGAAGAGCAACAAAAGGAATCTCCGGGAAGTAGTGTGTGACAATCTTCTGCACCGCAGCTTCATATTTATTGGAGGTTACAGCTATGGATATGTTGTTTTCTGTAAGCTCTTTAAGTAGTTCGGGTATGCCGTTGTATGGCACTGTGGTGTCGCAGCAATGTTGGTCATAATACTCCTTGAAACTCTCCACCATTTTGTCAACTGTGGCGGGCGACGCATCCGGCTGCGCACGCTCTATGAGTTTGCGCACACCGTTGCCCACCATAAAAGGATAAGCGCTCAGCGGGTGCGACTTGTAGCCGTTGCTTTCCAAGGCATAGTTGCAGCTCAGACCGAGGTCATTAATAGTGTTTAAAAGAGTACCGTCAAGGTCAAAAATCACTAACTTTTTCATAGCTCTACATCGAGTACCTTATTCATCACCACCATATTCTGGTGGGGTGTAGTTATTACGTATCACATTGAGGAGCATCACCATGGCGTGGTTAGTAGCCGCTTCGATAATCTCGTTGCGTGAGCCCTTGAAGTATCTCACCTCGCTGACCACCAGATCATCATATTTCACCGCAAACCAAACAGTGCCTACCGGTTTTGCAGCCGAGCCGCCGTCAGGTCCTGCAATGCCGGATGTAGCCATGCCACAACGTGTGTGCATTAGGGAGCAGACACCCTTGACCATAGCCTCGACTACCGGACGGCTCACAGCTCCGTGGCGGTCTATCAGGGCGCGATTTACGCCCAATACGCGTGCCTTGATGTCATTGGCATAGCTCACCACACTACCCAGAAAATAGGCAGAGCTGCCGGAGTTCTCCACTATGCGGTGGGCAATGTTACCGCCAGTGCAGCTTTCGGCTGAAGATACATTCAACTCATTGTCCAAGAGAGTCTTGCCGAGTAGCTGTGATATAGTGACATCCTCAAGTGATAGCACCTCTTCGGGGAAGAGGTCGGCCAAAGTGCGCTGATACTTGTTCATATTGAAGCGTAGCAGTTCCAAGCCTTGAGCGGCCCCTTTGAGCAGCACATGAGTGCACTCCCCATGCGTCTTATATGAGAGCGAGATGTAGTCGGGCAAAGATGCTTCGAAGTGGTGCATCAGTTTTTGCAAGTCTTCGCGGGTGTACCCGTAGATGACCACATGACGTTCCTCTTTATGTTTCTTATTCTCCATAAATCATATAGTTACCCTTGAGTAGGCCGGGGCCTCCAAGGGGCAAAAGTCTTTGTCCAAAAATTTAAAATAACCGGCAGCCGCCACCATGGCAGCATTGTCGGTGGTGAATTGTCGTTCCGGTATCCAAGCACGGATACCATGTCGTTGGCAGAACTCGGCCACGGCAGCACGTACGCCGGAGTTGGCCGACACGCCACCACCTATAGCCAAATGCTTGACAGGATGCTGCTTAACCGCTTTGCCCAGCTTGTCGAGGAGTATCTCGATTATAGTCTGTTGGAGCGAGGCTGCCAGGTCGGCTTTATTTTTTTCTATAAAATCCGGGTCGGTCTTAAGGTTGTCTCGCAGAGTGTACAGGAACGATGTTTTTAAGCCTGAGAAAGAGTAGTCAAGACCAGGTATATGGGGCTTGCTTAATTTGAATGTTTTGGGATTACCCAGTGCCGCCAGGCGGTCGATATGAGGGCCACCGGGATAGGGTAGACCCATCACCTTTGCGCATTTGTCAAATGCCTCGCCTGCAGCATCGTCAATGGTATGACCGAGTATTTCCATCTCGCGTGGACTCTTCACCAATACGATTTGTGAATTGCCACCTGATATCAAGAGGCAGATGAAGGGAAATTGCGGCACCTCATCGTCGGGGTGCTTCTTCACAAAGTGCGACAATACGTGAGCATGGAGGTGGTTGACATCCACGGTGGGTATATCAAGGGCAATTGCCAAACCCTTTGCAAAAGAGACACCTACAAGCAATGAACCTAATAGGCCGGGACCGCGGGTGAAAGCTATGGCGGATAGCTCATGTTTATCCACACCGGCACGGGTGAGAGCCGCGTTGACCACCGGCAAAATATTCTGAATGTGTGCTCGCGAAGCCAACTCCGGCACGACTCCGCCATACTCTTCGTGTACACTCTGAGAGGCGATGACATTGCTAAGCAAGACCCCGTCGCGCACTACGGCTGCCGAGGTGTCATCACAAGAAGATTCGATACCCAAAATCGTATTCATACTGCAAAGTTAGCCACAAAATTTGGATTGCAAAAAAAATAGCAGTAATTTTGCATCTTGAAATACTCAAAAGGGCTATTTTGTCCTTTAACCTCACCGACTCGCGCCGTGAGAAGAGTTGAATAAGGCATCGTCTAAGACTATATTGCGCAAAGCATACAAAATAATAAGAAGTTTGATAGTGAGTCTGCTGCTTAGTGTGGCAGGGCTCTATTTGTTGCTGTATATAGCAGTGCTACTCCCCCCTGTGCAAAATTTCTTGTGCAAGGTGGCCGCTGAGCAATTATCCTACAAGACGGGCGGACGTGTGCAGATAGATAAGTTGAGGCTATCTCCATTCAATGAGCTGCAGCTATATGATGTCAAGCTCGATGACCCAAAGGGAGTGCCGGTGATGAAGGCTCAGACCATCGGTGCAGGCATCAGTCTGGGCAAATTAATCTTTGACCAACGGGTAGTTATTACATACGCCGAGATTATCGGTCTCGACGGCCACATTACTCAATCGCAAGCCGGAGGGCCCACCAATATCCAGTTCTTGATTGATGCTTTCAAGAGTAAGGAAAAGAAAGAACCCGCCAAGTTTGATGTAGTGCTGAATAATGTCATATTGCGCGACTGCTCAATAAGATTCGATCGATTATGGCTGCCACACAAGTCGGCCGACCTGTTTGATGCTAATCATATTAAACTCACTGACCTGTCGGCTGACTTGAGAATGCCGATATTGAAGAACGATGAGTTCAAGGTAGACCTCCGGCAGTTAACATTTAAGGAGTCATCGGGCTTGGAGGTCAACAAGGTGTCGGGCGAATTTTATTTGTCAAAATCTCGCATTGAGGTCAACCACTTCAATATGAATTTGCCGGGCACACAAATCACGCTGCCGGACATGACTTTCGACATAGATGGTTGGCAATCAATTGACAAGCAGATTTTAGAGCAGGAGTTGAGTCTGAAATTATCTGAATTGACAGTCACACCGTCAGACTTCGCCTGCTTTGTGCCGGCCTTGGAGCATTATACGCAGACTGTATGGCTCACACTGGATGCGTCATATTATGAAGGAGAACTCCATATAGGCCAATTGGACATCAGTTCACAGCCCGGCATAAAATTGAAGATGCAAGGAGATATTAGTGGCTTGACAGGTCCCTTTAAGGAGATGAAGGCCAATCTACCGGTATTGAAACTGGAGGCTGAGGGGCGTGCCATTAATTCAATAATAAACGACTTTGCCAATCTTCCGGATGAAACCAAGGCTCTTATAGCTCGATTGGGAGATGTCAAGCTGGATGCTTCCGTAGCCGGCTCTGCCACGTCAGCAGAATTTGACGGCTCATTGTCGATAGCACAAGGCTCTGCCGATATAACCGCCAAATATGCCGCATTGCCCGATAACGTTCACTCAATCAAAGGCAATTTCCACACTGAAGGATTTGACCTCGGCTCACTCCTCAACAATAATGACTTCGGCCCGTTGAGGGCTGATATTACAGCCGACTTAACAATGCAAGGCACTGACCCGGTGAAAGGACTTAATGGCACCGCTACAATCGATGTACCACTGTTTACCTTTAAAGGGTATCCGTATGTTAATATCTTTGCAGACGTAAGTAAAGAGGGCCCCTCAGTCACCGGTAATATCTCGGTGGCCGACCCCAATATAGAATTTGATATTGATGCTGACGTAGTAATAGCCGGGGTGCAGTCTACATTAGATGCCGTAGCTGATATCCGCGAGTGCAACATTTCTGCTTTAAATCTCGGCACACCTTATGATGACGTGTCGCTCACCGGCACCATTGATGCCTCACTTACAGGCAGCAACCTCTCTAATGTGCAAGGCTATATTGATGTTCAAAATCTCCGGTTCAGCTCAGCCTCCCAGCCTGAGATAGCGGCAGAACATATCTATGTGGAGTCGCATCGCAGTGAGTTGCCATATTCACTGACAGTACATTCAGATTATTTTGATTTTGAACTGACAGGAGAGTATGATTTGCCCTCCCTGCCAAACTCCTTTAAAAAGTTGGCAGCTTATTTCCTGCCTGAACTGTTGCCGGATGTTACTCATTATAATTCCGCTAATACCCAAGACTTTGACTTCTCGTTTACGCTAAAGAAGGATAGCGGATTGTTGGAGAAGATCAAGTCACCGGTTACTCTGTTTGAGGACCTCGCTATCACCGGTTCCTATAATTCGCAGATGGGGGTGGCCAATGTCAATATAGATATACCATATATGCTGCAAGGGGTGAAACGCCTGATAAAGGATACCCGCCTTGTATTGG
Source organism: Muribaculaceae bacterium (assembly GCA_023665425.1). Taxonomy (GTDB): domain Bacteria; phylum Bacteroidota; class Bacteroidia; order Bacteroidales; family Muribaculaceae; genus Lepagella. Next base: position 300,752 of record JAMPDX010000001.1, read on the forward strand.
ACGTCGACACGGCTGCTGACAAGTGCCGACTCGATCTGTCAACTATACTGCCTACCGATAAGGGTGACGTCTCTTTGGGGCTCGCCGGTGCGATAGCAGAGGGCAAGATTAATACCGACATTAAATGGGATTTGGGTCGCAAACGAGCATATAATGGAGTGGTAAGTCTTACTGGCGCCTTCAACAGAGATGACGAAACGGGAACCTCGATTATTGATGTTAATGTCAATCCATCTACCTTTGCTGTCTCCGATACTATTTGGACAGTTGATCCGGGCACCATACGCTATTGTGATAAGGTCCTGACCATCAATAATGTGAAGGTGCATCGACCCGGCCAATATGCCCTTATCGACGGCACGGCCACCACCTCAGCCGATGATAAGCTTCTCATCTCTCTCAATGACATTGACCTAGATTATATCTTTGAGACGCTCAATATAGAGTATGTGCAATTTGGCGGACGAGCATCCGGCACCGTAACCGCGGCAGCCCTCTTCAGTAAGGAGCCGCAACTCTATACAGATGATCTGATAGTCAACAATATAACTTACAATCGTTGTGTGTTGGGAGATGCATATATTCACTCTCATTTTGACCTCGACAAGAAGAGTGTATACCTCAATGCCAATATAATAGAGAACGGACACAGAGTGGCCAATATCTATGGCGATATTTTTGTAGTTGGCGAGGCTCTCGACCTCAATTTTGATGCAGATAAGGTTAAGGTAGACTTCTTGAAGCCCTTCATGATAGCCTTCTGTTCAGATGTCAACGGGCGCGCCACAGGCAAAGTGCGACTCTTTGGCACATTCCATGACATTGACTTGACCGGCAAAGTGTTTGCCGATGAGCTGAATATGAAGATAGATGTGCTCAACACATGGTATTCGGTGAGTGACACTGTTGTCTTGGATCCGGGTAGTATCAATATCAACAATGTCACGGTATATGACCGTGAAGGCCACACAGCCCAGCTGAATGGCAAAATCACCCACCGTTACTTCCATGAGCCGCACTTTGACTTCGCATTCTCCAAGGCTCAAGATTTCCTGGTTTATGACACCAATGCCGCCATAAATCCCATTTGGTATGGCACCGTCTACGGGTCCGGCTCAGGTACCATCCATGGTGTGCCGGGATTTATTGACATCAAGGTCGATGTTACGACATGTCCGCGCTCCACATTCACATTCGTTATCTCAGATACCGAAGAGGCCGAAACATTTGAATTCATCACATTTACAGATAAACGCAAGGAGGCACTTGAGGCTGCCGAAATACAGCAGCAAATTAGTGAGGATGACACGCCATGGTATATCAAAGAATTCTATCAGAAACAGAAGAAGAAGGAGCAACAGGCTGCTGCCGCAACACGTTATGCCATGGATATACGTGTTACCGCCACTCCTGAGGCCGACCTGACGATAGTGATGGACCCGGTTATGGGTGACAAGATTAAAGCAAATGGCTCCGGCAATATGCGTATGTCTTATAACAGCGAGGGTGAGCTTGACTTATATGGCACCTACTCCATTGACAAGGGTAGCTACAACTTCACTCTGCAAGATGTCATAGTCCGCGATTTCAAAATACGTGAGGGCTCCAAGATAACCTTCACCGGCGACCCGTTTGGCGCCAATCTCGACATCACGGCTGCCTATCGTGTGAATACATCGCTCACTGACCTTGACAAATCTTTTGCCGATGATCGAGAGCTGAATCGCACAAATGTACCGGTTGAGGCATTGCTCAAGGTATCCGGCCCCATGACAAGCCCTGACATCGACTTTGATATAGAGTTGCCAACACTCACCGAAGATGTGGGCCGCAAAGTCAAGAGTATTGTCTCCACTTCCGACATGATGAACCGGCAAATAGTTTATCTGTTGGCACTCAACCGCTTTTATACTCCTGACTATATGAGCACTAACGGCTCTAACAATGAGCTCGCTTCGGTCGCATCAACCACTATATCATCCCAGTTGTCAAATATACTTGGAGAGTTGACACCAGGATGGAGTTTCTCACCATATTTCCGCACGGAGAAGGGAGACTTCTCCGATATGGAGGTGGACCTTGCCCTCTCCTCAAGTCTGCTCAATAACCGATTGATACTTAACGGTAACCTTGGTTATAGAGATCGCTCCACCTCCTCCACCACATTTATTGGAGACTTTGACATCGAGTACCTGCTTAATCGTGCCGGCACATGGCGTTTGAAGGCTTACAATCACTTCAATGACCAGAACTATTACTTGCGCTCGGCACTCACTACTCAAGGTGTGGGTATAGTGTTCAAAAAAGACTTTGAGCACTTTTTGCCCGGACTCTTTCACCGCAAGCGTAAAAAGAAAGCGCCGACGCCGGCAGCCCCCGCTGATGCAGTAACACCCAACACTACCACCTCTGTAAAAACAGACGAGCAGAAGAACGACTAAACACTGAAGATAATGTACGATTATATAAATGGCAAAATAGCGGAGACTACCCCGACATACGCTGTAATAGACTGCAGCGGGGTGGGCTACGAAGTCAATATCAACCTTATAGATTATACCGCCATCCAAGGTAAAGAACAGGCAAAATTTTATATTCATGAGTCAATCCGAGAGGATGCACATATTTTATACGGCTTTTTGACCAAAGAGGCGCGCGAAATTTTCCGTCTCCTTATAGGTGTAAGTGGCGTGGGACCAAACACGGCGCGACTCATAATGAGCTCATTGACAGTGAGAGACATCGAGAATGTTGTCTCTACCGGCCAGGAGTCCATGCTCAAGGCTGTTAAAGGTATCGGAGGTAAGACCGCGCAGCGCATAATTATCGACCTCAAAGATAAAATAAAAGTAAGCGATGCTACGTTATTTAATCAGGCTCCCATGGCATCTCAGACTTATGAAGAGGCGCTTGCAGCTCTTATCATGCTCGGTTTCACAAAGCAAATGAGCGAGAAGGCGCTCAAAAAGTTGTTCTCTGATTCGCCTACGATATCTGTTGAAGATGCCGTCAAACGGGCCCTCAAAATGCTTTAATTTGATGCCAAGCTTTAACTCATTTTCTTATTAATCAAGGCCTGAGCGCGTAGGAGGTATAATTGTAATGACTACGAAAAGACACATACGACTAATTGTATGGACTATGCTTATAGCATCAGTCCTTACTGTCGTTATGGCGCCTGCGCAGTCCAATAAGACAAGTTCCGGCACTCTGCCACCTCCTCCATCAGATCCGCCGGTAAATTTTGTCTCGCCCGGTATCCCGGACAGCATAATTTTGCCTTCACCCGTTCAGACCACATTGCCTACCGAGTATGCCGATTATTTGGGTAAAGAATACGCGGCCGACCTTCGCGACCCCTCCAACATCAAGACGGAGGCTACTTACGACCCGGCCACCGGCCTGTATTTGATACGCACCAAAGTGGGAGACATGGAGGTGGTGACTCCATATCAGATGACCTCAAACCAGTATAATTCGGTAGAGGTGCGCAAGGATATGTATGACTACTTCCAGCAGCGCAATGCCGAAATATTTGAGGAGAAGGAGAAGCAGCCCTTTAATATCCTTGACATGAACTTCGCACTTGGTCCTCTTGAGAAGGTCTTTGGCCCCGGTGGCGTGCGCCTCACTACCCAGGGCTCCATCCAGCTCAATATGGGTATCAAGAGCAACAAGACCGATAATCCGGCCCTCTCTGAGAATAATCGACGAAAGACATACTTTGACTTTGACAACAAGATTCAGGCTACTATCAATGCCTCTGTCGGTGACAAGATGAAGTTTAACATGACTTACAACACCGATGCAACCTTTGATTTCGATTCCAAAAACCTCAAGCTCGCATACGAAGGGAAGGAAGACGAAATCATCAAGCTTATTGAGGCGGGTAATGTGTCCATGACTACCGGCTCCTCGCTCATACGGGGTAGCACGGCCTTGTTTGGTATAAAGACAAAGCTGCAGTTTGGTAAGTTGACACTTACCGGCCTTCTATCCCAACAAAACTCTGAGAGCAAGACAGTCAACACACAGGGCGGTGTACAGACCACCCCATTCACTATCAAGGCAGATGACTATGATGCCAACCGCCACTTCTTCCTCTCCCAATTCTTCTATGAGAATTATGATGAGTTCGCATCCAAGCTGCCACACGTCAGCAGTGGTGTGAACATCACGCGTATAGAGGTGTGGGTCACCAACAAGAGCGGCAAGTATGATGAGAGCCGCAACTTTGTAGGCTTTATGGACCTTGGTGAGTCTACCAATCTTGCTACCGACTATTGGACAGTAAACCCCGGTTTGCCAATCCCTTCCAACCAGAGCAATGATTTGCTCTCTGTCATTAAGAGTGAATATCCCGGTGCCCGCAATATCAATCAGGTAACGCAGGTGCTGGCCCCATTGTCTGCCTACGGCATCACCGGTGGCCGCGACTATGAAAAGGTGGAGAGTGCCCGTCTGCTCAAGAGCAGCGAATATACCCTCAATTCCACCCTCGGATATATATCACTAAAGTCAGCCCTCTCCTCAGATGAGGTGTTGGCAGTTGCTTTTGAGTACACCTACGGAGGTAAGGTTTATCAGGTAGGTGAGTTTTCAAATGATGTCACTAATACCTCTGATGCACTTTTCCTCAAAATGCTCCGCGGTACCACCATTTCCCCTAAGTTGCCGATGTGGAAGTTGATGATGAAAAATGTCTACTCTCTTGGGGCATATCAGCTGCAAAGCAACAAGTTCAAGTTGAATATCAAGTATTTGAGCGACACTACCGGTATTGAAATAGTCTATCTCCCCGTAGGACCCATAGCAAATCAGTCATTGCTGCAGGTGATGAATGTGGACCGTCTGGACAATAACCAGGAGAGCAATTCCGACGGCTTCTTCGACTACATCGAGGGCTATACGGTGCAGAGCTCGCAAGGCAAGATTATTTTCCCCGTGGCAGAGCCCTTTGGTGCCAACCTTATAAAGAAGATTGGTGACCCGGCCCTTGCACGCCCATACGCCTACACCGAGCTGTACGACTCCACATTAACCGTGGCTCGACAGTTCGCAGACAAGAACAAATTTACCCTTGAGGGTGAATACCAGGCCTCTAATGGTGCACAAATACGCCTTGGAGCCATGAATGTGCCACGAGGCTCCGTGGTAGTTACTGCCGGCGGTGTCACCCTGACCGAGAATGCCGACTATACCGTGGACTATACCATGGGTATTGTCACCATAACAAACCAGAGCATTATAGACTCCGGTACCAATGTGAGTGTACGCCTTGAGAACCAATCCCTCTTCTCCATGCAGCGTAAGACACTGCTCGGCCTCGACGCGCAATATAAGTTCAACAAGGATTTGACAGTGGGAGGTACGTTGTTGCACTTCTCGGAGAAAGCCCTCACCGAGAAGGTCAATCTTGGCGATGAGGTAATCAACAACACTATGTGGGGCTTGAACTTGAACTATAACACCCAGTTCTCATGGCTAACCAACCTGCTGAACAAGGTGCCCACTATCAATGCCGTGGCGCCATCTACATTGGCACTGACTGCCGAGTTCGCTCAGCTCGTGCCGCATCAGCAGAAGAGCGGTTCTCCATCCGGATCTTCATACATAGATGACTTTGAATCCTCACAGACCGGCATAGATATGCGCTCACCATATTCATGGTTCCTTGCTCCTACACCATACGAGGGCGGCTCCGATCCACTCTTCCCAGAAGCTTCATTAAACAACGATGTGGCATACGGCAAGAATCGTGCGCTCCTATCATGGTATTATATCGACCGACTGTTCACTCAAAAGAACTCCAGCCAGATACCGGGCTATCTGCGCAACGACCTTGACCAGCTCTCTAACCCATATGTCCGCGAAATCCCCACTCGCGAGCTCTTCCCTAACAGAGAAGACAATTATGGCGAGAGTCAGACCATACAGACTCTCAACTTGTCATTCTATCCCACGGAGCGCGGTCCTTACAACTTGGATGATATTGATGTAGACGAAGATGGCAATTTGCTTTATCCCGAGAAGCGCTGGGGTGGTATCATGCGCCGTATGGACAATACCAACTTCGAGACATCAAATGTGGAGTATATCCAATTCTGGATGATGGACCCCTTCCTGGACCCCGAGCTCAAAAACACCGAGGGTGGCGACCTCTATTTCAACTTCGGTGAAATAAGTGAGGATATTTTGAAGGATGGTCTCAAGAGCTATGAGAATGGTTTGCCTATTGATGGCTCAAACCAGTTTATCACTGAGACAAACTGGGGACGTGTCTCTACCCAAAACTCGCTGACCTACGCATTTGAGAATGCCGAAAATGCCCGCCCGATGCAGGATGTGGGTCTCGACGGCCTGCCAAATGCTGAGGAGTTTACTTTCTCATCATACTCAAACTTCCTCGACAATATGCGCCGGAAGCTGTCAGCTGCAAAGGTGGCAGAGCTTTCCGAGAACCCCTTCTCCATTTTTACTGACCCGGCACAAGACAATTATCACTTCTATCGCTCACCATGGTATGATGACAACAAAAGCTCTATTCTGGAGCGCTACAAGCATTATAATGGTGTAGAGGGCAACTCATTGTCGCCCGGTCAGAGCGAGAACCCCTACTACCAGAGTGCCCGTACAGTGCCCGATGTTGAGGATATCAATCAGGACAACACCCTCAACGAATATGAGCGTTACTTCCAATACAAAGTCTCAATCCGCCCCGAAGACCTTGAGGTAGGGAAGAATTATATCACCGACAAGCGCCAGACACGTACACTGGTGCGCAACGGCACATATCAGGACGTTATCTGGTATCAGTTTAAGATACCCTTGAAGCAGCCCGACAAGGTCGTAGGAGGCATCAGCGATTGGAGCACTATCCGTTTCGCCCGTATGTTTATGACCGGCTTTAAGGCCGTCACTCACCTGCGCTTTGCCACCCTTGAGCTTGTGCGCGGCGAGTGGCGCGGCTATGAGTTCAACCTCAACAACCGCGATGACTCACCGGCTGAGGGTGAGCTCGACATGAGTATTGTCAACATTGAGGAGAATGCAGGACGTGAGCCCGTCAACTATATCCTCCCACCCGATGTGACACGTATTCAAGACCCAGGTCAGGCTCAGGCTACATTGCTCAACGAGCAGTCAATGTCGCTCAAAGTTACCGGCTTGCAAGCCGGCGATGCTCGCGGCGCATATAAGAATACTCAGACTGACTTGCGTATATATAAGCGCCTGCAGATGTGGGTGCATGCCGAGGCGCTTGTGGATAATGTCACTAACCTGCGCAACGGAGACCTTGCTCTCTTCATACGTCTGGGCTCTGATGTCAAGAACAACTATTACGAGTATGAAATACCCCTTGATCTCACACCTCCCGGACAGTATAACAACCAAAGTTCTGCCGACCGCCGCATAGTATGGCCTCTGGACAACCGTCTCGACATTGCGCTCGATATATTCCCAAATATAAAAACTAAGCGCAACCATGATCGCTCTGCCGGTATGGCCGGAGTGGGGTATAACATCGTATATTCGGAGCAAGACCCCACAAATGCACACAACACCATTTCCGTGCTTGGTAACCCATCACTGTCAGATGTTCGCGTGATGCTTATAGGTGTACGCAACAAGAGCAACACCACAAAAAGTGGTACCATTTGGGTTAATGAACTCAAGGTTACAGACTTTGACGAGAGCGGCGGCTGGGCTTTCAAGGGAAATATGAACCTTGGTCTCTCTGATGTGGCCTCGGTCAATGCAGGTGCTCATGTGGAGACTGCCGGTTTCGGCGGTGTAGACCAGGGTCTGGCCGCACGTCGTCTCGACGACTATGAACAGTATAACATTGCCGTGCAGGCAGACCTAGGGCGCCTTGTACCCGAGAAGGCCAAGCTCACAGCCCCCATATATTACTCAATATCAAAGGAAAAAACCACACCAAAGTATAACCCCCTTGATCAGGATATTCTGCTCAAGGACGCATTGGATGCTGCCACCACCAAGGCAGAAAAAGACTCGATTTCAAACTTCGCCATAACACACAAGACTGTGGAGAGCTTCTCCATCTCCGGTGTGAAGTTTAATATCCAAAGCAAAACACCCATGCCTTGGGATCCGGCCAACTTCTCTGCCTCATTCTCATTTAACAAGCAGAAGAACATCGACCCTGTCACCGAGTACGAGAATACATACGATTACAAAGGCTCATTCCAATACTCCTACAACCCGGTGATTAAACCATGGAAGCCCTTCTCATTTATAAAGAGTAAGAGCAAAGGGCTCAAGTTCTTCAAGGATTGGGAACTCAATTGGTTGTTCAACTCGTTGTCATTCTATACCAATATTTCAAGGTATTACTATGAGCAACAGACCCGCTCGGAGGTGGACCAATTTTTCCAGTTGCCGATACAGGTGAGCAAGAACTTCATCTGGGACCGCCAGCTAAATTTGTCATGGAACCTCACCAAGAGTCTCTCCTTCACCTTCGCCTCCAATACTACGGCCCGCATCGAAGAGACCATCGGTGCTGTTAACAAAAAGCTATTTCCAGATCGTTATCGAGATTGGAAGGATACAGTTATGAGCTCCATTCGTGGCCTTGGCACCCCGTGGAATTACAATCAGACCTTCACGGCTACTTATCGTGCGCCGTTCAATAAAATACCTGCCCTCGATTATCTTACCGGTAATGTCTCCTATAATGCTACATATAAGTGGGATAGAGGAGCTACCGTGGATGATGTATATCTTGGCAACTCCATACAGAATCAGGCTACATGGAATGCCGATGCACGTATCAACTTCGAGAACCTGTTTGGCAAAGTGCCCTATCTTAAGGAGGTAAATAAGCGTTTCTCTGCATCCACCTCAGCCCGCAATAGCAACAGCAAAAATAATAGAAACACTAAAGATAAGCCAAAAAAATATGAAAAGGTAATCACCTTGGCTGAGGATACTACCACGCTCGTGAAGCATAACCTCAATGTCAAGAAGGTGAGAATTACCGCTCAAGAAAATGGTATAGGAGTGAAGTTGCAAACTAAGGTCATCGACAATAACACTATCGAAATTCTTGACCGCGGCAAACGAGACCTCAAACTCACCGTCACCGAACAGAAAGGGGAGGCCAAAAAGACCGTGTGGAAGGATGTGGGTGACTATACCTTGCGTCTGCTTATGATGCCACGCAACTTCAGCTTCAAATGGCGTCAGTCTCACGCCATGACTTTGCCTTTGTTCCGGCCGGATGTCGGTGACATATTTGGCCAGAGTCGCAACTATGGGCCTATGGCGCCCGGCCTTGACTTTGCCTTTGGCTTTATCGATGAGTCTTATTTGGACAAGGCTCTGGCACGCGGCTGGCTGCTAACAGATGCCACCCAGATTTCTCCCGCCATTTGGAGCAATACTCAGGAGTTTAACTTCGAACTCAACCTTGAGCCGATACGCGGCCTGAAGATATTGCTCACCAACAATCGTACAGACAATCGCACTCAGCAAGTGCAGTTTATGTATGAAGATATGCCGACCACCCGCACCGGCTCGTTTACCAAAACGCACATCGCTATTGCTACAGCCCTTCGTGGCTGCTCTGCCGACGATAATTATGCCTCTCAAGCTTTTACGGATTTCCTTGAGGCTATACCCGTTGTAGCCGAGCGTTACGAACAACAATATCACGGGTTGCATTATCCAAAAGGGGGCTTTATGGAGGGCAATCCCCTCGGTGGCACCGTCTTTAATCCGGAGATTGGCAAAGTGTCACGCACATCATCCGATGTATTGATACCCGCCTTCCTTGCTGCATATTCCGGTGGAGACGCCCATAAGGTGGCACTTACAGCATTCCCCTCACTGGCAGCCATACGCCCCAACTGGCGTATCACTTACGACGGATTTATGCAGATGTCTTGGTTCAAGAAGCTGTTTAAGAACTTCACGGTGAGTCATGCTTACCAATGTACTTATGCCGTGGGTTCGTACACTTCATATCTCAATTGGATTGGTGTTGATGGCGAAATGGGCTTTACACTCGATGAACAGACACAGAGCCCCATACCCTCCTCGCCCTTCAACATCTCCTCTGTCACCATCACAGAGAAGTTTGCACCTCTGGTGGGAGTCAGTGCCACACTCAATAATGGTGTGACTCTCAATGCCGAATATCGCGACTCACGCACCTTGTCTCTTAACTCTTCTGCAGGACAGATAGTGGAGGCCACCAGCAAGCAGTTTACCATAGGTGCCGGATACAAGTTTGCCAACTTCAACAGAGTGCTCAAGATTGGCTCTTCGCAGGGTGGCACAAGCAATGATCTCACACTTAATCTCGACTTCTCATTTGCCAACAATCAGAGCCTTATCCGCAAGATAGAGTCAGCCTTTACCCAGGCACAGAACGGCACTCAGACACTCTCCATCAACTTCACGGCGCAATATGTAATGTCGCGTCGTCTGACTCTCGGTGCCTACTTTGACCACCAAGTCAATACACCTCTCGTCTCAAATAGTTCGTATCCTACCTCCAACACCAATTACGGTATCTCCGTCAATATGTCACTTGCCAGATAAACAATGCGCAGACAGTCGTATCATATAAACCTTTATATTACGGTATTCATTACCATGTGTCTGTTGGCAGCCTGCTCGGCGGTTAAACATGTGCCCGATGGTAAGTTATTGCTAAACTCGGTTGCCGTTAACATAGATGATGACTCTACACATACATTCGACGAGGAGCAGATGGCTCTCTATCTGCGGCAACTGCCGAACCATAAATTTCTGTGGTGCGCCAAGCTGCAGCTCGGTATATATAACTTGTCTGGCTCAGACACTACCAAGTGGTACAACCGTTGGATTAGGCGTGTAGGTGAAGCACCGGTGATTTATGACCCTGCACTCACTGATTTGTCGGCCAAACAGCTGCGCCAGGCTATGATTAACAAAGGTTTTCTCGGAGCAACTGTGACCGTTGACACCATCACCAAACCGGAAAATAAAAAGATTGATGTGCGCTACAATCTGCATCCCGGCGTGCCGCATATCCTTAAAAGCATCAAATATGATATAGACGATGACAGCATTGCTGCCATCATCAACAGGAGATTGAGCGCGAGCCTTATTCAGCCCTCAGACCTGTTAGACATGAATCTGCTTGATGCTGAAAGAGAGCGTATCACCGCCGACTTGCGCAACCGTGGCTATTTCGGCTATTCTAAAGATAACATCTCCTTTTCGGCAGACACCACTTTCGCAAGCACAGATGTCGACCTCACGGTGCTGGTGAGCACACCCAAATCTCGTCCTGGGCAGCTCAATGTAGACTCAATATTGATGTACGAGCCCAAGGTCATAAATAATGTTTATGTCATACCCAATTATGACCCGGCGACTATGATGTCTGTCACAAATATTGGACAGACAGACACCTTGAAGTATGAAAATATCAATATATTGACCAGCGGTGTACCATACCTTCGACCCTCAGTGCTTGCTGAGAATATCTTCCTGACTCCGGGACATAAATACAGCGAGCATAACGTCACCCGCACATATCAGGCACTTGGACGCCTGGAGATACTCAGTTTCGTCAATATACAGCTCATACCTGATGGCCCCACCGGCCTGAACGCGTATATATTGCTAACCCCGGGCAAACCTCAGACCATCACTGTGGAGCTCGAAGGTACCAATTCCGAGGGAGACCTGGGCGTGGCCGCCGCTGTCGGTTATTCACATCGCAACATAGGCCGCGGCTCGGAGACATTCACTGCCAAAGTGCGAGGCGCCTATGAGTCCCTCTCCGGTAATCTTAACGGGCTGCTCCATGACAGGTATATGGAATATTCCCTGAACTTGGGCCTCAATTTCCCGAAGTTCAAATTTCCGTTCCTCTCCTCTCGGTTTAAGCGCCGCATACAGGCAACTACGGACCTACGCCTATCACTCAATTACCAAGAGCGCCCAGAATATACCCGAGTCATAGCTTCTGCCGGTTTTAGCTATACATGGAGCGAAAGGTTCAGGGCGCGCCGACATGTATGGACTCCCATAGATATTAACTATGTATATCTGCCGGAGAGCACGCAAGACTTCATTAACCAGATAGCACCGGACAACCCGCTACTCAGATACAGCTATGAAGATCACTTTATAATGAGTATGGCTTACAGGTTGTATATCAGTAACAAGCGCCCGGAGAGTCAATATCAGCGTAAGGCGCAGAATGATGTGTGGACTCTGCGCTTCAATGCCGAGACAGCCGGTAATCTATTGTTTGCCATAAACTCCATTTTCACCCATCGCAATGATGTGAAACATGACCCCTATAAAGTATTTGGTATCAACTATTCACAATACGTTAAGGCAGAATTGGATTATGGCTTTTCACACTCCTTTGATGCCCGCAATTCGATAGCCTTTCATGCCGCATGTGGTGTGGCTTACCCATACGGCAACAGCCGCATTCTCCCCTTTGAGAAGCGTTTCTACGGAGGCGGTGCCAATGGGGTACGTGGATGGGATGTGCGCACTCTGGGCCCGGGAGCATTCGATGCTTCCAATTCGGTGAGCTCCTTCATCAACCAATGCGGAGATATATTACTCACACTCTCAGCTGAATATCGAGCCAAACTATTTTGGGTAATAGAAGGGGCATTGTTTATAGATGCCGGTAACATATGGACCATTCATGCATATGAGAATCAGGAGGGGGGTATGTTCCACTTCAATAGCTTCTACAAGCAATTAGCGGCCTCATACGGAGCCGGCATACGCTTGAATTTCGACTACTTTCTCATACGTATAGATATGGGTATGAAAGCACATAATCCGGCACGTGGCCAAGAGCCATGGCCCCTCATCCATCCTCGCTGGGGACGCGACTCCTCTTTCCACTTCTCCATAGGCTACCCATTCTGATCACCACGCTATATCGGTAACATCTCCAATTACTTTAGTTACACATGCATTATTTACATTTCTTATACATTTCTTATATTTAAGATGAGAATTTTTTGATATAACTCTTTGTTATGTCAAAAAAAAGTGGTAATTTTGCACAGTTTTTGTGGCACATCCTTTAAAATCGCTGAGAATGATGCACTTAGCGGTGATATGAGAACTGAGATGGCGGCCCGGAAGCGAAAAATTTTAAACAAAAATAAGCAACAACCAACAGCCATGTCAAAAATTTGTCAGATCACAGGCAAGAAACCGATGACGGGTAACAACGTTTCCCACTCAAAGCGTCGCACAAAACGCAAATTCAACGTTAACCTCTTCACCAAGAAATTCTATTGGGTGGAGCAGGATTTGTGGATCCTCCTTACAGTATCAGCACGCGGTTTGCGCACCATCAACAAGATGGGCCTCGACAACGCCCTCAAAGAGGCTGAGAAGAAAGGTTACCTCGATTTTAAAGATATCAAAGTTCTTTCACTCTAATTAAGCAAGATATATCACTATGGCAAAGAAAGCTAAAGGTAACAGAGTGCAGGTTATCCTCGAGTGCACTGAACATAAGAACAGCGGCATGCCCGGTACATCTCGCTACATCACTACCAAGAACCGCAAGAACACTACCGAGCGTCTGGAGTTGAAGAAATACAACCCCATCCTGAAAAAGTACACTATTCACAAAGAGATTAAGTAATAACGTATTCAATCTTAGGTCTTAGGGGTCTTCAAGTAGGTATGGCGTGTAGCTGGCCACTCGAAAAATCTGACCCTAATTCCTAATCAAATATATACAACTATGGCTAAAAAAACCGTGGCCTCACTGCAAAAAGGTGAAGGCCGTACATATAGCAAGGTCATCAAGATGGAGCGTTCACCCAAGACCGGTGCCTATGTCTTCAAAGAGGAGATGGTACACAATGACGCAGTAAAAGAAGCACTCAAATAAGAGAAATCTTTTGACATACAAAATTCGCGTAGCCGACATGCCCAATGTCGGCTACGTACGTATATACCATCGCCGGTGGAAAGATGCAGACAGGTATGGCCGGGAGTTGGGGGATAGTTAGCCGATGTGATTAGAGGTTAGAGTTGTAATATCGAGGGTCTCCGGTGACTTCAGTGCCGATGAAACCGGGGTGGGCCGGCTTTTCTGAGATATCGTGCAATTCTACCTCGGCGATAACGAGGCCGACTTTGTCGCCGTGAAATTGATCTACCTCCCAAGTAAAGCCTTTGTAGTCAACAATGTATCTGGTCTTGTGGAGGTTAGGACCCTCACATAGAGCTAACATTTGCTCCCCATCGGCATAAGGTATTTCGTATTCAAATTCAAGGCGTGTTTCTCCAGAGTTCTTGCCCTTAACAGTGAGGTAGGCATGATCATCCTTCACGCGTATGCGCACTATCCCCTCAGGGCGGCGTGTCAAGTACCCTTGGCGTATATTATACTTGGCGCGAGCCATGGATTTATACTCATCGTTGATTACCAGAAACTTTCTTTCTATCTCGAGTGCCATTGACTATCAAATCAGAAAATTAGAACAATCATATTTGCACGAAAAGCGCTAACTTTGCACCGCAAATTTACTCAAATATTTCAACTAAACAAAGACTTTTTTGATATTGAAACATTTTAAATACTTCCTGTATGTGTTCCTACTGATATGTTTGTGTGTTGCCTCGGCCAATGCACAGATATCCACCACATTGCAGGGAGTAGTCAAAGACTCTATCTCCGGTGAGCCTTTGCCATACGCAAGTATCTATTTAAAAGGCACCACTTCAGGCATAGCCTCAGATATCAACGGTCGCTTCTCGTTTACTACCACGGAGCGATTTAAGGGGTTGAGAATAAGTGTAGTGGGCTATGATACCAAAGATGTGGATGTGAAGTTGGGTCACAACAACAAGTTGGATATTCTTCTCGCTCCCTCGGAGACAATGCTCAGCGAAGTGGTAGTGCACAAAAAGAAGGAGAAATACAGCAAGAAGAATAACCCGGCAGTTCAGCTGCTTGAGCGTATCCGCGACAAACATCCCAACCATAGCCCCAAGAACCACGCTAATTTCAATTACGACAAATATGAGAAGATAGTCCTTGCTCTTAATGACTTTGACCCGGCCACTCAGAGCCAGTGGTTTCAGAAACATTTCGGCTTTCTGAAGGAAATGGTGGACACGAGTGATATCTCCGGAAAGCTTATATTGCCGCTTTCCGTAAAAGAGAAGACCTCCAAGGTGATGTATCGCAAGCAGGGCAATAAGAATAAAGAGTATATCACCGGTATCAAGCGCAATGGTATAGACGGTATCGCTGACCCCGAGAGCATGCAGAAATTTTTTGAGGATGTTTTTCGCGAGATTGATATCTTTCAGAATGACATCACCCTTATGCAAAACCGCTTTGTAAGCCCTCTGAGCAACATTGCATCAAACTATTATAAGTTTTATCTTGACACTGTGCCCATGATGGGCGAGAAGTGTCTGGAGCTCTCCTTTGCACCCCATAATCCCGAGTCCTTCGGGTTCAATGGCAGGATGTATATCCCTCTCAATGACAGCACATTGTTTATCAAGAAAGTGGTGATGCAGGTACCCAAAGCCATCAATCTTAACTATGTGAAGAATATCTATGTGGTGCAAAACTATGAGAAGGCACCTGACGGCACACGTATGAAAACCTCGGATGACATGACTGTCGAGATAGAAATCCTGCCGGGCACTCAAGGGCTATATGCTCGACGCGTCACATCACATACCAATCATTCCTTTGAACCGGTGGATGACCCCGAGTTAGCCAAATATCTTGATAAAGAGGGTAGTACCTTTACTGACATCAATGCTGCATTGCAGCCCGAACAGTTCTGGAATGACAATCGACAGATCCCAATCAAGAAGAATGAGGATGCTATAAAGATGCTGCTTGCCCGGCTACGAGAGGAGCCGGTATTTTATTGGTTTGAGAAGGTGGTGCATGTTCTGGTGAGCGGCTACATACCCACCGCCGGGGAGGATTCGAAGTTCGATTTTGGTCCCATGAACACTACTGTATCGGCCAATACTGCCGAGGGAGCCCGTTTTCGTGTAGGCGGTATGACAACAGCCAACCTCTCAAAGCACTGGTTTACACGAGGCTATATTGCTTATGGTACTCGCGACAAGAAATTTAAATATGGGGCAGAAGTGGAATACTCCTTTAATGCCAAGAAGAATCATCCGCGCGAATTTCCCATTCATTCACTACGCCTAAATCATACCTACGACCTGGACCAACTTGGTCAGCACTACCTCTTCACCAATGCCGATAACATCTTCCTGTCACTAAAACGCAAGCCTGACGACAAGGTAACATATCGCCATCTTACCACCCTGAATTACAAGTTGGAGCGGCCCGGAGGCTTCTCCTTTGATGTAGGCTTCAAGCATGAAATACAGGAGGCCACCCGCTGGCTCCCTTTTGAAAATGGCTATGGCGATGTTTTCAAGCATTACACTCAGGCATCCTTTACACTCACATTGCGCTTTGCCCCGGGCGAGACATTCTATCAGAGCCGCAGTTATCGCATACCCATTAATCTTGATGCTCCGGTCTTCCAGCTCACTCATGAATATGGGCCCAAGGGTATGTTCGGCTCCAACTTCACTACCAATAAGACTGAATTTTCGGTGCAGAAACGTTTCTGGTTCAGTGCCTTTGGCTATACAGATATAATCCTGAAAGCCGGTAAGATATGGAGCCAAGTACAATATCCGGCATTGTGTTGGCCCAATGCCAACCTTTCATATACCATCCAGCCCGAAAGCTATCCGCTGATGAATGCCATGGAGTTTGCCAACGACCAGTATGTTAGTTGGGACCTCACCTATTGGGCCAATGGCGCATTGTTTAATCGTATCCCGGTGGTCAAATATCTACGGTTGCGCGAGGTGGTCTCGTTCCGAGGCCTATATGGCTCATTGAGCGACAAGAATAACCCCGCGCTTAACAACAACTTGTATCGGTTCCCCTTTGATGCCTTTACCGCCCCGATGGGGCATAAACCTTACATGGAGATGGGTGTAGGCATAGATAATATTCTCACCATACTCCGAGTGGATTACGTATGGCGCTTGACCTATCGCGATACTCCCAACGTGGACCGCAGTGGTGTGCGAGTACAGCTACACTTTACATTCTGACCCCCGAGGGTAATCAGTCTCATTTCTGAGCGTATGACAGTACTGTCGGGCTCTCCACATCCACCCCATATTTCTTTGCACGTGCCAAAATAGCGCGTGCCAACTTTGGCTTTAACTCCTCCGGACAATATCTGAAGTAAGCTTCAGCCGCTCTCACGTGGGCTGCATCCGGCATGGGATATTCACGTCTCTCCGGCAGTCCGAATACAGAATCCGGAAGTTCTTTCTTTTCCTCGTAGCTCAACCTGTCATTATGTATTTCTTTCATAGCAGAATATGTTTTTAATCTTCATTAAAACACCGGTCCATAGCTTTTTGTTTCATGATCTGACGATAGAGGTGTGAAGGTAAATTTGCAAAAGCCAATAAAAACATGTAATTTCGCGAAAAATTTCAAAGGATTAATGATGGAAGTAAGTTACGTATCACGCTCCGCGATGGAACGTATTTATGCCTTCATTTGGCAGCATTTATGGCTTGTCGTTTCTCTATTTATCATGACGCTTGGAGTGGCCCTATGTCTGCGCTCCAATCTTGGCAGCAGCGTAATATCAACAATACCATTTGTAATGTCGATTGCCGGTGAGGGCAATATGGCCCCCACATACACAATAGGGGAGTACACCTATATCATGAACTTCATATTGGTATTTATCCAAATACTGATACTGCGCCGCAAATTTGAGCTTATACAGCTTTTGCAATTAATCATAGGTTTCTTGTTCGGCTTCCTATTGGATATCAATGTAGTTCTCACCGAAGTGTTTGCTGATTTAGACACCTTGCTCGGTATGGGCTTGCTGCAACTTGCCGGGTGCATAGTATTGGCATTGGGCATCACATTAGAGATACGCTGCGGCTCGATAACAATGCCCGGCGAAGGTGTGCCCGCAGCCTTGAGCAAAGCATTCGGTTGGCAATTTGCCAAAGCAAAAATAAGGGTGGATATCTCGCTTGTAGTCATAGCTGTTATCATAGGCTATTTTTACTTTAACAGCTGGTTATGGCAAGTGGTAGGTTCCGGCACACTTATGGCTATGATACTCGTAGGAGCCCTGGTCAAAATTATTAATCCTCACTGCATGTGGTTTGACAACTTACTGGACTATCGTCCCGGCATTGGCCGATATGTGTATGGTCTTGCCAAGACCTTATTCCATAAGAATTCCTGATATACATTGCATCTTTCGGCATATCAGCGGGGCCTGCGGTAGTTACTTTATACCCTTTTTTTGCTGAAGGCTCGGAAATTTTTCGTAACTTTGCACATATTTTTGTCCGATATGTGGAAATTTAAGCCTATATTGAAACAGACTTTATGGGGTGGCAATAGGATTGCCGCCTTCAAAAAGCGTATACCCCTCAAAGGCTTAGACGCTGATATTAAGCAGGATAATTTTACCCATATCGGAGAGACTTATGAGCTCTCCGGCATGACGGGCGAGATGAGTGTTGTGGATGGCGGCCCGCATGATGGCCTCACATTGCAGGAACTTATCAATATTTACGGTGTGCAACTGCTTGGCAACAAGAATTGGCAACGTACCGGAGACCGATTCCCGCTGTTAGTTAAATTTCTCGACACAAGGCAAGACCTCTCCATTCAAGTGCATCCCGACGATGAGAAGGCATCTCTGTTCAATCTTCCCAACGGTAAGTGCGAATTGTGGTACACCATATTTGCAGATGCCGGTGCTCGCCTCTGTGTAGGCTTTAAAAAGCCATTGGCCCGCGATGAATATGTGGAAGCTGTCAAGGATGGCTCAATCGAGAATAAACTCAATTATGTACCGGTGGCGCAGGGTGATGTCTTTTATATGCCTGGCGGTACAGTGCATGCCTTGGGCAAAGGGTGCTTGGTATTGGAGATACAACAACCATCGGATACTACATTTCGTATCTATGATTATAAGCGTCGAGACCTCGACGGCAAGATGCGACAGTTGCACACCGAGCAAGCTCTTATAGCACTTAACCTCAACAGCTGCGGGAGTGGCCACATACTTTATCCTGATGAGCGTGAGACCCCCTCGGGTATTCTATCCACCCGCCACTTCACCGTCAACCGCCTCCACCTCAGCTATCGCCATAACCGTGACTACAAAGATGTTGATTCCTTCAAGGTGCTGACCGTGGTGCAGGGCAATGTCGACATAACCGACTCTACCGGCACCGTCACTGCCTCACAGGGTACTGTGCTCCTGGTAGCCGCCAATGAGCGATATGTTACATTTATGCCCCATGGCACATCTATTATTATCGAAACATATATTTAGACCATACACACAATGAACGAATTAGCCACCAAATATGACCCTTCGCAGGTAGAGGGTAAATGGTATGAATACTGGATGAAGCACAAGTTGTTTCATTCCGAGCCCGATGAGCGTGAGCCGTATACAATAGTGATACCGCCACCCAATGTCACCGGCGTGCTCCACATGGGCCACATGCTCAACAATACCATTCAAGATATATTGGTTCGCCGCGCACGTATGGAGGGTAAGAATGCTCTCTGGGTGCCGGGCACCGACCATGCATCCATTTCTACCGAAACAAAGGTGGTGGCAAAACTGGCTGCCGAGGGTATCCAAAAGCGCGAGATAGGACGCGAAGAGTTTCTGAAGCATGCCTGGGAGTGGACCGATAAATATGGCGGTATCATCCTACAGCAGTTGCGTCGCCTGGGTGCTTCATGCGACTGGGAACGTACTGCTTTCACAATGGACCCTATACGCAGCAAGAGTGTAATAAAAGTATTCTGCGACCTGTATGATAAGGGTCTGATATACCGCGGCCTGCGTATGGTCAATTGGGACCCCCAGAACCGTACCGCCCTGAGCAATGATGAGGTGTACTTCAAGGAAGAACAAAGCAAGCTCTATTATCTGAAATATTATGTAGCAGACCAGCAGGGATGCACCGCCACCCCTGAAGGCTCAGTAACACACACCGATCCAGAGGGTCGTCGCTATGCAGTAGTGGCCACTACTCGCCCGGAGACGATTATGGGTGATACTGCAATGTGTATAAACCCCAAAGACCCTAAGAATGAATGGCTCAAGGGTCAGCAAGTGATTGTGCCTCTTGTGGGTCGTAAAGTACCTGTAATCGAAGACCGCTATGTGGAGATAGATTTCGGTACCGGCTGCCTTAAAGTTACCCCCGCTCATGATACCAACGACTATATGCTTGGCAAAAAGCACAATTTGGAGACTATAGACATCTTTAACGAGGATGGCACAGTCAACGAGGTGGCCGGTATGTATGTGGGTATGGACCGCTTCGATGTCCGTAAGCAGATAGTCAAAGATCTGGATGCCGCCGGACTGCTCGAGAAGGTGGAGGATTATACCAACAATGTAGGCTGCTCCGAGCGTACCCATGTGCCTATTGAGCCTCGTTTGTCTCTGCAGTGGTTCATCAAGATGAAACACTTTGCCGACATCGCTCTGCCACCGGTGATGGATGAATACATCAAATTTGTGCCGGCAAAATATCGTACTACTTACCGCAACTGGCTTGAGAATATTCAGGATTGGTGTATCAGCCGTCAGCTGTGGTGGGGACATCGTATCCCGGCTTATTATATAGGAGAGGGAGAGAATGAGCAGATTATAGTGGCCGAGACCCCCGAACAAGCCCTCGAGAAAGCAAAGGCCCTTACCGGTGATGATAATCTCACTATGGATGACTTGCGTCAGGATGAAGACGCACTCGACACCTGGTTCTCTTCATGGCTTTGGCCTATAACCCTGTTCAACGGTATACTTGAGCCCGGCAATAAGGAGATGTCTTACTATTATCCCACTGCAACTCTCGTCACCGGTCCGGACATCATCTTCTTCTGGGTGGCACGTATGATTATGGCCGGATATGAGTATGCCGGCGACAAGCCCTTCAGCAATGTTTACTTCACCGGCATCGTGCGTGACAAGTTGGGCCGCAAGATGAGTAAAATGCTTGGCAACAGTCCCGACCCGATTGAGCTGATGGAGAAATATGGAGCCGACGGTGTACGTATGGGTCTTATGCTCGCTGCCCCGGCCGGCAATGATATACTCTATGATGACTCACTGTGTGAGCAGGGCCGAAACTTCAACAACAAGATTTGGAATGCCTTCCGCCTCGTGAAGGGTTGGCAGGTGGATGAGCAAGCCGAGCAGCCGGACTATGCTCTGCAGGCTTGCAACTGGTTTGAGGCAGTGCTCGATCGCACCCTTGAGACAGTTGCCGACCAGATGAGCAAGTTCCGCATCAATGAGGCACTCATGAGCATATATCGTCTCTTCTGGGATGAATTCTCTGCATGGTATCTCGAGATGGTCAAGCCCGCCTACGGCACACCTATTGATGCCCTGACATACGAGAAGACACTCTCATATTTCGACACACTGCTGCGTCTGCTGCATCCCTTCATGCCGTTTATTACCGAGGAACTATGGCAGCATCTTTCTCCTCGAGCTGAGGGCGAAAGTATAATGTATGCTCAGCTGCCGGTAGCACAAGGTGCTGACCTTAAGCTGATTGCCGATATGGATACCCTCAAGGAGATAGTAGCCGGTGTGCGCACTATTCGCAAGCAGAAACAGATACCCGGTCGTGAGCCGTTGGAGCTCCTTATCCATGGCGAATGGCCCCAAGACCTTGATGATGTACTGATGAAGATTGCCGGCCTCAGCTCTATCAAGATGATAGAAGAGAAGGACCCGGCAGCTGCATCCTTCATAGTCGGTGCCACTGAATATGCCGTGCCCCTCAATGGAGCCGTCGATGTGGAGGAAGAGCTCAATAAACTCAACGCCGAGCTCAAACACTATGAGGGCTTCCTCAAAGGAGTGGAAAAGAAATTGAGCAATGAGCGCTTTGTAGCCAATGCTCCCGAGGCGGTTGTGGCTCTCGAACGCAAAAAACAAGCTGATGCCACCGAGAAGATTGCAGCGGTCAAAGCTTCAATTGCCGCCCTGTCTAAATAAACAGTCAATCTAATACCTAATGAAACGCAATCCATTATTAATTTCACTTGCCGCATTAGCTATTCTGCCTGTGTGCGGAGCTGTGCTCAACACCGGCTGGGAAGTGTTTCCGGCAAACAATATACCATCGCCGCTGATTGTTGACTCTGTCAATGTCACCGGAGACAAGTACAAAGAGACCCGCTTGCTTGAGACTCCTGCTCGCCTTGAATTGCTCAAGAGAGGTAAGAAGTCCTATGTCGTTACTGACACCATTGTCAAGCTCACGCAAGCTTCTACCGTGCCCACTGTGCAGACCATGTGCACCAGCATCCGCCCCGAGCAGTATGCCAAGGGTACTCTTACAGTAAAGTCTCCCGCCCGCTTTGCCCTCTATGTGGATGGCAAGAAACAGGGTATGAGTGAAAAGAACGATGCCAAAGGTTCCGTGTCTGCTACTCTGAGCATGGAGCCTTACAGCAACCATGAGATTGCGGTTCAGGTATTATCAATGCCCGACGACACCATAGCTCCTGAGGTGACAATTGACTGGGCTCCTGAGGCTGACTTCAAGAATGTGAAAATCAATGCCAATGCATCATCGCTGCGGCGCTTTGGGCTTGATGACACCGCCTTTGGCGAGCGTATCTCCCGTGAGGCTGTGTCCCCCGATGGTAAATGGTTAGTCACTTCATACTCAGACATGTATGCGCCGGACGAGACTCTGTATCGCAGCACACTGACAAACCTGAGTACCGGGCGAGAAGTAGCTTTGCCTTCTTCTCCCGCTCTCAACTGGATGCCTGATGGAGCGATGTTGTATGGCTCTATAAAAAGTGCAAACGGCTATGATATAGTCACAGTCAGTCCCGCCACCATGGAGCAAAAGACAGTGGCACGTGACATTCCTAAGCCCAATGTAATCTTCAATAGCAAAGGTGATAAATTCTACTACACCGTAGTCAACGGACATAAGGAACAGGAAGGCCCGCTAAAGCGCCAACTGACACCCGGTTCACGTGCTACCGGTGAGACCGATGGCGCACAGCTGTTTGAGTGCAATTTGGCTAATGGCGGAATAATACGTCCTCTCACATTTGGTGGCGCTGTACGCATAGCCGATGTTCATCCTACAGAAGACAAGCTGTTGTTGATGCTCACCCGTGAGACACCGACAAAGCGCCCCTTCTTTACCCAGGAGGCGATTGAATTGGATGTCAACACTGGGGCTGTCGATACCATAGTGCCCGAGGACGGTTTCCTTACCGGTGTAGCTTATAGCCCGGATGCCAAGCAAATACTCGTGCTCGGCTCCGCCGCAATATATGACGGTATCGGAGCGAAAATTGGCAATGAACCCATTGTCAACGACTTTGATATTCAGGCTTATATACTAAACCGTGCCGACGGTAATATCAAACCGTTGACAATAGATTTCAACCCCAGCATCAAAGATGCTGTTTGGACAACCGATGGCAAGATATATGTATTGGGCGAAGATGGTTTTGAGAACCATATGTACTCTTTCGACCCTAAGAGCGGCAAATATACATATATACCCCTCTCTATTCCGGCAATACGCGCTGTGTCAGTGAGCAAGAGCGGAGACAAGGTAGCATACTGGGGCCAGAGCGAGGACCACGCCGGTGCCGGATATGTGTATGACACCCGCAGTAAAAAGGACCGCTTGGTGGCCGACCCATTGGCATCACGCCTGGCAGAAGTGCAATTTGGCGAGACTGAAAAGTGGACATATACAGATGATGACGGCACTGTCATTGATGGATACATCACATATCCCCCGGAGTTTGATGCCTCTCAAAAGTACCCCTTGATTGTCTATTATTACGGTGGTACGGCTCCCACTCAGCTTGGTATAAGTAACCCCTATACGCCACAACTGTTTGCCTCTCGCGGGTATGTGGTCTACACTCTCAACCCCTCCGGTACCACCGGCTATGGCCAGGAGTTCTCTGCTCGCCATGTCAATGCCTGGGGCAAGCGTACAGCAAAAGATATCATAGATGCCACTCAGGCACTGGTGGACAGCCACTCCTTTATAGACAAAGATAAAATCGGATGTCTGGGTGCAAGCTACGGTGGCTTCATGACTCAATATCTCCAGACACAAACCCCGATGTTTGCGGCTGCAGTGAGCCATGCCGGCATATCAAATGTCACCTCATATTGGGGCGAAGGCTGGTGGGGCCATTCATATAATGCTGTTGCCGCTGCCGACTCTTACCCATGGAGCAATCCCGAGCTCTTCACACAGCAAGGCTCCCTGTTCAATGCAGACAAGATACATACCCCCCTGCTGCTCCTGCATGGCACAGCCGATACCAATGTTCCCGTGGGTGAGAGTATTCAGCTCTTCAATGCCCTGCGCATACTTGACCGCCCGGTGGAATTTATCGGCGTGGATGGTGAAAACCATTTTATCTCCAACTACAGCAAGCGCCGCTTGTGGCACTCATCTATTATGGCATGGTTTGACCTTTGGCTCAAAGATAACCCCGAGTGGTGGAGTGCTCTGTATCCTGACTCTCCATACGCAAAAAAGAAATAAATTTAGATAGATAGATTATGAAAGCATTCGTTTTCCCCGGACAGGGTGCCCAATTCGTTGGGATGGGCAAAGACCTGTATGACAACAACGAGACAGCTCGTGAGATGTTTGAAAAAGCTAATGAAGTGCTCGGCTTCCGTATCACCGACCTGATGTTCAATGGTACAGAGGAAGACCTCCGCCAGACCAAAGTGACACAGCCGGCCATTTTCCTGCACAGCGTAATACTGGCCAAGACCATGGGCGATGAGTTCAAGCCCGACATGGTGGCCGGTCACAGTCTGGGGGAGTTCTCCGCACTGGTAGCCGCAGGTGCCCTCTCCTTTGAGGAAGGCCTGAAGCTGGTAAGCGCGCGTGCTAAAGCCATGCAGCATGCATGCGAGCTCCATCCTTCCACTATGGCTGCTGTGCTCGCACTGCCCGATGAGAAAGTAGAAGAGATTTGTGCCACAATCGATGATGTCGTGGCTCCCGCTAATTATAACTGCCCCGGTCAGGTGGTGATTTCAGGTACCAATGAGGGTATCGACGCTGCTTGTGCCAAAATGCTTGAGGCCGGTGCCAAGCGTGCACTGAAGCTCAAAGTGGGCGGTGCCTTCCATTCCCCCCTTATGCAACCCGCTGCCGACAGACTCGCTGCCGCTATTGAGGATGCCGAGTTCCACACTCCTGTTTGCCCCGTATATCAGAATGTCGACGGCAAACCTCATACAGACCCCAAGGAAATCAAAGAAAACCTCCTTGCTCAACTCACAGCCCCGGTGCGTTGGACATACGACGTGCAGGCCATGATAGCTGATGGCGCCGACACATTTGTGGAGCTCGGTCCCGGCAATGTGCTCCAAGGCCTCGTCAAGAAGATTAACCGCAGTGTAGCCACTGAAGGTCGTCAGTAATTCTCTTTCTCACTACACGATGAAGAAATTCAATGTAGCCATAGTAGGTGCCAGCGGAGCGGTCGGTCAGGAATTCCTCCGAGTACTCGACGAGCAGGATTTTCCTATTGCCGAGTTGAAGCTGTTTGGCTCCAAGAGGAGTGCCGGCAGAGCTTACACATATCGTGGTAAAGATTATATAGTGCAGGAGCTGAAACATGACGATGCCTTTGCAGGTATTGACATAGCCTTCACCTCTGCCGGAGCCGGCACTTCTAAAGAGTTTGCCGACACCATCACCAAGCATGGCGCCGTCATGATTGACAACTCATCAGCTTTCCGTATGGATGCCGATGTGCCACTGGTTGTGCCTGAGGTGAATGCAGTCGATGCATTGGACCGTCCTCGCAACATTATCGGAAATCCTAATTGCACCACTATTCAGATGCTTGTGGCATTGCAACCGGTAAATCAGCTCAGCCCGATACGCCGTGTGCATGTAGCCACCTATCAAGCTGCCAGTGGCGCCGGAGCTGCCGCCATGGAGGAATTGCGAGTTCAGACCGGCCAAGTACTTAACGGTGAAGAACCCACTGTAGAGAAGTTTAGTGCACAATTGGCATTCAACTTAATCCCGCAGATTGATGTCTTCTTGGACAACGATTATACCAAGGAGGAGATGAAGATGCTCAATGAGACACGCAAGATACTTCATTCCCCCAAGGTGGGAGTCAGTGCCACCTGTGTGCGAGTGCCCGTAATGCGCGCTCACAGCGAGGCTGTTTGGGTAGAGTGTGAGCGTCCGCTCACAGTAGACGAAGTACGTAATGCCATGGAGCATGCACAAGGTCTGGTGGTTGTGGATGACCCCGCTAAAAAGCAATACCCCATGCCCTTCAACCTCGCCGGTAAAGACCCTGTATATGTGGGGCGTATACGCGCAGACCTCGCCACTCCCGGCGGTGTCACATTCTGGATTGTAGGCGACCAAATCAAGAAAGGGGCGGCCCTCAACGCCGTGCAAATAGCCCAATGGCTAATCGCCAATGATCCGAAACTGCAATAATCATTATTGCAAGAATGAAAATAATAGTCAATCGGTGGGCTCCAAAGCACTATGTTGTGAACCTGTTTGGAGTTATCTGGACCCGCAATAAAGCCTGTCTGACACCAAGACTGATAAATCATGAGAGTATCCACACAGCCCAACAAAAGGAGCTGTTGTGGATACCCTTTTATATTATATATTTTATTGAATGGATTTGTCTGTTGATACGCTTTCGCAATTGGGATAAGGCCTATAGGCATATATCTTTCGAGCGAGAGGCATATGGAAATGATGCCGACCTCTGCTACTTGCATCGTCGTAACCCATTCGCCCAATGGCGCAAACAGTCCCTATGGTCAACGCCATAGGATTATCCCACTAATACTGTCAGTGAGGGAGGAGGATGATAAAATGTCAGTTAGGGAGGAACCGGCGTTTGAGTCGGGTACGCTTCCGTAACATACTGTCAGAAATGCTATTGCGAGAGCGAGAAGTATAATCTTTATCATCTTGTTGGCGCGTTTTAGTTTGCCTTCCGGCATGATTTAGTTTACCTAAAAGAGTCAACATAAATGAAAATCTATCAGCAGATGTTACTTTTTGTTACTTATGAATGAGACGGAATGCCTCACGCACCCATATTACCAAAGAGGAAAGGGTGATAATAAGTAAAAGGTCAAATGTGCCGGTGGGATTGAAATGCCAATCGAGTGTATGTATCATAGGCTCGACGTTGAAGAACTCGTATGCCACCTCCGTGATAAATAGTTGACCTATGAAGATGATGGCAACAATGGTCCAGAAGCCGCTGCTCATTTTCAATCGGAAGATGCTTTTGCCGGTCTCAAAACTGCGGGCATTAAACATATACCAGAAGTGTGTCCATACGAAGATTGAGAATAGCAGCGTAGCCTCAACACCGGACATTTCCCCGATGGCTGATGCCTGTTGCAGCGGCGCATGAAGCATCTGTATGAGGGAAGTGACCTCATAATGATTGAAGACCCAGTAAAAGCCAATGGTAATAGCAAAGAATAGCAAGCCCACACAAGTCAACTCAGCAGACATACTACCATTAAGTATTGATGCATCCCTGCGGCGTGGCTTGTCCTTCATCACACTGTGAGAGGGTGGCAGCGATGCGAGGGCCATTGCTCCAAAAGTATCCATAATAAGGTTGACCCACAACATCTGTGTCACCGTGAGAGGGGAGGTGTTGCCCATAAACGAGCCCACTAACACCAAAAAGCAGGCAGCCACATTGACCGTGAGTTGGAAAAGCAGGAAGCGCTGAATATTCTTATAAAGTGAACGTCCCCACATCACAGCTCTACCTATGGAAGAGAATGAATTATCGATAATAGTAATATCAGATGCCTCCTTGGCCACAGAGGTCCCATCTCCCATTGAGAGCCCTACATGGGCCGTCTTGAGAGCCGGCGCATCATTTGTGCCATCGCCGGTGACTGCCACCACCTCATTATTAGCTTGCAAGGCCTCTACCAAGCGCTTTTTATCCATGGGCCGTGCGCGTGCTATTATTTTGAGCTCCTCCACACGGTTAAACACCTCATCATCGCTCAAGGTGGTAAACTCCACACCGGTTATAATATTATTGTCGTTATCTGTTGCATCATTCCACAGGCCTATCTGACGACCTATCTCTTTGGCTGTGCCGGGAGTGTCACCGGTAACAATTTTCACCTTGATACCGGCATCAATTACCTCCTTGACAGCTGTCGGCACATCTGCACGGACGGGGTCGGAAATGGCCACTATACCAAGGAAGACAAGTCCTTTTGCCGATATCTTCCCGTCTGTTATAGCAGGGTCAGTGTCGCTCAATTCCTGATAAGCAAACCCCAAGGTGCGCATAGCTTGATTTTGATATTCAAGAAGTTGGGCATCAATTTCTTGCTTTGTGACACCGGATGTATCAGCGCACATTGAGAATACAATCTCCGGAGCACCCTTGACATACAGTATATGTTTATCTCCCGCACCCCTAACAACAGTAGCCATATATTTGCGCTCAGTGGTAAAGGGGAGCTCCTCGAGGCGAACAGCTTGCGTGCGGAGGGCTTGATAGTCGGCCCCTCGGTCTTTGAGCCACAACAATAATGCCCCCTCAGTAGGATTTCCGAGTATCTGAATCTTCTCTTCCGACATATCAAGTTGAGCGGTGGAGTTCACGGCTATGCCTTCATACAGCACCTCAGTGGGAGGGTTACCGAAGAAGTTGGTCTTATATACCTGCATGCGGTTTTGGGTCAGCGTGCCGGTCTTGTCAGTGCAGATGACAGTAGTTGCACCCATAGTCTCGCAGGCATGCATCTTACGCACCAGATTATTAGTCTTTAGCATACGGCTCATGGAGTATGCCAAGGAGAGGGTGACAGCCATAGGGAGCCCCTCAGGCACCGCTACAACTATCAATGTGACAGCCACCATGAGTGTCTGCAATGTATGGGCAAGAAGCTCCGACCATTGCACGGTTGTGGCTCCCGGATTTATCATTGCATACACGCCCAAAACCAACCCGAAGAATATGATAAAGAATGTGATGATGGTCAAGATGCATTTTGTGCGCGATAAGCTCTTGAATTTCTTGATTACCAGCCAGAAGAAAATTAGTACAGGAAGGACAATGGTATAAGCCTGCCAGTTGGAGATGCCGAGAAAGTGCACCAATTGAGCAACAATTATGAGTCCGGCAAAGGCATAACTGGCATTTGTTATCCACACTGCGAGGCCTTCGAGTTGCTCATTGAGCGGGGTCTTGACGGAGTCGTCTATCTGTGCTTCTTCAAACACCTTGCCCATCTCGGTGGCGTCTCCAACCTTTAGCACACGCATCAGGCCATGCCCTTCCATCACCTTAGTGCCTCGCAGCACATGATTGGATGGATATGTAGCTTCGGAGTCAAAGTGTGACTCATCAGTAGTTTTGGCGCATAACGGCTCGCCTGTGAGTGTGGACTCATCAATGCTAAGAGTAACGGAGTCAATGAGTTCACCATCTGCCGGTATTTCATCGCCGGTATTGATTATGACAATATCTCCCACCACCACATTTTTGCGTGGTATTGTGGTGGTATTGCCATTGCGGATCACCTCCACTGCCTCGTCATCGTTTACCTGATTGAGGATGCGAAACGCCTTGTTTGCTCTCTGCTCAAAAATGAAAGCTAAGATGGTGGCCAGCCCTATGGCCATAAATATGCCAATAGGCTCAAAGAATACTTTCCAGTCATTGCCAAGGCCGAAATATTCGTAAAATGAGATACCGATGGAAAGCACACCGGCCACGAGCAGTATGATAATCAGTGGGTCGGAAAACTTATCTAAAAACTGTTTCCACCAAGGTTCCCTTGCGGGAGGTGTAAGTATATTGGCTCCGTGTTGACGCCTGCTGTCAATGACTTGCTTATCGGTCAGGCCGTTAATATTCTGTGTCTCAGACATAAGTGTCTGCTCAATTTAAATTAAGAGCTTGTTAATAAAAAATATGAACGTCAGGGTCGCAGATGTGCCTCGGATTTAAGGCTGCAGGTGAAGGAACATAGCGGGCTATGTGACTGAACCAAAGGCCCAAAGATGAGGTGCAGCTGCGAGATATAACGGTAATTTTTGGAAACAAGACTCTCAATGAAATTAAAAGATAATTTATAAATTATGTAAGAATGTTAAATCAGGGCGTCTTGTTGGCTACTTTGGTTCGTCTTTCCGGTTACAATGCTCGTATTGCTCCCTGCAAGACAAGCCAAATTAGCTCAAAAATACACTGCCCTGACATTCACATTTTTTATTTAACAAGCTCTAAACTTTATGCACCCGACTATGGGAGAGTCGGGTGCATTGGGTTATTGAGCGATAGACGGGGATCGAACCCGCGACCCTCAGCTTGGGAAGCTGATGCTCTACCGACTGAGCTACTATCGCATTTTATGGGAGTGAAGGATAAGCTTCATTTATGAACATGAGGTTCCTTTGCCTTTGTGCTGCAAAGTTACCGCTTTTTATTGGTGTGAGCAAGTTTTATTTGTGTTTTTTGCCGAATGACGGGTCAATTTTTACCAATAAGCATGCCACACATGTGAAGATGCTGCACAATACCACGAATGTGAAGAAATTGATATACCCCTGGGGGGTGGCTGAGCTGCCTATACCAATAGATGGAAACAGGTCAATAGTGGCAAGCAGGTTGAATATATGTCCGGCGAACATGCCCGGCAGCATCATACCCAAGGCCATGAAGCCGGTGCAGAAGGCATAGTGAGAAGTCTTCCACGGCCCCTCCGAGAAATATATCAAATACAGCATGAAAGCTGTGAACCCAAATCCGTAACCGAATTGCTCTATAAAGATTGCTGTGTTAATAAATAAAAGCCCGGTGAGGTTTGTTTCAGGCTGCATTATAGCCAACAGGCAATAGAGAACACAGGGGAGTGTGAGAGATAATGCCATGGGCCAGAGCCACTTCTTTAAGCCTCCGCGAGAGATGACATATCCGCCCAAAATGCCGCCCACGAGCAATGCTATCATCCCGGTGAGCCCATTGGCAATACCCACATCTTTGGTGGATAAAGCCAACCCTCCCTCTGCTCTGGCGGCCACGAGGAAGGGGGCCGTAACTTTCAGACATAAGGCCTCCGGCAATCGATACAACAACATAAAAAGCAACGCCTGTATGATACCTCTCTTGGAGAAGAATGTGGCGAATGTGTGGCAGAAATTGCGAATTATGGTCTTTATACCATCGCTCTTGCGGTCATGGTCTCGCGATGCTTTTGGCAGAAAGCAGAAGTGATAACATGCTATGGCCAGCAACAATATTGCCACTATCCATAGCACTGATGTCCAGGCGAATACCATGTCCGGGCGTGATATGTCAGCCTTGCCGGCTGATGCCTCCTCGATAGCACCGGCTATCCACACCAGTCCGCCGGTGCCAAAAAGGGAGCCTAATCGGTAGAAAGTGCTTCGCCAGCCTACATACTCGGCTTGCTGGTGATCATTAAGTTGGAGCATATAATAACCGTCAGCCGCGATGTCATGTGTAGCTGACAAGAAGGCGGCTATAAAGAAGAGCAAAAGTGTGGTGACGAAGAAAATATTTGTCTGTAAAAATATGGCCGTAGCCGCAAAGCAAATACCCATGCACAACTGCATACACAACACCCATGAGCGCTTTGACGAGAAAATATCGACAAAGGGGCTCCAAAATGGCTTGATGACCCACGGCATATACAAAAGGCCGGTCCAAAAGGCCATAGTGGCCAAATCGACATCCAACTTGGTGTATATTAGCACCGTAAGAGTATTTATTACAACGTATGGGAGTGCCTCAGCCACATAAAGTGTCGGCAGCCACGACCATACATACTTGCCGGAATTGACGCTCATAAGTCTGTGTATTTGCAGTGCAAAGGTAAACAAAGATACTCGTATATGCAAGTGTGTGACAACAACCTTGAGAAATTATTGCGTTTTGAATGTGAGGCATTTTGAGGGTGAGAGAATTTTTTGTAACTTTGCAGCCTGATGGTTGAGGATACATATTCAAAAAGAAGAAGTAGACAAGAAGATAAGTCCGAGAATTTTCGGGGTGTAAGACAAGACAAGTCGCCTCGAATAAATTCCACACGCTCTGCAGATAACGAGGAGGATCGCTTCCTAAAGAGTCTGTGTTATGACGATAAAGACACACCGGATGCTCCTCATGATGATTATACGGAAGGCCAAAAGCCAAATCTGTGGTGGGCTTTTTTGCATCTGCTCATCAATCCCAAGCTTGGATGGCGCAAGTTGAAAAAGGCACCCTGTAAGAGTGACGAATTTGCACGAGTGGTGTTCTATCCCCTGTTAGCATTATTGGCAGTATGTCGGTTTGCAGACATGCTGTATTATGACAATGTCTCGATTGCCCCACTGTTACAGAAGGCTGTTGCAAGCTTTGTGGCTTTCTTTGGCGGATATTACCTTATAGGGCTTTTGGCACGCACCTTCCTGCCCACCAAGGCACGCACAAAAATAGAGGACCGTTTTGGCCAAATATATATAATGGCCATATTGTCGTCTCTCGCAGTTTGTGGCATTCTCTCGGAAGTACTACCTTGGTTAGATATGCTCCTTATAGTGCCTCCTATTTATTGTTGTTATATCTTAGCCAAGGGTATAAAATGCCTCAGGATACCGGAGCGAGAGAATGTCCCGGTCCTGATACTGATGATAGTCTTGTGCCTTGGCATACCCATAGGCATATATGCAACACTGACTTCGTTAATGCCAATAGCTGCCTAATCAGCGTTAGGATATGTGGGCTGTATTCAAGCAAAACGAAAATTAAAAATGAAACAAAATCAAGTCAATATAAAGAATAGACGAGCCACATTTGACTATGAGATAACGGATACCTATACAGCCGGAATCGTGCTTACAGGCACCGAAATCAAGTCAATAAGACAAGGCAAAGCCTCCCTGGCCGATACATATTGTATAGTGCAAAACGGCGAAGTGTGGGTCAAAAATATGTATATCGCGGAGTACTTCTATGGCACTTACAATAACCATGTGGAGCGTCGCGACCGCAAACTGTTACTTACCAAGAAGGAGATAACAAAACTGATGCGCTCCGGTGCCGAGGCCGGCTTTACTATTGTGCCCCTCAGGCTGTTTATTAATGACCGCGGGTTGGCAAAACTCGTGATAGGAGTTGCACGCGGCAAGAAGACCTACGACAAGCGCCAAAGTATAAAAGAGCGTGAGGACAAGCGCTCACTGGATCGTATATTCAAGAATAAGTAGTGACTATAGCCTATACTATAATTACATCCTGCGGTGCGACTTACTGCCCCGTCTGTGATTTACATACACTTAGACTTTTCGCTATGGAGTTAGTATGAATAATATAGGCTAGTCTGAAAATTGGGTAGCACTCTCTAAGAGCTCGATTTATAAGATGGAATTGATAAAACATGAATGTGGAGTGGCCATGATAAGGCTGCTAAAACCTTTAGATTATTATCGCCGTAAGTATGGGACCTCCCTATACGGATTGAACAAACTGTACTTGCTGATGGAGAAACAGCATAACCGCGGACAGGAAGCAGCCGGCATAGGTTGCGTAAAAATGGATGTCCCCCCCGGTAATGAGTACATTTTCAGAGAACGAGCTGAGGGTAGTGGAGCCATTCAGGAGGTATTTGACACTGCCCACAGAGCAATCGATGCCGCCCGTAAGCATGGTGATTTGTCTGTACCCTTTGAGGGAGAGGTATATATGGGGCATTTGAGATACAGCACCACCGGACGTTCCGGCCTGAGCTAT
The DNA here is from genome assembly GCA_023665425.1 of Muribaculaceae bacterium. Classification (GTDB taxonomy): domain Bacteria; phylum Bacteroidota; class Bacteroidia; order Bacteroidales; family Muribaculaceae; genus Lepagella. The sequence goes on from JAMPDX010000001.1 coordinate 334,668, forward strand.
GTGCACCCCTTTATGCGCCGCAACAATTGGAGCGCACGAAATCTCTTGTTATGCGGTAATTTCAACATGACAAATGTCGATGAAATATTCAATGAGATAACATCCACAGGGCAGCACCCTCGTCTGTATGCCGACACATTCATCTTGCTCGAACAGTTAGGCCATGCTCTCGACCGGGAGAATGAACGCCTTTTTGAGATATTCCGCGATTTGGGCCAAAAAGGCCTCACTTTGGCCGGCTCAATAGCCAAGGATCTGAACGTGGCCAATATGCTGCGCCGCTGCTCACCATCTTGGGATGGTGGTTATGTGATATGTGGCATCGTTGGCAATGGGGATATGTGGGCCATGCGTGACCCCAAGGGTATACGTCCCGCATTCTATTATGCCGACGATGAAATTGTAGTCCTCGCCTCTGAGCGGCCTGTGATACAGACTGCCCTCAATCTCGACAAAGACTCAGTCAAGGAGTTGCTGCCCGGCCAGGCTCTTATTGTGGACCGAGACAGCACATGGCGATTGGAGCAGATACTGCCTGAGAAGGGCAACGCTCGCTGTTCATTCGAGCGCATTTACTTCTCGCGCGGTTCAGATGCTGACATTTATAGAGAGCGCAAGGAGTTGGGACGTATGTTGGCTCCCGAGGTGTTGCGCAGCATAGGCAATGACCTCGACAATACGGTCTTCTCATTCATCCCCAATACGGCAGAAGTAGCCTTCTACGGCCTCGTTGACGGGCTCGATGCTTACCTAACCAAAGAGAAAGACAGTAAGTTGCGCGACTTGTTCTCCCTTTCAGCTAATCCTGACCCCTCAAAGATTGAGGAGATACTCATGCATCGTGTGCGCCGCGAGAAGGTGGCATGGAAGGACATAAAGCTCCGCACTTTCATAGCACAAGGTGAGAGCAGGGATGACTTGGCATCGCATGTATATGATGTGACATATGAGTTGGTGCGCCCCGGTGTCGATAACCTCGTGGTGCTCGACGACTCAATCGTGCGAGGCACAACCTTGAGGCAGAGCATTATACGTATCTTGGACAGATTGCATCCACGCAAGATAGTCATAGTGAGCAGCGCCCCCCAGGTGCGCTATCCCGATTGCTATGGCATTGACATGAGTCGTATGGGTGAGTTTATTGCATTCCGCGCCGCAATAGAATTACTCAAGCAGAGAGGTATGCAGTGTGTTATAGATTCCGTCTATGAACGATGCAAAGCACAGCAAGGTAAGCCAAAGGAGCAATGTGCAAACTATGTGAAGGATATATACGCACCTTTCAGCGACAAGGAGATTTCCGACAAAATAGCTGAGATGCTAACCCCTGAAGGCACCCGTGCCCAAGTGGAGATAGTATACCAAAGCCTTGAGGATATGCATCGTGCCATACCCAATCACCCCGGCGATTGGTACTTCAGCGGAGATTATCCTACTCCCGGCGGTAACAGGCTCGTATCACACGCCTTCATTAATTTCTATGAGGGCAATGAGCAGGCTCGTTAAACAAGGTATTAATCCATGTCAAAACCACGACAAATAGAGCTCTTGTCTCCGGCTAAGGATGTCGAGATTGCCAAGAGTGCCATCACCCATGGTGCTGACGCGGTATATATAGGTCCGGAGGGCTTCGGAGCACGTTCTGCAGCGGCTAACAACACGGATGATATACGGCGTCTATGTGAGTTTGCTCACCCGTATCGTGCACGAGTATACGCCACTGTCAACACGTTGGTGTATGACAAGGAATTGATACATGTGGAGCGAATGATACACCGACTGTATCGCGCCGGTGTTGACGCACTTATAGTGCAAGACATGGGTATCTTGCGGCTCGATTTGCCACCCATAGCACTTCATGCTTCCACTCAGTGCGACACTCGGACTCCTGAAAAGGCACTGTTCTTGCAGGAAGCCGGCTTCTCCCAAATAGTTCTGGCGAGGGAATTGACCTTGGCGCAGATACATGATATTTGCAAAGTAGTCAAGGTGCCTGTGGAGACGTTTGTTCATGGTGCACTGTGTGTATCATATTCCGGCCGTTGCCATGCCTCACAGGCGGTGTGTGGACGTAGTGCCAACAGAGGCAGGTGTGCTCAGCTTTGTCGCTTGCCATATACCCTGCGAGAGGCCAACGGACATATTTTGGCAAAGAACAAATATCTTTTGTCGCTCAAAGACTTCAACGCTTCATCGCTTGTAGGCAATATGCTCGAAGCCGGGATCAGCTCATTCAAGATAGAGGGTCGCTTGAAGGATGAGGCATACGTCAAAAATGTTACGGCTTATTATCGTCGACTGCTTGATGCCGAAATCTCAAATCATCCGGATCTCTACGCCCGAGCTTCAGTAGGAGAGAGCGCCTTTAAATTTGAGCCGGATCCGCAGAAGAGTTTCAATCGAGGCTTTACACATTATTTCTTGGAGGAGCGTCGGCCCCACAACATCGCTTCGCTCAACACACCGAAATCTTTGGGCGAGCCTATCACCGACCCGGCCCAACTGCATGCCGGCGATGGGGTCAGCTATTTTGATGCAAAAGGTGAATACACCGGTGTGCGGGTCAATAAGATGACGAATGGACATCCGGTGTTTGCGCGCCCGGTGAAATTAAACAAGTGGGTGCAACTATATCGCACTACCAACTTTGAGTATGATACGTTGATGGTCCGCAAGGACACGGCGAGCCGTAAGATAAAGATAGATTGTGCGCTATATGAAAATTGTGTCCGGGTATGCGATGAACGAGGTTGTGAAGTAACTTTGCCGGTACCGTCCCATGGCGATGATGCTCATAAGCCTATGGAGCCACGGCGCTTTTTTGAAAAGTTGGGCGACACCATCTATGAGTTGCGAGCATTTGATAATCATCTACTCCCATCAAGTTTCATCCCGGCATCAGTGCTTACCGACCTTCGACGCAGGCTACTCACCGCTCTCGACAGCGTGGCGCGAGCCACCTTTACCCGCCCGCTGAGAGAAAAGGAAAATATCAATTATCTATATCCCGCATCAGAATTGACATTTGCCGATAATGTGGCTAATGAGAAGGCCGTTGAGTTCTATAGGTCTCACGGAGTAAATAAGATAGAGCCGGCTATGGAGACAATTGGAGATTTTCGTGATGTCGCAGGAGGGGTAGTGTTGATGACCACACGCCATTGCATATTGCGCGAGCTTGGCATGTGCAAACGGGAGAGTAAACAGCCCCTCAAAGAGCCGCTGATATTGACCAATCCCGGAGGCGCAGCCTTCAATCTCACCTTTGACTGCAAAGCCTGCGAAATGCATGTCTGCAAACCATAAGCCAATTGTATACCGGAATAAACAGAAATCCGGGCCTCAATTCAGGCTCAGATTTCTGTTTATTCCGGTATATAAATGATTTTTTGGTCAGACTGTCATCTCGCCGCAGATGGGATGGTCAAGGTATTTCTTGACTTCTCCGGGACGCAGCCCCATGCCAAACAGATACATGAGTTTGGTGATAGCTGCTTCGGTAGTCATGTCATAACCACTTACAACTCCGGCCTTTGCGAGATTAAGACCGGCGGCATATATGCATGGGCGCACACTACCGTTGATACATTGGGTTATATTCACCACTACAACACCCTTCTCCACAGTCCTTTTGATTGCTTCGAGAAACCATTCGTCGCCGGGGGCATTACCGGCGCCGTATGTCTTCATCACTACACCTTTCAAGCCGGGAGTGTTGAGGGCATGTTCCACTACGGTGCTACTTATGCCGGGGAAGAGGTCGAGCACCATAATGTCTGTATCCATGTTGTATTGTACCTTCAGCGGACGGTGATGAGCACGGTTGCGCCACAATGTCTCCTCGTTGAAGTGGATACCGAGCCCTATACGAGCCAGTTCGGGGTAATTGTTGCTCTTGAAGGCATTGAAGTTGTCGGCACTTCGCTTGGTGCAACGGTTGCCACGCCACAGATAGTGCTCAAATAAGATAGCAACTTCGCGTACCATTGGTTGCCCTTTTTCATCAGTTGCAGCAGCTATCTGTAGAGCCGTGATGAGGTTCTCCTCACCGTCGGTTCGCACCTCACCAATGGGGAGTTGTGAGCCGGTGATGATTACTGGTTTGTGGAGATGCTCGAGCATGAAGGAGAGGGCAGAGGCGGTATATGCCATGGTGTCAGTGCCGTGGAGTACTACGAAGCCATCCACCTCCTCATAGTGTTGCTCTATCACCTTTGCAATCTCGGCCCAGTGGGTCGGGTTCATGGCAGAGGAGTCGATAGGCTTGTCAAACTGCACATTGGTAATATCGTACTCCAACATACTGATCTTGGGCACATTCTCAATGAGATGGTCAAAATTGAAAGGCTCAAGAGCATGAGTCTCAGGATTTTCAATCATACCGATGGTGCCACCGGTATATATTATCATAATTTTCGGACGGTTCATAGTATTATTCTTCTGATGGTCCATAACGAAGTTCCTGACCTTTGCGAGTCATGGGGATACCCTCTTTCATCCATCGGGGCATGCTGCCACCTTTGAGATAATAGTCAAAGAATTCCTGTAGACGATGTGTGATGTCTTTGCGATTCTTGCGAGCGCGGATATTGTGTGCCTCACCATTGTATTGAAGCATCCATACCGGTTTGCCGAGGCGTCGGAGAGCCATGAAGTATTCAATGCCCTGATACCATGGCACTGCTCCATCTTCATCGTTATGCATAATGAGCAGGGGAGTGTTGACCCTGTCAGCTTTGAAGAGAGGAGAGTTGGCAATATACAGCTCGGGAGCTTCCCAGAGGTTACGGCCTATGCGGCTCTGACCCATCTCATATTGGGCCTGACGAGAGTCGCCTGTACCCCAACGTATGCCACCGAAGGCTGATGTCATATTGCTGACAGGAGCGCCGCTGCCGGCGCAGGCAAACATATTGGTGCGGGTGATGAGGTAGGCTGTTTGGTAGCCACCCCAGCTCTGGCCGTCAATACCAATCTTGTCTTTGTCGATGAACGGGTATTTGTCGAGCAGATATTCCACACCGCTCACGATGCAGTTGTAAGCACCTTCGCCGGGGATACCGGGTGTATAGTGTACGTCGGGTACGAAGACTACATAACCTCGGCTCACGTAGAAGGGATAGTTGACCCAACTCCATGAAGGCTCCATAGTGTAATGTGTGTACAGTTCCTCACTGTTGGTCTCATAAAAGACTACAAGCATCGGATACTTCTTGTTGGGGTCGAGGTCTTCGGGGGTGTATAGCACACCTTCCACCGGCTTGCCATCGAAGGCATACCACTTTACGAGTTGAGCATCGCCCCAACTGTAGTCTTTGCGCTGCGGGTTGGCATCGGTGACTACTTTGGCATTTTTGAAGTCGCCGTTGCGTGCGATGTAAACCTCGGGAGTAGTATTGAAATTGCTCTTGCAGAAGGCATATACATTGGCATTTTTGGCCTTCTTTAGCTGAGTGAATTTGTATTTCTCGAGTGTCTTGACAGTCGGAGCTACGGGTGCGCCAATCTTCATTGTTGCCAAACCATTCTCTTTAGTGGTATAATCAAAGAGATTGAGAAGCACCTCATCCCCCTTGGCCAGATTTATCTGGTCGGGGTCTGTCTTCAATCGGCGATAACGGTAATTGAGCTTGCGCCCTTCCCCTTTGGTGAGGTTGACTGGGGCATTTTTGCCCTTGGGGTCAAGGCTCCATATATCATGCTTGTCATAGACCAGAACGGCGTCATCGCCGGCAGTCCATGCCATCAGTCCGTAAGGCTGACGGGCCATCGGGGTGTCTTGCTCTTCCTCCCACAAGGGGTATTCAATCTGTTCGCTCACACAGGCAGTTTGGCCGGTGGAGATATCGTAGACGTAATAGTTGCGGTCTTTGAACCAAACTACATATTTACCCTCCGGGCTGAGTGCCGACAGCTCTTGGGGAGCAGCTCCCACATAGCGGCGTTCGCCGGTATTAACATTGACGATATATAGATCCTCATCGGCAGTGTAGTCCCATTGGCGTGAGATTACGTTGGGCTCCACATCGCGCACAAGGGCCCATTCGCCATCCCAACGGTAGGGTGCTACCACATCCTCCAAATCTGAGATGGACAGGAGCTCTTCATGGCCATTGTCGAGATTGACCACTACCGGGAATGTTTGCGATTGAGCAGCTTTGAGATTACTCTTTTCCTGTGGGGGAGTGTAGGGGGCATCCCAACGCCAGATGTCAAGCTGGGGCTGCTCAAAGTCTACTATGGTGGTGTCATCGGGGGCAACGTAAGGAGCAATACCGACAATCATACGGTTGCCGGAATAAGAGAACTCCGGCTTGGTGTACTGGTTGACATACAGCGAGTCGCCGGCCATAGCAGCCACTCGCTTGTGCATGGCTGCATATACAGAATCGCGGTCTGCATCCTTGTCAATACGTGGAGGCATGATGTGAGGTATCTTGCCGGCATTGGCTGTCTCCAAGATATACTGTTGCTCAGCCACAGGGACCTTTGCTGCGACATTGGCCAGATAGACATTGCATTTGCGGGTGCCGGTCTCTGTGCTGTCTGTAGAAGCTGTGAAAGCGAGCTTGTCTTCCTGGCGAGAGAATACGGGGGCACCGTAATACTTTTGCTCCTTGAGCAATGTATACTCTGTGGTGTCCGGAAGGTTGAGTACCAGCATACGGTCTACAGTAGTGGAGTCAGTAGAGTGGGGCTTTGTGTATGCGGCTAATTTTGAGCCGAGGCGAGACATTTCGTAGCCTTTGACCCATGGGATGACTTTCTTATTCTTGCCGGCCAGGTCGCGCACTATGAGCGGCTGGCCACTATTTTTGTCCTTGAGGGCCTTGGGGGAGATATATGTGGTATCGGAAGAAAGATAAGCGAGCCAGCTGCCACCCTCCTTACCCATTTTATATGATGAGACCTGAGCTATCTTCTCAACATTGCCGGTGACAAGGTTGATTATAGCCAAAGAGTCCTGAGGCATATCGAAATCTTTCTTCTTGTCAATCTTAGCCTGACGAGTGTCTGCAAAGAAGGGCTTGATGAGGGCTGCTGCATATTTCGCATCAGCTGAAATTTGCGGCTCGTAGCCGCGATTAATGACAATCTCGTTGCCTTTGGCAGTGTTGCGGAATATGAGCTGACCGTCACCCTCTTGCGGGTTAATGCCGTAGACAGCCCATACACCGTTGGTGCTCAGCGGGTAAGTGCGCACATTGTTCCAGGAATCGAAGGAATCATGGTCCAAAGGCTTCTTGGCACCGGCACTGAGTACGGTGGCTGTTGCCAGAGCTAAGATAAATGTTTTCATTGCTTTTGGATATTAGAGAGCGTTTAAGTGCTTTTGGATTAGATAATTAAGGCTGAGGAGAGAATATAGGTTACTTCTCAATCCACTTTGTGGAGGACGTGACCCATGCGAGTCTTTTTGGTGTGCATGTAGAACTCATTGTAACTATTGGGCTCAACCTCAAGAGGTACGCGCTCCACGATGCGCAGACCATAGCCTTCGAGGCCGATACGCTTCATGGGGTTGTTGCTCATCAGTTTCATGTCCTTGATACCGAGGGAGCGGAGTATGTTGGCACCTACTCCGTAGTCACGTTCATCTACTTTATGGCCCAAGTGGAGGTTGGCGTCTACTGTGTCAAGGCCCTGCTCTTGGAGTTTATAAGCCTTGATCTTGTCCATAAGGCCGATGCCGCGACCCTCTTGGCTCAAGTAAATGATTGCTCCGCGGCCCTCTTGTTCAATGAGTTGCATTGCCTTGTGCAGCTGCTCGCCACATTCGCAACGACGAGATGCAAAAATGTCGCCTGTCATGCAAGATGAGTGTACACGCACCAGCACCGGGTTGCCGTCAGCCACGTCACCCTTGATAAGGGCCACATGCTCCAAGCCATTGGACAACTGGCGGAAAGGAATTAGGCGGAAGTGGCCATAAGCTGTGGGCATATCCACTTCTTCACCGCGTTCCACAACACTTTCGCGCTCAAGGCGGTATGCTATCAAGTCAGCAATGGAGATTAATTTTATACCCCATTCGTCAGCACGTTTGCGAAGCTCGGGCAAGCGTGCCATGGAGCCGTCGTCGCTCATTATTTCCATGAGTGCACCTACCGGCTGCAGCCCGGCTAAGCGAGCCAAATCTACAGCTGCCTCGGTGTGTCCGGCGCGCTGCAAGACACCCTTGTCTTGGGCATAAAGAGGATTGATATGGCCGGGGCGGCCAAAATCCTCGGGCTTGGCATTGGGGTCGGCCAGATGACGTATAGTGTTGCATCGGTCGTTGATTGATACGCCGGTGGAGCAACCCTCAAGCTTGTCTACAGTCACGGTAAAGGGGGTGCCAAGCACGGAGGTGTTGTCTGCCACTTGGCGGGGCAAATTGAGTTGCTCAGCGCGGCTCATGGTTAGAGGTGCGCACAACACGCCGCGAGCATTTTTAAGCATAAAATTAACCTGCTCGGGAGTGATTTTTTCAGCAGCGACGATGATGTCACCCTCATTCTCGCGGTCGGCATCGTCAACTACAATTAGCATTTTACCTGCTTTGAAGTCGGCTATGGCCTCTTCAACGGAGTCAAGTGCTATCTTATTTTCCATTATCAATTGCTAAAAGTTACAAAATGAAAGAGCATAGTATGTCCTATGCGAGGACAAAGTTACTAATTTTCCGTTGAAAAAGCTAAAATAATCTGATTAAATTTTTACTGCCTATGCACCACATTCCGAGAGTCTTGCCGGGGATGCTTATTTCATACGAAACCAGTAACCGGCCTTTACCATGATCGACATGGCGTTGGCAGATGAAAATGTCTCGGCTCTGCCACATTTTATGGTGTTTCCAAGTCCGTAATAAAAACGTCCTTCGAGAGTGAATGAGCTGCTCGAGTTAGTGAACACTTCTACACCTAATCCGCCGGAAATGCCGAAGTCTACTTTAGGCTCGCAGGGCGCAGTAAGCTGTGCCACCTGTCGCCCATGCAGTGGGAAGTTGCTGATATTATTGATGTTAGTAGGGTCAAAATTTGCCGAAGTGTTGTCGCCTACCATAAATCCTATTTCGGGGCCGGCGTTCACGAAGAAGTGTGCTCGCGGAGAGCCGAAATATATGTGGGCCAGAATAGGTATCTGCAGGTAGTTTAGGGTGCGGGAATATCGAAAATCTGTCTCTTTGAAATCTTCCTTCCAGCCGCGTTGCTCAAAGTTAAGTTCTGCTATCAGGCCGAAGTGATTCTCCTCAATATACCTGAATGTAAATCCGGCCATGGCACCAAGTTTCATGCCTTGTGGCACTGAGGGGTTGAAAAATGTTCTGGAGATGGTCATGCCGGCATGGCCACCAAGGAAAATGTTGCCTTCATAGTGGTCTGATTGTGCTCTTACCGGGATTACGAAAGATATTAAGCACAATGCTATGGTGCAGAATTTCAATGATGTAAATCGCATCAGAGACTGATTTTTTCAGTTGTTGAGAATGGGGTGAAGTGTAGCAGGTAGACCCGCTTGTTCAGAAAGCCGTCATAAGCTTCTTCGCGTTCCGGACGAAATTCTATCTGCAGTTGTCCCTGGCCGGGTTCGGCGTGGTTGAGGTCGCCGTTGTACTTGATGTATTCGTTCATAAAGTATTGAGCTACATCATATCCCATAACGGAATACATCGGAAGCGAGTTTACTGGGGCGGCATCGTAGTAAGAGCGAAATTTGGTAACAAATGCTTTGCTCTGCTCGCTGTCGCTATCATAAATGAAACGCGAAGGAATATAAGTATCAAGCTTGCGCAGAAGTTGCTCCAAAGAGTTGGCATAGACAATCCAACTTGCGCGACCAACAATACTCAACGGCATATTTGGATACTCGTCAACAATCTTCTCGAGAGCATTGAGTGTTGCTGCTATCTCTTTCTTTGTACCGGCATCGCTTATTACGGTATAGCTCCGTGTGGGATCGAAGTTGAAGTTAGCCAATGACTCGGCGTTTGAGAGGTCGACTATGCGCTCCGGAGCAGTATCAAACAGGCGGCTGCGCACGGCGCCCGACATGCTCTCCGGGTCATCGCTCACTGTGTTGACAAACAGGAATATACGGTCGTTCATCACGCGGGTCAGGAAATCTGATGTGCGGTCATAAAAATATTCTGACGGGGGCAGTATCTGCACCGTGTTAGGGGACAAGGCCGCGATATCGGTCTTGGCATCGAAAACATTAAAGAGAAGAATGTTGCGGCTGTCGCAATAATCTATCAGCTCTTGCGGGAAATCCTTGTCGACAGAGCAGAAGATCAATTTGCAATTATCCATGTCATGAGACTCAAGTGCCTTGTCCAGACTGCCATAATCTGCAAGGTCTACCCCCCTGATATTTATATCTATATCGGGATATTTTTCGGCTTGCACGCCTAACATAAAGCCCTTAAGAAACTCCAGGTCGCGGCGCCGGCTGCCGGCATCACTGCAGCCTACGATGACACCAACGTCAATAGTAGTCTCCTTGCCGGCTTGCTTGGTAAAACGCTCATGGGTGATGTCGTATATCTCCTGCAAACCAAATACGCTTGATTCTCGCGGGTCAATTACGGGCATCATGCGTTCCACTTGTTCCGCCTTGAACTGGGGGATGATAATCTTCTCGCCTTTTACGAGTGTGCTCACTGTGGGATTGGCTTGTTGGAGCTGAAGGGTGTCTATCTTATGCTTATGAGCGATAGAGCTCCATGAGTCATCTTTTTTTACTTTATATGATTTCTGACCTGTGAGGATGTAATCAGTGACCTGACGCAGCTCGGAGTGATCCATATCAGAACCGGGAGTGACTTTTAGCGACATTCCCTCGGTAACATTGTCTAATGTCAAGCCGGGATTTAATGTCATGAGCTGCTGCACACTCATGTGATTAGCGCGTGCTATATCGACGATTGATTGGTTCTCTTTGACAGTGTATATTTTGGCATTTACCACCTTTGCAGGAGTTGAGACAACCTCAGCTTTTGTATTTGAATTTGCTTTAGTCTCCGCATTTGGTGAACTCTCTACCTTGGTATATTTCGGAGTTTCAGCTACCTTGGCCTCTTGGTCTATTAGGTGTTCTTGAGGCCTTGAGAGTGTCTTGTCTACTTTAACAGCTTGCAAGGTTTTCTCTTGTGCAGCCGTCTTAGCTACACTATCTTCTTTAGTTTGCTTAAAGCTTTGGTCCTCAATAGGATAGTATACTACCTGACCACTTTTCAGCTCGATGGCCCCCGGGTTAAATTGCATGAATATCTCCGGGTCCCACCCATACTTTTCAGCGATGCCGTAGACACTTTCGCCTCTTTCGGCAGCATAGTAATAGCATCGATGTCCATTAACTTCAGCCTCAGGCAGATAAGATGGGTCATCTGCAAAAGTACTTAACGCGCCTGTCAATGTCAGCGCTGATATTATGGCGGTAGTGAATATCCTCTTCATTGTCGCTTTATTTGTGTGATCGGTCACAGACTCAACCATGACCGATCAATTAGAAAGTAGATGAGAAAAATTATTGGACATAAAGTGAAATTTTTGTTCAAATCAATCTTATCTACAGTAATACATTTGATGATTAATTTTTCTCAGCTACATATCTATTCATTGGCCGAAAGGAGCATAGGCTCATATTATTCTAACCAATGATGCAGACTCTTTGTTGAGCAGGGGGTGATTATTTGTATGCCATCATCGGCATATTGGCAATATCTGAATACGCCATAACGCCCTGATTGCTAAGCTCTACAACTCGGAAGTCGCCCTCCGGAGTAATCATTTTGACATGATTATCGTCAACAAATGTCATGAAGGGATGCAGCTCGCCCTCCACATTCACGGCCCATGTCTGCTCATCCTCTATGAAGTCAAGGCGTACGGTCTCGCCGGTAGCTTCGCAGATTATGTCATAGCCTTTGTCATCACATTTCACCAGGTAGCGACCATTGTCGGTGTCAATCACTTTCGTGCCTTGTGCTATCGGATTAGAGCCACTCCAGAACTCTATTGAGTTGATGACCAGCAGGTCAGCAAGTGATGTGATTTCATATACCGGGAGCACCCAGAATGCTATGAATACCAATTCGTTAACAAACTTATTGCCCACGGTCTCGTTCCAATCGAGCACCTTGTGTGTCAGGGCAAACTGGCCGATGCATGATGAGAACATGAAGCAGCTTGCCAAGCTCAGCGCTGCGGCTACGGTAAAGTGCGTCTTTTTCATAATTATCCTATTTATAAGTAAGTGGGGTTGTGTCCCTAAACATATCTCTATTGAGTATGGAAGAAATTAGTTATCGTATTCATATTGGCCATTCTCGGTCTTGATAGTCAGGTGTTTGCCCGGCTTATCATACTTCTCGACACGGCCCACGATACGTGCCGGTATGCCGAAGCTCTCCGAAATCTCAATTATCTGAGCGGCGTACTCCTCCGGCAGATATATTTCAAACCGGTGGCCCATATTAAACACGCGGTACATCTCTCTCCACTCGGTGCCACTTTCCTCCTGTATCATCTTGAATAGGGGAGGGATTGGGAAGAGGTTGTCCTTCACTACATGGAGCCCCTCGTGCAGGAAGTGCATAATCTTGGTTTGTGCGCCGCCGGAGCAGTGTATCATGCCGTGGATCTTGTCGCGCATCTTGTCAAGTATCACTTTTATAACAGGAGCATAAGTTCTTGTAGGAGAAAGTACTAACTGACCTGCGTTGATGGGCGAGCCCTCCACCTCGTCAGTCAGCTTGCGCGAGCCGGAATACTTGAGTTCGTCGGGCACCGCGGGGTCGCATGTCTCCGGATACTTTTCCAACAAGTATTTGGCAAAGACATCGTGGCGAGCCGAGGTCAGGCCATTGCTGCCCATACCCCCATTGTATGAAGTCTCATAAGTAGCTTGGCCAAAAGATGCCAGGCCCACTATCACGTCGCCGCAGCTGATATTGTCATTGTTAATTACCTCAGACCTCTTCATGCGGCAGGTGACCGTGGAGTCTACAATAATTGTGCGGACAAGGTCACCCACATCTGCTGTCTCACCGCCGGTGCTGACTATGTTTACACCATGCTTGCGCAGGTCTGCGAGCAGTTCCTCCGTGCCATTGATTATTGCGGCTATCACCTCACCGGGGATGAGCATCTTATTTCTGCCTATGGTTGACGACAATAAGATGTTATCAGTAGCGCCAACACAGAGCAGGTCATCAATATTCATTATCAGGGCATCTTGTGCCACACCTTTCCAGACAGACAAATCTCCCGTCTCGCGCCAATATGCGTAAGCTAATGATGATTTTGTGCCGGCACCGTCGGCATGCATGATATTGCAATACTCCGGGTCTCCACACATTACGTCAGGTACTATCTTACAGAATGCACCGGGAAACACGCCCTTATCTACATTTTTAATTGCTGCATGCACATCTTCCTTGACAGCGGAAACGCCACGCAGGCTATATCGATTATCAGCCATAATTTTGACTTATATAAATTATGTGGGGCTACATATAGTAGCCTGTCCATGTGTATAGAGATTGAGTTCTAAATGTTAAAAAACTGTTAAACCAATCTTACCGCAAAATTAGTATATTTTTTTTAAATAGCAACAACATAGTAGCTTTTTTGCACACTTGCCATGCTGATGCGTATCCATTATTGCACAAACGCGCAGTATATGCGCAATAAAATCTGCACACCGTACAATCGGATGTGCAAAAAATCGGTAATTTTTACATTTACGAATAATTTTTGCACACTTCAGGGCGAGACGTGCAATTTGCTAAAAAGACTTAAAATATTGATAATGACCACTGTATAATTTGGCTGTTAAGGGGAAAAAACGTAATTTTGCACTCGAAAATAAAACAAGTGTCTACGACAGTAGCGCCGAACGGCACCACTCGACATAATTTTATTTACAAATTGACAGCATAATTTGCAAATACAAAGGCACTATTAACCTATTTAGATTGATGATTAATAAAATTAAAAAGATATTTTTACCCCTGGCTGTAGCACTCATTGGTACGCTTGGTGTAAATGCACAAAACCCGCACAAGACTGCGCATCAGAATGCTCATCAGCAGCACAAGACCCACATTGCCAAAGCCACTACACCTGCTGACAGAGCACGAATTAACAGCCACATCAACAATGATGTAATGAGTCGTGAGGAAGGCCTCAACGGCATCTCAGCAAAATCAAATAAACTTATTGATGACCTGCTTAAGGAGGCCGGCACTCACTTAGGTAAGAAGTATGTACACGGTGCTAAAGGTCCTAATACTTTCGACTGCTCCGGTTATACAAGCTATGTTTACCGCCAATTCGGTTACAAGATTTCTCCCGGTTCTCGCATTCAGTACACAGAGGGAGTGCCTGTAGCACGTGAAAATTTGCGCAAGGGTGACCTCGTATTCTTCACCTCTCGCAGCAGCGGCAACAATGTAGGGCACGTAGGTATCGTAGTCTCAAACGATAAAGCCACCGGTAAAGTGAAATTTATCCACGCCAGCGTGAAGGGTGTGAGATATAACGAAATAGAGGGCTATTATGCCCAGCGCTACATTGGTGCTCGCCGCATCATTACAGATTAAACAAGCTCTAAGTTCCCGTCATATTATAATTGAAATTCTGAAGTGATCCTCATACGGTCACTTCTTTTTATTTAGCTTGGAGAGGGTGGAGACACAGTTTTCAATGGAAATTTTGTTTATCTCAATAAAAATTGTTAATTTTGCCCCATAATATACAACATGTGTGGGGCATAACTCCCGGTTACTGCTCCTATAACTTTAAATTTAAGATATGAACAAGTTGCTGACTGCAATGTCAGCCCTCGCTCTGACCGGCACTTTCACTGCTTGCCAGAATGGGCTCGACACCAAAGGAGACATTATTGAGAAGCCTGATGTGCAGGTAGTTGATGGTATGTTGACACCTGAAATTCTCGAAGCTTTCGGCCGTATCAACGAGGCTGTTGCATCGCCCGACGGTACAAAGGTTGCCTTCACTCTCGCCTACGAGAGCATTGAGCAAAACAAATCTAATGCCGAGATTTACATCATGAACATTGATGGCTCAGACATGAAGCGTCTGACCAGAACTCCCGGCTCCGAAGGCAATATACGTTGGCTTGACGGTGGCAAGCTTATCGCATTCATCTCAAATGATGCCGAGACTAATAAGCCGCAGATCTTCACAATGACTCCGGATGCAAAGCTCATACAGAAGATTAGTAATGCCGAGAATGGCGTTTCTTGCTTTGAGTTCGCTCCAGACGAGAAGCACATCGTTTATGCCTCAAACATCAAGCCCTTCAACAAAAACAAAGAGCTCTTCGAGGGTCTGCCCAATACTTCCGGCCGTGTGGTTGATGACTTGATGTACAAACATTGGGATGAATGGGTTACCGAGATACCTCACCCCTTCGTTGCTGAATATGACGGACAGCAACTTGTAGGCGATAAGGATATCCTCGGTGACGAGCCCTACGAGTGCCCCATGAAACCCTTTGGCGGAGCCGAGTCTTTCGCATGGACTAAAGATGGCAAGCAGCTCGTATACACTTGCCGCAAGGCCGTAGGTCAGGACTATGCATTCTCTACTAACTCAGACCTCTACCTCTACGACTTGGCTTCAGGCAATACCGAGAACCTCACCGAGGGTATCGGCGAGGGCTATGACACCAACCCCAAATTCTCACCTGACGGCACTCAGCTCGCTTGGATGAGCATGGAAGAGCCCATGTATGAAAGCGACCAAAACCGTCTGCGTGTCATGGACTTCAAGACTCGCCAGGTGCGCAATATCACCGCAGAGGCCGACTGGGACTACAGTGTGGAAGGCTTCAGCTGGGATCCTGATGGCAAGAGTATAGTCCTACATGCTTATTATCAAGGCACAATGCCCATCTTCCGTGTAAATCTGCAGAACCCGCAATTCAACATTATCGCTGAGGGAGTTTGGGACTATCAGAGTGTTCAGGCGCTTGCCGGCCATAAAGTGCTCGCACTGCGTCACAGCATGAGCCGCCCCAACGAGATTTGCCTCGTGACCGGTGATAAGGATGTAAAAGACATATCATCAGTCAATGCCGAACTTCTATCCAAGCTTAAACTCGGCACCGTTGAGAAACACTGGGTCCCCACCACTGACGGCAAGGAGATGTGCACATGGGTTGTACTTCCCCCCGACTTTGACCCCAACAAGAAATATCCTGCAATTCTTTATTGCCAGGGTGGCCCGCAGCAGGCAGTAAGCCAGTTCTGGAGCTATCGTTGGAACTTCATGATTATGGCTGCTCACGGATATATCGTGATATGCCCCAACCGCCGCGGTCTGCCCGGCTTCGGAACTGAGTGGAACCACCAGATATCCAAAGATTACCCCGGCCAGAATATGCAGGATTATCTCTCTGCAGTAGACTATATGCGTGAGAAACCCTATGTGGACCGTGACCATATCGGCGCAATCGGTGCCAGCTACGGCGGCTTCTCTGTTTACTGGTTGGCCGGCCACCACGAAGGCCGCTTTGCCGCTCTCATAGCCCACGCCGGTATCTTCAATATCGAGGCTCAATACATGGAAACAGAGGAAATGTGGTTTGCCCAATACGACATGGGAGGTGCTCCCTGGGATCTGAACAACCCCGTAGCACAACGCACCTTCGAGAACTCACCTCACAAGGCCATTAACAATTGGACCGCTCCTATACTTATTACTGTCGGCGAGCTCGATTATCGTATCCTTGCATCTCAAGGTATGATGGCCTTCAACGCAGCCAAGATGCATGGCCTTGAAGCTGAGATGCTCGTTTTCCCCGATGAGAACCACTGGGTAATAAAGCCTCAAAATGCAATCCTCTGGCAACGCGTATTCTTCCGCTTCCTCGACAAATACCTCAAACCCACCGGCGAGGGTTACAACAAGAAACAAGAAGTGAAGACCTCAACTCCTGCTGCTGAAACTCCCGAAGATCCTGAGACAGCCGACCAAGCTGAAGCCCCCGAGACTTCTACTCAAGCATAATAATACTCCCATATTGCCTCGGCCAGCTTAGGCCGGGGCAATGCGGGTTTTACACGTTTAGCGTAAACTTCACGAGAAGTGGCTACATTAGCACTCCTTATACATTTAAACTAACACCTTAATATAATATCAACAGAATGGCTTTAACACTTCCCGCCATACTCCCCGAATACCCCACGTTCGTTGAGGGGATACGTCGCGCTCCGGACCGCGGATACACACTTACTCCGGAAAATACCAAAATAGCACTGCGCAATGCATTGCGTTATATCCACCCCAGTCTGCACGAGAAGCTGGCCCCCGAGTTCCTCGAGGAGCTGCGCACACGTGGCCGCATTTATGGCTACCGCTTCCGTCCGCAAGGTGACCTCAAGGCTAAGCCCATTGACGAGTACAAAGGCAAATGTCTTGAAGGCAAGGCCTTCCAGGTGATGATAGACAACAACCTCTGTTTCGATATCGCCCTCTACCCCTACGAGTTGGTGACTTACGGCGAGACAGGTCAGGTATGTCAGAACTGGATGCAATATCGCCTTATAAAAATGTATCTTGAGGAATTGACTGAGAACCAGACACTCGTCATTGAGAGTGGCCATCCCCTTGGTTTGTTCCCCTCACGCCCGGATGCACCGCGTGTCATCATCACCAACGCCATGATGGTGGGTATGTTCGACAACCTGCACGATTGGCATGAGGCTATGCAGATGGGTGTTGCCAATTATGGCCAGATGACAGCCGGTGGATGGATGTACATCGGTCCGCAGGGTATCGTACACGGCACCTTCAACACTCTGCTTAATGCCGGCCGCATGAAACTCGGTATCCCTGAAGAAGGTGACTTACGTGGCCACCTGTTCATATCTTCCGGTCTGGGAGGTATGAGTGGTGCTCAGCCCAAAGCAGCCGTCATCGCCGGTGCCGCAGCAATCATCGCCGAGGTAGATGCTTCACGCATCAAGACTCGCCATGACCAAGGCTGGGTACAAGAGGTGACTGACGATATCAAGACCGCCTTCGACCTGGCTCACAAAGCTATGGAGGCCAAAGAGCCCATCTCAATCGCATATCATGGCAACGTGGTAGACTTGCTCGAGTATGCCGTAAAGAACGGAGAGAAAGTAGAGCTCCTCTCTGACCAGACATCCTGCCATGCAGTATACGAAGGCGGCTACTGCCCTGCAGGCCTAACATTCGAGGAACGTACAGAATTGCTTCATGCCGACCCCGAGAAATTCCGCTCTTTGGTAGACGAATCTCTCAAGCGTCACTTTGAAGCAATCAAGGCTCTTGTAGCCAACGGCACATATTTCTTCGACTATGGTAACTCATTCATGAAGGCCATCTATGATGCTGGTGTTAAGGAAATATCACGCAACGGCATTGATGAGAAAGATGGCTTCATTTGGCCCTCATACGTAGAAGATATCATGGGCCCGATGCTGTTTGATTATGGTTACGGCCCCTTCCGTTGGGTATGCCTCTCCGGCAAGCATGAAGACCTTATTAAGACTGACCATGCCGCCATGGAGTGTATAGACGTAAATCGCCGTTATCAAGACCGCGACAACTACAACTGGATACGTGATGCCGAGAAGAATGCACTCGTAGTAGGTACACAGGCTCGTATCCTTTATCAGGATGCAGCAGGCCGCTTGGCAATAGCCCTGAAATTTAATGATATGGTTCGCAAAGGTGAAGTAGGGCCCATTATGCTTGGCCGCGACCACCATGATGTCAGCGGTACTGACTCACCCTTCCGTGAGACATCCAATATCAAGGACGGCTCCAATGTAATGGCTGACATGGCAATCCAATGCTTCGCCGGCAACTGCGCACGTGGCATGAGCCTGGTTGCCCTCCACAACGGTGGCGGTGTAGGTATCGGTAAGTCAATCAACGGTGGCTTCGGCATGGTATGTGACGGCTCAGATCGCGTGGACAACATACTGAAGCAAGCCATGCTTTGGGACGTAATGGGTGGTGTGGCTCGCCGCTCTTGGGCTCGCAACGAGAACGCCATGAGCACAGTCAACGACTGGAACAAGGCCCATGAATGTGATGGGTTCATGATTACAGAGCCCTTCCTGGCGGAAGACTCTCTCATCAATGACTTGGTAAAATAACAACTTCCTCTCTCTTAAAATAAGATGAAACAAATCATAGAATGTGTCCCGAACTTCAGCGAGGGACGTGATAAGGCAGTGATCGACGCTATCACTGCAGAGATAGAGAAACTTGGTGATGTAAAATTGCTCGACGTAGACCCGGGCGAAGCTACCAACCGCACAGTTGTGACCTTCGTAGGGGAGCCCGAACCCGTCATGAATGCCGCAGTGCGTGCTGCAAAAAAAGCTGCCGAGCTTATCGATATGCGTCATCACCATGGTGCACACCCCCGTATGGGTGCAACTGACGTGTGCCCCTTGATCCCCGTAAGCGGTATCACTCTCGAGGAGACTGCCGAGTTGGCACGCAAGCTTGCCGAGCGTTTCGCCACTGAGCTCAATATCCCTACATATTGCTACGAGGCATCAGCCTTCACTCCCGAGCGCAAGAACCTTGCCGTTTGCCGCGAAGGAGAATATGAAGGTCTCTCAGAGCGTATGGGTACTGACAAGGGCCCCGATTTCGGTAACCGCCCCTACGATGAGGGAGTAGCCAAAACAGGCACAACTGCCGTTGGTGCACGCGACTTCCTGATTGCCGTAAACTTCAACCTCAACACCACCTCAACACGTCGCGCCAATGCTATTGCTTTCGATGTCCGTGAGAAGGGGCGCCCCGCTCGCGAAGGTGGCAAGCTCACCGGCAAGCCCCTGAAGGATGAGAATGGCAAGCCCATCATGATACCCGGCACTCTGAAGGGCACCAAGGCTATCGGCTGGTTTATCGATGAATATGGCATCGCACAGGTGTCCATGAATATTACAAGCATGGCGCAGACACCTTTGCACGTAGCATTCGATGAAGTGAGTCGTGCCGCAGCCGCTCGCGGTATCCGTGTCACCGGTACTGAAATTGTAGGCCTGCTGCCCAAACGTGCCCTAATCGATGCCGGCAAGCACTATCTGCGTATGCAGCAGCGTTCTCTGGGTATTCCCGAGAGCGAAATCATCAAGATTGCTATAAAGTCCATGGGACTGGATGAGCTCAAGCCCTTCTTACCCGATGAGAAGGTGATAGAATATATGCTTGAGAATGAGAACAAGAGCAAGAAGCTCGTCGACATGACTTGTGTAGAGTTTGCTGATGAGACAGCCAGCGAGTCTCCCGCCCCCGGTGGTGGCTCCATTTCAGCATACATGGGTGCTTTAGCAGCTGCCCTCGGCACCATGGTGGCCAACTTGTCAGCTCACAAAGCAGGTTGGGATGACCGTTGGGAGGAGTTCTCTGATATTGCCGAGAAAGGTCGTGATATCCAGGACCGCCTTATCCTCCTTGTGGATGAAGACACCGAGGCGTTCAACAGAATTATGGCTGTTTTCGCCATGCCCAAGAAAAGCGACGCCGAGAAGGCTGCCCGTTCAGCTGCCCTGCAGGATGCCACACTTTATGCCACTCAGGTGCCCTTGCGCACTATGAAGGCAGCCTATGAGACCTTCGATGTATTGGAGGCTGTAGCCACTAAAGGTAATCCTGCTTCTGTCAGCGATGCCGGTGTAGGCGCTCTTGCTGCTCGTGCTGCTGTGCTCGGTGCTCAGCTGAATGTACGCATCAACGCCGCCGGTCTCAAAGACCGCGAGAAGGCTGATGCACTCTTGGCAGAGGCTGCCGAAGTTGCAAAGAAGGCTTGTGAACGCGAGGCTGAGATCCTCAAGATTGTCAACGCCGTTATCGACAAATAATGAATAAGAATCTACTCATAAAACATGCAACCGTCTGCACCCCTAAAGGCAATAAAGCCTTGAAGGGCGAGCAGATGGCTTGCTTGCATACAATTACCGACGGCACCATAATAGCCGAAGATGGCATTATTACCTATGTGGGTCCGGATGCTCATGCTCCTCAAGTGGATGACATATCCAAATATGAGGTGATTGATGCCCATGGTAATGCAGTGCTCCCGGGTTTTGTTGACTCACATACACATCTCATTTTCGGCGGCTATCGCCCTGACGAATTTGAGTGGCGCCTCAAGGGAGACTCCTATATGAGCATTATGCAGCGTGGCGGTGGTATACAGAGCACAGTCAATGCCACTCGTGGCGAGAGTGTTGACAATTTCGTGGAGAAGGCACAATGGTTCATCAATCGCATGGTGCACATGGGTGTCACAACAGTTGAAGCCAAAAGCGGCTACGGACTCGATACCGCCACCGAGGTGAAGATGCTCGATGCCATTGACCGCTTGGCCAAAGACCCCGAGCAGAAACTCCGTGTGGTTTCCACCTTCCTCGGTGCGCATGCCGTGCCGAAGGAGTATGCCGGACGTGTAGACGAATATATCGACTTGATGATCAATGAGATGATACCCGCTGTCAAAGATAAAGCCACATTCTGTGATATCTTTACAGAGAAGAATGTATTCGAGATAGCGGAGTCTCGCCGATATATGCAGGCAGCCAAGGATGCCGGTTTCAAACTCAAATTTCATGCCGATGAGATTGTACAACTTGGTGGTGCCGAATTGGCTGCCGAGTTGGGAGCTGTTTCTGCAGACCATCTGCTGCATGTCTCCGATGCCGGTATCAAGGCAATGGCAGAAGCTGGTACAGTAGCTACACTATTGCCTCTCACAGCCTTCACCTTGCGTGAGCCTTATGCACCGGCGCGCAAATTTATTGACGGTGGTGCAGCTGTAGCATTGGCAACTGACCTCAACCCCGGCAGTTGTTTCTCCGGCTCGATTCCATTGACTATTGCTCTAGCATGCATATATATGAAAATGAGCATCGAGGAGACTATCACTGCCCTTACCATTAACGGCGCTGCTGCCGTAGATTTGGCAGACAAGACCGGCTCACTCGAAGTCGGTAAGGCTGCCGATATAGTTATCCTGAATTATCCAAACTACCGTATGTTGCCCTACTATGTTGGTATGAACTGTGTGAAAACAGTCATCTCACAGGGACGCATAGTAGCTGAAAACGATTAACATTATATATCATGAGTAAACTTGAAATTTACGAAATAGGCTCCAGCGAGCTTACTTATGACCTGATTGAGAAAATACTCAAAGACGGCACAAAATTAGTGCTCTCAGAAGAGGCAATCAAGAAGATTGATCACTGCCGTAACTATCTTGATGTTAAGGCTGTGGAGAGCGACAAGCCAATATACGGTGTCACCACCGGCTTTGGCTCATTGTGCAACCGCTCCATCACACCCGAGCAGCTCGGAACTCTGCAGGAAAACCTTGTGAAGAGCCACTCATGCTCTATCGGTACTCCCGTGGCTCCCGCCGTAGTCAAATTGATGCTCTTGCTCAAGGCTCACGCCCTCTCCTTCGGTTTCTCAGGCGTGCAGGTGGAGACAGTGCAACGCATACTCGACTTCTATAACAACGATATTCTCCCCGTAGTCTATGACCGCGGTTCACTCGGTGCTTCAGGTGACCTTGCACCGTTGGCAAACCTCTTCCTTCCCCTCATCGGCGAAGGCGAAGTGATGCACGACGGCAAGCGTTTCAAAGGCTCAGAGATACTCAATATCTTCGGTTGGCGCCCCATAAAACTCAAGAGCAAAGAGGGCCTGGCGCTGCTCAACGGCACACAGTTCATGAGCGCCAACGGTATCAAGGCACTCATTGATGGTTGGCACATGGTTCACGCTTTTGATGCTATCGGTGCTCTCAGCCTTGAGGCATTCGACGGCCGCATTGAGCCCTTCATGGCTTGCATTCAGGATGTGCGCCCGCACCGTGGCCAGAAAGAGACCGGCGAAGTATTCCGCAAAATGCTCGAAGGCTCAGGGATCATCAAGCAAGAGAAGGCTCATGTGCAGGATCCTTACTCCTTCCGTTGCATACCCCAGGTGCATGGCGCTGTCAAGGACGCAATGTATCATGTCACAGAGGTACTCCACACCGAGATTAACTCAGTGACAGACAACCCCACAGTCTTCCCCGACCTCGACCTCGTAGTCAGTGGTGGCAACTTCCACGGTGAACCTCTCGCCCTCATCTTTGACTACATGGGTGTAGCACTTCATGAGCTCGGCAACATATCCGAGCGCCGTGTGGCTCAGCTCATCCTTGGCCAGAGAGGCCTGCCCGAGTTCCTAGTGGCAAAGCCGGGTCTTAACTCAGGCTTCATGATTCCGCAGTATGCCGCCGCATCAGTTGTCAGCCAGAACAAGATGTACAGCTGGCCGGCATCATGCGACTCCATCGTCAGCTCAAATGGACAGGAAGACCTCGTATCTATGGGTGCCAACTCAGCTACCAAACTGCACAAAATCATTGATAACCTGAAGTTTATCGCAGCAGTAGAGCTCATGAACGCAGCTCAAGGTCTCGACTTCCGCGCTCCACTCAAGTCTTCTCCTTATCTGCAGAACATCAAAGACGAATATCGCAAGACAGTGCCCTTCGTTGAGGATGACGTGGTCATGCATGATTACATCACCAAGACAATGGACTTCCTCGAGGGATTCGATATTGTTAAGCCGTAAAACGGACCACTATATTAAAGATTAAAATACAATTCGACAAAGCGGAGCTAAACACAAGGCTTCGCTTTGTTCTTAGTGATGATTAAAAATGCCAAGTTGCTAATCTTAATCATCATACAAAATTCGCAAGTAATATCCTATTGAATATGTCATGGTTAGGAGTGTCCGTAATGACACCGACTTATAGTAACCCCGTACACACGCGGCGATAGCCGTGGGTGTGCGGGGGTGGATACGCTAACAAAAGGCGTGCGTACCCCGCCGATTTACTGCTTGTTAATGTTTTCGTTAACTTGCGAAACTTGAATTTATTTTTTAATCATCACTTAACTTAAGGACTATGCAAATTACACTTGACACTCTACGCAAACGTCACTCAGTGCGCAGCTTTGACGGTGGATGTGATGCAGACCAAATCAAGCACCTTCGCGCCGTTATCACCGATATAAATACCCATGGTGTGGGTATGAACTTCCAGCTTATCACCAATAACCCCGAAGTCTTCAATTCATTTTCAAAGAGTTACGGTATGTTCAAGGGAGTAACTGACTATGTGGCCTGTGTAGTAGATACCTCTTATTCTAACTATTTGGAGCGTGCCGGGTATTATGGCATGCAAGTGGTTGCCAATGCCGTAGCCATGGGTCTGGGCACATGTTTTGTTTCGGGCACATATGACAAGGCTAAAGTAGATGCACGAGTACGTGTGGGGCAGCAGTTGGTTATGCTTATCGCTATCGGTAAGATGCCCGAGGTTGAGAAGCCCGGTCTGATAGCCAAGATGACCCATGCTCTACAACACCGCCACAAAGGGCTAACCCCTATGGACTTCCTTGATACCGAGCTTTCCTGGGAGCAAGTATGCATAGCCTTCCCCAAAATTTATGATGCTCTTGAAGCGGTAGCAACAGCTCCGTCGGCATATAATAAACAACCGGTGGGTATACTAGTGAAGCGTGTTAATAATCCATATAATCCGGTGACTGACAGAACCGGCAATTCATCCAAAAGGCAACAACATGAGCAAGAGATGTCTGCTCGCTATGAGGCCTTGATGCAACAAGATACTGTATCCGGTAATTCAGACACTCAAGCCGACTATATACTGCAGGCATACGTCCCCGCCAAGAATCAAGCACAGCTGATCGATTTGGGTATAGCCATGTACGCCTTCCAAGTGACTTATCCGGGAGTTTGGGATTGGGGCAATCCGGCTACATTCTTGCCGGATTAACCCGTTTGAATTGATAAAAAGGGCCTTACAACACCAGGTAGCAGGGCTTTTCTGTGGTGCCAAGAGTTGCGTATCCGCTCCATTTACCGTCACGCCCGCGAGTAACTTTAATCTCAAGCTCCTGCCCAGAGTATGAGCCAGTAAGATACATTCTATCCGAAGTGAAGCTCACAGACATAGGTATCTGATAACCGTTGCCATAGTTGACATTCTCGTATGAGCAAGAATAAGGGTTACCGTCGTTGTCAATATTAAACTTAAGATTGATGGGATGCTCACCCTGGTTGTCGACTATATATCCCCTGTAGATGAAAGATGAGCCGTTGCCATAGATGCGTGCATACTGCGCAAAATACTCCTTCGCATCGTAATTTATACCGGAATTATTAGCTATTGAATCTGTAGAAACAGGCTGCACTTCAACGACTTCTGCCGGTTCCTCATCAGATGTGAGTATTTCCTCCTCTTCCTCAGTCGTAGGTTGGTCTATGTAGGAAGACTCATCGTAATAATCGTAATCATAATGCTTGTCATTGAGGATTAGGTAAGCAGTTATGCCGCCGGCTATAAGGACGACAAACAAGGTAATAATCAGGATTAACTTCCCCGTCTTTTTTTCATGTTCACCTCCCTTTTTACCACCAATGGCTTTACCTAACTCGGAGATAAACTCTCTCACCGAAGAATGTCGATCGGCACGCCTCATTGCCATAGCCTTTGTGATGGGGCCTTTCAATTCTGCCGGAAAATTGGTCGGGAACTTAATGCCATACTCAGCTACCACATTTGCATTTGCCGGCTTACTGCCGGTGATGAGATAGTAAAATGTAGCCGCTAATGAGTAAAGGTCTGTTTGGGGCGAGAAGTTGCTCACACCTCCTTGATTATATTGCTCTATCGGGGCATAGCCATCGCTGATACCCACCGGTGTGGTAGATGTCTGGTTGCCACTTGAGTCATATTGCTTTGAGAGGCCGAAGTCTATCAATATAGGGGTATCGTCTGCTCTCCGCAGCATGATGTTTGCCGGCTTTACGTCAAGGTGATTGGTGTTGCTTGAGTGGATATGGCTCAGCGCATCGCCTATCTTGGAGATATATTCAAACGCTTTCGCTACCGGCATGGGGCCGTATTGCATGACTATGTCAGCAAGAGTGTTTCCCTCAACGTAATCCATTGAGTAATAGGATGTATCATTCTCCTCAAAAGTATCGTGAATGTGCACAATATATGGTGAGGACAGCTTGGCTATCACTCTTGCCTCTTTCTGGAACTTCACTCGCAGGCGCTCCACGATAGCCACATTGGAGCTCGTGGCCACCAACACTGAATTATCGGCAATGTTGCGGTTGCAGAGAGTGGAGGGGAAGAACTCTTTTACAGCAACATAAATCCGGTTAACTGTGTCTTCGCATAGATAGGTGACTCCAAACCCGCCATGACCTAAAATCCGGCGGACGATATATTTGCCTCCCTTGAGAGGTGTGCCCAGAGGTAGGAAGTTGTTTTGTTGGGCAAAATTGGTTTTTTCGTTATACATTTAAGAGTGATTTCTGGAACTGCAAATTTACGAAAAAAAATTGATAATTGCACATAATACCTAATTATGAAGCGGTGTCAAAACAAAAGCGGAGTCTGAGAGGTGGTGAACAGGTATCTTCATCCGTGAGCATAATTCGCCAAATTGATCCACTTTATCAGGATATAAGCGAGCTGAAAGTATCACTCGTTCCGGTTGAAGAGAAGCCAAAATATCATCTGCCTCACCCTTAAAGTTTTTACCGAGTATTAGTATTGTATGTTGCCTAAAATCAATATTATGCCCTGAATATACAGTGTCGAGATAATGTAAATTATATCCGTTGATTTGCGTAAGGGTATGTCGCCCGTCGGGCATTGTTGTAGTGCGGTAATTGTTTCCTCCCGATGTGCACAGGGACATGCCATAATAGTCGGCAGGTATATTGATATGATGCTCCGGCCCTTTAGCGGGGATATTTACCGACATGAGGATTAAAGCCAAATATGACAGGCAGCTAAGGCTCAAGGCTCTTGAGGAATGAGAGCGCAGAGTGTATAGCAGGCAGAGAGCTGCCATGATAGCCATGAGTGCCACTTCTGTAGGCAGATATATATTATCAATATTGGTGGAGAGGGAGGATATGCTGTGAGCTCCATCGGCCAAATATTGATATCCCTTGTCTAATAAAATCTCCAAAAGGGTTAAGCGTAGGCCAAAGTAGCTGAGCAGCAAGTAGATGATAGCAATGAACATGTAAATTGGCAATAGAGGTATGGCCACAATATTTAGAGGGAGGAAGAGTGTGGCAAAGTTATGAAAATGGTAAGCCATAATGGGCCATGAAATCAGAGCCGCGCTCACCGGTATGGCTATGGCAGTGACAATGGTCTTTTTGAACCCGACATCAAAGTGCTCATTTATAAGCTTTATACACACAATTATTGCTAATGTACAGACAAAACTCAACTGACAACCGACATCAAAGAGAGCTCGAGGTGTCAGACACAATATGATGCAGGCAGCCACCGAGAGGGCGTTGATTGAGGTATGAGGTCGTTGCAGCAGTAAAGCCCCAAGCAGACACAGAGACATCAACGTGGCGCGCATCACCGGCGCATTCATGCCTGTGAGCAGGGCGTATGCGCAGATGCCGACAGCCATCAATATAAGTCGAGAATTTCGTTGCCCCCACATATCCAACGGCAACAAGAGATATCCCAGGATTAGCAACACGATGCCGATATGCAGCCCGCTCAGCGATAAGATATGAGCAATCCCGGCACTCTTGAAGTCTTCTTTGTGCTCGAGGTTCAAGTCACTCTTATCACCCAAAAGCAAAGCACGGATAAATCCTTTGGCAGGCTGACTGAGTCCGGTGTCATCTATAAATAAAGACAACCGGTCGCGCAGCTGCCGAGATTTGATGTGTAGGGAGTTGTCGTGGCCAACCACTCTTATATCCTTCACACAGGTGTGGGATATTGCATCTATACCTTTAGTATATAGATAGTTGGAATTATATTCGTTTAGCTCTACGGGGCGTATACAAGTCCTGAATTGAATTACATCACCGATAGATAGAGTAGAGGCGCCGGTGTATACCAGCATCTTCATTTGCGGACATGAGATGCTCTTCCCGGTGTCGCGAAAAAATCTGTCGGATGTCACTGTCAGTACATCACCCGATGTAGTAGTCCGGATATCTTCGACCGTAGCTTGCGAGTATTGATAAGTATCAATAATGTCTAATTGCGGCTTGTCAAGGTGTATAAGCAGATAGCCCGACAAGCAGAACACAGCGCACACTATGGGCCAGATAATTTGTCGGTATTGATATTTGATACGTGCACGCTTGGCTCTATCCTTCAGCAGATAAGGCCACAATAATATCATGCATGATGTCAAGCAGATTGCTGCAGCCGTTACCGGAACCCACCACGAGTCTATATAGTGGCCAACAGCGATTCCTATACACAATGCAACGGCGGCAGGAGCAATTGGTGTTGTGGCTATGATGGATGAAAGTCGGCTCATTGTGCGTCTAATTGACTCCCGGTACTCGCCCGAAGCTGAGGATGCGCTTATTCCACCAAGGGCTGTCCAAACGTGTTATGATCACCCCCTTGCTCGAAGAAGAGTGGATGAAACATTCTTCATTAAGCATCAGCCCGACATGGCTTACCCTGTCAGGGTCGGAGCCGGTGGCAAAAAATACCAAGTCGCACGGCTTGATACTCGACTGTTTTACTGACTTGCAGAAGTCTGCCTGGGCAGCGGAGTTGCGAGGCATCTTTATCTCCATGACATCAAGGAATACTCGCAGTATCAGCCCTGAGCAGTCGGTCCCTTCCAGCTTGTCGGCACCTCCATATTTATAGGGGGTACCTTGCCATGAACAAATCTCCTCGATGATGGCTGTCTGCTTCTTGTTTAAATGATGCCCATCGATGTAATCGTGCGCATTAAATACAGTCAGCGATTGAGTGCTTGCCACGGCAGGGGTGGCCGCCTGTTTGTGTGTGGAGCACGCTGTGTTGGCTATTATTGTGAATATTAGTAGTATATATGCTATAACTACATGCAATAATCTACCAATGGATACATGACAGTCCCTCTTGGCCGGTAAAAAAATTATTTTCGCAGATAACAAATTGTTATTCATAATTGTTTTCTTTACAGACTCCCATCATATCTATGATAAGGAATGGGTCAGCAACTCTTATTTACTTCTTCAGATGCAAAAATAGCAAAAAAATCTCAAATAACGAATAAACAATATTGTTAAAAGCTCCTCCGTTTTTTTAAATCTCTACTTATGCTATTGAATATCGGTTTATTAGTGATTGGATTGGTACTGATACTTGTAGGTGCCAACTACATGACTGACGGCGCGGCGGCGCTTGCCAAGCGTATGGGAATGTCTGATTTTATTGTCGGTCTCACTGTGGTGTCGATGATGACATCAGCACCGGAGCTTGTTGTCTCGATAATGAGTTCTGTTAATGCCTCGGCAGAAATGGCAATTGGCAACATCGTGGGCTCCAACATATTCAACATACTTATAATAGTCGGAATTGTGGCGATGATTAGTCCTATCAAGGTGGGCAAAGGGTTGTTGATCAATGAGCTACCCTTGGTTATCCTATCATCGGTAGTGCTCTTTATCATGGGAAATACCCCCATACTTGACGGAGCTCCGAGGATATTGACTCGCGTGGATGGACTGATACTACTTCTCTTTTTCATCATCTTCATGCGTTACACCATAAGCTCGGCTAAGAAAAGCAAGGAGCCGGATGAATCGATGCAGGAGAATGCCGACAACCAAAAGCAATTGCCCCTGTGGAAGGCATTGCTATTTCTGCTGGGAGGACTTGCCGCCCTTGTTCTTGGTGGTCAATGGTTTGTGAATGGCGCAAGCGGTCTTGCCCGAGCCTTGGGATGGAGCGAGGCTCTGATAGGTCTGACCATACTTGCCGCCGGCACCTCATTACCCGAATTGGCAACCTCTGTGGTGGCTGCCCGCAAGGGTATGTCGGGTATGTGTATAGGCAATGTTATTGGCTCAAATATCTTCAATATTTTCTTTGTATTGGGTATCACATCCACCATAAATCCGCTGAATTTCGGCTCTATCGGTAATGTCGATCTCATCACTCTACTGATAGCCTCAGTCCTCTTCTGGATTGTAGCTCGCTATTACAAGGATAAGACCATCAGCCGCCCCGAGGGTGCTATTCTCGTACTCATGTACATCGCCTACATCCTCCTCCTTTATTCTCAATTATAATACGATATTGCAG
Source organism: Muribaculaceae bacterium (assembly GCA_023665425.1). GTDB lineage: Bacteria > Bacteroidota > Bacteroidia > Bacteroidales > Muribaculaceae > Lepagella. The sequence goes on from JAMPDX010000001.1 coordinate 364,860, forward strand.
ATAAACTAAAGCTCCATACCCCCGTTCAAGGGATATGGAGCCTATTATTTGCTACAATCGTGAGATTGTATTATTACCAGATGATGATACGCTCTGACTCGGGGCGGAACATCTTGTCACCCTCCTTGATATTGAAGGCTTCGAAGAATTTTGCCAGATTGCGCAGTGAAACGTTTACACGGTTCTCGCCAAGTGCGTGAACATCGCCCATGGTCAGAGAGCGAATCTCCTCGTCGCGTACGTTCTGAGCCCAGAGGTTGGCGTAGTTCATGTAGAAGACCTCGAGCGGAGTGAAGCCATCGATAAGGGCCTCTTGGCTGTTGATGTCTACACCCTTTGCTTTCTGAGAGTCGAGGAAGGCAGTCATGGCTACATTCAGACCACCCTGGTCAGCGATGTTCTCGCCAAGAGTGTACTGGCCGTTGGCGTGCAGACCGGGGAGTACCTCAACTTCGTCAAACTGAGCTGCGAGGCCTTGAGTCTTCTCCTTGAAGGCAGCAGCATCAGCAGGTGTCCACCAGTTCACCATGTTACCGGCAGCATCGAACTGGCTACCCTGGTCGTCAAAACCGTGAGTCATCTCGTGGCCGATAACTACACCGATACCACCATAGTTCTCAGCATCAGAAGAGTTGATATCGAAGAAGGGTGCCTGCAGGATGCCGGCGGGGAATACTATCTCGTTGGCCATGGGGTTGTAGTAGGCATTGATAGTCTGCGGTGTCATGCCCCACTCAGTCTTGTCAACAGGTTTGCCCCACTTGCCGAGCTCCTCTTTCTGGTGCCACTGAGCAGCAGCCTGCATATTGTCATAGTAAGAGGCTTCGGGGTTGATATCCATGGTTGAGTAGTCTTTCCACTTATCGGGATAACCCACCTTAACGGTGAATGCATTCAGCTTCTTTATGGCGTTGAGCTTAGTCTCGTCGCTCATCCAAGGGAGGTTAATGATGTGCTTGCCCAGAGCTGTGCGCAAGTTCTCGATAAGGCCAATCATGTAATCCTTGCTCTCCTGTGGGAAATATTTCTCCACATAGAGCTCACCAATGGCCTCGCCCAGAGTTCCCTCGGTAGCTGCAAGAGCACGTTTCCAGCGGGGACGCTGCTGCATCACACCGCTCATCACTTTGTTGAACTCGAAGCTTGCATCTGAGAAATTGTCGCTCAAATAGGGAGCACCGTTGCGTACAAACTGCCAGAGGTAGAGGTCCTTCTTCTCGCGGTCAGTGAGCTTTTTGTAGAGGTCATTGCCCTGCTTAACTGTATTCAACTCAGTGACGATATACTCGTCGGGAGTCTGGATATCCATAGTCTCGATGAAGAAGCGATCCCAAGGCAGGTTGGGGTAGAGTGTCTTCACCTCGGCCAGAGTGCGAGGGTTGTACATAGCCGGGAGGTTACGGCTCTCCTCGCGAGTCCAAGTAGAGTCAGCCAAGAGTGTTTCATATTTGATGACATTCTTCATGATGCGGTTGGCATCCTTCTTTGAGTAGCCGGCATTCTGCATCTGAGTGACGATAAGCTTCTTGTAAGCCTCAAGCACTTCTTTGTTGCGCTTGTCGTTCTTCAGATAATAGTCACGGTCGCCCAGACCGAGAGGTGAGCCGCTGATGTACATGGCATATACGTTAGAGTTAGCCATATCTTCCATGGGGCCGCCTCCGATGAAGGGGCTTGAATAGTTGCGGTGCATCCACAGGAAGAGGTCTTCCATTTCAGCGGGCTTGGTATTTTCTATCTTTTTGAGGCCGGCTTGCAAGGGCTGATTACCGAGCTGATTGCGGCGTACTGAGTCCATAGCTTGCTCATATAGGGTAGAGACCTTCTGAGCCACTGTGCCGCGTGCGGGATTTGTAGCTGCCAAGCCGAGTACGATGTTCTTCACGCGAACCTCGCTGGAGTCGTTCAGGATGTTGAACTGGCCATAACGTGCGAACTCGGGGGTCAGCGGGTTAGCCTCCATCCAGCCTTTGTTTACATGCTTGTAAAAGTCCTCAGATGCCGGCGTTGTAGGGTCGATGTAAGCCGGGTTGAGGCTCTTCAGATGCTCCTCGGCGTAGGCTGTCAGGCCCAATGAGAAGGCCATAGCTGCCGAGAGGAGAATTTTGGTGTTTAACTTCATGATAATTAAAAATTTATATTTGTTAGTTATTGTTTTAGTTAAAAAGAATTGTGGAGGGTTATACCAAGTGGTCCGGCCAATGTAGCTGCTTTTGCATTCACCTCACGCCATTCGCTTTCCGGCTCCGATTGGGCTGTTATGCCTCCGCCGGCATAGAGGGTACATTTATGTGTTGACGGGTCAACGGACATACATCTGAGGGTCACATAGAGTGACACATGAGATGCCGTGGCCGGGCCGCAGTATCCGGCATAATACTCGCGGTTATGAGGCTCTAATCGGGCGATATCGCCAAGTGCAATGTCTCGCGGAAGTCCTGATACTGCAGGGGTTGGAGGCAACTCCTTCAAGAAGCTCTTTAAATCAAATCGTAGAGGGAGTATGCTTGTTAATTCGGTGCAGATATGCTCTATATTCCCGGCTGTGCGCGAGTAGGCGTCTGTCAAATGAACCTCAAGACCGGCTTCTTTCATCTTTTCTGTGATGAATTCTGTGACCATGGCCTGCTCCTTGATATTTTTATCTCCCCAGGGTTCGTCATGCTTGTCTGCGAGGCGTGTGCCGGCCAATGCCATAGTGAGCAATTTATTGTCGGCCACTTCTATAAGTACTTCGGGAGTAGCCCCTAACCAGGCGTGCTCCTCATCCTTCAGTTTAAAGCAGAAAACAAAGGCGTCCGGATAAGTCAGTGTCAACTTTATAAAGGCGTCATAGATATCAAGGGGGCACGTGCCGCAATGCAATGTGGAGAATACTGTCTTGCCACCATCGGCCTTCAGCCTGTTGATAATAGTGGACACGCTCTGATAATATTCTTCTGGCATGGGGGAGGCGGATCGTTCCGAGACTTGCCCAAAAAATTGCTCATTTAGCTCCACATAATTTCGACAATCAATCATGCGCGAATATTCGTTGGGTATAATCCGCTGATTATCATTTGCGAAGGGGGCGATGATAAATCCCTCAGACGGGAAGTCAAAATCTTCCATCAATTGCTGACTCATGCACAATGTGACAGATGTCCTACCGGGCATCCGGTAGAGCGCAAAGCTACAATTATGCTTTAAGGCGTAATCTATAACTTCCTTGTCAGTCAGTGAGTTCAGCAAAGATGTCGAAAGCATCGGTATCTGTTATTTTTACTTTGATATATTCTCCGGGTTGGGCTGGCGGTATAGTACCGTCCTTAAATGGCAGATGAATTTCGCAGTCCACTTCCGGGCTGTCGTATTGGGTGCGTCCGCGCAGCTCGCCATCATCGATATATTCCACAATCATTTCCACTGTGGTGCCTATCAACTGTCGGTTTAACTCTCCCGATATTCCTTCCTGAAGTTCAAGTATATAGTCACGGCGTTCATCTTTTACATACTGTGGGATATCATCCTGCAGATGCTTTTGTGCCCAGGTGTCATCTTCTTCGCTGTATGAGAATGCGCCCATGCGATTGAACTTTGCCTCCTTTACAAAATCAACCAATTCGGCATATTCGGCCTCACCTTCACCCGGGAAGCCGGTCATCAGTGTGGTGCGCAGACAGATGCCGGGCACTCGTTTGCGAATATCCCGGATGAGCTTTTCTGTCCCGGCTTTGTCTATATGGCGGCGCATATTAGTAAGCACCGGGGTGGATATGTGTTGCAAAGCGATATCAAGATAATTGCACACATTGTCTCGTTCACGCATTACATCAAGCACATCCCATGGGAAGTCTACCGGGTAGGCATAGTGCAAACGTATCCACTTCACTCCGGGCACTTCTGAAATTTTCTCAATGAGGGTAGCCAAGCCACTCTTGGATGAACCGTCATTGGTAAAGCCTATGTCGGTGCCATAAGCAGACAGATCTTGTGCTATGACGTTAAACTCGGTGACACCACGCTGCACGAGGTCTTTCACCTCCTCGATAATTTCGCCTATAGGTCGTGAATGATGTCGCCCCACAATGAGCGGTATGGCACAATAGGCGCAGAAACGATTGCAACCCTCGGAGATTTTCAGATAGGCAGACCAAGGAGAGCCGGTAAGGGTGCGTTCCCAATCTTTGGGTGTGCGCTCTTTATTAATATCAGGCAACTGAGCTATGAGCTCTGTCCAATTAAATTTGCCATACCATTTGTCCACCTCCGGGATAGCCTCCGGAAGCTCGTTCATATAGCGCTGGGCAAGGCAACCCATCACCATCAAACTGCCAATCTTGCCGGTGCGTTTACCCTCGGCAAGCTGCAAAATCATATCTATACTTTCCTGCTTGGCATCCCCTATAAAACCACATGTGTTGACCACGACCACTTGGCCGCATACATCCTCACTGTCATGATGTACCTCATAACCTTTGGCTTCCAGCCTGCGTATGAGTCGCTGAGAGTCAACGAGGTTTTTGGAGCATCCCATGGTGACTATATCTATACGCCCTTTCTTCATTTTTGCCGTGGCATTACGTAGGTATGCAAATTAGACACACTCTAACTTTTCAAATCTTCGGGTGAGAACATACTTCTCACAAACTCGGTGCTATTAAAGAGCTGCAGGTCTTCCATCCCCTCACCAATGCCGATATACTTGACAGGTATCTTGAACTGGTCTGAGATGCCAATTACTACGCCACCCTTGGCAGTGCCGTCGAGCTTGGTGACAGCTAACTGATTGACCTCGGTAGCGGCTACAAACTGGCGAGCCTGCTCAAAGGCATTCTGGCCTGTGGAGCCATCAAGCACAAGGAGCACCTCCTGCGGGGCATCCGGCACAATGCGCTTCATTACATTCTTGATTTTAGTGAGCTCATTCATCAGGCCCACCTTGTTGTGCAAACGTCCGGCGGTGTCTATAATCACCACGTCAGCACCTTCAGCTTTGGCATGCTGAAGAGTGTCGAATGCCACCGCTGCCGGGTCGCTGCCCATAGCTTGCTTAACGATGGGCACACCCACACGGTTGGCCCATATATCTAATTGGTCTACCGCAGCTGCGCGGAATGTATCGGCGGCGCCAAGCACCACCTTATATCCGGCCTGTTTGTATTGATAGGCGAGCTTACCGATGGTTGTGGTCTTGCCCACACCATTCACACCTACCACCATGATGACATAAGGGTCACCGGGATTTTGAGTTTCAGGCACTTTGAATGTCTCAATATCCTGCTGCTCAAGAGTGTTCTCGGCGAGCATGCTCACAATCTCCTCGCATAGCAAATTGCTGAGCTCTGCTGAATTGATATATTTATCGCGCGCCACACGGTCACGCAGGCGCTCTATAATTTTAAGAGTGGTGTCTACTCCTATGTCACTGGTTATGAAAGCCTCCTCAAGATTGTCGAGCACATTGTCATCAACCTTGTTCTTCCCGGCTACGGCGTGCGAAATCTTGTCCCATACGCCTTGCTTGGTCTTTTGCAGGCCGGTGTCTAACTGTTCTTTCTTTTCTCGAGAAAATAATTTCTTAAAAAATCCCATGGATATGATATCATAATTTGAAACTATTTGTCGCCGGGATAGATGAGTTCTTATCTTTTATCCCCCAATGAGTTTGTACGACTCCAATAGCTTCACGAATTCAATGCAAAGTTACGAAAAAAAATTCAATTACTAACCTTCTGCATTAAATAAAAGCTGTAACGCCCTGCAAAAACGAATACAAGTTCAGCTAATCCCCTTTGTAACAGCTATCGTCGCCCGGACAGTCAACATCCCGAAACATAACACAAGGTCCCGAGAGGGGTGCTCTCGGGGCCTATATGCAATGACTTGGATAAGAAACTAATTCTTGGTAGTGGGGGCCTTTGCTGCGGGCAACTGCTTCCGCTGAGTGCTCTTATCTGTATTCTCTTTTTTGACATTCTCTTTGCCGGTGTGTTCCTTGCCGGTGTTGGAAGATGCATTCTTAGCGGGTGATTTCTTTGGAGCTTTTGAGGGCTCTTTTGCAGAAATCTTTTCGTCTTTGTTTTCTTCTTTACCTCGGTTTTTAGCCTTGTTACGCTTCTTTTGACTCTGCCCTTCACCAGTGTCCTTTTCCTCTTTCAAATCTATCTCATTGCATTCGGAGTCTATGACGCGGTATTGCAAGTAGGCGAGACTTTCGTCGGCAATAATCTTGAATTTGCGACCATAGGCGCGTTTCCATTTGGAGTAGATGGAGAATAGGCCTTTCTTGATATATGCCTCCACGTATGGGTGTATATACATCTTAAAGTTAGTGACTTTAAGATGATTGACTAAAAAGTCCAATTTCTCGGCCAAAGTCTCGGTGAAGAGTATGGAGGGTTGTACTTCACCTTTGCCGTAACAAGACGGGCATGACTCTGTGGTGGGTATGTCGAGGGCCGGGCGAACTCTTTGTCGTGTGATCTGCATCAAGCCAAATTTGCTGAGCGGCAGTATATTATGTCGGGCACGGTCATCAGCCATAATCTGGCGCATGTGGTCATATAGCTCTTGTCGATGTTCAGCCTTTGCCATATCAATGAAGTCGATGACAATGATGCCACCCATGTCGCGCAGGCGTAGTTGGCGTGCTATCTCATCGGCTGCCTTCAGATTTACATCCAGTGCGTTAGTCTCCTGGTCATTGCCGGCACGGGCTCTGTTGCCTGAGTTGACATCAATCACATGGAGCGCTTCGGTGTGCTCGATAATGATGTATGCACCGCTCTTGAAGGAGACAGTCTTGCCAAAGCTGCTTTTGATTTGGCGTGTGATACCGAAATGGTCAAAGATGGGGGTGTCTTTCCCATAAATTTTGACAATATCTTTCCGGTCAGGAGCGATTATGGACACATAGTTTTGTATCTGAGTGAACGTCTCGGCATCGTTGACGTAGATGCTCTCAAAAGAGGGGCTAAAGATGTCGCGAATGAGACCTACTGCGCGTGACTCCTCCTCATAGATGAGTTCGGGGGCTGTGCCTCGTTGCAACTTCTCTACTGTCTCTTCCCAACACTTCAAAAGGGCACGCAACTCATTATGCAAGTCGGCTACACCCTTGTTTTCCGCAGATGTGCGGATGATGACACCGAAGCCTTTGGGTTTAATCATTGAGATTAGTTGCTTAAGGCGCAACTTTTCCTCGGTGCTTTTAATCTTCTGCGACACATTGATTTTCTCGGCAAAGGGGATGAGAATCATGTATCTGCCGGTGAATGATATTTCGGTCGTGAGGCGTGGCCCCTTGGAGCTTATCGGTTCTTTTGCTATTTGAACCAATAAGGGGCGGCCGGCGGTGAGTAGGTCGGTGATGACACCGGTCTTGGGGATGTCCGGCTCTTTGAGGTAGTCAGCTACATCGGGCACAGTGCGTGTGTCAGCCAGAGCGTCCTCTATAAATTTGGTGTAAGCGTTAAAGTGTGTCCCAAGGTCAAGGTAATGAAGAAAAGCGTCTTTTTCATATCCGACGTTAACAAAGGCTGCATTCAGGCCGGGCATCAACTTGTGTACCTTTGCAAAGTATAAGTCGCCCACAGCGTATGCTATATTGCGACTCTCTTTTTGCAAGGACACCAGACGTGAGTCTTCGAGCAATGCCGTCGAGATATCCTTCTGTTGAACATCTACTATAAGTTCGCTTTTCATAATAGTCTTATTATCTCCTCGCGGGGATTAAGAGCAACCCGATTAAGAGTGTGTTTAAAATGTGCTGTCTGCACCTGCAGACACAGTATGAGGGTTGCTGATTTTGGGTTTGCTAATAGCAGGTAGGTATCTACAAGGATGGGGTCTGAGACTCCATCCTTGTAGTATAGTGACCTGCGACTGAGCACTGAGTTTTCTTATCAGCTTACAGTGACAAGGATTATCTATACATAGTTTATATCTTGCCACCGTGTAGTCGTCAAAATTATTTCTTCTTATGACGATTCTTTCTCAGTCTTTTTTTGCGCTTGTGAGTAGCCATCTTGTGGCCTTTTCTTTTCTTTCCGCTGGGCATATCAGTTAAATTTTAATATGTTAATTATATGCAATCCCGTATGGCCGAGATGCGTTATTTATTTTGCGTATGGAGGGAGGGGAGTAGCGTTTTATCGCACATCCTCGAGGAAAACCTTAGAGGGCTTGAAAGAAGGAATCTTGTGCTCGGGAATGATGATAGTAGTGTTTTTTGAAATATTGCGAGCTGTCTTCTCCTTGCGAGTCTTCAAGATGAAGCTGCCGAAACCACGGAGATATACATTGTCGCCATTAGCCATTGTGTCTTTTACTGTTTCCATAAACTTCTCGATGACAGTCAGGACGGCGGCTTTCTCGAGGCCGGTGCTGCGAGAGATTTCGTTAACAATATCTGCTTTAGTCATGATTTATATAGCTTTATGTTTTAAATAATTGTATCTTTGTGTTACCCTGCCAATGTTAATTTTTGTTTCGGCAGAAATGCAGTGCAAATATCGTAATAATTTTTGAATTGACAATAAAATTAGCTAAAAATCTGACTATCAATCATGAATTTTTATAATTTAAGGAGTCTATATCTCTTTAGTGCATCAACATTTTTTGTGGAAAGGGGGCTAACTTAAAAAAAAGATGTAACTTTGCACTTTGGTTGGAACTCAATTGAATTCCAATTCACATCGGTTTGATAAATAGTTTCTCCCATTTAGTTGTTTAATATGAGTACTGTACACAAGATAGTATTATTGATTTTGACTTTGCTCTGGCTGGGGCTATCTTATCTTATACTCGATTTGAGCGGTATCACATTATTAAATATAATATGGATCTTACTTGCAGGTGCTTTCATCATATTGCCATTATGGCGGCGATGGAAGAACCCTGACTGATATTTACTAATCATCGTCAATGTGGCTGCAAATGTAGCTGCTCGGCAGATTGCAAAATATCAATCAGACTAAATTGCAATTTATCAACTCGAAGTGATGTAAGTTAGAATGACTTCCCAAATAATGGATTCTGAAAATTCACAACATAACGGACAGCCTATAAAGGAGGTGAATTCGCCGAATGATACATCGGCTAAGAAGCCTCATATACCTCTGGAAGGAATAAATCTACCCTCTGATTTACGCGCCTTGAGCGAAGATAAATTGGAGCAGGTATGTACAGACTTGCGCCAAGTGATTATCCGAACTCTCAGCAGCAATCCGGGACACTTCGCTTCATCCATGGGGGCAGTTGAGCTAACCGTAGCCCTGCATTATGTGTTCAACACCCCGCGCGACAGGATTGTATGGGATGTGGGGCATCAGGCTTATGCGCATAAATTATTGACCGGTCGCAAGGGTCAATTCGACACCCTGCGCAAGCAAGGGGGCTTGAGCGGCTTCCCCAATCCCAAAGAGAGTGAGTATGACACTTTTATGGCAGGCCATGCTTCCAACTCCATTTCGGCGGCCTTGGGTATGGCTATCGCAGACCATCTCACTCCTAAGAACAGCGACCGCAAGACAGTAGCTGTAATAGGGGACGCTTCCATTTCAGGTGGCCTTGCCTTCGAGGGGCTCAATAATGCTTCAAACAACGATAATAACTTGCTTATTATACTCAACGACAATGATATGTCGATCGACGACAATGTCGGTGCGCTGCACAGATATCTGTCTAAAATGAGTACTTCTGCCGGCTATAACAGGATGCGTTACCGTGCTTACAAATTCATGAAGCGGCATCGCATCATCAACGAGAAGGGGCGTAAACGTATGATACGTTTTACCAACTCCGTAAAGAGTTTGATTTCAAGACGCCAGAATATTTTTGAAGGGCTCAACATCCGATACTTTGGCCCCATAGACGGGCATAACGTGCATAATCTGGTCAAAGTATTGAACGAAATAAAGGATATGGAGGGTCCTCGCCTGCTGCATATTTGCACTGTCAAAGGCAAAGGCTATAAGCCGGCAGAGATTAACCCTACCACATGGCATGCTCCCGGTAAGTTTGACCCTGACACAGGGGTGCGTACCCCCGGCCCTACAGGCCCACATGCGCTAAAATGGCAGGAAGTGTTTGGACGCACTCTTGTGGAGCTGTCTGACGCATACCCCGAAGTGGTGGGTATCACTGCAGCCATGCTTTCAGGCACATCCATGAGTCTGATGATGGACAAGTATCCCGAGCGTACCTTTGATGTCGGTATCTCGGAGGGGCATGCCGTGACCTTCGCCGGGGGACTTGCAGCAGCCGGAAAGAGACCCTTTGTTGCCATATATTCATCCTTCTTGCAGCGTGCCTATGACAATATTATACACGATGTATGTATTCAGGGCTTGCCGGTGACATTCTGCATAGACCGTGCCGGAGTAGTGGGTGATGATGGCGTTACTCACCACGGACTCTTTGATATGGCATATTTGTCAGTAATACCGGGTCTTGCTATCGCTTCACCGATGGATGAGAGTACCTTGCGCAATCTGATGTATTCCTCTCTAAGTTACACCGGACCTATCGCCATACGATACCCACGCGGCAGTGCTGTCAATGTTGAGTGGCAAACCCCATTTGAGTCAATAGAACAGGGGAGAGGTCGATGCTTGGCACCACCCTCACCCGGTGCTGTAGCTGTCTTGACTATCGGGCCGGTAGGCAACGACATCAAAGGGGTAAGAGAGAGCTTGACCCAAGAAAATATCCTCGTAGCCCATTACGATATGATATGGCTTAACCCTTTGGATACAGCTATGCTCGAGGAGGCGGTAAAAGCAGGAGTTAAGGGATTTGTGACAGTTGAGGATGCCTCAATCAAGGGTGGTCTCGGCAGTGCCGTGGCAGAGTGGCTTGAACAGAATCACCCTGAAATACCCCTAATCAAGCTTGGCGCTCCTGCCAATGAGTGGATACACCATGCCTCAGTGGCTCAGCTCCGCGCTTATTGCGGATATGATACCCAAGGTATTGCAAAGGCTGTAAGACAACTTCACGATAAAATCAGTGGCTAACTCATATAGATATGAAGATAGTTATAGCAGGAGCAGGAGAAGTCGGGAGTCATTTGGCAAAGATGTTGTCAAACGAAGATCAGGATATCATCTTGATAGACCCCGATCAGCAAAAGCTCAACCTGATAGACAGCAATTATAATCTAATGACATACTGTGGGTCAACATCCTCATTCCGTTCGCTTAAGGATGTATCGGTAGCCGATGCTGACTTGTTTGTCGCTGTCACCCCATACGAAACACAAAATATCACCGCATGTGCTATAGCCAAGCAGCTTGGGGCCACATGCACCGTTGCACGTATTGATAATTTTGAGTTCTTGGAAAAAAAGAATTCCAAGACTCTGTTTGATATCGGGGTGGATAAACTCATCTACCCCGAGCACCTCGCAGCTCAGGAATTGATTACCGCTCTGGAGCACAACTGGGCACGACATTGGGCCGAGCTGGCTCACGGCAAGTTGCTCCTTATCGGTGTGAAATTGCGTGATAACTCCGTGCTCGTAAATCACTATCTGCGGTCGCTCCCGATACAAGCGCACACGTTCCACATAGCTGCTATCAAGCGCAATCATGAGACCATAATTCCTAACGGTAACGATGAGCTTTTGGAGGGGGACATTGTATTTTTCGTCACCTTTGAGTCTGATGCCGACGCCATCCGCGAGCTTTGTGGCAAGGTGGAATATCAAATAAAGCGAGTGATGATAATGGGAGGCACACGTATAGCCATGCGTTTCTCGCTTGAGAGTAAAGGCAAGTTCAATATCAAAATAATAGAGCCTGACCGTGCTATCTGCGAACGTCTCGCCACACGCCTGCCCGACTGTGACATAGAGCAGGGGGATGCCAGAGATATCGACACCCTTAAAGAAAACAATATCGACCAATACGACGCTTTTGTGGCACTCTCTGACTCCTCCGAAACGAATATTCTCAGCTGCTTGACAGCCAAGGAGTTCGGTATAAAGAAGACTGTCGCCGATGTGGAAAATCTGCAATTTATCGGGCAGGCCGAAAACCTTAATATCGGCACTGTCCTAAATAAGAAATTGATAGCCTCATCACGTATCTTCAAATTCTTGCTCGACGCAGATGAGCACAACGCCCGAACCTTCGCCCTGGCAGATGCCGAGGTATATGAGCTCAAGGTGCGTGACAAGGCCAAGATAACCAAAGCACAAGTCAAGGATTTGCGCCTCCCGTATGGTATGACTCTGGCCGCTGTGACCCATGACGGCAAGTGTTCGCTGGTCACCGGTACCACCCAAATCCACGCCGGAGACACCGTGGTGGCATTTTGTCTCACCGGCTCTCTTCATAAGGTAGAGCATTGGTTTAATTAGTAAGTAGCTGAGAAAAATTAATCATCAAATGTATAACAGTAGGTAAGATTGATTTGAACAAAAATTCCACTTTCTCTTCGGCGCCTTTCGACGTCTTCATCAGTCGCTTAGCTCGCTAAGCTCCTTCTTCAGCCGACAAAAATCAGTCGAAGATAAAGTAAAATTTTATGTTCATTAATTTTTCTCATCTACTTAGAGTAGACACTTATGGCAATATATGTTCATCGGAGCTATATAAATATCGTGATGCTATTGCGTGTCATGGGGTGGCTGTTGTTGGTAGAAGCCGGCTTTATGCTCATTCCTCTGATTACTGCCATTTGCTTTGGCGAAAATATATTTCCAGTGCTCATGGGGCTTGGTATTACTATAGGTGCCGGGCTTATCATGATGAGCCTTAAGCCCCGCAGCCGCGAGATGGGCAAACGCGAAGCTATCCTTCTAACGGCGATGATATGGGTTATATTCTCTCTATTTGGCCTTATTCCCTTTATATTGGGTAAGCCGCATCTTAATTTCACAGATGCCTTCTTTGAGACGATTTCCGGATTTACTACTACCGGCTTATCCATATTGCCAACCCTTGACGGGGTGCCCCGAAGCATAATCATATGGCGTTGTGTGATGCAATGGATAGGTGGTCTTGGTATCATACTCTTCACCTTAGCAGTAATCCCCATGCTCAATTATCAGGGTGGTATGCAGATGTTTAATGCCGAGGTGAGTGGTATCACACGCACCAAACTGCGCCCCAGGGTAAGCTCCACAGCCAAGAGTATGTGGGGGGTATATTTCGCCATCACCGGGGCTGCGATAGTGTTGTTGTCCCTGACCGATATGGACCCGTTTAATGCCATTTGTTATGGTTTAACCACCGTCTCTACCGGCGGATGTGCCACTACCAATGCCGGAATTGGGGCATGGGACACCCCTTGGATTAAGATAATTGTTACCTTCTTTATGTTCCTTGGCGGGGTCAACTTCGGACTGCTGTTCCAGGCGGCTACCGGCCGGTTCAGGCCATTTATCACCAACACCGCCTTTAAGTGGTATTGTGGCTTTATTATCATAGCCACACTGGTGATGAGCATAAGTATCTTTCTGAGTGGCAGCTGGCATACGATTGACGATATCACCATAGCGCCACTGTTTCAGTCAGTTTCCATTATATCCTCAACCGGACTTACCGAGCCCGACTTCGCAAGCTGGGGAGGCCCCGCAATTTCCCTTCTTGTATTGATGATGTTTGTGGGAGCGTGCGCCGGCAGTACCTGTGGTGGTGTCAAGATAGATCGCTTCATTATTTGCATGAAGAATATCAAGAACGAGTTCTACCGTATGATGCATCCCAATGCCGTGCTCACGGTGCGCATCAATGGTAAAGGTACTTCCGGCCAGATGGTTGAAAAGGCTATCATGTTCTTGATTATCTACGTGATAGTCATAGGCGTAGGAGGCACCTTGCTTGTGCTTATGGATATCCCCATGCAGGATGCTTACTTCTCCACTCTCGAGTCTATTTCCAATACCGGCATTGCTGTCAGTCTCGACGGAATACCCACCCAATACAGCGCATATCCTACAGGTGCCAAGTGGACTTTGGCAGCCGTAATGCTCACCGGACGCCTCGAACTTTACACGATACTTTTGCTGCTCACCCGCACATTCTGGAAAAAATAATCAGACCTGACATAATTTGTCGTGTAAAAGGTTGTAATATTCCTAAAAAAGTGGTAACTTTGTAACACTAAATTGTAGAGAATTAGATGGCCAAATACGATACATTTAACCCTGAAATAGAAAATGGCTATGAGTCTTCCAGTGACTCGTTAACCTATCCGGACACTGACCATGAACACATAGATGGTGTCGGTACGCGCAACTCTAAGTCAGGCCGCAATATACGTCCCGGTTCAGCTTCAGCCGGCAAGAACACAAAGCGCAAAACAAAAACTCTGCGTAAGCCCAAAAGACCTGCGGTATCAGTCAAGGAAAAAATCAATATTTTCATGGATGACAACCGCACACGCAATGTTATTGGCTTTGCCCTGCTCGCCTTTAGCGCGTATCTTATCATTGCTTTTATCTCGTATATAGTCAACGGACTACACGATCAGAGTGAAGTGCAGAATGTAGCTTCCGGTGCCGCTACGGAGATAAAGAATGTTGCCGGCGAAGGTGGTGCACGCCTCTCCGACCTGCTGATAAATCAATCCTTCGGATTAGCCTCCGGAGTCATTATCCTGTGGACTCTTGGCTTGGCAATGCGCTTTTTCGGAGTATTCCGTTTTAAGGTTGTCAACTTCACAATCAAGTGTCTTGTAGCTCTCATCACCACCTCCCTCATAATCGGTCTTGGCACTATAGCTTTTGACTCTCACTACTTATGGGGTGGTGCTCACGGATATGTCATCAATGAGCGTATTATTCATTACATCGGGTGGATAGGAGCAGTGCTCTTGTGCGCTGTGCTTATCGTGCTCTTTTTCTCGATCTGCCTGTATGATATCTACAAGTATTTCAAGGGGATAGCACTGCGTCGACGCCAAGAGCGCGAGAAGCAAGAAGAGAAGGAACGCAAACGCGAGGAGTTAGAACGTAAAATCGCCGAACTCCAAGCCCTTGAAGATGAAAAAATTGCTGAAGAAAAAAATCCGGAAACCGGGGAGCCTGTTCCGACTCAAGAGCTCGACTTTAGCAATGACGATTACACAGACACAGCCGATGAGGATACCTCCGAGCAGGATAATGCACAAGACATCGACAAAGCTTTGGAAGAGGGTGTCCTCCCCGAAGATAATAAGCTTGACACTGTCTCAGAGGAGGATAAACCCAAGATGGATGGCAAACCTGTCGAGATAGAAACTCCGTCGGGAGTTATGAAGGTCACCACTAATGAGATAGGTAAAGCCGTGAGTGATAATGACACTCCTGACGTCTTTGACCCCACGGCGACCCTGTCAAACTATAAATTCCCGCCTTACAGCTTGTTACGCGAGTCAGTCTCTCGCATCAGTGTAGACCAGAACGAGCAACTCGAAAATCAGGAACGCATCCGTACCACTCTGGCTGACTTCGGTATTGAAATCACTGAAATAAAGGCTACTGTAGGTCCCACTGTCACCCTGTATGAAATTCGTCCGGACAAAGGTGTCAAGATTTCAAAGATACGCAGCCTGGGTGATGATATCGCGCTGAGTCTCGCTGCCGTGGGTGTACGTATCATCGCTCCCATACCGGGACGTGGCACAGTAGGCATTGAGGTGGCAAACAAAGACCCGCAGACAGTGTCAATGCGCACTATTATTCAGTCTCGCGCATACCAGGAGTGTAGGTACGAATTGCCCATCGCCATAGGTTCCACTATCAATAACCATGTGTATTTGGCAGATTTGGCCAAGATGCCGCACTTGTTGGTGGCCGGTGCCACAGGTCAAGGTAAGTCTGTAGGACTCAATGCTATTATCGCCTCCCTCCTGTATCGTAAGCACCCGGCAGAGCTCAAGTTTGTCCTCGTGGACCCCAAGATGGTGGAGTTCTCACTATATCAAGCTTTGGAGAATCATTATCTGGCCCAGTTGCCGGGCGAAGAAGAAGCAGTGATAACCCGCCCCGAAAAGGTCGTGGCCACTCTCTCCAGCCTATGCGTTGAGATGGATGCCCGCTATGATTTGCTAAAGGCTGCCGAGGTGCGCAACATCAAGGAATACAATGCCAAGTTTATAGAGCGGCGTCTCAATCCCGACAAAGGGCACAGATTTATGCCATATATCGTGGTCATTGTAGATGAGTTTGCAGACCTTATAATGACTGCCGGTAAGGAGGTAGAGACACCAATCGCCCGCTTGGCCCAGAAAGCTCGTGCTATCGGCATACATGTCATTTTGGCCACACAGCGACCGAGTGCCAACGTTATTACCGGTGTAATCAAGGCCAACTTCCCTGCTCGTATAGCCTTTAAGGTAGCCTCCGGTATCGACTCTCGCACCGTGCTTGATGCCACCGGTGCAGAGCATCTGATAGGACGTGGCGATATGCTGATAAGCAACAATTCGGAGATGGAGCGTGTGCAATGTGCCTTCATCGACACACCTGAGGTAACTGCTATTTGTCAGCATATCAAGGCACAGCAAAGCTACGGCTCTCCCTATCTGTTGCCCGAACCCTTACCCATGGGTGACGGTGGCGGAGCTACAGGAGCAGGCGGAGGAGAGTATGGAGACCGCGACCCACTGTTTGATGAGATAGCACGACTTATTGTCACAAGCAATACAGCCTCAACCTCTTCCCTGCAGAGACGTTATTCTATTGGTTATAATCGCGCCGGCAAAATTATGGACCAAATGGAGGCTGCCGGCATCGTAGGACCTGCCTCCGGCGGAAAGCCCAGGCAAGTGCTTGTAGACTCTATAATGTTGGAATCAATTTTGAGCTCATTATAAATAGCGAAGCACCTTAATATAAATTCTAATAAACAGGCTTTTAAAATGAAGAAGCTTCTTATAATACTAACTCTATTGCTGACCGGTGTCAGCCTTTACAGCGCGCCAACAGCGGCAGATGTTCTGCAAAAATCTGCTTCCGCTCTGCTCAAGAGTGGAGGAGTATCCGCTTCATATACCTACAAGAGCGGCAGATACAGCGAGAACGGCACTCTGAAGGCTAAGGGTAAAAAATATAGTCTCATCTCCAACAGCCGCTCTATATGGTATAACGGACAATCGCTGTGGACCCTCAACCCATCGGAGAAGGAGGTGACTCTATCAAACCCCACCACCGCAGAAGCTGCCGCCTTAAATCCATATATGCTTGTATCGGCTTACAAAACAGAGTACACGGCTAAGCTTGTAACCTCAACTATTAAAGGGACATACAGTGTGCAGCTCACTCCCAAAAACAGAAGTAACTACATCAAGAGCGCCACAATATGTATTCGATCTTCAAATAATATGCCGGTGAGACTTGATGTCACTGACCGTTCAGGCAACAAATCCACCATCATCATCACCGATGTTAAAACCGGCGTGAAGTTAAGCGACTCTACCTTCACATATAGTTCCAAGTCGCACCCGGGTGTCTCGCTTATCGACCTGCGGTAGTCACCGAAATTATACATATAACACTGAGTATAAAATAATTAAATATAGAAATATCATGGACACAATCAGAACACGCTGTCTGATAATTGGTTCCGGCCCCGCCGGCTACACAGCAGCTATCTACACATCACGTGCTAATCTGCAACCTATCCTGTATGAAGGACCTCAGCCCGGAGGTCAGCTCACTATCACTACTGACATTGAGAACTTCCCCGGCTATGTAGAGGGTATCAACGGTACAGAAATGATGGCACAGTTCAAGCAACAAGCTATCCGCTATGGTGCCGAAGTGCGCCCCAACATCATAACAGAGGTAGACTTCAGCGCCCGCCCCTTCCGTTGCGTAGTGGATAATGGTGACATAGTTATGGCTGACACTATTATCATCGCTACCGGAGCCTCAGCTAAATATCTGGGTCTCGCAGATGAGGAGAAATATCGTGGTATGGGAGTGAGTGCATGCGCTACCTGCGACGGTTTCTTCTATCGCAAGAAAGATGTGGCTGTGGTAGGTGGTGGCGACACTGCATGCGAGGAGGCATTGTATCTGAGCACGTTGGCAAAACAGGTATATATGATAGTACGCAAGGATCATCTGCGTGCCTCTAAGGTGATGCAGCGCCGTGTGATGGAGCGTCCCAATATCAAGATACTCTTCAATACCAACACCCTCGGACTCTTTGGCGAGGATGGCGTGGAAGGTGCACACCTGGTGCTCCATCAGGGCACACCTCAGGAAGAGAAGTATGATATAGCTATCGATGGCTTCTTCCTGGCCATCGGTCATCGCCCCAACACAGAAGTCTTCGGTGGCGTAATTGAGACGGACCACACCGGCTACATCAAGACATTTAACGACACTACAGCCACCAATGTCCCCGGTGTATTCGCTGCCGGTGACGTAGCTGATACACGTTATCGTCAGGCCATCACAGCCGCCGGTATGGGTTGCAAGGCAGCCATCGACGTTGAGCGCTTCTTGCTTGAGCAGGCTTAAGCTCTAAAATATAAACTGGTAAAATTTTGTATGATTATTAAGATTACCAACTTGGTATTTTTTGATCATCACTAAACAAGCTCTTTTGAGTGTGTCATAAGTCAAGAGTTAACTACAATTGATTTATGACTCACTCATATCAATCTCCTCAACATATTCACTCATTCACGCCACTTGATTATGACAGCATCCGAAAGCAAACAACACTTACTTGATACTCGCTACCTCCGCATGGCTTCTATCTGGAGTGAGAACTCTTATTGCAGCCGGCGCAAGGTAGGAGCCCTGATGGTCAAGGACAATATGATAATATCTGATGGATACAATGGCACTCCTTCAGGTTTTCACAATGTATGTGAAGATGAAAATGGGGTGACCTATCCCTATGTGCTGCACGCCGAGGCTAATGCCATAACCAAAGTGGCTCGCAGTCACAACTCCAGTGAGGGGAGCACACTCTATGTCACAGCCTCGCCATGTATGGAGTGTGCCAAACTTATAATTCAAGCCGGTATAGTCCGCGTGGTATACGCTGAGAAATACCGTTTGACAGATGGCATTAATCTGCTCGAAGCGGCCGGCATAGAGACTATCTATCTCCCCTTATAAAAATATACCTTTCTTCTCCACTTGCGATAAGTGCTCGCACAAACAGCCCCAATCTTCGGGGGCTTAATATGAATACACATATAAGTATATGAATCGTAAATCAATTTCGGCCATTTGTCTACCCGTTATCGCCTTGCTCATCGCAGCATTAGGATATTTTATAGGCCGAAATACGGCAGTACACAGGCCGGATATAACTAATGACAAATTGTCGCAAGTCATGGAGATAATCCGTGAACAGTATGTTGACTCTGTCAGCGATGATGAGCTCATGGATATGGCAATTGCCGCACTCTTTCAGAGTCTCGACCCACACTCGGAATATATCCCTGCTGCAGAGCTTGAGGCAGTGAATGAAGACTTGCAAGGCACCTTCTCCGGCGTCGGTATTTCTTTTCAGATCGTAGGGGATACCGTAACTGTAGTGGAAGCTATAGTAGGTGGTCCGGCAGAGAAGATGGGTATCATGGCAGGAGACCGCATCATATCCGCCAACGGCGAATCTCTTGCTGGTCCGGATGTCAAGAATGATGATGTCTTCCGCCTGCTGAGAGGGAAGAAGGGCACTAAAGTGTCACTTAAAGTTAAGCGACCAAATTCTTCTATTATAGGTACATACGACATAATTCGTGATGATATACCGGTCAACTCTGTTGATGCCGCATATATCCTTGATGATGGCAAGACCGGCTACATCAAGCTATCAAAATTCACTCGCACTACATACTCCGAATTCCTGCAAGCAGCCCTCAAATTGGTGTCACAGGGTGCTCAAAGCTTCATGCTTGACCTGCGTAACAACCCCGGCGGATACATGGACCAGGCCATCTTGATAGCAAATCAATTCCTGCCTAAAAACAGCAATATAGTTTATACCAAAGCTCGCACGGCCGACAACCGTATGCAGTCTACCGCCGACGGTTCCGGCATGTTCCAGAAGATGCCTCTCGCAGTACTTATTAATGAGTACTCTGCTTCCGCCTCCGAGATTATCGCCGGTGCTATTCAAGACAACGATCGAGGTCTGGTGATAGGCCGCCGCTCATACGGTAAGGGCCTTGTACAGTCCCAAATAGAGATGCCGGACCATTCAGCTCTTCGCCTCACTGTGGCTCGCTATTACACCCCCTCCGGGCGTAGCATACAGAAGGAATATAAAATAGGAGAGGCCATTGATTATGAACTTGATATCCTCAATCGCTATAATCGGGGAGAGTTTTTCTACCTTGACTCCATACAGCTTGACCGCACAAAGGCCTTCAAGACAGTGAGAGGGCGAGTGGTGTATGGCGGCGGTGGCATTATGCCCGATTACTTTGTGCCGGAAGATACCACACTCATGACTTCATACTTCATCGATGTCAACAACTCCGGCCTCATGCAACCCTACACATATAACCTGGCTGATAAGTATCGCACCTTGGCGGCGGGTATGAAGAATGCTGACCAGATACTCCATATCCTCCCTGACGATGACACACTGCTCGAAGGCTTCGTTAATTATGCCGAGTCTAAGGGTATACCGTCAGCATGGTATTATATTAACATCTCGCGTCCCCTCCTGGTCAATCAGCTCAAGGCATTCATCGTTAGAGACCTCGCCGGATATGACCAATTCTATAAAGTTTATAATCGCACTGACCGAACAATTCAGGTAGCCTTAGATGTTTTAAATAATGGCAAGATTCCTGCCAAACCTACCCAAAAGTAGGACTCTTATTTTAACAAGCTCTAATTATGATAGATAAGAAAGATATACGGCGCAAAATAAAGAATATGCGCCTTGTGCTTACCGAAGAGGAGAAGTTGCAAGCTGCTGAGAGTGTCTTCGCACGCCTTGAGAAGAGCGCCCCCTTCTTGATGGCAGACCATATTTTGTTGTATCATTCGCTGCCCGATGAGCTGTATACTCACGCTTTCCTGAAGAAATGGGGCTCTAAGAAGCACTTCTACCTGCCCCGCGTCAATGGCGTTAATCTGGAGATATTGCCTTATGAGCAAAGCCGCCTTGAACTGGGTTCATTCCATATAGAAGAGCCGATAGGCGACGACCTCGTAGACCCATCAATACTCGAACTTATAGTAACACCCGGAGTAGCCTTTGACCGCAAAGGTGGACGCTTGGGTCGTGGCAAAGGTTATTATGACAGGCTCTTGGCAGAGACTCGCGCCACAAAGATAGGTGTGGCTTACCACTTCCAGGTGATAGACGATATACCTCTCGAGCCGCATGATGTGCCCGTAGATATTGTCATTACGGATCAAGCTATATACATCACCTCCGAAGCATGAAAGTAGCTCTAATAGGTCTGAGCGCACTCCATGCTTACGGACTGAGTGCGTTCATACATAGTGAGTATGCTGATTGCGAAGTGTCCATCTATCCCGACACGCGGGATAGCGGATGGCAGACGGCTAATTGCTATATAGTCAGTGCGTCGGCACTGGCTATATTGGCACGTTTCCTCATGTCAAGGCTCGACAGAGTAATGCTGCTCACTGTCTCTGCTCCCACACAAGCTCCTATGCAGATGATATCTCCATTGGCCACCGAAGCTGAGATACGCACCTGTTTATCCACTCTGATAGGCAACAGCCAAAAAGATGAGCCGGCAGTTCACTCGCAAGACACACCGGCGTTGACCGGCAGAGAGATTGAAGTGATTCGTCTGACCGCCTCCGGCCAGACGTCACGCAAGATAGCCGACACACTTAATATCTCCACTAATACTGTGCTCACACACCGAAAGAATATAGCTGCCAAGACCGGGCTGCACACCGTGAGCGCGATAACCCACTATGCCATGACCCATGGCCTACTGCATTAGTCAATAAAATGTTAAATTTTTTGTGTTTTAGAAGTCTTCATCCGCTAGGACAAACATAAAGATTCTCCCATATGCAAGTATCGCTCCCTGCGCGGGGCCGATACTTTTTCATTTAACGGGAGGGGGAAATGTGCCGAAAAGGATATGTAACAAAACGTTTATTAACATCTTTTAGGATTTCGAAATAAAGATTAAATAGCAACGTTTGTGTAATTGATACTTTATTGCTATATTTGCACGTGATTTGACATCTCTACTACTGTATATAAACCTGAAAATATCTAATCAATTAAATACTAATAACCTATGGTAAAAAGACTTATCGGTCTGGCAATGATGCTGATGTGTATCTTTGCCGTGGGAGCGCAAGACATGACGCTTCCGTTAAATCCGAAAGTGCGTCACGGCCAGCTGCCCAACGGCTTGAACTATTATGTGATGCACAATGAGGAGCCCAAAGGTCGTGCCAACTTCTACATTGCGCAGAAGGTGGGCTCAACTCTTGAGACTCCCGAGCAGTTCGGTTTGGCTCACTTCCTGGAGCACATGGCCTTCAATGGCACAAAGAATTATCCGGGCAAATCTATGCTCGAGTATCTCCAGAGCAAGGGTATTCGTTTTGGTGCCGACATCAATGCCTATACAGCATTTGACGAGACCGTCTACAACATTGACAATGTGCCCACCGATGACCAGGCACTTATGGACTCAGTGCTTCTCGTGCTTCACGACTGGAGCTGCGACCTCACTCTTGAGGACTCTGAGATCGACGCCGAGCGTGGTGTGATACAAGGTGAGGCTCGCCAGCGCAATGATGCCGGCACTCGTATGTTTACAGCTGTTCTCCCCTTGGTATTTGAGGAATATCAGTATCACCAGATGCCGATAGGCTCTATGGAGGTGGTTCGCAACTTCCCCTACCAGGCTCTTCGCGACTATTATCACAAGTGGTATCGTCCGGATCAGCAGGGTATCATCGTTGTGGGTGATTTTGATGTGGCAGCCATGGAGCAGAAGATCAAGGAGATGTTCTCACCCATAGTTATGCCCGAGAATGCCGTTCCACGTGTATATCCGGACGTTAGTGACAACAAGGAACCCATCTATGCAACTTTTGAAGACCCTGAGCTTCAGCATACAATGATTATGTTTGCCATCAAGAGCGACAAGACTCCCTTCGAGATGCGCAATAGCCTGGACTACTATGTAGGAAAATATATCTTCCAGTCACTCATTGAGTCTATGATGCAAGAGCGCCTTGATGAGCTCACTCAGAAGCCTGACTGCAGCTTTATCAACCCCAGCTGTGGCTTTGGCGACTTCCTTGTTGCAAAAACTAAAGATTCATTTGAGCTTGATGTTTATGCCAAAAATGATGCTGCTTCAGCTTTCAATGAAGCATTCTCATGTGTAGTGCGCGCCTTCAAGACAGGCTTTACTCCCACAGAGCTTGACCGTGCCAAGGATAAGCTCAAAGCAAGATATGAACGCCTCTACAATGAGCGTGATAAGACAAGCACTCAGGCTCTTGCCAAGGAACTCATCCGTACATTTATTGACAACGAGCCAACACCCGGCATCGAGACTGAATGGGAGCTCCTGCAGCAGATTCTCCCCATGATTAATGTTGATATGCTCAACGAGGCCTGCAAGGAGATTATCACCGACGACAATCAGGTAATGATTGTAGCTCAGCCCAAGGCTGAGGGCAAGACTCTTCCCACCAAGGAGGAGATGTTCAAGATCGTTGGCGATGTTAGCAGCCAGCAGTTTGAGGCTTATGTTGATAATGTAATCAATGAACCTCTTATCGCAAAACTCCCCAAGAAGGGTAAAATTAAATCTACAAAAGAGCTCCCCGAGTTTGGTGCTACCGAACTCATCCTCTCTAATGGTGCCCGCGTATTTGTCAAGACTACTCACTTCGCAGCCGATGAAATTCAGTTCTCTGCCCTGATGCCTTTCGGTAAGGCAGCTATGGATCCCTCACAGGCTTCTGATGCACAGGTGCTTCCTCTCGCAGTAGAGGTGAGCAAGCTTGGCAACTTCGATAACCACCAGCTCTCTAAGGCTCTCGCCGGCAAGAATATTGCCAGCTCATACGACCTCGGCTCATACAGCTGCGGCTTCTCCGGCAGATCTTCTGTTAAAGACCTTGAGACCCTCATGCAGGTGCTCTATCTCCAGTTCACCAACTTGCAGCCCGACCCCGAGTTGTATGCTGCCACTATCGACCAAACTGTTGCCATGCTGGCTAACAATGAGAAAAACCCCAACTACGTATTCACTAAGGAGTATCTCAAGAGCATGTACAACAATCCCATGATTTCTCAGCTTTCTGTTGAAGACCTGCAGAAGGCCGACTATAGCCGAATGCTCGCCATGACAAAAGAGAATCTGAGCAATGCTGCCAACTATGACTTCGTCTTCGTTGGTAATGTAGATGTTCAGACCCTCAAACCCCTGCTTGAGCAGTACATCGCTTCTCTGCCCGGCAATGCCAAGAAGAAATCTACACTGCAGAACAAGAGCATTAAGCTCAACCCCGGCATTGTGGATAATAAGTTTGAACAAGAGGTTGAGTCTGACATCGTTAAGGAGTTTGTAGCTATCTCCGGCGACAACCTGGAGTATAATCTTGACAATGATGCCAAGATAACTCTCATGGGCGACATCCTTGATATAATCTATACCCGCACACTTCGTGAGGAGCTTGGTGGTACCTACGGTGCTTCTGTAATTGGTGACATCAATCCTCGCACCGGCCAGTGGCAGTTGCTCTACATCTATGACACCAACGATGCACAGCGTCAGGCTCTCGATGATCGCGCTATCGCCGACTTGAATGACCTAATGAAGAATGGTGCACAAGCTGAGGACTTCAACAAGGCAAAAGAGGCTGCTATCACTCAGTCTGACCTTAACAAGAAGAAAAACGGCTATTGGATGAACCAGCTCACCTTCTATGCTCAGATGGGCTTCGACCGTCTGGCTTACCGTGATGCTATGGCCAAGGTTACTCTTGAAGACCTCAACGCCTTCATGAAGAACCTCTACGACGGCAAGAACCGCATCCACGTTGTAATGGATGGTATCGTGCCCGCCAAAGCAGAGGCTCCTACAGCAGAGTAATCTCCCTGACTCAGAATAAGATCAAAACAGGAGGGCCTCGAAGGGCTCTCCTGTTTGCATTCATAGATAGACTGCAAACAGCTATTTTGTAAACCTTTTATAGCGGTAGCTTGTTATTGAGATGAAAACATTATGTATCTACTATATGGCTACTACTATAACATCTAAGCGAAATGACACAGTGACCAGAACACGTGCATTACACGTTTTGGAATTATCGCATCCTGACTTGGTATTTCAGCCCGTCACACCCGAGGTGATGCCCTCATTGTGGCGTTACTTAATACACGAAGATGGGCGTACGTGTGACTTCTCCTATGGCGGGTTGCTAATATGGACACCGTTGTTCGGATACGAATATGCCATTTACCGGGACACGTTGTTCATAAAGGGCCGGCTCGAAGGGGATATGTCAAAAGTTGCCTTCTTCCTGCCTCTTGGCAAATTGTCAGTAGCGGAAAGCTATGAAGTGTTGCGCCGGTGGTGTAAGTCTCACAATCAGACTTTACGGTTCTCCGCCATTCCGGAATATGTGGTTGATGATTACCGGATGTTGGGCCCTTCGTCTATAACTGAGCAACCAAATTGGGCTGATTATCTATATGAAATTGAGCCATTAGCCACCCTTTCCGGGAAAAAGATGGCTAAAAAGCGAAACCATGTGAATAAGTTTGAGAGTACATATCCCAATCATGAATTCCGCATTTTGACTCCGGAATTGATACCGGATGCCCTCGCTGTGCTTGATGAAGCCTCACTAGAGTCGGCAGACGACTCGCATATGGCACGGACAGAAAGAGACCTCTGTCACACCACATTATCTCAAATGCAACAGTACTCCCTGCCGATGATAGGAGGAGTCTTATATGCCGATGGACAGCCGGTGGCATTCACCATTGGTGATGTAAAACATGATACCCTATATGTGCATATTGAGAAGGCTGTGAGAGATGTACCCGGAGCGTATGAGGCTGTAAATAAATATTTTGCAAATACCATGCTTAACCACTTCCCGTCGCTCAAATATGTGAACCGTGAGGATGATGCCGGCAGTCCAGGCCTGCGATTTGCCAAAGAGTCATATCATCCCGTCTGCCTCTTGAAAAAGTATGATATAGCTTTCTGAAGTTGCTAAGCGAACAATAAGAAGTCCGTTCCGGCAGAGTCTTTCGCTGGCTGGAACGGACTTTTCAGTATGCGTTTGGAGGTATGTTATGCGAGACGTTTCTCCAGATTCTCGCGGATAGCCTTGAGGAACTGCTCTGAGTTAACAGCCTTGGGCTCAATGCCTTCCATCAGGTTCACGAGGTCCTTAGTTACGACACCTGCGTTCAGAGTGTCAAAGCAAGCATCCTCGAGCTGGTTGCCGAAGTTTACGAGCTCGGGCAGGTTATCCAACTCACCACGCTTGCGCAGAGCACCGCTCCAAGCGAAGATTGTAGCCATCGGGTTGGTAGAAGTCTCCTCACCTTTGAGATGCTTGTAGTAGTGGCGTGTCACGGTGCCGTGAGCAGCCTCATATTCGTATTTGCCGTCGGGAGAGACTAGCACGGAAGTCATCATAGCCAAAGAGCCGAAGGCAGTAGACACCATGTCGCTCATCACGTCGCCGTCATAGTTCTTGCAGGCCCAGATGAAGCCACCCTCAGAGCGGATTACACGTGCTACAGCGTCATCAATCAGGGTGTAGAAATACTCGATACCCAGACGCTCGAAGTCGCTCTTATACTCCTCGAATACCTCATCGAAGATTTCGCGGAAGCGTGCGTCATATTTCTTGGAGATAGTATCCTTGGTAGAGAACCAGAGGCTCTCCTTTGCGTCGATAGCAAACTTGAAGCAACTGTGAGCAAATGAGCGGATAGACTTGTCTACATTGTGCATACCCTGGAGGACACCGGGGCCGTTGAACTCGTGGATGATTACCTCTTCGCGCTTGCCGGATTTGCCTTCAAACACGAGCTTTGCAACTCCCTCTTCCTCGGCGCGGATCTCTACACTCTTATAGACATCGCCATATGCATGACGGGCTATTGTGATGGGGCGTTTCCAGTTGCGCACTGCGGGCTTGATGCTCGGTATGGTAATGGGAGTGCGGAACACTGTGCCATCGAGGATGGAGCGGATAGTGCCGTTAGGGCTTTTCCACATTGAGTGGAGGTTGTATTCTGTCATGCGCTGAGTGTTGGGGGTGATGGTGGCGCACTTAACGGCTACACCATACTTCTTTGTTGCCTCAGCAGCTTCGATTGTGATTTTGTCACCTGTTTTGTCGCGCTCTGGAAGACCCAGGTCGTAGTATTCAGTTTTGAGGTCTACGAATGGGAGGATGAGTTCGTCCTTAATCATCTTCCAGAGAATGCGAGTCATCTCATCGCCATCCATCTCCACCAGGGGAGTGGTCATCTTAATTTTTTCCATTGTTATCGATGTTGTGGAAGCACTCTTTGATGAGTGCTTCCGTGGTTGTGTTTTTTGGTTATTTGAGGTTTTTGTAGTAGTTCATGAGGCAGCCGTCAGCCAGGATTTGACGCTCTACATCTGTGAGGTTCTTGAAATAGAGCTTGATGTCGGTTATGCCGTCGGCAGTGACAACCTTGGCCATAATCTCCTCCTTGCCATCAAGCATGGCTTTGCGTATGCCGGGTACGAAAACGAAGTCGCCGGCCACAAAGTCGAATTTCACATCCTTGTCGATAGTGAATGGCACGATACCCCAGTTGATGCAGTTTGAGCGGTAGCGCTTGGTGGCATACTCATAGCAAATGTTGGCATCGCCGCCGAGCACTTTCTGGCAGCTGGCAGCTTGCTCGCGAGCGGAGCCGTCACCGGGACGGTTGGCGAATACGCAGCTACCCAGAGAGGTGTCGTCAGCTTTGGCACCAACCTTTGCCAGAACTTCCTCAATCTTGGCGGGGCAGTTGCCGGCGCGGCGCTCCAGGTCATCCTTCTGGATGCGCTTGCTGATGCCGACATATTCGGGTACACGTCTTGATAGAGCGAACTCTGAAAGTTTCAGCGGGTTAGAGCGGTAGCTTGAAGTTTCACCTGAGGGTATCAGCTCATCGGTAGTGGTTACCGGGTCATGAATTACTGCAGCGAGCTCGAGGAGCATATTCTCCTGCATGGGGTACATTGTGGGCCAGTCCTTGATGTTGGGACCGTAACGCAGCTCGGTGTCGAGTTTCTCGTTGTTGAAGCCGTTGTATACGCGACGCTCGTAGATCTTGGCATCGAAGTCGTAGGGCTTGTGAGTGTCGTCAAACTCAACATCGGTGGCAGCAGTGATAACACCTCCGTTAGCGGCTGTGGCAGCGATAGAGCGCGCATCCATCAGAGCTACGAGTGAGATCTGACCCTGACCGGGCTTTGAGCCTTCGCGGTTGGGGAAGTTACGTGTAGTGTGGCGGATTGATAGACCGTTGTTTGAGGGAACGTCGCCGGCACCGAAGCAGGGGCCGCAGAATGCAGGCTTGATGACAACACCGGCCTCGAGCAGCTCCTCAGCGATGCCGCTACGAGTTGTAGCCATGTATACGGGTACTGACTGGGGATATGCTGAGATGGTGAAGTAGTCGTTGCCCACGCTCTTGTCTTTGAGGATGGCTGCGGCCTGAGAGAGGTTGTCGTAAGTACCGCCTGAGCAGCCGGCGATGATGCCTTGATCAGCCATCACTTTGCCATCTTTGATCTTGTCTACGAGGTTAACGCTGATCTTGTCGCCGAAACGCTTGCGAGCATCCTCCTCAACTTCGCGGAGAATTCTTTCGGGGTCAGCCTGCAGCTCGTGAATAGTGTATGCATTTGAGGGGTGGAAGGGGAGGGCAATCATAGACTCCTGCTTGTCGAGGTCTATCTTGATCACGCCATCGTAATATGCCACCTTGCCGGGGTTGAGTTCCTTGTAATCCTCCGGACGACGGTGCAGCTCATAGTGGTGCTTCACTTCATCGTCTGTCACCCAGATAGAGCTGAGGCAAGTAGTCTCTGTGGTCATGATGTCGATGCCATTGCGGAAGTCGATGGGGAGGTTTTTCACACCGGGGCCGGCAAATTCCAATACCTTGTTCTTAACAAAGCCATTATCGAATACAGCCTTCACCAGTGAGATAGCTACGTCATGAGGTCCGATACCCTTCTTGGGAGTACCCTCAAGCCATACGAGCACCACCTCGGGAGCGTTGATGTCCCAAGTGTTGTTGAGCAGCTGCTTAACGAGCTCGCCACCACCTTCACCAACACCCATGTTGCCCAGTGAACCATAGCGAGTGTGAGAGTCGGAACCGAGTATCATGTTGCCACACTTCACCATAGCCTCACGGGCATACTGGTGGATTACAGCCTGATTGGCGGGTACATAGATACCACCATATTTCTTAGCGGCTGAGAGACCGAATACATGGTCATCCTCATTGATGGTACCACCTACTGCGCACAGAGAGTTGTGGCAGTTGGTCATGGCGTAGGGTATGGGGAATTTATCAAGACCGGATGCGCGAGCTGTCTGTATGATACCTACGTAAGTGATGTCGTGGCTCATCATTGCGTCAAATTTGATACGCATCTTGTCTCCTTTAGAGCCATCTACGTCATGGGCACGGAGAATTTGGTAAGTGATTGTGTTCTCTCTTGCCTCTTTAGGAGTAGGGAGTTGAGCGGTGTCAGTGGCAAATTCTTTGCCATCTATCAGATAGACACCTTTGTCAATTAATTCAATCATTTGTTTGATATTTTAAGGTTAGTATCTTTAGAGTGTGTCTAATAAAAAATGTTAACATCAGGGTCGCAGATGTGTCTCATATTTGAGTCTGCAGCAGGGGGAACATAGCGGGCTATGTAACTGAACCAAAGGCTCAAAGATGAGGTGCAGCTGCGGGACCTCTGCATATTTATTTTTTAATTTATCAATATAATTATATTATTTATGATTGTTAATTTACATATTTTAAATTCCGGCTACGGTGTCTTTTTGGCTGCTTTGACTCATCTTTCCGGTCACATAGCTCGCTATGCTCCCTGCAAAATAAGCCAAATCAACTCAAAAATCCACCGCCCTGATGTTAACATTTTTTATTAGACACACTCTTAGTAGAAGTTACGGAATTACAGAAGATTGTGAGCGAAAGCATATCGGCGGCGCCCCCATGCGAGATACCCAGTTTGACAAACTCGTCGTTGAGACGGGCGAGGGCAGAGAGGGTCAGATTCTGAAGTGCTTCTGCCGCGAGCTGCTGCGCTCTAAATGCACCATCTTTGCCGGCCCGGTACAGGGCATTGGAATCTTGCAAAGTCAGTATAATGTTGAGCAGCAGGCGTATGAGATGCTCACCGGCAAATGTCTCAGTAGCGGATTGGAATTCTCGGTATTGAGGTATCCATGATGAAAACATTTCGGAATAGCCGTCTTGAGCAGAGGCGAGTGCCCCTCCGGCGTTATAACGGACACGTACATCTGCGCCATGGGTGCCGCGGGCAGGAGATATGGCTTGAGCTGTCTGAGCTATCTGTTGCGAGAGATTGTCAGCGGTAAGGGGTTTACCTTCGGCGAGCAAACGAGCGGTAGAGGCTATAGCGAGCCCCATGCTGAAAATGGCCCCTCGATGAGTGTTGACACCATTAGTGGCTTCAAGCATATCGCGCTCTGCTTGTTGACCAAGCTTCACGAGGGATGCCACATATTGGTTTAGTTCGTCGTTCAGGCTGAGTCCTTGCCGAGCCATCTTTTTGAAGCATGGGCGAATAGCTTCAATACCTTTGCGCATCAGTTTAGCATCCATATCGGTATGCGAACCGGTGTCATGCAGGTCAACCAGCCCCGGCTTGGGGGTAAGCTCCAGCTCGGTGATAAGGGCCGATGTAGCCACCTTTTCGAGTATTGTCGGCACACTGCATATATCAGCAAGTCGGAGGGCATCGAATACCCTATTTTGCATAAGGAGGCTTCTCAGGTCAGAGGCTGACACCGGCATATCGTCAATGCATAGACGGGGTATCACTATAAAATCCATGCCGGCGTCACGGAGCAGACTACTCATCTGTTGGTTATAATTGCAAGTCATCAAGTCCCTTGGCTCTGTACCGGCAAATCTGACGGTCGCCTTCAAAGCAGGAGCTATATGCCTGATAAAAATATCGAGGTCCAGAGCCATATGGCTTGTAGCAACGTCATCGGCCTTCTTAAGAAAGTAAGACGGGAATGTGGCTGCCGATATGGCATAAATACTGCCGGGGGCAACTGTGACATTGTCATATTGGCTGCAAATATCCTCAAGTATTGAGCGCCTGTCGTTATAGCTGAACATGGAGCTCTTCTCGTCTGCTACCGGTATCACAGTGAGTCTGTCAACCTGCTTTGCAGCCTCCTTTATCAGGTATCTGTGTCCCTTTGTGGCCGGGTTGGCATTCATGACAATGACACCGTTACGCTCACCCTGAGGGAGGGCTGATAATTGTGAGAGCCAGCCACTCAGACTTGTGGGGGATGTCTCCATCATTATAGCCCTGGAAGCTCTGCCAACGATGTGAAACCCGAGAGTAGAGAATATCTTTTCATTGTCCGGCTTGGTGAACAATGTGACATTCTCGGCTCCCTGTTCGCGTGCTCGGGAATAAAGATGAGATACGAGTTGAGATGCAATATTGTGGCCTCGGGTCTCGTGAGCCAGAGCTATACATTTGATGGTGGCGCCATCAAGTCCGCCGCATCCCACCAAGTTATCATCAAAGTCATAAACTCCGACGAGGTAGTCAAGGCGCGAGTCCAGCAGCAGGCCGTTGTCGAGAAGGAACTTCTCGACCCGGTCTGTAAACCAGCGTGACGAGAGGGGTATCTCCCTTATGTCATACATCTGCGACATAGGCATCCACCGTGTCTGTAATTTTTTTTATCAAGTCAGAATATGAGTGAGTACCCCTGCGCATACACAGCCGGGCATTTTCGCCACAAATGAGGCATCTACGAGCGGGGGCCCCGATGCTCTGACGTTGTAGCGGCATGAGGTCTTGGCCGATCACGTCGATGTCCATAAAGCGTCCGAGAGGATGTTGCTCTTCGATGTCAACGGTTATGCGCTTGGCCTGCCGCGGGTCAATGTCAACTATCATCCATAGCTCATAGCCCGTGGGGAGGTCACGCTCAAACCATTCGTCAACATGACCTGCAAGAGCGGCTGCCAGAGCCTTGGCTCCGGCGGCTGCCACTACTTGTGTGTTATGGTTGCGCTTCTCGACGCCGGGAGCGACAATCGTCATGAGTATCAATACCTTACCGGGCCATTTTGCCAGGATGCGGCGTTGACCTGCCTGACGTTCGTCTCTGGCGGCAAGCATATCTTCGAGGGATACTCGGGTATTCACTATTTATCGTCGATGTTTTTGATTACATCCATTACTGAGCCGTCGCGATTCATCACTACACCTACAACTTTGTCTCCGAAGGGGAGTGGAGCCGGGGTGCCGATGATTTGCAGAGCCTTGTCGCGGAGCCATTTGATATCCACAATCTTCAGACCGGCATCAGCGAGCTTCTGTGCGAGCTCGGGGCGGCGCGGATTGACGGCGATACCATATTCAGTAACTATGACATCGACTGAAGAACCGGGAGTAATGAGGGTGGTAACCTCGTCAACCACACAGGGAATACGGCCACGCAGCAGGGGGCATACTATGATAGAGAGGGCTGAGTCAGCTGCAGTGTCGGGGTGGCCGCCTATGGCACCGCGGATGATGCCGTCGCTGCCGACAAGTACATTGACATTAAAGTTGATATCAGCCTCGAGAGCTGACAGGATTACGATGTCAAGATAGTGCACGGCACTGCCGGGCTCGTCAGCTGATGCGTATTCGCAGGCTGACACCTCTTTGTGCATCGGATCATTTTTGATAGACTCGGCAGCCACTTTGTCGAAAGACTGCACATCGATGAGGCGGTCAATGAGGCCTTCTTCATGGAGCTTCACCATGTGGGCTGTGATACCGCCCAGAGCGAAGGATGCCTTGATACCTTTCTCAATCATAGAATCGCGGAGGAATTTCACAGCTGCGAGAGATGCGCCGCCGGAGCCTGTCTGAATTGAGAAACCATCCTCGAAGTAACCGGAGTTAACGATAACCTTGGCAGCTTGTTGGGCCAGGAGGATGTCACGTGGATTTTTTGTGTCGCGGATAGCACCGGAGGCAATCTTTGATGAGTCGCCTACAGAGTCAACCTTAACCACATAGTCCACATTATGCTCGGAGATGGAATTGGGAGTGTTGGGATAGGCCACCAGGTCGTCAGTGAGTATCACCACCTTATCGGCATACTGGGCATCGGGTAGTGCATAACCCAAGGAGCCACAGATAGACTTGGCATTCTCGGAGCGAGAATAGCCGCAAGCATTGCCTAAGGGGTCGGAAGAAGAAGCACCGAGGAAGGCAACATCGATATGCAGGTCACCGTTAGCGATAGCAGAGCCGCGACCACCGTGGCTGCGGAATACTACCGGCTCATCCATCAAGCCGCGTGAGATCTCGTTGGCAAGTTCGCCACGCAGACCGGAAGTTGATATCTTAGTGACTACGCCGTTGCGGATATGTTCGATGAGGGGGGCGTGTACATCTTGCAGGCTGGATGCTGCCACGTGCAGATTCTTAAATCCCATCTCTGCCAGCTTGTCTACCACCATGTTGACAACCTTGTCGCCACCTCTGAAGTGATGGTGGAATGAGATGGTCATGCCATCCTTCAAGCCACTTTGGCGAATGGCATCTTCAAGAGAGACAAGCTTGGGGCTCTTGGCCTGCAGGGGCAGACGCTGCTCCTTAATCTTTGTTATATTGTCTGTGAAAACCGGCTTGCCGAGCTTCTGTGCCTCGGCAGCTATCATGGCTTCACGTTCTTTTATTGTGCTCATTGATATATTCTGATTGTAGATTTGTAATTGGAGGTTAGAGGTCTTCCGGTTTTAAGATGCCTGAAGCAATAGCGAGGTTGATGGTGCGCTCGGCGCGTATCACCACGGGGCGGTCTATCATCTTGCCGTTAAGGGCAATAACGCCGGAACCTTTCTTCTCTGCTTCCTTGATGGCAGCTACTATGGCGCGGGCCTTCTCGATGTCCTTGGCAGTGGGAGCGAATACTTCGTTTACAACCTCGATCTGGCGGGGATTGATGATAGACTTGCCGTCGAAGCCGATAGTCTTGATATATTCCACCTCTTTGCGGAATGTCTCCATATCGTTGAGGTTGGAGTATACAGTGTCGAGGGCATCGATGCCGGCAGCGCGGGCAGCCACTACAATAGTCTCACGAGCCAGTCGTAGCTCCTCGCCCTCTTTTGAGCGTTGGGTCTTGAGGTTGGCGCAATAATCCTCGGCACCCAGGGCTATACCCATCATGCGGGGGGAAGCTGTGGCAATGTCGTAAGCGTTGACAACGCCGAGAGCGCTCTCTATGGCAGCCATGATTTTGGTGCGACCAAGGCATCCGATTTCGCGTTCCACCTTTTCAATTTCGCGCTCCACCTCGCGTACCTCCTCGGCAGTTTCGGTTTTGGGCATTCTGACCACATGCACACCGGCCTTCACCACTGCCTCAATATCTTTCTTGCCATAAGGGGTGTTGAGGGGGTTGATACGCACTACCATCTCAGTGTCACCATAGTCTACAGTCTTAAGTGCGTTGTAGACCAGCAGGCGGGCAGTGTCTTTCTCTGCCATGCTGACAGAGTCTTCGAGGTCGAGCATTATAGAGTCCGGGCCGTAAATATGAGCATCGGCCATCATACCGGGGTTATTGCCCGGTACGAACATCATGGTTCTTCTTAATCTTTGCATAATAATTTTAGGTTAGATATTAGACATCGTAGTCGTCTGTAACGAATGGGTGTCTAAAGTAGAGATGAATTGCCGAGGAGTGTCAGTCTTTCCAGACGTCGACACCTGTAGCGCGTACTACGGCAGCAGCAGTGCGAGCCTTGATGGTGCAGTCCAGAGCACCTTTGTCAGTGGCATGGATGTTAGCAGATTTAAGGCCAAGTTCTTCGGCAGTGGTACGGATCACCTCCTTGATACGGTCACCAAACTGATAAGCAACGGTGCTGTCAAGAGAGATGTCAAGACCATCCTTGTCAGACGGCGAGATCTGAATCAGAATGTCGCCGGATTCCAGGGTGCCGGCATGAGAGTTCTTAAGATTCATAATTTTTCGGTTATTAGATTCAGCTGCGAAATTAAGGTTTATTTTTTATTTAACCAAGTTTAATTACAGAAAAATTTCTTTAATTTAAAAAATAGGGCATGACACATCTCCGTGTGTCATGCCAATATAATTATAATGGGTTACATATCAGTATTCTATGTGTATAGCATACCAATGTCGGTTAAAAAACACCATATAAAATCAGGAAACTTAAACTATGTTAAGAAGTATCAAGATTTGAGTGCTTTTGCTACAATGATGGCATTGTTATGTGTTGTATCATGCGATGAATATAGCAAAGTGATATGCGGCTTATCCTTGAGTAGCTCTTTAAACTGAGTGAATGCCGGGTTGTCATTCAATTCGTCGATATACCGAGCCTGAAACTGTGGCCAGTGTGCCACCGGGTCGGCATGGAACCACTCACGAAGCTCTGAGGAGGGTGCAATTTGTTTTTCCCATAAGTCATAACTGAAGGTTTGATGCGAAAGCCCACGAGGCCATAAGCGGTCGATATACACACGGTATCCATCGTTGCTGCTTGCCGGTTCGTAAGCGCGTTTTATATCTATCTGTTGTTCCATACTGTAATTTTATATCTAATATCTATTCTACTCTGTTATAACACCTCATGCGTAAGATTGTTTTTAGATTTATTAACGTGATGATTATAATATAAGGAATATAAGAACGTTTTATTTTTGGCACGATTATTGTAATCGTAGTCAATAAAAGAAAAACTGCGTATGAATTATAAGAATTGGGAAACGATGCTCCGACTCGGGGCAGAGCAGGCTCGCAAAGCAGGCTCGCAAGCCATCACCGGCGAACACCTCTTTCTTGCCATGTTGCGCAAGGAGGATGGCACTGCGGTGCGTATCTTGCGCCATTTGCAGGTACCTGTTGAGGACATCGCTTCTGAAGTAGAAGAACATATCATGCTGACACGTCATGACGATGCCGGCAATGATGCCCCACTGGAACAGGCGGGGGAAAACTTCCGTCTTGCACCCTCGGCCGTCAGATACATGCGCTTGGCTCATAAGGAGGCTAATTATCTGAGTAGCGGCGAGATTAAACCAGAGCACCTGTTGCTCGCATTTATGCATGATGACACTGCCATGGACTCTGACTTCATGCTCCACATCAAACAGACATATATGAATTTTGACATAGCAATATCAAATGTCAACGACAATGATACTCACGCCAACCCCTTCAAACATCCTGATAGACAGATGCCACAGAATGGCCCCGGTGCCTTCAGCGATGATGAAGAGGATGATGAAGAGGATGAGAAACCTCGTCAGCGACAGGGTGGCCGCAGCCAGTCTCCCTTCTCACGCACAGGCTCTGCCAAGGCCGAGAAGACATCTGACACTCCCGCTCTCGATAAATTCGGCTTTGACATGACTCGTGCAGCCTCCGACGGCAGACTAGACCCGGTAGTAGGGCGTGACAACGAGATTGAGCGTCTGGCACAAATCCTCTCACGCCGCAAGAAGAATAATCCGGTGCTCATCGGCGAGCCCGGTGTCGGTAAGAGTGCGATTGTAGAGGGCTTGGCGCTCCGCATTGTGCAGCGCAAGGTGAGCCGCATCCTTTTTGACAAGCGTGTCATAAGTCTCGACTTGGCGGGCATGGTAGCCGGCACCAAGTATCGTGGCCAGTTTGAGGAGCGCATCAAGGCAGTGCTTGATGAGCTATCCAAGAACCCGAATATAATCCTCTTTATAGATGAGATACACACCATCGTAGGTGCGGGTAGTGCTCCCGGCAGTATGGATGCCGCCAATATGCTAAAACCCGCTCTTTCGCGAGGCGAGATACAATGTATCGGTGCCACCACCCTGGATGAGTATCGCCAGAATATAGAGAAGGATGGTGCTCTGGAGCGCCGCTTCCAGAAGGTGATGGTGGAGCCAACATCTCCCGATGAGACACTTGCCATCCTTAAGCAGGTGAAGGAGAAATATGAGGCTCACCATAATGTCAATTATACCGATGATGCCCTCGAGGCCTGTGTGCGTCTCACCGACAGATATGTTAGCGACCGAAACTTCCCCGACAAAGCTCTTGATGCTCTCGATGAGGCCGGTTCGCGTGTGCATATCACTCACATCGTGGTGCCCGAAAAGATTGAAAGCCTCGAGAAGGAGTTGGACAAGGTCTCTGAGCGCAAACTGCTCGCTGCCAAGGCACAAGACTTTGAGCAGGCAGCCGCCCTGCGCGATGAGGAGACTCACAAGCGCAATGAGCTCGAGCAAGCAAAGCGCGAATGGGAAAAGACTTTGGACAATGACCGCCAGTGTGTCGACGAAGACAAGGTGGCAGAGGTTGTGGCCATGATGACCGGTGTGCCAACACGTCGTGTAGCTCAGGGCGAAGGTGCCCGCCTGCTCGGCATGAAGGATGCCCTCAAGGGTGTAGTGGTAGGTCAGGACCAGGCTATTGTCAAGACCGTTAAAGCCATACAGCGCAACCGCATTGGCCTCAAGGACCCCAACAAGCCGATTGGTGTGTTCATGTTCCTTGGTCCTACCGGTGTGGGTAAGACATTACTTGCCAAGCGTTTGGCTGAATATCTGTTTGACTCCTCAGATGCCCTTATCCGTATGGATATGAGCGAATATATGGAGAAGTTCACCGTCTCACGCCTTGTGGGAGCCCCTCCGGGGTATGTGGGTTATGAAGAGGGTGGCCAGCTCACCGAAAAAGTGCGTCGTCATCCCTACTCGGTAGTGCTCCTTGATGAGATTGAGAAGGCGCACCCGGATGTGTTCAACCTGCTCCTTCAGGTGATGGATGAGGGGCGTTTGACTGACTCATTAGGTCGCCGCATCGACTTCAAGAACACCATCATTATCATGACCAGCAATGTGGGTTCACGTCAGCTCAAGGAGTTTGGCAGCGGTGTCGGTTTCCGCAGCGAGGCACCCTCTACAGAGCAGGATAGGGCAGTGATTACCAAAGCCTTGAACAGAGCCTTCGCTCCCGAGTTCCTCAACCGTATTGATGACATCATCATGTTTGACTCACTCGACCGCGATGCTATCCTCAGCATAATTGATATTGAGCTGAAGGGCTTCCTGCAGCGCATCGAGGCTCTGGGTTATAAACTCGACATTTCCCCCGAGGCTCGTAATTTCATTGCCTCTAAGGGTTATGACCGCCAGTTTGGAGCCCGCCCGCTGCAGCGCGCCATTCAAAAGTATCTTGAGGATGACCTTGCCGAGCTCCTTCTCAAAGTGCAGGGTGAGGGCAAGACTCATGGCACAATAGTTGCTTCTTACAAAGATGGCGACGATGCCTTGACCCTTGAGTTCAGTGATGAGACACAACCGTCTGCTGGCGAAGAGACGAGTACTCTCTGACGCGAGGTACATAGGAAAAACACAAATACCAAATATAGAAAGTGCGTACCTGATAATAGGTGTACGCACTTTTTATTTGCCGGTATTTGCCAAGCAGGGAAACTTTTTGTATTTTTGCAGAGAAGAATGAAATGATATGGCAGAAAATCCCTTTTATGAAATAATTGCCGGGTATGAAGACTCCGACTTGCGCAACAACTTGCCGGCCGGACATGATTATGGGCCAAAGCCATACGTTACAGTATGGGTTATAGCATATAATCACGAGAAATATTTGCGTCAATGCCTTGAGGGCATCATGATGCAAAAGGTCAATTTCCCCATTGAAGTTATCATTACCGACGATGCCTCTACCGACTGCACACAGG
Organism: Muribaculaceae bacterium; assembly: GCA_023665425.1. Classification (GTDB taxonomy): domain Bacteria; phylum Bacteroidota; class Bacteroidia; order Bacteroidales; family Muribaculaceae; genus Lepagella. Next base: position 403,793 of record JAMPDX010000001.1, read on the forward strand.
CCATAATACGCGAATATGCTGCCCGTTATCCTGATATAATCCGCCCCATCCTCGGCAAGAAAAATATATATTCCAAAGGAAGAAGTCGTATTTACGAGCAACTGTTGCCACTCTCGCGCGGTAAATACTTGTCGATATGCGAGGGTGATGACTATTGGATTTACGATGGGCGCCTTCAAGCCCTTGCCGACTTCCTGGACACCCACCCGTCCCACACCATGGTCTTCCACGCTTACAAGGTAAAGAGCGAAATCCCCGGTATTGATGATTATGATTTACACCTGCCGCGCCCGCGCAACGTCAGCGTTTTTGACTTGTTAGTAATGCCTCATATTCAAGCTGCAGGACTTATGGGGCGTTTAGATGTATTGCTAAATGATCAAGAATTTCAACGCCGATATCGTCTGCATCCAATAGTTACAACAGATGTTCGCCTGTTTATTTCATGGCGTAATGCCGGCAAAGTTTATGCCATGCCAGATTGTTGGAGTGTCTATCGTGTCCATTCGGCAGGCATCTTCTCATCTCAACGTCAAGCCAATCCAAGTCAGGTCGGAGATCGTCATCTTGAAATACTTAAAGTCATGGAGACATTCTATGGTGGCAAATACAAGGGTATTTCAAGGGACCGTGAGAACTACCTGAAAATTCAGAAATTATTGGACTTATGGACCTATTCACGGCGTGACCGCCATTATGTTAAGGCGGTAAAATATCTGTTTCAAGCTTTTATAAATCGACCAAGTATATTTTGCAGTATTTATTACCATAGATATATACATTAAGCCGACTCTAATTATGCCGAAACTCAGTATCATCACCCCCGTATATAATGGTGGTCGTACCATTAAACGATGTGCAAGGTCTGTGCTGTCTCAGTCAATGCGAGATTTTGAGTGGATTATAGTGGATGATGCCTCAAAAGATACGACACCAAATAAGTTAAGCCGGTTATTGCAAAGGGATAAACGAATACGTGCGTTCAGAAATGAAGTCAATCGCGGTGCTTCATACAGTCGTTATAAAGCGATAAAAGAATGCCGCGGTGATTACATTATGTTCATTGATATTGATGATGCGTTGACTAAGGGTACTTTGCTGTCAATTCACGATAATATTTTTCCCAAGCAAGAATATGATATCTATGTGTGTAATAGCTATTATGCCTATCCTAAATTTGGTCTAAGATTTTCTTTCTATAATACTAATAAATGTCCGATCTTCAAAGCTGGTATTTGTAATGGCGCACAAGCCCTCATGAGTTTGTTAAGTATTAATGGTATTACATCAAGTTTATGTGACAAGGTTTATAGGCGCGAGTTTTTATTGGCTCACTGCGGCGATTACATACCATTGACAATAGGAGAGGACTTGGCGTTGAACGTCAGATTATTCTCACATATCAAGTGTATTAAGTCAATTAACTATTATACCTGTATGTGGACTGCAAGTGGGTTAGGATACAAATATTATGTGCAAAGTTGGGATGATTACGTTTGCGCTATTGATTTCATAAGTAGTGAGTTAGAAAAGGTCTGTCCCACCGAACACATTGGAGAAGCCAAAAGAGCCTTGGCGGATAATTACAAGTACTGTATGCTTGAGAGTTGCCTGCAGCGTAGCCTGCGTGGCGTCGGTAGGTCGCGGATAAAAGCTTTCGCTCAAACTGCCCTTCAGCATCCTATATTAACTTATTTGAATGTTGATAAGCTGAATGAAGAGGAGGTTTATAGGTTGGCCAAAACGCGTATTTGGGCACATAAGAAATATTATCTTGTCACTTCCGTATTAAATTTTTTAAACAGAGTATTATGAATGAGAAGCCACTTGTTTCGATAATAATTCCAATATATAATAAGCAGAAGTACGTGAATAAATGCCTGCAATCGCTACTGGCTCAGACATGTCAGGATTTTGAGATAATTATTGTGGATGACTGTTCCACAGACTCTTCGCTATCAAAGGCGAGGCATTTACTGCGGGAGCGTGACAGAGTAAAAATTATTGAGAACGAGTCTAATGTTGGCCATTTAAAGTCTCGCTATAGGGGTATATCCGAGGTGTCCGGCAAATATACCATGTTTATGGATGCCGATGACTGGATGGAGGTGCGTGCCGTGGAGGAGATGGTCAATCTGATGCAAACCCTCGATGTTGACCTTGTGCAAATGCGCACACAGCGTCGTGTGCGTGGCATTGCCTTGAAGTATAAGGAAGTTTATGACCCGACATTGAGCAACAGACGTATCGATGGCGATGAGTTTCGCACACTTGCTACATACGTTGGCATGGATAGTTTTATATACCCCTCATGCTGCGCAAAGTTATATGTCACACGCAAGCTGCGTGAGGTGGCGCAAATGGAGTTCAACCAGTTTTGGGGCGAAGACCAGATATTCAACATACAGTATTTGCGCGAGTCCCGCTCCATGGCTTTTTCCGATTATATAGGATATAATTACCGATGGGGCGGTATCACATGTCAATACAAGTATTCCGCTCTCAAGGAGTACAAAAATGTGCATCAGCTGAAGCGTATGTTGGGGCAAGATGAGGAGTGTATCAATGATGAAATCAAGCTATTGCTGCGCTATCATGTGCGCTCCCTCATCACGGAGCTTGGATATACATTCGAGGCCGTGGAGATGATTTTGGAAGAGGAGCTGCGTGACCCATTATGGAAGCATGTTGGCCTCAATATGACTGCCCCTGAATTAATAAATGATGAGTACACCGAGATACAACATGCGCATTTGAAATATATGGCAAAACGATTTTTGAAGTAAGGCTGAAACTTCCTATACCTGCCTTGCGTCTAATTGATGATTAAAATACAGAAATTAATTTGTAAAGATGAAAAAGATATTATTCACACTTTTAGTGACCATAGTGGCCATCGGGTCCGGGAAGGCCCAATTGCTGTACAAGGTGCAGAAAGATGGTAGTAACAAAACCTCTTATATACTTGGTACCCACCATTTTGCGCCTGTAGAATTGCTCGACTCCATAGACGGGCTGGATGTAGCCCTGCAGGCTGTAGACAAAATGTACGGCGAAGTGGATATGTCGCAGATGAATAATCCAATGGAGATGATGAAGTACTCCAACAAGATGATAGCTCCCCCCGACAGTACACTCAATAAAATCCTATCCGCTGCAGAGCTCGACACTCTTACCACAACCTGGGATAAGCTTAGTGGTGGCAAAGTGCCTTTGAAGATGATGTACGCCATGAAGCCCAATGTGGTGAGCACTTCGTTGATGGCCATGATAATGCAGCAGCATTTCCCGGACAAGGATTTTCAAGCTCCCGGCATAGACCAGACTATGCAGGATAGAGCCGGCGCCGAGGGTAAGGAAGTAGCCGGCCTTGAGACTGTGGCTTTCCAGTTGGATATGCTCTTTGGCGAGCCTATATCGGAGCAGAAGGAGAGCCTGATGGATGCCGTGCGCGATGGTGGTGAGTCGCAGGTGGAGGAGACAATCCGTCTCACCAATGCATATATGAGCCGCGACCTTGACACAGTGTCAACAATGATGACAGACCCGGAACTTATGACTCCCGAGAAGGCTGATGCCATGATATACAACCGCAATGCCAATTGGGTCGAGATACTTGTGCCCGAAATGCAGCAGAAGTCTATTATGGTGGTAGTCGGTGCCGGCCATTTGCCTACAGAGCGAGGCTTACTCAATCTGCTTCGTCAGGCCGGCTATACTGTCACCCCGGTGGATTAGGTGTCACTCCTCCGGTGGTTATATAGCTGCCACGAGTTATATATGTTGTGCCACACGCTGTAAAGGCCACCGGCCATTGCAGTCACCGGAGAGAGGAATGTGTAGCCCATCCAAATGATAAAGACGGTATTTTTTTGCCCCAAAGATTGCCCCCCTTCTATGAGTTGGTCATAGTGGCGACCTATCTTTTTGCCGATGAAAAACTGCAATATGCAGCAAACGAAAGTGACGGCTAATATGCCGAGCAGATACATTGAAGAAATGTGGCTGTGCATTATAGCCTTGACTGTCACTCCTATAGCAAGGGCGAGCGCCACAGCCCACAGATAGAATGGCAGATCACGAAATTTGGTGAGCTTATGCATCAGTGCCGGGGCAAATTTGCGTATTCCCCATGCTAAGAGCAGGGGACATATCAACAGCGGAAACACTTTGCCGATAATAAGGACAAATGTGGATATAAAGCCCATGTCAGGCATAGGGTGCGCTATGGGCAACAATGCCGGGGCGCTGACAGCTATTGTCAGGTTTATGAGTATTGTGTAGGTGGTTATGTCAGCGGCACTGCCACCAAGTTTGCGTGTCACCACGGCAGCCGCAGTGGCTGTGGGGCATAGCATACACAGCATGGCGCTCTCTAAGATTATTCTCATGCCATTGTCTGCTATATATGACAACAGGTATGCCAAAGCTCCGAACAATGATATTTGCATTCCAATAAGTAAGAAATGCCAGCGGCGTATGCGCAAATCGTGCGGGCCTATGGAGAGAAATGTAAGGAATAGCATTGCGAAAATCAATGCCGGCTGTATCACTGAGATGGCGTCGTTTACAAAGGCGTGTGTGTCGTTGAGCGCGGGTATATTTACATAGATAAAGTATAAGATGATGCCGGAAAGAATTGAGATGGGGAGTGTCCAATTCTTTATAAAGTTAATCATCGGCGAGATGTGTATGGTGTGGGGATGAGAGTTCGGTCTGAGAAATGAATACATTGCATTAAGAAATGTTACTCCGGGCTCGTGGTAAGCCTCACAAAGTGGTTTATACTATTTTATCCTGCAAGCTTCGATAAATTGACGTATTTTGTCCTTCCAATGCCAAGGGCCGGAAGTAGTGCTTATAGTGGTGGAGAGGAAGTCCATGGGAGTGGGAAGCTCGGCCCCGGCGCCGAATTGTTCCGGGAAGATGACTACTATGTTGTGTCGGGAGAAGTAGCGCGCCAGGTACATGGGGAGCGACTCCAGGTCAGAGCTGTAGGAGATAGATGTCTTGCGGGCACCAATCACCATGAGCAGGTCTTCGTCTGAGATGTCGCCGGAGGCGGTGATGAAGTCGTCCCATGCTTCTATCTGTTTGAAGCTCAGGCGCAGCTCGAAGCCCATGGCATTGATGGCGCCACGCACATAGCGAGCCGTCTGTGGGTATGCGATGAAGACTATGCGACACCCTAACTGGGAGGCGAGCATACATACACGTGTGAGCCATAGCGAAAATCCGGTCTCATATTCTGCCTTGTTGGGCACCACTACTACAATGCGCCTCAAGGTGGAAATCGGCACAAAGCAGCGACTCATAATTATCATCTTGTTGGTGGCGCGGAGCAGACCCTCAGTCATGGAGCCATAGAATGTGTCCACGATATTACTCTTGCGGTGCAGACCTATGATAATCTCTGTGCAGCGGCGCTCCTTGAGTACATTTGTCATGCCGGCTACCACATTGTTGTCATATCGCTCTATGTCTTCTACGAGTATATCGTTGGTAAGGCCGGTGCGCACGGCGTCCTTCAGGGCATTTCTGCCCATGGAGACAAGGGTAGGGTCGTCGCTCGTGCGTATGTATAGTGCTGTGATGGGGTGCTTGTTGGCTGAGTGACGCATATAGATGGCCATACGCATGATGCCCTCGGCTGTCATAGGGTTGGCCACAGCTACGAGCTGACGGGCATATACGGCACGCTTTTCACCCTCCTGGTCAAGGTTCTCTTCGGCTATGGCCATACGCATACGTTTGGCGGCCTTCTCGGTCACAACGGAGGCTACACCGCAGCATATCAGTATCATGATTACGGCACTGTTCATCACATCTTCCGATATAATGCCGTATTTGAAACCAATCATTGTAGCGGCGATAGTGGCTGCCGCCTTGCCGCTACTCAAGCCGAAAATAAGTCGGCGCTCCGGGCCATCTCCCATGAAGGAGCGGGCGGAAATCCAGGCGGCTATCCATTTCAGAGAGAGTGCAGTGATGGTGATGGTCAGGGCTATGATGATTACATTCCATCCGTTGAATATTACACTGACGTTCATCAGCATGCCCACGCCGATGAGGAAGTAGGGGATGAATATGGCGTTGCCGACAAACTCAATGCGAGACATCAGGCCGGAGCGTGAGGGAATAAATCTGTTGAGCACCAGCCCGGCATAGAAAGCACCCAAAATAGCTTCCAGACCTATGAGTTGGGCAAGCAGGGAGGCAAAGAATACCTCGGCAAGCACGAATATGAATTGGGTGATGATGTCGGTAAAATATCGAAAGAAGAGTCTCGTAGCCCACCTGAACAGATACCAGATACACACGGCGTAGACTATCATATACCCACACAATAGTAGTGGCGATAGGCTGTCAAATCCGCCGGATGTTTTGGTTTGGGTGACCTGTGCAAGCACCATGAGAGCCAACATCACAGCCACTATGGTGCCGCAGACAGCTATCACGGAACTGCGTGTGTTGCTTAGCCCGAAGCGGGTGACGATGGGGTAGGAGATGAGGGTGTGTGAGGCAAGCATGGAGCCTATAAGGGCGGAGGCAAGCATTGACATACCAAGAGCATAACGACAAACTATCAAGCCGCCAACCATTGGCAACAAAAAGCTGATGAACCCAAATTTTACTCCATGCCGCCAATTCTTCTTCAGCCCGGGCATATCAATCTCTACGCCGGCGAGAAACATAAGGTAGAGTATGCCCACCTGCCCGAATATCTCAAAGCTGGCATCGCGTGCCAGCAGGTTGACTCCGTATGGGCCCACCACGATGCCTGCAAGTATCATGCCTACGATATGAGGTATCCCCAACCGGCGAAGGAGCACCGGGGTGATGAGCATCATCACCAACACCATCAGGAAGATAGCTACAGGTTGTTGCAGGGGGAAAGATATCATGGGTTAATCAGTATGAGGAGGCTCGCTTGTAGAGTACGAGGGCAATAATCAGATAAACTATATTGGGTATCCACATGGCTATGCGCGGAGAAGTAGCCCCGGACACGGCAAAGGATGAGGTGACTGCCGAGAAGAGGATATAGGTGAAGCTAAGCACCAAGCCGATGCCGATATTTATACCCATGCCACCCTTCACCTTGCGCGAGGAGAGGGACATGCCTATCAAGGTTAGAATGAAGGCGGCGACTGTCATGGCATATCTCTTTTCCTTCTCAATCTCAAACTGGGTGATATTTGCCACACCTCGTTTCTTCTGCTTTTCGATGTATTGCTCCAGCTCGGGGGTAGTGAGGGCTTCCTGGTCATTCTTGGAGATGATGAAGTCTTTGGGCTCGATAGATATGATTGTGTCCAACCCTGCCCCTTTGGTCATCTTCTCCTTCATGCCGTCAAAGTCGCGCTTCACATAGTTGGTAATCTTCCATTTGTAATTACCGGCATATTCCACCGATTGAGCTGTAAGACGGCTCACGAGGGTTTTACCTTTGAATTTGTCAAGTGAGAATTGATAACCTTTATCGGTGCCGGCGTCATAACGACCGATGAATGCCACCACGCCCGGCTCTACCATGAGCTGTACATTGGTGCTCTCTTGCGGCTGCTTGTTCTTGACATATTTCTCAGTGTAGTTCAGGCGCCTCTCGTTGGTGGGGGGTATGGCATAGTTGCTGAGCCAAAATGTGAGGGAGGCTATGATTGTGGCACCCACCATGTATGGCACCAACATGCGGCGAAAACTCACTCCACTCGACAGAATGGCAATAATCTCCGAGTTGCCCGCCATCTTGGAAGTGAAGAAGATAACTGAAATGAAGACAAACAGCGGGGAAAACTGGTTGGCAAAGTAGGGGAGGAAGCTCAGGAAGTAGTCATGCATCGTCTCTCGAAAGGGGGCGCGCAGGAAGGCGTCCAGCTTCTCGTTGACGTCAAACATCACGACAATGGCCATAATCAGAATGATAGAGAAGAAGTATGTGCCAAGAAACTTCTTCAAGATATACATGTCCAATATTTTAGGCTTCAGTCGCATCTTGATGTATTGTTGTTATATTTCCCTTTATGGGGAGTGTAGAAATGGAGCAGCAAGCTGTGTGAGTAGGTAAATACTTGATATTAGATAAGAAAGGCTTACAGGCGTCGGGTCACACGCTCCACCATAGCTGGCTTCCATGTGGCGAAGTCGCCGGCTATGATATGACGTCGTGCCTCACCCACAAGCCACAGGTAGAAGGCAAGATTGTGTATCGAAGCTATCTGCATGGCCAACAGCTCACCGGCTACAAACAGATGGCGCACATATGCCTTGGAGTATACTTCATCTACAAAGCAGGGTCCCCCTTCGTCCAGAGGGGAGAAGTCGTTAGCCCACTTGAGATTGCGCATATTCATGATGCCGTTGCGTGTGAAGAGCATGCCGTTGCGACCATTGCGGGTGGGCATCACACAGTCCATCATATCCACACCTCGGTCTATGGCTTCGAGGATATTTGCCGGAGTGCCAACCCCCATAAGGTAGCGGGGACGGTCTTCGGGCAATATCTCGTTGACAACCTCAATCATCTCATACATCTTTTCGGTTGGCTCGCCTACAGCCAAACCGCCTATGGCATTGCCATCGGCTCCATAATCTGCTATACGTTTAGCAGCCTCACGGCGCAGCTCGGGATATACGCATCCCTGCACTATAGGGAAGTAGCTTTGATAATAGCCGTAGCACCCCTCAGTCTCCTTATAATGCTTCCATCCGCGTGCCAGCCACCGCTCTGTGAGGGCAAGGCTCTTCTTGGCATAATCGTAGTCTGCTGTGCCGGGGGTACATTCATCGAGAGCCATCATGATGTCGGCACCGATAATGCGCTGGGTGTCAACTACATTCTCGGGTGTGAAGAGATGCTTGCTGCCATCTATGTGGCTGCGAAACCATGCTCCCTCCTCCTTGAGTTTGCGGTTGGCGCTGAGGGAAAATACCTGAAAGCCGCCACTGTCTGTGAGGATAGGCCTCTCCCAACCATTGAACTTGTGCAGACCACCGGCTTGATGCAATATGTCAAGCCCCGGACGTAAGTATAAATGATATGTGTTGCCGAGGATTATCTGTGCCTTGATATCTTCGCGGAGCTCACGTGTATGCACACCTTTGACACTGCCGCAGGTGCCCACCGGCATGAATATGGGTGTCTGCACCACGCCATGGTCGGTGGTAAAGGAGGCTGCACGTGCTTTGCTACCCGGCGCTGTCGCTTCTATAGTGAATTTCATAAGTAGCTGGTCAAATTAACATATAGTATGTGCAGGGATTTTGAGGCTGCAATCTCACTCTGAGCAGAGGCAATGCGGGACATCACGATTGCCGGGAGTGTGGCTCATAGGGAGTATATCATGATTGTATCTCGGCAAGACGCATGAACTCTGCTCGTAATGCCGGGTCATCGGCAAAGGCTCCGCTATACTCCATGGTTGTAGTCTCGCTTTCCTGCTTCTCCACACCGCGCATCTTCATGCATAAGTGTCCGGCAGTGCATGAGACAATAACACCCTTGTTGGGTATAGCGTTGGTGAGATATTCACAGATCTGTTCGGTGAGACGCTCTTGCACTTGCAGGCGGCGTGCAAAGACATCGGTGATACGTGCCAATTTTGACAGGCCGATAATTTTGCCGTCAGGAATATAGCCAATAGTCATACGTCCGAAGAAGGGGAGTATGTGGTGTTCGCAAAGAGAGTAAAACTCAATATTGCGCACCAGCACCATTCCCTTGCCGGTATGGCTGAATATAGCCTTTTGGGCCATCTCGTCAGGGTCTGCTGTATATCCGCATGTGGCATCTATCAGAGCCTTGGCTGCGCGTATAGGGGTCTTAAGCAGCCCCTCGCGCTCCGGGTCTTCACCTATCAGCCGCAATATCTCGCGGTAGTGTTGAGCAATGGCTTCTACCTGCTCCGGATTATGTTTTTCCTTTCTACTCATTTATATATGTTAGTCAGGGGCACATATGCCCCTGACTATATGTGGTATTAGTTAAATGCTTCAACAATGCCCATAAAGGAGTCAGCCTTCAGAGCAGCACCGCCAATGAGACCGCCGTCCACGTCGGGCTTGGCGAAGAGCTCTTTGGCATTGGTGGGCTTGCAGCTGCCACCGTAGAGGATAGAGGTGTTGTCTGCCACTTCTTTGCCATACTTGTCAGCTATGACCTTACGGATGTGAGCGTGCATATCTTGAGCCTGCTCGGCTGTGGCTGTCTTGCCGGTGCCGATAGCCCATACGGGCTCGTAGGCTATCACTATCTTGCCGAAATCCTCAGCTGAGAGGTCAAATAGGGCTTCTACCTGGCCCTTCACTACATCGTTGTATGTGCCATTCTCACGCTCTTCGAGCACCTCACCTACACAGAATATGGGAGTGAGGTTGTTGTCAAGAGCCAGACGGGTTTTGGCCTTCAGGGTCTCGTTAGTCTCGCCATAGTACTGGCGACGCTCGCTGTGACCGAGGATTACGTAGTTGGCGCCGGTAGAGGCTACCATGGGAGCGCTCACCTCGCCGGTGTAGGCACCCTTGTCATGGTCAGCACAATTCTCGGCACCCAAACCTAACACACTCTTGTCGATAACACCGGCCACGGGCACAAGGTGTGTGAAGGGCACACAAATCACAACGTCGCAGTTGTGGGGAGCTGCAAGTGCTTCATTCACAGCCTTAGCGAGTTCAACACCTTCCTGTACGGTAGTGTTCATCTTCCAGTTGCCGGCTACAATATTCTTTCTCATCGTTATAAATATTTATTACGTTGCGGGAAGAACTCCGGTAAGCTATTGAGTACCAATTGACATTACACGGCAGTCTACTCCCAAATATTGTGCAAAGTTACAAAATTCCCCACATATATCAAAATATTTACGTTGATGTAAAGTCTCCGATGTGTTACTTCCGCCGCAGCGTGATGAGGGTCAGTTCCGGTGTTGCCCCTATGCGTGTGGGGATACCAACTTCGCCGCAGCCTATGTTGACATATAGTTTAAGGGGGATACCGGCTGCCGACTTAAATTCGTACAAGCCACCCCATTCGGGATATTTGAATGCTGCGGGACTCCACCCGGTGCCCGGTTTGCCTATCATCATCTGCATGGCGTGGGTGTGGCCGGCAAGAGTCAAATCTATGTCGGTGGTGTGGCGCACTTGCTCATGCCAATGCATCGGGTTGTGAGTGAGAAGTATTTTGAAATTGTCATCCTTAATCTTGCCGGTCTGATCGTGAGGATAGGCGGCATCCAGATTGCCATACTGCTTGAAGGGGGGCTCGCCCCAGTTCTCCACGCCTATCAGTGCGATACTGTCGTTGCCCACCTTGATGAAAGAATGAGCGTTGTCAAGCACTTTCCAGCCCATTTTATGCTGTATTTCGCGGAGCTCCTGAGCGTCTGCAAGGTGCTCCTTTTCGCTTGGCCAGTCGGCATAGTCGCCATAGTCATGGTTGCCCATAATGGAGTAGACGCCATATTTGGCTTTCAGGCCTGAGAGCACCTCGATAAAGGGGTATGCCTCGTTGGCGCGTCGGTTTACCAAATCGCCGGTAAACAGTATAAGGTCCGGGTGAAGAGCGTTGATTCTGTCGGTAAGCTTCTGCACGAATGCCACATCGGTGCCCCAGGTGCCTACATGGGCATCGGAGAATTGCACAATGCGGAACCCGTCAAAGGCTTCGGGTATCTTTGGCGAGGCAATCTCCACATCGCTGACAATGATCTGCGTGCGCCCAAAGATAGCTCCATACCACATTGTTATGAAGATGATAGCGCCTAATGGAATTCCGACCCATTTGCCAAGAGGCCATTGCCGCCGCTTGAAGAGTTGCGGTATGCGCCCTATGAGGTCGATTATCACATACACAAATTTCGGTATGTAGATAGTGGCCCATGTATAAAGCACCCACATTACCGGCAGTATTGATGAGTCGGCATCACGCTTGGGCCAGCACATACAGAGCACCAGCAGAAGATTGGTGAGTATTGCACCCCACATATACCACCTCCTGCCCCTGAATGACCGGGCTGCTGTGGCTTCTCGCTCAGGTATCTTGAAGTAGATATAGGCATCGGCGGATAATGCCGGCACCAGCAATATCAATGTAAAAATAAGTGGCAATCTCATTTCTCTTATTCCACACCTCCGAGCAGCGCTTTAAGTTTGTTTATCAACGGATTGGCATACATTGTCAGCAGCAGCTTGCGCAGATACTCCACCTCATCGGCTGTGAGTGCCGGAAGGTCTATTTTGGCTATCTGATTTTGGAGATACTCCTTAAACTTAACCACCTCTTCATCAGTATATTTGGCTGCGAAGCGCGATGAGGAATTCAATGTGTCGTATGCTATATAGTTGATAGGGAAAATCTCGTAGCTGCGGTGTATTGCATTGTCTATTATGCGGCATACATATTTGGCCGCCACATTCTTGTCGCGAAATTGTCCTATCTCATCTATGCGGCTGTTGATGCGGGGAGTGAGCTGGAAGTGCACTTTACCCTTGAATTGCAATAGGCCGGTCTCCATGGAGAATAAATCATCCTTTGTACTCTTCTTATAGCCCGGGTCGCGACGCTTGAGCAGGAACTCACGAGCTTTGAGGTAGTCATTGGGGTCATACTCGTATGATATAGCTACAGGCATCAGGTTGATCTCCTTGACCCCCTCCATAAACGAGCTCTGACCACCGAGCGATAACATCTTGACCAGCGACTCTTGAGTGTGGTCAGAGCTGTCTTTGGCGCGTCCTTCACGCTGAGCTATCCATACACTCTCATGTTTGTGCAGGATGGTGTGGTGGATATATGCCGACAATTTTTTAGCCGCATTCAGGGCCTCGCGCATACCGGTGTCACGCTTCACTATGAAACTCTTGTTGAGGCGCACCAGGTCCGTTATCCAGTCGTATATCAGCAGGTTATTGCCAATCGCCACCTCGGTGGTAGGCATGCGCTGACGCAGAAATGCCAGATTCAGGAATGAGGCATCCAGCACTATATCGCGGTGGTTGGATATGAATGTGTAATTCAATGCCGAGTTGTAGTTGCGAATACCCCCCAATGTGATGCCAGCCGTAGTGTTCTTGGCCACCATCTGCATGAACGGGAACATCACAAGAGTCTGGAAATCATGCTTATTGTCTATTAGTAACAATTCCTGCTTTATTGTCTCCACATCCTGAGGAGGCATACAGAAAGACAGAGCATGCATAAATCCGGGCTCATTGAGCAATGAGACCATTTTCTCATGAAAGATGGCATCATCGTATGGGCATATATCACTAAAATCGTATTCCATTTCTATCAATCTTTGCATAGACAGACACTGTGCCTTCGGTTACCGAAAACACCAATACTGCCTGGTTTGTGCATTGGCGGACTATCAATTAACGCTCTTGTATACCAAAGGGTTGAAGGTATCGCTATGGCGTACTCCGCATTCAGCTACAAAATTAGTAAACAATTTCGACATGAACAAACAAGCAGCCTATATTCTATAAAAAAATTGCAAAATGTCTCAAAGCACAGCGCCGGTTGGCCAAATTATTTGTTGCTACCGAAATAAATCATACTTTTTTGCGTTCATATATTGTGAAGTATTTTTCTAACATAATTACAAGTCTGCTTGTATCTTTGGTGATGGCCATACCGGCTGTTGCCGATAATGTCACGCTCACCGGCTTCGTAAAGGATGCTGATGGCAAGCCCATAGAATTCGCAACAGTCAAGGTAGAGGGTAAGGCTATCGGTACCCTCACCGAGCTTGACGGTTCATATAAGCTGGTGTTGGCCGAGGCTGACACCATACCCATGCAGTTCAGTTGTATTGGCTATCGCGATGTGAAGAGAAATCTCATTAAGCCCAAAGGAGAGGTCACTCTTAATGTCATGCTCCCTATCAGCGATGTATTGCTCGATGAGGTGGAGGTGACTGCCTACCGTCAGAATATTGGTGGCATGGACCAGATAGATATCAAGGACTTGAAGCTCTCACCTAATGTGAGCGGCGGCAGTGTCGAGGGCTTGTTGACTACTATGGCCGGTGTCAATTCATCCAACGAGATGAGTTCGCAATATTCAGTGCGCGGCGGCACATACGATGAAAATTCTGTATATATCAATGGCACAGAGATATATCGCCCTCAGTTAGTGCGCTCCGGCCAGCAAGAGGGCTTGAGTATCATTAACCCCGATATGGTCGGGAACATCAAGTTCTCCACCGGTGGCTTCCCGGCACGCTATGCCGATAAGATGTCGAGCGTGCTCGATATCACGTACCGTGAACCGGAAGCCTTCGAGGCGGGTATCACAGCCTCACTGATGGGCGTAAACCTGTATCTAGGCACTAACTCCGGCAAATTCAGCCAGCTTCACGGCTTCCGATATAAGAAGAATAATTCGCTGCTGTCATCGCTTGAGACACGCGGTGAGTATAACCCCTCATATCTCGATTATCAGACCAATCTTGTGTGGACTCCTTCCAAAAAGTTCTCAGTGAATTTCTTGGGCAACATATCATCCAATCATTACAATTTTGAGCCTGCTGACCGTGAGACTTCATTTGGTACATCTACCAATATAAAGAAATTCAAGGTATACTTCGACGGACAGGAGAAGGACCAATTTGATACATATCTCGGAGCACTTAATTTGAATTATCGAGTCAACAGCGCCACAGATTTCTCCCTCGGATTGTCCGGCTTTATGACAAGCGAATATGTCAGCTATGACATTTCAGGCGAATATTGGCTCGATCAGGCCGGTACCTCGGGCGAGGGCGCTGTAGGAGGCGAGCTCGGCGTCGGTAAGTATATGGAGCACTCACGCAACAGGCTCAAGGCATCTGTAATTCAAGCCGTGTTGCGCGGTCGTACTGTTGTAGGAAACAACCACATATCATACGGAGCCCTTATTCAGAAAGAAAAGTTCCTTGACCGCACACGTGAGTGGGAGTGGCGCGACTCTGCCGGTTACTCTTTGCCTACTCAGCCTGTCGGTGTACATCTTATTTATAACCTGTCATCACATCAAGACCTTAACTCCACGCGGGCTGCTGTATATGCTGAGGATGCATTGTATATCAACAATGATGCCGGTCAGTTTACCCTGAATGGTGGCCTTAGACTCTCTTATTGGAATTTCAACAAGGAGTTGCTCATTTCTCCTCGCCTGAACATGATATTCACTCCGGCAGCTAATAACCAATGGAGGTTCCGACTGGCAGCCGGTATGTACTATCAAAGTCCGTTCTACAAAGAATTCCGAATGGCAGCTACTGATGACTTGGGTAATGCATCGATTATATTGAACAAAGACATCAAATCCCCTCGAAGCATACAAGTGCTTCTTGCTGCTGACTATGACTTCAGGATGATGAACAGACCCTTTAAAATTTCTGCTGAGGCGTACTATAAGAATCTTACCAACCTCATATCTTACGAGTATGATAATCTGAAGGTGCAATACTCCGGTGTCAATGACTCCAAAGGTTACATTATGGGCCTCGATTTCAAATTGTTCGGACAGTTTGTGCCCGGTTCAGACTCATGGATTACCTTCTCATTGATGAAGACTCAACAGAATGTGGATGGAATAAAGACCCCGTTGCCTTCTGATCAGAGATATGCCTTCTCATTATTCTTTAATGATTACTTCCCAAAATTCCCAAAGCTGAAATTTTCGTTGCGCGGTATATTCTCAGACGGCTTGACAATGGTTGCCCCCCGCGTGAAGCGAGAAGTAGCATGGTTCAGAGCTCCGGCATACAAACGTGTGGATATAGGTCTGAGCTACCAGATAATAGGAGCTCCCGACCAGGCTGAGCCGAGTGGTATTTGGCGACACTTCCGCAATATCACTGTAGGAGTAGATGTCTTCAATCTCTTTGATATAAGCAACGTCAGCTCATATTACTGGGTGACAGACGTCAACGGCATACAATACGCAGTGCCCAACTATCTGACCCGTCGTCAGTTTAACGCACGTCTCACCCTTGAATTTTAACCGAGCTCCTATCATCGAAGTCAGTGAGAGGATTTTTTGGCCTTACTCAACATTTTGGCCTGATTTTTGTTACTCGGTAAGCATATCTATATAAAAATGAAAAACGAAAATCCCTACATAGACACAATAGCCTCATTATTAGGCGATAATCGTATCATGGATGCGCTTAAATATGTGCGTGAACATGACAAGAAGCATGTCTGTGCAGATTTGTTGTCAGATTGTGGTATGACATATCGATATATGTTATCATACTTCGAGAACAGCACTCGGAGTGCCTCTGACCCATCGCGCCACGACATCATCGTCAACACACGTGAAGAGTTATGGCGTGCCGCGGATATGCTTCATATAGCTGACATCAAATCCACAGCTGAAGGACAATTCTTTTCTGCCATGCGCTCCGCCGGCATTAACGAGGAAAATACCATAATCAATAATATTGCCAAAATCAAAAGTCTGGCATCGAGAATGGATATTGCCCGTGAGGCCGGGGTTAAGTCGGAAGATCTTAACAGGAGTGTGGAGAGAGCTTCCGAGAAATTGTTTAACAGTGTATGGACTACGGTCTTTTTGCCGAAGGCTGAGCAAACCGCTTTACTGGAATTTTTAACCGCGCCGGAGTCTGCGGCATTATCAAATACAAAGGCATTGGTGTTAAGCGCATTGTTGCTCACTTCGCTTAAATATTATGACTATCGTAAGCTTGAAGTATTGCTTAAAAGTGCATTTGCAAATACCGGCGAGTCAATGCTTACAGCTCGCGCATTGGTAGGAGCACTATTGGTGATTGCCGCATGGCCGGAGCGTGTGCGGAACAACAAAAAGATAACTGCCCTTGCCATCGCCGTTAGTGATGACGAACACTTGCGTAAGGCTCTCCGTAGCTTTGTCCCTGCAATGCTCCGAACCATTGATACTGAGAGGGTAAACCGCCGCGTTAAGGATGAGATAATACCCGAATTGATGCGCATGAAGCCCGATATCGAAAAGAGTCTGCGTCGCATGGGTGGCAAAGCTGACATATATGAGATTGAGGAAAACCCCGATTGGGAAGATCTGCTGAATAAAAGTGGTGTTACAGACAAGCTTAAGGAACTCACTCGTATGCAAATGGATGGAGCTGACATATTCATGTCGGCATTCTCGCAGATGAAGGGATTTCCCTTCTTCAGACCGGTGTCCAACTGGTTGCTTCCTTTTGATATGGACATCGCCGCGCTAGAGCAGGCTCGCGAAAAGGTCCCAGCTTCAGTGCTCAAGATGCTGACAAAGGGACATTACTTCTGCGCTTCAGACAAGTATTCAATGGTGTTGGCATTGGAAAAGATGCCCCCTGCTCAGTTTGAAATGATGAATTCGCAGCTATCCACCCAGATGGATGCGATGAACGAAGAAGCGGCTACAACGTTACTTGGTAACAGTATGTCATTATATGACGAGATAGGGCTGTATCTCAAGGACTTGTATCGCTTTTATAGGCTGAAAAATGATGATGACACAGATCCGTTCCGTGATATATTCTCCATCCCGCAGATTGAGCCTTTTATAGCTATGCACGGGGATATCGAGCTGCAGCGTAATATTGCCGAGTTTTATTTCCGCTATGGATACTGGCAGCAAGCATATGATGCCTTCGCAGTGGTTGCATCGCTGGGGGCCCCTGAAGAGGATGTACTGCAAAAGCAGGGGTACTGTCTGCAGCTCCTCGGTCGCGATGAAGAGGCCCTGGCAGTATATCAACAGGCAGAATTGATTAATCCCAATTCCGGATGGCTCTTGAAGCGTATCGCTACCCTGCTCAGAGATATGCGGCAATATGAGGAAGCCACCGATTATGCTCGCCGCGCACTGGAACTCAAAAAGGACAGCTTATCGCTCGAGATGTTGTTGGGCACAACATTGATGCTTGCCGGCAATGCCGATGAAGCATTAAAGATATTCTTTAAGATTAAATATCTAAAGCCAAACAACACTAAAGTGTTGCGGCCCATTGCCTGGTGTGAGTTCTTACGAGGTAATTATGATAAAAGTGTGAACCGATATGATAGCCTCCCCGATATTACAAGCGATGATATGCTCAACTGTGGCCATGCTTTGTTTGCCAAAGGTGATATCAAAGAGGCCATGACACGTTATCGCACGTGTTTGCGAACACTCAAGGGCGGAAATGACACATTCCGCACCCTAATGCATCAAGACACTGAATACCTTCGGGCAGCAGGCATATCAACCGAGGAGATGTCGCTGATGACAGAATTAGTAACAAGCAATTTGGAATAAACTCCAATCCTGATAAAACAGGAAAATCCGCAAGTGTAAGGCTTGCGGATTTTTTGATGATTTCGTATGGTCTCAGGCAATAGTAATTTCCGGGTCGAGATATACATCCTGTATGGTGTTGAGCAACTTGATGCCATCATCCATCGGATGTTGGAAAGCCTTGCGTCCACATATCAGGCCCATACCACCGGCTCGTTTATTCACAACAGCAGTAAACACCGCGTCAGCCAAGTCAGAAGATCCATGTGATGCTCCACCCGAGTTGATAAGCCCCACACGCCCCATGTATCCGTTGGCCACTTGATAACGGCACAGGTCAATAGGATTGTCGGTGGTTAGCTTGGTATACATTTTTTCGTCATATCTGCCAAAGCCTATGGCCTTAAAACCACCATTATTTGTTGGTAGCTTTTGTTTCACAATATCGGCCTGGATGGTGACACCGAGTCTGTCAGCCTGCCCGGTAAGGTCTGCTGACGAGTGATAGTCCACTCCATCCTTCGTGAAAGCACTGTTGCGCAAGTAGCACCACAGCACAGTCACCAGCCCCAGTTCATGTGCATACTCAAAGGCTTCAGCCACCTGCACAAGCTGGTCGCGGCTTTCTTCGGAGCCGAAATAGATAGTTGCACCCACAGCAGCCGCGCCAAGGTTCCACGCCTCCCTCACAGTGCCGAACATCACCTGATTATAGCTATTGGGGTAGGTGAGAAGCTCATTATGATTGAGCTTCAAAAGGAAGGGAATTTTGTGGGCATATTTACGGGCTACCGCGCCCAGATTGCCAAAAGATGAAGCCACGGCATTGCAGCCACCCTCAATGGCCAGGCGCACAATATTCTCGGGGTCAAAATATATTGGGTTTGGAGCGAACGATGCCCCGGCAGAATGTTCGATATCCTGGTCTACCGGGAGTATTGACAGATATCCGGTATTGGCCAGACGGCCATGGCCGAGTAAGCGCTGCAAATTATTGAGAGTTTGAATATTACGATCAGTGTTAATCCAAATTTTGTCGATGATATCTGGAGAGGGGACATGTATCATGGACTTATCGATAGTTGTACACTTGTGTTCGAGCAGCGACTCCGCTTTGTCGCCTAAAAGATTGACGAGATTTTCGTGACTCATAGTATCATGATTTAGTATTATATGTTTATAACACGCCAAAGATGAAAAAGATTATTAACATATTTAATAAAATATATTTATGAATAAAAGCAAAGGTTGTCGGTTTGGATAATTGGTATTTTTTTTGTAATTTTGTGCTGATTTTTGGTCCTGCTCTTTGACCGTATTATGCTCGGTCGTCAGGGTCACTCTCCTCTACTTTTAAAAACTGTGTAAGAACGATGCAACAAGAAGACAGAATTATCCCGGTCAATATTGACACGGAGATGAAAAAGAGCTATATTGACTATTCAATGTCGGTGATAGTGTCGCGTGCACTGCCTGACGTTCGTGATGGCTTTAAGCCGGTTCACCGCCGTGTGCTATTCGGTATGGATGCTTTAGGCAATCACTTCTCCGGGGAGACAAAGAAGAGCGCTCGTATAGTGGGAGAGGTTATGGGTAAGTATCACCCTCACGGTGACTCTTCAATCTATCTCACTATGGTGCGAATGGCTCAGGAATGGAGTCTGAGATATCCTCTTGTCTTTGGCCAGGGTAACATGGGCTCAATCGATGGTGACTCTCCGGCAGCCATGCGTTACACCGAGGTTAAGCTTGAGCGTATGGGCGAGGAGATGCTGCGTGACCTTGATGCTGACACTGTAGACTTTGATCCTAACTTCGATAATACACTCACTGAGCCCTCAGTGCTTCCTACACGATTCCCCAACCTGCTCGTGAACGGAGCAAGCGGTATTGCTGTGGGTATGGCTACCAATATGCCTCCTCACAACCTCACAGAGTGTTTGAACGGTGCCATCGCTCTGGTAGACAATCGCGACATGACCGTAGAGGACTTGATGCAATATATCAAGGCTCCCGACTTCCCCACAGGTGGCGAGATTTACGGCCTGCAAGGTGTCAAGGATGCTTTCGAGACCGGCCGTGGCCGCATCATAATCCGCGCCAAGGCAGAGATAGAATCTGATGGTGACCATGACAAGATTGTGATCAGCGAGATTCCATACGGCGTGATAAAGAAAGACTTGGTGAAGAGTATCGCCGACATGGTCATAGAGAAGAAAATTGAAGGTATTGTCGACATTACTGACACCTCAGCACGAGGCAAGATTGACATCACTATTGATATCAAGCGAGATGCAAATGCGGCTGTGGTCCTCAATAAGCTGTATAAGATGACCGCGCTACAGACATCCTTCTCAGTGAATAATGTAGCTTTGGTCAAGGGGCGCCCCAAGACACTTAACCTCAAGGAGCTCCTCGAGGCATTTATAGACCACCGTCATGAGGTGGTGATACGTCGTACCAAATTCGAGCTGCGAAAAGCCGAGGAACGTGCACATATTGTCAAAGGTCTGATGATAGCCTGCGACAATATTGATGAGGTGATACACATAATCCGCTCATCTGCCACTACCGATGAGGCCCGCGAGCGTTTGGGTCAACGCTTTGAATTGGATGAAGTTCAGACACGCGCCATAGTAGAGATGCGCCTGCGTCAGCTCACCGGATTGGAAATGGACAAGTTACGCGCTGAATATGCTGAACTTATGGCCCTCATTGAACACCTGAACGAGATACTCAATAACGACCAGGTCTGCCGCGACCTTATTAAGAAAGAGCTTGAAGAGGTGCGCGATAAGTATGGCGATGAGCGTCGCACCACCATCAAACCCTTCAGCGGCGAGCTCAAGGATGAAGACTTCGTGGCTGATGACCCGATGATTATTACCATCTCTCATATGGGCTATATCAAGCGTACTCCATTGGCTGAATTCCGCGCTCAACACCGTGGCGGCGTGGGCGCCAAGGGAAGCGACACTCGCGACTCAGACTTTATAGAGCATATCTATCCGGCCACAAACCATAATTACATGCTCTTCTTCACCCAGAAAGGTCTCTGCTACTGGCTCAAGGTATACGAGATACCCGAGGGGGCAAAGAACACCAAGGGGCGCGCCATCCAGAATATGCTCAATATCGACAGTGATGATGCAGTCAATGCCTTTATACGCGTTGAGCATCTGGATGATGAAGAGTTTACCAAATCGCACAATCTCATCTTCTGTACAAAGAACGGTGTTGTCAAGAAGACTCCGCTTTCAGCTTATGCCAATCCGCGAAAGGTTGGTGTCAAGGCAATCGTAATTCGTGAGGATGACCGTGTGATAGATGTCTGCCTGACCGATGGTGACTCACAGGTAATTCTCGCCGACAAACTGGGCCGTGCCATCAGATTTGACGAAAGCCTGGTGCGCGAGATGGGACGTGTCTCCACCGGTGTCAAGGGTATGACTCTCGGCAGCGAAGATGACGAGGTTATCGGTATGATTACAATGCCCAAAGATACACAAAACACCATTATGGTAGTATCATCTAACGGCTATGGCAAGCGCTCTGTAGTAGATGATTATCGCATGACAGGACGTGGTGCTAAGGGTGTCAAGACGCTGGCCATTACCGATAAGACAGGTGACCTTGTGGCCATTAAGAGTGTGAATGATGACAATGATTTGGTGATTATCAACAAGAGTGGTATCACCATACGTCTGTCGTTGGCTAATGTCCCGGTGCAAGGACGTGCCACTCAGGGGGTTAAACTTATAGACCTCAAGAAGCGCGGCGATTCAATAGCATCTGTTTGCAAAGTGGACTCAGACAAGGAGGAGGAAGAAATTGCCGAGCAAGCTGCTGAGGCTGCAGAGGAAGCAACTACGACCGAAAGTTCTTTTGAAACACAAGAGCATGAAGAAAATTAATCAACTCGATTAAGCTTACAATGCTTTTTGCACTCAAATAAGAGAACTATATATCCATCTTTAACGTTATTTACAAAAGTACCGTCGCGAAAAGTCGCCCAAATAAGCAAAACAATTAAATCACATACAATTATGAAAAAACTTATTGTACTCGCACTGGCTGCCGTAGGCATATTCACAGTGCAAGCCCAAGAACAAGCCCAAGATGTCAAAGCTATCTACGAGCAAGGCAAAAATCTGGAGAAGGTTTTTGACAAAGTAAAAGCTAATCCTGATGCAGAAGCTGCCGAGTCTCTTATGAAGGCCTTTGAGCTTTATGATCAGGTGATGCAGGCAGAGGCCAATTCACCCAAGCCCAAATATGCTGAAAAGATCCAGAAGTCACTGATGGCTCACACTGTCAACAACGACTTCCAGAGAGCAGCTATCGCTCTATTTAACGGTGACAAGAAGTATCCCCAGGCATACGACGCATTCATGACAAGCGGTATGGCCACACAGGCTTCCGGCTTGCTGCCCGACACTGTTTATGCAGTTGACTTCTACAACGCCGGTAATTGTGCATACGGCACTGATTTTGAGGCTGCTATCGCTGCTTACGATGCTGCAATCAATGCAAACATTACAGACCCCAACGCATACGTGTATGCAATCGGCGCCCGTCAGCAACTCGCTGCTGCCAATCCCGATAAAAAGGAGCAATATAACAAGGAGATTAGTGCCATCGCCGAGAAGGGTATAGGGGCTTTCGGTTACAAACAGCCCGCTCTCGCCAATCTTCAGGACTTCCTGCTCGACTGTTACCTGCAGCAATACTTTGATGCCAAGGATTTTGATCAGGCTCTCGCCATCCTGGCCAAAGCTGAGCAGGCTGACCCCACCAATGATAATGTATATCGTCTGAAAGGCCTCACCGGTTATGCCAAGGGTGACATCCAGCTAACTCAAGAGGGCTTCTTGAAGATGGGTGAACTCTCCAACAACTTCGATTACCTCTACTCAGCAGCTGACGATATCAATAGCCAGGGTAAGTCAGTGCTCGGTTCTGCTAATGCATCAAACAAGCAGCAGATTATTGATATCTTCAACAACGCCCTCAAGCTTGCCAACAAGGCTCTCACTGTACCCGAGGCTAATGCTGACCGCGTGAATTACCTCATTGAGGATATCAACTATAACATCGAAAATGCCAACAAGCTCTAAAAACTTGTTTAATAAATCACTCTTATAAAACCATTCCTGCGAGCCAATCACTCGCAGGAATAGTTTTGTAATCTTCGCAGACAGGTAAGATGTGGCGTTGAATTTCACTTGTTGGTTTACTACCTGCCGTGAAGACTATAAAGGCTATTGATACATAACTATGAAAAAGAAAGGACTCATATTTTTAGCCATAATCTTGTCATCGATAGCCTTCGGTGTCATAGCCGGACCACCCTCGCCTCGCAAAAAACTTAGGCAGGCCGAAAAACTTGTGGGAGACTTCTCAAAAATCGATGAGGCCCGTAAGTTGTTTAAGGAGGTGCTGGATGACTCTACTTATATACCCGATGCACACACTTACTTCGTAGGGGCGGATATCGAACGAGGCGCCTATAAACATTACTATAAACTGCTGTCGATCAACCGAAATGACAAGTCGGTAGACCGAGCTGTCATGGCCGATGCGCTCATCAATGCATACAGATACTCCTTGCAAAGTATGGCCCTCGACTCGGTGCCCGATAAGAAGGGTGTGATAAAGGTGAAGTACAGTCCCGACTTGTCGCAATGGATAAGCGAGAATGCCCCCTCCATTTATAACGCCGGCATCGCTTATCTCAATAAGAATCGGTATGACAAGGCATACACCGCATTTTTGGAATATGCCAACTTGCCGGATAAACCATATTATACCACCATGGAGCCGATGAGCGACTCCATACGTGCCACTGTATACTTTTATAGTGGGGTGATGGCATATAAGGAGGGAAATTTTGAGCCCGCTCTGGTAGCGTTTGATTTGGCGCGAAAACATGGATATGTACGCAAAGAAGTCTTCCTCAATCAAATATCATGCTTGTCAAATTTGGCTCGCCTGCATCCTGAAAATCGCGACTCAATATCATATAGAATAACACGTGTAGCCCATGACGGCCTCTCCTTGTACAGTGTCTCGGCCACCCCGGTGTTTATACAGAAGTATGTAGCCGGTATGCTATATGAAGATAAGCCGGAACTTGCCCTTGTAGCCCTTGATACTGCATTGATACGCCACCCCAATATGACAATGTTGTTGACTATGAAGGCTGGTGTATATGCTACAATGAAAGGAAAAGAGCAGGATGCCGCCGAGACATACATACTGGCCGCCTCTGACTCTGCTGCAGATGCCACCACGCTCAAGACGGCCTCCAAATATTTGGCAAAATATGGCATTGAACAGCTGGACAACGTGTCCGGGCGTAATAAACAAGCACGTAAACGCCAAAAGGAAATACGCCAAAGTTATCTGCAACCGTCATTAGATTTTGCTCAACGAGCAATAGCCTTGCTACCTGAAGACGAAGAATTGCTCAATGTTATTGAGACCGTCTCATACAGGTTGATTTAGATAATCTCATGAAACGATATTTGGTGATTTGAGCATTTATTCGTAATTTTGCAGTATGTTTTATCCCTGGCGGGGATTATATCCAGTATGAAAGAGGCATTAGTTATCATACCTACTTATAATGAGATAGAGAATATCTCCAAAATAATAGAGGCTGTGTTGGGGTTGAGCGTACCCTTTGATATACTTATCATTGATGACGGGTCGCCGGACGGTACTGCCGAAGTTGTCATGCAGAAGATGCAGGAACATCCCGGACGCATCTTTTTGGAGCAGCGACAGGGCAAGTTAGGCCTCGGCACCGCTTATATCCATGGTTTCAAATGGGCCCTGGCTCACGGCTATGAATTTGTGACTGAGATGGATGCCGACTTTTCGCATAATCCCAATGATTTGCCGAGGCTGCTCGATGCTCTAAAGACTGAAAAGGCGGATGTGGCAATTGGCTCCCGATATATTACCGGTGTGAATGTGGTAAATTGGCCTATGGGGCGTGTCTTAATGTCGTTCTATGCCTCCATGTATGTGCGTCTGGTGACACGTATGAAGGTACGCGACACCACCGCCGGCTTTGTCTGCTGGCGCCGCAGAGTGCTCGAAGCATTAGAGCTCGACAAGATTGAGTTTAAGGGCTATGCTTTCCAGATAGAAATGAAATTCAAAGCCTATAAGCGAGGCTTCAAAATAGTAGAGGTGCCTATAATATTTGTAAACAGAGTGTTAGGTACATCCAAAATGAATGGCAGTATCTTTGGCGAAGCTGTGTTTGGAGTCATCAAGCTCAGGCTCAAATCGCTGTTCAAGAAATACCCTCAGGCAGAACCGCTTAAATAAAATCCAAACATATAAATAGCAACTGATACATCATGTCTTTAGCCACCATACTTCTGCAGACCATCCCAAATGCCGAAACGATAGATGACGCGGCACAAGATGCCGGCAGTCAGGCTGTTAAACAGATAGAAAGTGTTGCTTCGTTTGACGCCTTCGACAATATTATAGAGTCATTGATACACTTTGGCTTTAAGCTTGCCATTGCAATAGGCATATTTATACTTGGCAAGTTTATCATTAAGCGACTGCACAAGTGGGTTAAGAAGATAATGCTTCATCGCGGCACAGATGCTTCGCTCACTACCTTCATCCTATCGCTGCTGAAGATTACCTTGTATTTTGTCCTGATAATCATTGTAATAGGCACAATCGGGATTGAGACAAGTTCTTTTCTCGCTCTCTTCGCCTCTGCCGGAGTGGCCGTAGGTCTTGCTCTGAGCGGTACATTGCAAAATTTCGCCGGAGGAGTATTAATTCTCCTGCTTAAACCATATAAGGTGGGCGATTATATTGAGGCACAAGGATACACCGGCACAGTCAAAGAGATACAGATATTCAACACCATAATAAACACCCCTGACAATAAGGCGATTATCATACCGAATGGGGGACTTTCCACATCGAGTATCAACAATTATTCGATGGAGCGTCGTCGGCGTCTGGATTGGAATATCGGAGTAGCTTATGGCACTGACATAGATCATGCTCGCAAAGCTATTCTCAACTTATTGGCTGACGAGCCTTGCCTTGAGAAGACACCGGCACCGGTTGTATATGTCAATGAGCTGGCCGACAGCTCGGTAAATCTTTCAGTGAGGGCATGGGTGTCCAACGATAATTATTGGAACATCTTCTTTAAGTATAACGAGTTGTTTTATAAACGTTTACCTGAAGAAGGAATTGAATTTCCTTTCCCCCAGTTAGATGTACACATACAAAAATAATTGACTTCAAATGGCAGACAGTAAACTCATTATATATCAGATGTTTCCACGATTGCTGACTAATATGAACAGCACGTGTGAGCCCTTCGGCACCTTGGCTCGCAATGGCTCGGGTAAGATGAACGACATAGACCTCAAGTTGCTCCGCTCTATAAAAGAGCTCGGGTGCAATTGTGTATGGTATACCGGGATTATTGAACATGCAACCAAGGAGGCCTACCCCGGCATACCGGCAGATGATCCGCATGTAGTGAAAGGGCAGGCCGGTTCACCCTATGCCATCAAGGACTATTATGATATCTCACCGGAGATAGCCGAAGATATACCAAACAGAATGAATGAGTTTACCGCGTTGGTAGACCGTACACATAATGTGGGTCTGAAAGCCATAATTGACTTTGTCCCCAACCATACAGCCCGCAGATACCACTCCGATGTGGCCCCGCTTGGAGTGAAAGATTTTGGTGTTGACGATGATACCACCAAATTTTTCGCTCCCAACAATAACTATTATTATCTGACCAACCAGAAGTTCCAACCCCACTTTGATATCGGAGGTTACAACGAATTTCCGGCTAAAGCTACCGGTAATGATGCTTATACAGCATTCCCCGGTGAATATGATTGGTATGAGACAGTCAAGCTGAACTACGGCCATGACCCCGGCAATGGTTATCAGCAAAAGGACCCGGTGCCTGATACATGGGTAAAGATGTTGAGTATCTTGAGGTTTTGGGCTTCAAAAGGAATTGACGGGTTCAGGTGCGATATGGTCTTTATGGTGCCTCTTATTTTCTGGAACTGGGCCATACCGCAGGTCAAGAAAGATTATCCACACCTCATATTTATAGGTGAGATATATAATGTGGGCCTGTATCGCCCATTTCTGGAGTATTGTGGTTTTGATTACCTATATGATAAGGTCAATCTGTATGACTCACTTGTTGGGATAGAGACTCAGGGGTGGAGCGCCGCCAAGTTGACTGACTGTTGGCAGACAGTGGAGGGCATTGCTCCCCAAATGCTCAACTTCCTCGAGAATCATGACGAGGTTAGGTTTGGCTCAGCAGCTTACGCCGGCGACCCATCGAGGGTGGTGCCATCTCTCGTAGTCAGCTCCATGTTCAATACCGGCCCCTTTATGATTTATTTTGGACAGGAGTTAGGTGAGTGTGCCACTGACGATGAGGGCTTTGCCGGTCATAACAATCGTACCACTATATTTGACTTCTGGAGCTATGACACCATGCGGCGATGGTATGATGACGGTAAATGCTCAGTGGCCAAACTCACTCAAAAAGAGAAATGGCTCAGACAGTTATACTCTAAAGTCTTGCATCTGTGCAACTCCGAGCCGGCTATATATAAGGGTTCATTCTTTGACCTCATGTATGTCAATCTGCAAAATCCCGACTTCTCGCCTCACAGCCGATTCGCATTCTTGAGACATTATGGCACCGAGACCCTGCTGATAGTAGCCAATTTTGGCAATGATGGCTGCCGGTTGAAAATTAACATTCCGAATGATGCTTTTAATATGCTTAACCTCCCGGAGGGACAAGTGTCTTGTAAAGAGATGCTTACAGATACAGAACAGGTTAAGACACTGATGCGAGGTATTCCGTTTGAGACCTCAGTGCCTGCTCATGGTGCGGTAATTTGGAAAATTGACCACACAAAGTTTTCAAAACCCGCCGAAAATTATTAACTTTGCATCGATAAAAAGTACTACCACTATTCAGAAACTCTCCTTAGGATTATCATTCTTTAGCTCCTAAATCAAAAATATACCTCAAACAATGAGCACTAATCTCCACCCCATCAAGGTGTTTGCCGGTACAAAGTCACACTACCTCGGCGAATCAATCTGTAAAGAACTTGGTATTGAACTCGGTAAGATGAAGACCGAATACTTCGCCGACGGCGAGTTTGAAGTAGGCTTCGAAGAGTCAATACGCGGCGCAGAAGTTTATTTGGTACAGTCCACATTCCCCACAGCAGACAACCTCATGGAGTTGCTACTTATGGTAGATGCAGCTAAGCGTGCTTCAGCCAACACAATAGTAGCAGTAATTCCCTACTTCGGTTGGGCACGTCAGGACCGCAAGGACAAGCCCAGAGTGTCAATCGCAGCCAAGCTCGTGGCTGACCTGCTGACAGTGGCCGGAGTAGACCGCGTTATCACCATGGACCTGCATGCAGACCAGATAC
Source organism: Muribaculaceae bacterium (assembly GCA_023665425.1). Lineage (GTDB taxonomy): Bacteria > Bacteroidota > Bacteroidia > Bacteroidales > Muribaculaceae > Lepagella. The sequence continues at coordinate 432,542 of JAMPDX010000001.1, forward strand.
AGGGCTTCTTTGATGTGCCTGTAGACCACCTCTACGCATCATCCATCTTCATTCCCTATATCCAGAGCCTGCACCTCAAGGATATGGTTATCGCTTCTCCCGACGTGGGTGGCGCCAAGCGTGCCAATTCATACGCCAAATATTTTGATGTGCCTCTGGTGCTTTGCCACAAGCAGCGTGCTAAAGCCAATGTGGTAGACAAGATGACTGTGATTGGCGACGTGAAAGACAAGAACGTAATCCTCGTTGACGACATTGTGGACACTGCCGGTACTATCACTAAGGCTGCAGACCTGCTTCTGAGTCAGGGTGCTTCAAGTGTGCGTGCGTTGTGCTCACATGCTGTGATGAGCGACCCCGCAACAGATAGAGTTAATGCCTCAGGCTTGACAGAGATTATATTCACCAACTCTATCCCCTACGAGCGTCCGGAGTCAAAGGCCACTGTGTTGCCGGTTGCTAAACTGTTTGCCGACACTATCCGTCGTATTCACAACAACGAGTCTATCTCATCACAATACCTGTTTAAGTAATACCCCCTTTCTACTAAAATACGAGGGCAGTCGCGTCATGTGACTGCCCTTTATATTATATGTGGAAAGGAGTCTAAAAACATTGGTAGATTAAAAAAAATATATTATTTTTGCATCATAATTGGCAGGGCTGCGATATCACTTCGTACAGTAGGTATATGGTCATGCTACAACTCTCAGACATTATGTTGATTATAGGTATTGCCGGAGGTACCGGCAGCGGCAAGACTACTGTCGTACGCAGAATAATAGAATCACTCCCCGCAGACGAAGTGGCTGTGATTTCACAGGATTGTTACTACAAAGACAATCATCACATCCCATTGGAGGTGCGCCTTAAGATGAACTATGACGAGCCTGCAGCCATTGAATGGGAGCTATTGGCTAAGCATCTGAATATGTTAAAATCAGGCCAAGAGGTGCAGATGCCTGTCTACGACTTCCTGACATGCGCACGCATGCCGGAGACTACTACAGTCAAGCCCCACAAGGTAGTAGTGGTGGAGGGTATACTTGTACTCACAGACCCTACGATACGCAACATGATGGATGTCAAGGTGTTTGTTGATGCTGACGCCGATGACCGGCTAATACGTGTCATAACACGCGACTGTGTGGAGCGAGGTCGCACTCCGCAGATGGTGATAGACCGATACCAGTCTATGCTCAAGCCTATGCATGAGCTATATATCGAACCCAGCAAAAAATATGCTGACCTGATAGTGCCGCAAGGGGGCCACAATCATGTGGCCGTAAAATTACTCACAGACTATATCCGGTCCTTAATCATTCAATAAGATATGAGGATATTCGCATTCGGACACAAAGATAAATCATCACAAAAGGATGCTCTGCAGACAAATCAGGTCGACACCTCTACCGACGAAATAGTTGAAAGTAATGCCGAAGAGGTCGTATTGCAACCTAATGGTGATGAAGTCGTTGTCTCAGAACAAGAAGTCACAGAGGAGAGTCCTGTCAAGGGAATCTTGCGTACTGAAAACTTGGTGAAGAAATATGGCAAGCGCACCGTCGTAAATCATGTCAATATAGAAGTGACACAAGGTGAAATCGTCGGACTGCTGGGGCCTAACGGAGCGGGTAAGACTACCACATTTTATATGACCGTAGGCCTTATCTCGCCCAATGAGGGTAAAATATTTCTTGACGAAAAGGATATCACTAAGCTTCCGGTCTATAAGCGTGCCAAACGAGGCATTGGTTATCTGGCACAAGAGGCATCCGTCTTTCGCAAGATGAGTGTGGAAAATAACATCCGCGCCGTGCTTGAGATGACCAACACCTCTAAAGCCTACCAACGAGAGAAACTTGAGAGTTTGATAGCTGAATTCAGACTTGAGAAGGTGCGTAAAAATCTTGGTGATCGCTTATCCGGTGGAGAGCGTCGACGCACTGAGATAGCTCGCTGTCTGGCCATTGACCCGAAGTTTGTAATGCTTGATGAGCCATTTGCCGGTGTTGACCCCATTGCTGTGGAGGATATCCAGCAAATTGTCTACAAACTCAAAGAAAAGAATATTGGTATTCTTATCACCGACCACAATGCGCAGGAGACCCTATCAATCACAGACCGCAGTTATCTGCTGTTTGACGGGCGCATCCTCTTCCAAGGCACCAGCGAAGAATTGGCTGAGAACCCAGAAGTGCGTGAAAAGTATCTTGGCTCAAACTTCGTGTTCAGGCGAAAACACTTTCAAGATTAGAGCTTATGACAAACAACTCTAGGGGTGGGCTGTATAGCACCAACCTTACATATTCCAAGCGATTGCTTCTCATGGTGTGCATCTTTGTCTTTATGATGGCGATGGCATCGTTTGCCTCCATGATAGCCGGCCTTATAGCGGAGCCGGGCACACGAGCTTTCTTGCTGTGGATTGCTACCTTCCAAAATATTATTGGTTTTGCCGGTACGGCTGTTGTGTGTGCTATGTTCCTAAGCAGCAGACCCTTGGAAATGCTTGGAGTGAACCGAGTAGGCACCTGGCTGGCAGTAGGAGGCATTTTGTTGATATACGCCGTGGGGTTGCCATTCCTCAATCAGGTGATTTGGTGGAACTCGCAATTACACCTGCCGAATGCCATTCACTCTGTGGAAGAAACCATGCGCCAATGGGAGGAGCAGGCCATAGTGCAGACTGATACATTGCTCTCTGGCACATCGTTTACTACCTTGATATTAAATGTCTTAGTGATAGGCGTAATAACCGGTATCTGCGAAGAACTCGTATTCCGCGGAACTTTGCAGCGCATCTTAAGCAGTGGCCCCATCGGTCCGCATCTTGCCATCTGGCTGGCTGCAATTATCTTTAGTATCATGCACTTTCAGTTCTTCGGATTTTTGCCTCGCGTACTTCTTGGAGCCTTTTTCGGGTATATGTTTTACTGGACCGGCTCAATATGGATGTCAGCCACAGCCCATGCTATTAATAACTCTCTGTATGTGATAGTCACATGGTTGTCTCACAACGGTATTAAAATGGCCCATTTCGATACATTCGGTGTGACACATCACGGCTTCCCGGCAGTGGCTTGCATCAGTCTGTTCCTGGTGCTATTTGTTTTTATAGGTTTGCGTAAATATCTCTTTAAGACTCATGGCTAAAAGCACAGGCAAGACTACCACATATACTGATATAATAGCTGACATACGTGCAGGCAAATATGCGCCTGTCTATCTGTTGCAGGGGGAAGAACCTTATTATATAGACAAGATAGTAGAGCTGCTGAGCGATAGGGTAGTGCCCGAAGCCGATGCTCGTGATTTTGACTTGTATAACTTCTTTGGCGCCGACACAGACATACGTACCGTCATTGACACCGCACGGCAATATCCATTGATGGGTGCTAAGCAGTTAGTGATGCTGCGCGAGGCACAGTCTATGAACAACGGCCGCAACGAGCTTGAAAAGCTGGCCCCATACGCCGGACATTCTGTCCCCTCCACGGTGTTAGTCATTACATATAAAAATGAGCCGCTGAAAGCTACAAGCGCTCTGATCAAGGCTATTAAGAGTTCCGGTGGAGTAATTTTTACAAGCGACAAGGTAAAGGAGTGGCAGCTTGATAAAATAATAGTAGACTATTGCAAAGGGAAGAAGATAAGTATTGATGCCAAATCAGCGCAGATGCTCAAAGAGTTCATTGGCAATGACCTATCGCGTCTGTTCAGCGAAATAGACAAACTCATTGTAGCTAATGGAAATTCCCCCATCACCCCGGAATGCATTGAGAAGAATATTGGCATAAGCAAGGACTTCAACAACTTTGAGCTGGTGAACGCATTAGCTGCCAAGGATTATGTCCGGTGTATGCGCATAGTCGATTATTTTGAGAAGAACCCCAAGCAAAATCCGGTAGTAGTCACCACAGCTATGATGTTTCGCTTCTTCTCCAACCTGATGCTGGCTTATTATGCACCGGACAAGAGCGAGCATGGTGTGATGGCCCAGTTGGGATTTCACAGCCAGTATCAACTCACAGATATAAAAAAAGGGATGCAGAACTACTCGGCTCGCTCCTGCTTCAACATCATACACGAGCTCCGTCTACTTGATTGCCGTAGCAAGGGTATTGGTACTCTTCAGAAAGATTATACTCAGCTTAAGGAATTTATATTCAAGGCCTTCACAGTGTAATGCCCGGTAGAGCTCAACCAAAATAAGACCGACATGATATATTATTATTCGGGGACAGGCAATTCAAAATATGCAGCCAAAGAATTAACTGCAATGATTGGCGAAAAGACTCCACCGGTATCTATCCCGGAGGTGATTAATTCTACACAGCTCGATCTCTACGAGGGTGAGTATCTCGGATTTGTCTTTCCTATCTATGCGTGGGGAGTGCCTCCCATAGTGCTGAAGTTTATAGAGCGACTGCCTCAATCAATCTTTGAAAGGCGATATGTCTGGGCCGTGTGTACCTGCGGAGATGAGACCGGCAATGCCATGAAGCAGTTCGCCAAAGCCATCAAGCAGGTGAGTGGGAAGTCTCCGCAACTGACCGCCAGCCTTATCATGCCTAATACATATGTGCTTCTCCCCGGTTTTGATGTAGATACTCCCCAAGTAGCAGAGGATAAGCTGAAACGTGCTCCTGATCGACTTAGGGAAATAGCCAAGATGGTCAAAGAGCGCCCGGAGAATTATACATCGGTGCACACCGGCAGTGTTCCCGCATTGAGAAGCCTTGTGTATCCATTGTTTACGCGCTGGGGGGTGAATAGTGCCAAATGGCATGTCGGAGATAAATGTATGACATGCGGCAAGTGTGGACAAATATGCCCGGTAGGAAATATTTCATATGATGATAGTGGGCGCCCCATTTGGCACGACAACTGTCTGAGCTGTTGTGCATGTTTCCATGGCTGCCCCACACGTGCCATTGACTATGGTAAAGCCACCAAAAATAAGTCTCAATACAGATTAGACTCCTTCAATCTGAAAAGCGAAAAACGGGGTAAATAATCATGTGTCCGAAGGTGTCCGGCAGGACACCGATTTACCGGTAACCCCGTACATACGTGGCGAAGCCGTGGTTGTGCGGGGTTACTCATGCAAACAAAAATGGTGTCCGCAAGGACACCGATTTACTGCTTGTTATTTTCAATTGTAACCTTTACAGAAATTTGGAACCTGTGTGACTCGCATCGCTTAATAAATTGCGGCAGGATTTTTCCAAATCCATGCCTGTGGGTGGCGGGCGTGGTGCGCATCTGAATTCAAGCGATCAAGTAGCTCATCGCGATCATTGGATGCAGCAGAATATACACGACTCACTTTCCCGGAGGAGATGATGTTCAAATCCTCTTTATCCTTTTGCTCAGCAATGAATTTCCGGCAGTCAGCCTCATTTTTAAATGTGGCTACTATCAAGTAATAATCCTTTTCTTCTGTGGAGGTCGAGGTCTCAGTAGCTGCAGAGGTTTCTACTTCTTCTACCATCGGAGCAGTTTTTACAGACTTTGCCGATAGCTCTTTTGATGGGGCTGACAACTTTTCCACCCCGGGCACTACAGAGGCATATTGCTTATCGATGGGGACAGTATGTACACCTGTACGAGATGCTGAAGGAAGCATCAGGGTGGCAGCCGTAAAAAGGCACACAGCAGCGATTGCGGCATATCTCACAGCCTTGCGAGAGATGCGGATTATATAGTAATCCTTGTCGGATGCAGTATCTTGAACTTCTTGTTCGGTAATCTTATCGTCAACCTTGTCAGTAAGTGTCAGTGGGCTGAAGGAACTCCATAATGATGCGTATGGCTTTGTATAGGGTAAGAAGCTTATGCGTTGCTCATCATCTAAATGCAGACGGCCAAGATGCCCGATTGATAATTCTTTATTGCACTCAAGAGCCGCCTTGCACTCCTCCACTATCTTACTAACGTAGACGGATGCCTCCTCAAACGAAAGCTTCTCGCGGCGTGCTATAGAGTGGCATAACAACCCGTCAGAGGCTATAATAGAGGAATTGAAGCATATTTGTGTAGCCGGAGCAGTGACCTCGCCCTGCTGTGTAATGGCTGCGCCCTTATATGTACGGAGAAATGCTCCTATACCGGGCAGTATCACACATTCATGGTGACGTAGCAAGTATTCGATATGTAAGCTAATGCTCTGCAAACCAGCTAAATAAATTAATTAAGATTTAATAATACTTCAAGAATTAAACGGCGTTTTTAATGCTGCAAATCCAATGCAAAGTTACGACAAAAAATCTGAGTGGACAAGTAATCCAGAGGTAAAAAAACAGGTTGTACAACACAAAAAATTCAAACTTCTTGACCCTCAAAACATTGCACCGCGAAAAAGTTATCAACACCCATTCCCCCCCACCCTCACTCAATTTTGCAGAGTGTCATTCACAAAAAATATGTAACTGCAAAATATCGTGATGTCATTTTTTTTTTGTATTTTTGCAGAATTATTGCTAATGATTGTTTCCGAGTGGAAACAGACATATGTTAGGCAAATACCAAAATTATAATCTTTATTCTCAGATGAGTAACGAAAATAATACTACCCTTGAATTTAAGAAGATACATGAGCTTTGCCTTGATATATTCACAAAGAAGCTGGAGGATTATGGCACCTCATGGCGCTTGATGCGTCTGACAAGCCTCACCGATCAAATATATATTAAGGCACGCCGTATCAGGTCGATAGAAGAAAAGCATAAGTCGAAGGTCAACGAAGGTATAGGCTCTGAATTCATTGGCATAGTGAACTATGGCGTCATAGCGTTAATACAGGCCAAGCTCAAACCTGGAAATGATATCAGCAAAGAGCAGGCTATTGAGCTCTATAATGAAATGTTCACCGCCTCAACCTCTCTGATGCTCAATAAAAATCACGACTATGATGAGGCCTGGCGAGAGATGCGCGTGAGTAGTTTTACCGACATAATACTCACTAAGCTGCGCCGCATCAAACAGATAGAAGATAACGACGGTAAGACCCTCATCTCCGAAGGGGTTGAAGCCGGCTATATGGATATGATTAACTACTCAATCTTTGCGCTCATCAAACTCGGTTATACTGAATGATATGGTGGATAAACAAAAGACAATATCATCTGTAGACAGTCCCATCGTCGCACAGGCAACACTGACAGAGGAAGAGCGCGAGAACCCAACAGATAAACAGTCACAAAGTGAGAAGCAAAACCCGGCACCGTTGGGCAGCGAGAAGCTGATAACCCTGTTGACTTGGATTTTTCGCCTGGCTATAGGTGGCACATTTATCTTCTCCGGGGTGGTCAAGGCAATAGACCCGTGGGGCACTATATATAAGCTTCACGACTATATAGCAGCTATGCCACAAGGGTTTATGGGGTGGGCATTGCCGCTGCTTACCCCCTTTGCCTTCGCACTCTTCACTATTGAGATACTGCTCGGCATATCCGTCATCACCGGTTCCTACAGGCGATTGTCGGCCATCGGGTCGCTGTTAATGATGCTGGTAATGACTCCGCTGACACTTTGGATAGCCCTTAAGAACCCGGTACCTGATTGTGGCTGCTTCGGTGATGCACTCATATTGACTAACTGGCAGACATTTTGGAAGAATATCGTTCTGCTTGCCATGTCGGTATGGCTGTTGATTTACAATCGGCATGCGCGTTGTCTTATCCTCCCCGGCATACAATGGCTTATGGTGATTGGTACTCTGGTGTTTGCTGTCTTTATCGGCTTTGTGGGCTATTCAATCCAGCCTATGATTGACTTTCGCCCATATCCTATCGGGTCAAACTTGATTGACGCAGCCACAGACGAAGGAGAAACCGGTTCTGACACCCTTATGGCCATCTGGCAACGTGGCGATGAGCAAATCACTATCCCTGCAGACAGCATCCCTCAGGGCGAAGGCTGGGAGTTTATAGACCGTGTGGAGAATACTAATAACAAAGTATCTGACTCCGACACAGCTACAAAGTCAAAGGGACTGGCTATTTTTGATGACGCTGAAGACATAACAGAAGATGTTATCCCTTCTGAGGGTGAGGCTGTTGTAGTCTTTATGTATGACTTACCAAATCTGAGCAAGGGTAACTATTATAAACTCAACTCGCTCTACGCTTACTGTAAGCAGAATGATATAGCATTAGTGGTGGTGGCTGCCGCTACCCCCCTGCAGATAAATGACTTTATAGACCAATCGCTTGCCGAGTATCCTGTATATACCGCTGAAGACACTGCTATGAAGGAAGTGGCGCGAGGAAATCCCTCTTTTGTTTATCTCAAGGATGGTAAGATTGTGTATAAGGCTGTGTTCTCAGCTATCCCCACATACGACTTTAAGGAGGACACCCCGGCTCGCCCCGGCGCCTTGGCAGATTATGCACCGAAGTGGGCCGATAGCGAGACCCTCAACGCTACCTGTCTTATTATGCTGAGCTTCATCGTATTGCTGATTTTTGCAAGCCATGTACCTCGCGTGGTGAACTATACTGCGCGGCGTATCCGAAAGTCCCGTTGGGTCAAAGCCGGCGATGTGGTCAAGCTCATGGGGGTGGTACTGATAAGTGCTGCTCTTACCTCATGCTCCGATGATGATCCCAAACCGGATGACACCAATCCCGACAAAGAGCGCACTATATTAATATATATGGTGGCTACTAACACTCTCAACAATGACTCGAGAGATGACATCAACGAGATATTGAGCGGCTACAATGAATATAGTGATATAGTTGACACTGAAATACTGATTTATCGCACATCTCTTTCACAGGAAGTTCCCACTCTGTATCGCGTGGAGCAGGATAAGACCGGTAGTGCCGCTCTGCAGCCGATAAAGGAATATGACGAGTCCGTATCATCAGTATCCGAATATCGCATGGGAGAAGTGATACACGATATGAAACGTCTGGCCCCGGCAGATGAGTATGGTCTCTTCCTTTGGAGCCATGCTACATCGTGGCTTCCTGACGGAGTAAATGCTAATGCCCCCTCCCGCGACGATGCGCCGGTTTATTACAGCTATGGTGATGATTATGGCAAGAAGATGCGCATCACGGATTTAGCAGAAGCAATACCACAAGGATTGTTCTCATTTATATGGTTTGATTGTTGTCTGATGAGTAATATTGAGGTGGTATATCAGCTTCGCAATCACTGCCCTACAATAGTGGCTTATCCCACCGAGGTTTTGAGTGGCGGAGCGCCATATAATCTGATTTTCCCATACATTGCCACTACAGAGTTCTCGCTCGACAAGGCTGTAAAAACTATGTTTGACTATTACGCAGAAAGCAGTTCATCCTCTCAGCGCAATTGCACAATAGCTTTGATAGACACATCAGATTTGCCACAGGTGGCAGCTCAAGCACATGATATAGTATCACTTGGCTATAAGCTGCAGAGCACATCAGGCCTCATGACCTATGGACGCTTGTCCGGCACATATTTCTATGACTTGGGACAAGTATTCACAACACTTGCCGGCTCTGACCAAGTAGCTGCTAATAGCTTTATGCAATGGGTCGATAGAGTTGTGACGCATAAGTATGCCACCCCCAAGTTTTTGAACTACACTATCTATCCGGAGCATTTCTCCGGCTTGTCTTGCCATATACCCGGCACTTCGACAAATACACTCTATGAGCAGTACTACAAGACTCTTGACTGGTATAAAGCCGTTTATGAGTAAAAGACTGCCAACCCTTTAGGAATGAAAAACATAACTATTTACATATTGATGTTGGCTTGGCTGACAGGGGTGATACCCTCATCAGCCCAAAATGCGCCCAAGAGAGTGGTAGGCATCGGGGGCAGAGTATACACGTTGCCTGTGGAAGAGGCTGACGCTCTTGAGTTTATCTATCATGCAATCCCGCTGAGTGACTATATGATGTATACGCCTGAGGTTCACCTGAAAGATATCCGTGCCTCCCTGCGCGCCAAGCGTGAAATGCCTTGGGCCAAGTCAGTGCCGGAGAATATATGGAAGCATTTCGTGCTCCCATCACGCGTGGACAGCGAGTATCTCGACAATTTCCGAGCATCCTATTACAACGAGCTACATGACCGTACCGAAGCGTTGAGTATGAAGGAAAGTGTTGCCGAGCTGGCACACTGGTTGCGCGAGAGGGTAGAGATCTTTCCCGTAGAAGGGCGCATTGCATCTCCCAAGAGTGCCATACTCAATGCGGCAGCCGACCCTTACGAGCTTGCCATACTTGCAGTGTCGGCTCTACGTACTCTCGATATCCCAGCGCGTATAGTCTATCCTCGTTTAGATGCACAGACCTCAATAGTGCAAGTATGGGTGGATGGATCATGGCACACCTTCAATCCGTTTAATCTTGATTTGCCCGTGCCCGGCAGTGAACTTTGTGCTCTGGTATATGGCGACTACGCCGGGCCGGAGAAGGTCCTTTCTCACAGTAAGCGCATAAGCGAAATTGTCGTTGGCAATGCCCCAACGCTCAATAATGACAAAGCCAATCTCTCCTCCCTCGAGCAAAATATGCTCGATGCCTACACCATGACATTTTTTGGCGAAAAACATTCTCCTCTACCCATTGCAGAGTTAAATGTGCGATTTGGCGTGTTGGAGCCCCGAGTCAGTCAAATACTCCATCGAGCTCGCGGTAACTGGAATCGCATATATGACTTTCTGGTCACAGTGCCACCTGAGCGCCTCGAAGAAGCTATAGCCATGCTTGAGCTCCTGTCTGACACCAATCTCCAGGACACTGGCATGAGAGTGCTCCTTGCCACAATCAACAATACCGAGCCGGATATGAATGACCCCCTATATGTGCAATATATCCTCAATCCTCAGATATCTGACGAGATACTGACTGACTATCGTCAAGCCATGCATGCTGCCGGCAGCAAAGGCTCGCTCATGTCTATAGACGAGATAATCAAATCAGCACGGGATATTATTATAGACAATGACGGGAACACTTATCATCTGCCCATCACCCCCTTAGAGGTGTGGAAGCAAGGGAGGGCCGACCGTCACTCGCGAGATATTTTCTTTGTGGCCCAGTGCCGTAACAACTATATTCCGGCATACCTCGACCCCGATACCGGAGCTCCAAAATACCACGACGGTAACGATTGGAAAACCATCAGTTTATAATAATTTCGTCGTAGCTGGTCCCAAACCTTCGCTAATCGCATATTTTTTGCTAACTTTGCAAAATAATTATCCTTCAAGACTATGTTAATAAAGTCTATCAAGAGCTTTGGCAGATATTGCCTCTTTATGGCCAAAGTGTTTCGTACCCCTGACAAGTGGAGCGAGTTTGGTCGCAATACTATTCAGGAAATAAGCAAGTTAGGAGTAGATTCCATACCCCTGACTATAATCATATCCATCTTTATAGGAGCTGTCATCACCATACAGATGCAGCTCAACATTATGAGCCCGCTTATACCCGCATACTCTGTAGGCCTCGCCACACGCGAGATATTACTTTTGGAATTTTCATCATCTATCCTGTCGCTGATTTTGGCCGGTAAGGTAGGTAGTAACATAGCCTCGGAAATAGGCACCATGCGTGTTACCGAACAAATTGACGCCATGGAGATAATGGGTGTAAACTCCGCTAACTATATCGTGATGCCCAAGGTTGTGGGGTTTGTATTGTTCGTGCCCGTATTGGTAGTATTGTCGATGTTTATGGGTCTCGTCGGGGGCTGGGGCATAGCATACTTCACCGGTATCACCAGCGTCGAAAATTACATTTATGGTATACAGACCATGTTCGTGGAGTGGTACGTATGGTACGGCATCATTAAGACCTTCTTCTTCGCCTTTATAATTACCAGTGTGGCCTCCTATTTCGGCTACTACGTCAAGGGTGGAGCGCTGGAGGTGGGTAAAGCCAGTACCAATGCTGTAGTTATAAGCTCCATTATGATACTCTTCATGGACGTAATCCTCACCAAGCTTCTTCTTCAGTAAAATTAAACGGCTAAAACCCGTAATCATCACTTAGTGGCTACTCAATTTAAATTGAACTTTACACCTATTTACTGTGAATTATTTAAGTTTCTCTTGTTATCAAGTAAAACATTAACAAGCAGTAAATCGGCGGGCTACGCGCGCTATTTGTCTGCCATCCCAACCCCGCACACCCACGGCTTCGCCGCTTGTGTACGGGGTTACTATAATTCGGTGTCCTTACGGACACTCCTAACCATAACGTATTCAATTGGATATTAATCGCAAAACTTGAAAGAATTAAATTTCAGTAAATTTTCAAATTGAAGATAAACAAGCAAGACCTTAAAGTTTAAGATTTTTAGTAAATCTTAAACTTTTTTTATATTTACTTTGGTATATCTAAAAAATTGTTTATATTTGCGATTGATATTGAGTGTGATTACCTTAGTGAGACTAATCGCTATCTTCTAATTATTAATACTTATTCACTATGACAAAGGTTTCTAATTATCTGCGTTATAGATGGTGCAAGTTTTCAATTGCATTGTCGGTAATGCTATGTATGGGTTGTTTGGCCTTCGCTCATTTGCAGAGACAATCTGTCAAGGCTTCTCCCTTAACTCTTAATTCTGAGCAAGTAGAACAGCTTGAGAGTGTTAAACAGACACTGCCCGTTCAGGTCAATCGCCTTGAGAGAACAGATAACGAATTTATCCCTTTCAACTCTGCAAAACGCCTTTCCCCGGCTGCACAAGCCGACATAGTCGATGTGCCCGAAGTAGATATTTATGCATCCATAATGGAGGATAATAAGGGCACAACAATGGGTATTTACTCCATACCTTCTACCGGTGGAGACTTTACCCACATTACATACGGGCCCTTTGCGCAGAATGGAGGTGTATATCAAGACGGATATTATTTCTATTCCTTTGCCGATTATTATGGTGGCTTCAGGGTATATTACTCTTTCCTGTATGATGGCAATCAAAAGAATTGGCCCTCTGCAAGCAATAAAAATGGAGAGCAGAATGATGCCAGATTATGTGCTGATGCCATTGCAAATAATCCCGTGGATAACAAAGCATACGGATGTTTTTATACCGCCAATGAGAAAGGCTATGAGCTTGGCGTGCTTGACATTCATGAGTTTACTCGCTCCACTATATGCACTCTCACTGAAGGTTGGAGCGCCGCAGGCTTTACTGCTGACGGCACACTCTATGTAATAGACAAGAGCGGCAATCTTGCCACAATAAGCCTTACCGACGGTTCAAAGCACATCATAGGTGCTACCGGGCTGCCTATCTCCGGCCCAACTTCCGGCACCATCGATTACCGTACCAACACATTCTTCTATGCAACAAATGCTGATGGTGATCATGCCATGTATGTCATTGACCTGAATACAGCACATGCTACCAAGCTATATGACCTGCCATACCAGGCCAAATTGGGTGGTATGTTTATCAAATATCCCAACATCGACGCCGGCGCTCCCTCAGCGGTAGCCAATATGGAGCTCAACTTCAACAATGCCTCATTGTCCGGCAACGTAGTGTTTGACGCCCCTTCAAAAACTTTTGGCGGTCAGGCTATCACCGGCCCACTGAGCTATGAAGTGCGAGTTAATGATGTGGTACTTGCTTCCGGCAATTGCCAGGCCGGTGCACATACTTCAGCTCCCATTTCTGTAAATGCACCCGGCAATTACTCGTTTGAAGTATCTGTTAAGAACAATGTCGGCTCATCAGACCCGGTCAAGAAGACACGTTGGATAGGTGCAGACATGCCCGCAGCTCCCGCGAATGTGACTCTAACAATGTCAGGTAAGAATGCCAATTTAAGCTGGGATGCCGTGACTACCGGAGCCCATAATGGATATGTCAATCCCTCTGAGGTGACTTATACAGTGACCCGTATGCCCGAGAATACTGAAGTAGCAGCAGGGCTTACCGCCACAAATTATTCTGACAAGCTGGAAGTGTCAACCGCAACAGCTCTTTATTATGAGGTGAAAGCCGTTTGGAACAATACAATATCCGAGCCCGCTGTCAGCAATACTTTGACATTAGGTACCATTATTCCACCGTATAACGAGACATTCGACAGCGAGAACGTACTCGGCACATTTACCGTAATTGATGCCAACAATGATGACAACACATGGACATTCAATTTTGATAAGGTCCAGGCCAAATTTAACCTCACCCAAGATATGGATGATTGGTTGATTACCTCCCCCATACATCTTGAGGCCGGTAAATATTATGACTTGACTCTGGATGTACGCTCACATAACGCTGAATATACCCCCGAGCGCTTTGAGGTGAAACTCGGCTCTGCCCCCACAGTCGAGGCTATGACAGTGAGCATTATCGAGCCCACCGATGTCACAGTGCCGACCTATACCCGTTATGCCGGACGTATCAAGGTGGCAGCTGATGGGGATTACTATGTGGGTATTCATGGCATCAGCCCCAAGGATATGTACTATATGTATGTGGATAACCTGAGCATTAGTGCTCCCTATACCGGCGACACTCCAGGTGAGGCTACAAACTTTAAAATTAAGCCTGACTACGATGGGCGCACCCGGGGTATTGTATCCTTCAATGCTCCGGCCCTCTCCACTAATGGCAACCCGTTGACCACACCTATGGATATTGCCGTGAGCCGCAATGACCAAGTGGTGCACACCTTTGGCGGCATTGAGCCCGGGGCGGAATGTAGCTTCGAGGATATTGCCTCTGAAATAGGGGAGTACCGTTACACCATAGTGGCAACCAATTCCGAAGGTACCGGCGCTATAATGACCTCTACCGGACGACTTGGTATCAACTTGGCACCTGCACCCTTGAATGTCAAGATTTCCGAGACGGATGAGGGTACTGTCAAACTTACATGGGATAGTCCCGCTCAAGACATTAACGGCAACCCCCTTAACCCGGATGTTATACATTATGCCATACTTGACAAGACCGGCCAGAATGTCCTGGCTGAGGACTTGAAGAGTACGGAGTGGACATGGCAGGTGCTTGAGCCAAACAGCGGCGCACAATCATTCGTGTTCTATTATGTGCTTCCGCAGACCGCTGCCGGTGTGAATTATGATGACTATGTATATACCGATCAGATCCCGGTAGGTACTCCATATTCATATCCCTTTACGGAGTCCTTCACCGGAGGTTCTCTTGACAAATCATGGGCAATTTCTCGCTTGGAAATGACCTCCGGCTCATGGGGCGTAGGCCCGTCTTCCCAGCAACCGGTGGCATATCCTCAAGATGATGATGGTGGCTTGGCTGCCTTCATGCCCACACAAGTTGGTGACGAGGCGCTGCTCAACTCAGCAAAAATACTTGTGCCTGCATCTGCCCGTAACCCCAAACTATCCTTCTGGTATTATGGCGTAGCCGGTCTGAACGATCGTCTTGATGTCATGATTTACAATGCTGCTACCGGTCAGTTCGAGTCTATCAAGTCTCTCACTTTGAGCGAGAATGGCAACGGCTGGCACCGCGTGGTTTGCCCCCTTGACGAATACAAGGGTCAGACTATCCGCATCGGCTTCTATGGCGTATGTGTGAGCTACTCATCACTGATACTAATTGACAATATAAAGGTGACAGAGGTACTCGACAAGAACCTCTCTGTAGAGTCACTTAAAACACCCGGACGCATGACTGCCGGTGTGTCAGACATATTCTATGTAACTGTGACCAATAATGGTTTGACCGATGCCTCACAGGTGGAATTGTCTCTGCTGCGCGACGGCGAGCCGGTAGCATCTCACACTGCTACAAAGATTGAGGCTGACAGCTATCTGCAATTCTCATTCGCGGATGCTCCCGACATTTTCGGTGCCGACCGTGTGTCTTATTCAGCACAGCTCAATTGGGCTGATGACTCCGATGCTTCCGACAATACTTGTGCTCCGGTCACAGTCAAAGTCTCAACACCCGCATTACCCCGTGTGCTCGACTTGAGTGCTGAGGAGACTAACGAAGGAGTAAGCCTCACTTGGACTGCTCCAACCGCCGGACAAGATGCTGCCGAAATGCTTGAGTCATTTGAGAATGCTACCTCTTTCGCAATCGATGAAGTAGACGGCTGGACATTTGTAGACCGTGATGGCAAAAACACATACGGCATCGAAGATGTCAAATTTAACAATATGGGCAAGCCGATGGCTTATATGGTATTTGATGGTAAGGAAGCCGGTATCGCCGACGAGTTTGATGCCCTTTCCGGCAGCAAGTTACTTGTCTCCTTCTCTAACGATGATGCCTCTGCTTGCGACAACTGGGCTATCTCACCCTTGCTCTCAGGCAAGCCTCAGACCATCACCTTCTCAGCTAAGGCTCAGACTACAAACTACGGATATGAGGCCTTTGAGTTCTACTACTCTACTACCGATACCAATCCTGACAACTTCACCAAGATAGCCGAAGACAATCGTGTTGGTTCTACCTGGAAAGAATATGCGTATGATGTGCCGCAGGGAGCCAAGTATTTCGCTATCCGCTGCGTAAGTAAGGATGCCTTCGCCTTCATGGTAGATGATGTGCTCTTCACACCGGCAGGCCTCCCCGAGCACTCTGCTCCAACCGGCTACAATGTTTATCGCGACAAGCAGAAGCTCAACTCCGATGCCGTGGCTGACAACAACCATGTTGCTGCTGCCGTGGACAATGACATGCACTCTTATCATGTCACTGCCCTTTATCCTCAGGGTGAGAGTGCTCCCTCAAATGAGGTGAGAATGGCCTATAGCTCACTCAAGGCCATGATTAACGGCGATGCCTTTGTTTATTCGCGCGGTGGTCAGATATACTGTTCCGGAGTCTCCGGCAAAACTGTGACAATAGTCAATGCCGCCGGTGTAGTAATATATTCTGCCACATCTCAGTCAGATATCATCACAGTGCCTGCACCGGCCGGTGCTTATATAGTCACCATAGATAATCTGACATATAAAATCAAGAACTAAACTTAATCAGGAATGTGGAATAAGGAATGAGGAATAACCTTCCTCATTCCATCCAAAATTCCTTATCGATTAAAAACACTAATAATTTATTAAGCTATGAGGAAAACCTACATTTATTCCCTCGGGCTGATTATCCTCTCGTTGTTTGGCTTGCCACTTAGTGCGTACGCCAATAAGTCGTTGAAGGTCAATAGTTCAGGCACTAAGATGACTTCCCCGGCAAACAATTCATCTGTTTACATGCAGGGCACTGTCATCCCGAGTATAACTATGGATGTAAACCTAACTAACAACGGCGATGAGGTTATCAATCCCGGCGACGAGGATTATACCCTTACTCTCCAACTGAGGTATATCACAAACCTCGATCTGGCTAAGGTAAATATCCCCGAAGCTATCGAGCCCGGGCAGAGCAAGACCGTAACCGTCACATTTGGTGAGGGTACCGGCATTGACTTAAAAGACCTCCCCGAGAGCCGCTACCAGAACGGTATGGTTTATATCTATGGCAACCTGGTGAGCTTCTTGGTGCGTGAAGATGTAAAGAAGACCACAGTGGCTCCCGTGAGCCAATCGTATCTTTACATTTATCAGGATGCACCCAACTACTCAATCTTGGCCGCTACAGGTACTGCCAACTTGGCTCAAAACCTCAGCTTCGGCTTTGTGGGTGATGACCCCCGCACTATCAATGTGCGCGTCTATTCGCAAGGTGCACGAGACTTGACAGTCAACTCCCTGAGCTTGCCCGAAGGCTTCAGCACTTCTCAGACATTCCCCGTCACCGTGCCCGGTGGTGTGAATGCAGCTACCCCCGAAGAGCAGTATCTGACAATCCCCGTCACATTCAATCCTCAGCTCCCCGGCATGTACTCCGGCGAAATGGCCTTCACATTCCAAGATTTTGAGGAGCCCGCCGTTTACAATCTCTCCGGTGCCAAGCGCGATGTGAATGCTTACTTCATGGGCTTCGAAAATGATGAAAGCTTGGCCGGTTGGATTTTGGGCAATTACATACGTACTTCCAACAGAAACCCTCAATTGATTTTGGAGGGTGACACAGTAATGCTTGACCACTATCAGTCAGGCCTTACCAACATCAGCAAAGCCATTACTCCAAAGCTCAGCTTCCGCGAGGGTGACAAACTGATGTTTGAAGCTCGTGCCAATACAGGTTATGGCACCGGCTTCCCCACAGTCAAGGTCTATTATTCTACCGACCGCATTAACTGGACACTCGGCAATACACGCATCTATGTTAATGATACCGCCGAGGCTCACGCTGATGCTACCGATCTCTTTAACATTACTTCACCTTACCCATTCGGTGTGTACAGCTGCACAATGCCCGAAGGTCAATACTATGTAGCCTTCGAGATGTGCTATGCATCCATCGACAATGTGTCCGGTGGAAAGCTCGTAGAAGTGCCTTACGATGTGTATTGTAATACCGTCACCGCCCCCACCTCTATGATGGTCAATAAGGGAAGCAACTTCACCGCAACATACCGTAACCTTGATGCCGAGAAGGGTATCAAGCAGAATGAATACACCGTAGAGCTCTATGTTGATGGCCAAAAGGTGCAGTCTGCTGAAACATTCGACTGGGCTCCCGATTCAGAGATGACCTATTCATTCAACTATGTGCCTCACAAGGTTGGCGAGACTACCGCTTATATACTAATGAAAGTTGGTGACATAGAACTAAAGTCAGAGGAGTATATTATCCCCGTTTCAGAAGAAGTACTTGTGGCCGAGGCCACTGTCGGCACTGCATCAGCTATGTCGAGCACCAATGCCAAGGTCCCCTTCTATTTCTACTATAAGAACTCAACTTCCGACATTATTCTGCCACAAGATTATTTGGCAAAATATGGCATTACTCCGGGTGCTGTAATCACCGGTATGACCATTGTCGGCTATAGCCAGTCTGTAAAAGACCTAAAAGGTGAAATCAGCGTGAAGATGACCACTGTCGATGCCTCTTCTCTGGCAGCAGGTGATCCCGTGTTTGATCTGACTGCAATCGACCCCGTTTATACTGCTGATGCCATCTCACTGGCCGGTGGCTCAATGACTAATGTCTCAAATGTGATTGACTTCACATTCACTACTCCGTTCACATATACCGGTGGCAACCTGCTAATTCAATCTACAGCAGAAAACCTCGATTCATACGTGAATACTTACTATCAGTTCACAAACGAGCTGACTGCAAATGCACGTGTTAAGCAGCAAGACAACTATAATTCATATCTTAGTGCATCTTATGCCCTTAACACAACTGTCCCGGTTATTACCTTTGGCTTGGCAGTGAGCCCCGGCACTTTGTCAGGTGTTGTGACACACAATGACCTCCCGGTAGCCAATGCCACAGTCACTCTCACCGGTAGTGATGATGTGATTTATACCACTACTACCGATGAGGCAGGCGCCTACAGCATGACTGTCTTCCAGACTGAAAAGAGCTATACCCTTACCGCGACAGCCGATGGCCTGGTAATGTATAAGTCTACAGAGCCCATCACATTTGATGTTAATGACAAGGTCATAGACATCGATATGAATGGGTATGCCATAGTATCCGGAAACGTGAGCAGTGTTGTCAATGGCGCCGTGGCTGACGCCCTGGTAGGCTACACTTGCGGCGAATACACCGCTTCAGCGCTCACTGATGAGAATGGCGACTACACCCTTAATATATATGAGTTCGGCCCCGAGGCTCTCGTTAGCGTTGATGCTGCCGACTATGTGTATACAAGCAAGACTATAGACATGAGTGTGCCTCAGAATATGGTAGTAGACTTTGCCGAGATGGCCTCATTCACCAATAATCGCGACTACACACTCACTATCAATGTCGCCTCAGTGGTCGAAGCTCCCTTGTCTAATCTGCCTTTCACACTCAAGTCTGTCCGTTTCGACGAGACTTATCCGGCATCAGAGACTATCCTTGACGAGAATGGCCGGTGCACCCTTAAGGTATATGGAGGTGCCCAAAAGCTCGTCATCAAGACTGTCGGCACCGAGCAGAAGACAGTAGACTTCAATGTAAACCGTGACTACGAGCACAATGTCCTCCTTGGTGAAGATGTCCAGAATCCCTCCAATATTCAGACAGTGCTGATACATGATGCCATCTCCGGCAAGAATGACCTGCTCGTAACTTGGAATCCTAATGAGGCCGCTGTCAATGCTGTGCGTCGAGTAATGCAACGTTCAGCCCGCAATCCATATGAGTCATTCATCATCTCAATGGATGGCACCAAGGTAGGCGAGACTGACGAGTATGAGTATGTAATCGAGAATGTAGCCGGCGGTACACACATGATTACCGTCACTGCCAAGTATGCCACTACTCAAAGTGATGCTGTCACTGTAGTCTCCGAAATTACAAACGACAACTATGTGCCCGTCGTAATCAGTGTCACCAACAATGCTGATGCAGACCTTAATGGTGTGGCCGTCAACCTGCATGGCGACAGTGATTATGTCGTCTCTTTGGAGAACGACCGCGCTATCATCGGTTACCTTCCCAAGGGTAAATATGACGTTACTCTCAACCTATATGGCTTTAATCCCTATGCTCAGACATTTGACTTCGATGAGCCTGCATTCGTAGATATTGACCTGACTGAGATAGTAGCCAAGCCTTATAACCTCACAGCAGAGGCTATTGAGGATATAGAGAATAACTGCTTCGTAGTAACAGCTGACTGGAACCAGGTATTCGGTATGTCAGACAGCTTTGAGAGCTATCATGACTTCGCCACTCAGTTTGGCGACTGGAAGACGATCGACAATAACAGCGAGCCATCTTATCCGATGATGTGGGGCAGCAAGTTGGTTACATTCCCCGGTAGCTCTACAGTAGCTAATCCCGTAGCTGTAGCTCCCACTATCTTCAACCCCGAGAACACTGAGCCCTCTATGGCCGGCGAATCATCAGTAGCAGCTTATGATGGCAAGAAGACCGTCATATTCCAAGGCCCGCAAGCCTCCAAAGCTGACAAATGGATTATTTCTCCTGTAGTTGACATCAAGCCCGGCTTCGAATGCAGCTTCGCTGCCAAGGCATATTCACTCTATCCGGAGGCACTCGAAGTATGTGTTTCTACCGACGGTGATGATCCTGAGTCATTCACAGTATTGGAGACAGTTGTACCCGGCAACGCTAACTGGACAATCTACACCGAAGACCTCTCTGCATATGCCGGTCAGCAGATTCGCATCGGCTTGCATTGTGTCTCTGAGGATGGCTTCATGCTCCAGATAGACGACTTCAAGGTCTTCAACCCCGCAAGCGAAGAAGCAGTAGACATGGGCAATGTCATCAACTACGAAGTGTCTGTTGCAGACCTCAAGCTCAACACACAAGATACCCACTGCAAGGTAGAGAACGTACCCGCAGGCAATCATGTGCTTGGCGTGAAAGCTGTATACGCTTCCGGTGCATCAGAAGAGGCAACTTATCCTCTCACACTCGTAAGCGGCATCAATGGTATTGCAGCCGATGCACAGGTAGGAGATGTCGTTGCCCCCACAGGTATCGTCGTACTGCGCAACGCCACTGCAGAGCAACTTCGCTCCCTCGACAAGGGTATATACATTGTCGGTGGACGCAAGGTAGTTGTCAAGTAAATACTCTTTTCCTATTATTTTTAGCCCCAAGGCCCTATCCCTGCCTTGGGGCTTTTCTAATGTCTTGAGGGTATAATATTAAAGCAGGGTATCCACAAACCCACATAAATAGACGATTCAAACGGAAATTTACCATTTTTTAGGTATTGCCAGACCTTTTAAGTAGCAGTAATTTTGCAGTCGAAAAACTGACTATAACTAAACTCTAAAATGAATATCAACAAATCTACTGCTACAGCATTGTTCCTCACAGCTGCCACATCGCTTTCAATGGCAGCGGCCAATACAGCTGAGCAGGCTACATTTACAAAGGCTGATAGCATAGCTCTCGCTAAAACCCAAAATAAGATCTCCGCATGGAACCGCCTCCATGTGGGTGGATATGGCGAGGTGGCTATGTCGCGCAATTTCTATAGCGACAACTATCTGCGCTACACACAGCCTGACAAATATAAAGGGGGAAGTCATGGACGCTTTGATCTGCCCCACGTGGTGATATATTTGGGATATGATTTCGGTAAAGGGTGGTCATTCTCATCCGAGATAGAATTTGAGCATGGTGGCCCCGAAGCCGCAGTAGAGATTGAAACCGAGGAGGCCGGTGAATACGAAACCGAGGTAGAACGCGGCGGTGAGGTTGCCTTGGAGCAGTTCTATATTCAGAAGGAGTTTATGCCTCAGCTCAAATTGCGCGTTGGTATGCAAGTTATTCCCGTAGGAGGTACTAACGCACATCATGAGCCAAATCAGTTCTTCGGCGTATATCGCCCTGAAGGTGAGAACACAATTATGCCTTGTACATGGCATGAAGTAGCAGTCTCACTCTCCGGTACTGCCGGCGATTGGAACTATATGGCCATGTTCCTTCCCGGTCTGGACTCCGAGCGTTTCGGTAATCAGAGCTGGATACATGATGGGTCAGCTTCACCCTTCGAATTCAAGATAGCCAACAATTACGCCTTCGCCGGCAGAGTAGACAACTACAGTGTGCCCGGTCTGCGCGTAGGTCTCAGTGGATATGTCGGCAACTCATTCCGCAACACATTGTATCCCACATCGTCCGAAAAGAATAAAGGCATACATGGCACTGTGACTATCGCCTCGATTGACTTCAAATATGACAACTATGGCTGGCTGGCACGCGGCTCATTCGATTGGGGTCATCTCAGCGATGCCGCTCATATCAGCAAGTTCAATATCGCCATGTCAAAGAACTCTACCTCCAAGCGCCAGGAAGTGGCATCTGATGCAATAGCTGCCGGAGTGGAGGTAGGTTACGACATCTTCCACCTCATCCCCAAGATGCGTGCCGACAATCAGAAATTCTACCTGTTTGGCCGCTATGACTACTACGACTCCATGGCAAAGATGGAGAGCTCACAGCCCCTCGAGTGGTGCGGCCGCCACAAAATCAGTGCCGGTGTTAACTGGTATCCTATACCTCAGGTAGTGGTGAAGGGGGACTACACCTATGGCATACTCAAGTCTCAATACAACAATGAGCCGGCCATTAATCTTGGCATCGCTTATGTAGGCTGGTTTAAGTGATGAATAAAATCGAACACTCAAAAGCTAAAAATAAAAAATTAATATAATATATGAAGATTACAAAGTATTTAATGATTGGAGCTCTGGCACTCTTTGCCGCCAGCTGCTCTGACGACAATGACGAACCCAAGTCAAATGAGCTTTCTGCTAAGGAGCAAACCCTCCAGAAGGCTACTCGCGACTATGTAGACAACACAGTCCTCCCCACTTACAGCAAGATGGCTGATGCTGCTATCCGTATGCAAAAGCTCTGCCATGTGATGCAGGACAAGCACACTGCCGGCACTCTGACTGAGGCTGACATCAAGGCTGCAGGTGAAGCTTGGAAAGAAGCTCGCAAATACTGGGAGCTCAGCGAGGCATTCCTGTTCGGTCCCGCTGCCAACCACAACATCGACCCCCACATCGACTCATGGCCCTTGGATAAGGCTGCTATGGACAACCTGCTCAATCAGATCCGCAACGGCAACAATTGGACTCTTGAGAACAATGGTGGATATGGCCTTATCGGTTTCCATGCTGTAGAGTATATGCTCTTTGAGCTCACAGCTGATGAGAACAGCTCAAAGGTACACTCAACAAATTATACTCCCGAGGAGATGGAATATCTCGTAGCAGTAGCCGATGACCTTTGCCAGCAGTGTGTATGCCTTGAGGCTTGCTGGGCCGGCACCGAGAACATCAGCGCCGAGAAGCAAGCTATACTGGAGGATGCCGAGCTCGACTATGGCGAGAACTATGGCTGGGAGATGAAGAACGCTCACCAGGCAGGCTCACGCTTCAAGACTTATCAGGAGTGTGCTGAGGAAATTATCCAAGGTTGCATCGACATCGCCGACGAGGTTGGTAACACTAAGATTGGTCGTCCTCACATCGGTTCTTCTCTCGAGGATAAGAACTATATCGAATCTCCCTACTCACTCAACTCTGTTGAAGACTTTGCCGACAACATCCGTTCCATCAAGAATGCTTACTGTGGTTCAAACAGCGGCGATGCTTCTGTGAGCGACTACATCAAGAGTGTTAATGCTTCCGTAGATGCCAATGTACGCAAATGCATCGACGATGCCATCGCAGCTATTGAGCTCATTCCCGAGCCCTTCGCCAAGAATGCTACCGGTCAGCTCAGCGAAACTGCCGTGAAAGCTGCAGGCGAAACCTTAGTAGAGGCTCTTGAAGAGGCTAATGCTGTAATTTCAAGACACTAAACCCCGCAAATAAACTTCCACCAACTATAAATGAAAAGAAACTTATTTGTAACATCACTGATGCTCGCCGCTTTAGCGGTGGGCATCACGTCATGTTCTGACGACAAGATTGTCGACGAGAAAGACAAGAACAAGACAGAAATGCCCGACTGGTACTATGCCGGTGGTGAGCTTGGCACAACCATGTTGGCTACCACCAACGTGTATGAGCAACCCTCTCCGGCAGTAGAGCAACAGGGTTTCTATCAATCCTTCAAGAATGGTGAGGCCCTCTTTGAGAAGCCCTTCATGGCCAATCAGGAAGGTGTGCGATGCGGTTTGGGTCCGGTGTATATCCGCACCTCATGCCAGCACTGTCACCCCAATTACGGACACGGTACTCGTGTGCCCGAGGGTTCCTTCAAGACTAATGATATAGGCAACGGTTGTCTCCTGGTAGTCTATGATCCCGCAACTGATGCCTATGTCACATGGCTTGCAGGTATGCCTCAGAGCCACGCCATAGCCCCTTTCAAAGCTCCTCTGGATGAGTCTAAAATCAAAGTGCATTGGGTAAATGCCACTGACGAATGGGGTAATAAGTTTGACGATGGCGAGACATACGAGCTGCAGTATCCCGAGGTGACTATGCCCAAAGATGCCATCTACGTGGTTAATCAAGGCTATCAACTCCCCGGTGACTATGCTGTGAAGTTGGAGTCTACTATCGGTATCTATGGCACAGGTCTGCTTGATGCCATCAACGAGGCTGACATACTGGCTCAATATCAGAAGGAGGAAGCTGACGGCTATATGCCTAATGGCCTCAACAAAGCCTTCTATAGCGGCGGCACATGGAACTCCATGTATGCTAACACTGTTCAAGGTGACGGTACCCCGTATGTACGCCGATATACATACGCACTCTCACGTGGTCCGCTGCAGGATGCTGCCGGTGCAAATGCCATTTGGAACATTACCAATGTTACCCGTTCAGACCGTCGTTATCACTACCTCGACGCTGCAGGCACCTACGCAAAGTATTCTGCCAAAGACCCTGACGTTCAGGCCGGATTTGAGCAATATATCAAACGCATTGATCCCAACCACAAACATCCCACTTACTGGGAAGGCACAATGGAGGAGCGTATTCTCGCGTATCTGAACGACAAGAATCTTGATGCCGAGATGACAGATGATGAGTACACTGACCTCATGGTATGGCACCGCGGTCTCGCCGTGCCGGCTGTGCGCGATATTGATGACCCCGATGTGCGCCGCGGTAAAGAGCTATTTGCCCAGATAGGTTGTGACTATTGCCACCGTCCGAGTTGGAAGACCGGCGCTGATAACATTGCCGACCCCGCCAAGTTCTTCAAGAACGGAGACCTGCCCCGCTATCCTTATCAGACCATATGGCCCTATACCGATATGGTGCAGCATAAACTACACATGGCAAACGATATACGTACCGGTTGGTGTCGCACTACTCCGTTATGGGGACGTGGTCTGCATCAGAAAGTGACCGGCAGCGCTACTGCCGACCGTATGCATGACTGCCGCGCACGCACTACAATGGAGGCTATCATGTGGCATGGCTACTCTGCTCAGAGCGATGCCCGCCGCAGTGTGGAGCTCTTCCGCAAGCTTCCCAAAAAGGATCGCGATGCAATCATTCGCTTCGTAGACGCCATCTAAGAGCCCATTTCATACAGGCTGCAGCAAAGTGAAATTTGCTGTAGCCACCAATTAACCTAATATGTTACGTAAACCCTTCACTCTGCTGATACATATAGCATTAGCTGTCATCATAATTGGTGCTCTCGTCACCCACTTCTGTGGTATACAAGGTGAAGTGACTCTGCCTGTAAGTGGCCAAACTACTAATAAATTTATCAAATCATCCGGCCCGGGTGATGCTCACTTCCCGTTCACAATAAGACTTGAAGATACCGATATTGATTTTTACCCCGGCACCACAACCCCCATGGACTTCCACAGCACTCTGGAGGTGGCAGGCCAAACAATTTCTGTGTCAATGAACAAGGTGGGTGAGTACCAAGGCTGGCGATTTTATCAGTCCGGAATAGCACCCGATAGTTCTACTCTCGCCGTCAGCTATGACCCATGGGGCACCGGCATCACCTATCTCGGCTACCTCCTCTTGGGGTTAGGTATGATCGGGTTCTTTTTCCAAAAGAAGACTGCATGGCGTGCGTTGCTTCATAAACGCGTCACACTTGGTGTTATGCTCCTGCTCGCTTGTAGCACGGCCTCAGCCGCTGACACCGATTTACCTTGCATGCAGCGTCCCTTGGCAGCCAATCTTGGCAAAGCATACGTTTATTGGAATGACCGCATTTGCCCCATACAGACCATGGCTCATGATGTCACCTCCAAACTATATGGCTCAGGCTCGTATAAGGGTATGACACCCGAGCAGGTACTCAGCGGTTGGCTTTTTTATTATGACATCTGGGAGCGCGACTATAATGCGACACACACAGAATATGCCGTGCCCGAAGATCCGCAACATCTCACCAAAAAGGAGAAGACCGAGGCCGAGCGTCGCGCCCTCATACGCTGGCTTGGCACCGGCGAAGCCTTCAAGATATATCCCTACATAGCTGCTGATGGTCACACGGAATGGCTGTCGCTCACCGGGCGCCGTCCATCGCAGATGTCGCTTGAGCAATGGACATTCATGCAGACTACAATGAGCCATATGAAGGAGTTGCTCATGCATGGTAAGAACATCGAAGCAAATGAGTTGATAACATCTTTGATAGAAGGTCAGCGAAAGTATGCCGGTGTGGCAAACCTCCCCTCAGAAGCCAAGATGCAGGCCGAGCGCATCTATAACAATGCCTGCCGCCCTCTGTGGGCCGGTATTGTGGCTCTTATTCTTGCCGGCGTATACTTGTTTTTGGGTTTAAAAGAAAAGAGTGTGCGCAAAAGTTCACGCATCAGTTTGACCGGCATTTCATTGCTACTTTTCATCTATGTGGCAGCGATCATGGGGCTGTTGTGGTGGATAGGCAATCATTTGCCCCTCTCCAATGGCCCCGAGACAATGATGTTTATGTCGTTAGCGGCATTGCTTGGGGCAGTAATTTGTCGCGGATATACTCTCAAAGGTGCGTTGACAGCTGTAGGTGCCATGGCTATGTTTGTAGCAGCAATGGCCGGCAAGACCCCACAGATTGGTGCGTTGATGCCCGTGTTGGCAAGCCCGCTGCTATCAGTACACGTTATGCTCGTGATGACATCATACGTCCTGTTCATGCTCATGGCTATATTGTCCTGTGTAGGGCTATGCAGCAAGGAGGTTGACAAGCAAGAGCAATTGAGTCGCACTAATCGCATTATTCTTCTGCCTGCAGTCTTCCTGTTGGCTGCCGGCATTTTTGTCGGTGCTGTATGGGCTAACCAGTCATGGGGACGCTATTGGGGTTGGGATCCTAAAGAAACATGTGCTTTAATCACACTCATTATATATTCCGTGCCATTGCACTGGGCTGTCCCAAAATCAAAGCTGTTCCCCGTAAATCTGAGCTGCTTGCGCAAGCCGCGCATACTGCACATCTATCTATTGGTAGCTATACTATCGGTACTGTTTACCTACTTCGGCGCCAACTATTTGTTGCCCGGCCTTCACAGCTACGCCTGATATTAGGAAATAGCCGTATTTTGCCCAAAAATCTTATGGACAGCATTACGGTAAAGGGAGCCCAGAGCGATGCTGCGAATTAGCAGATATGACAGGAATGCGGCCCACAGCATATTGTTGGCTTCTATTGGGCCATATTCTGTCTGCACTACCATATTAAACAAGAAGAATATCGCAGTGCCGCAAGCAGTGGCTATCAACATCAATCGGGTAGCAGTGAGACCTATGTACATACCATCGTAGATAAACGCGGCCACTGTGATGCACGGCATCATGATCAGCCATATATGGTATTCATCTATACCGGCAAGCACATCTGCCTCTGTGGTAATGAAGTGGCATATTTGGGGCCAAAACAGGGCATATAATGATGTAAACAGGACAGCCATTGCCACTGCCCACAGAGATAAAGCGTGTTCCACCCTGCGCAACATGCCATGGTCGCGACTGCCTACACATCTGCCCGTTAAAGCCTCTGCACTGAAGGCAAACCCATCCATGAAATAGGAGAAGAACATGAAGAATTGCATCATCACCGCATTGACTGCGAGTGTTAGTGACCCGGATTTTGCACCGAAAGCTGTCATACCAAGGCTCACAGACATTATGCACATTGACCGGAGGAAGATGTCTGAATTTACTCTAAAAAAGCGCCCTTTTCCTCTGAGAGTGAATACCTCACGAAGCGAGCTTAACGGCAACTTCCCCTTGTTGAAATATTTGACCATCAACAATGCCAATATGAAGCCCAACCAGTTAGCCAGACATGTGCCTATGGCTGTGCCTTTGAACCCGTAATGGCATGCAAATACCAAGACAACACTCAGCACAATATTCACCACGTTGGTAAATATCGCTATTATCATGGGATAGGTGCTCGACTGCATACCCAAAAACCATCCACTCACTGCCATGGTGCCCAATACTGCCGGCATGCTCCATATCATGATGTGGAAATATTCCCCGGCAAGAGTGGTAACTGCCGTATCCGGAGATATAATCTTCAGTAACAGCCAAGCCATAGGTATCTGCAACAGCATCAACAGTAGGCCTAACAACAGACCTAAAGCGAGTGAGCTGCTGAACAATTCATGTTGACGTCTCACATCCTTGGCTCCGTATGCTTGAGCTGTCATACCGGATGTACCTGCACGCAAAAAGCCGAAACACCATAGCATCACGTTAATCATCATGGTGCCAACAGATATTGACGCCAGATATATTTCGGACCCCAAATGGCCCGATATGGTGGTGTCAGCAAGCCCCAATAATGGTACTGTGATATTGCTCACAATTGCCGGGATTGCTATCCTGAAAATTTCTCGATTGATATTCACGTCGCAAAATTACGAAATTATATGGAAAAATTGTAATTTTGCAGTATGATAAAGTTTGTAAATGCAAAAATAAATCTTGGGCTCAATGTGCTCAGGAAGCGCCCGGACGGATATCACGATTTATCTACTGTATTCTATCCTGTTGGTACATTGGCCGGTACACCCTCTGACCCGGGAAGCCTGTCGGATATCTTGGATATAGTGCCCGACACGAAAGACTCCATTGAGATGACCGGCTCACAGCTTGACTGTGCCCCCGAGGATAACCTCGTATGGCGTGCCTTGCAATTATATCGCAGCCATAATGACAGCCTGCCCCCGGTGAGCATCCGGTTGGATAAACATCTCCCATCGCAGGCCGGTTTGGGGGGTGGCTCTGCCGATGCTTCATTTACACTTATTACGCTAAACGAATTGGCTGAGCGGCCACTTACTCAATCTGAGCTTTTGCAAATGGCGCTCAGTCTCGGTGCCGATTGCCCTTTCTTCATCATCAACACCCCATGTTTGGCTTCGGGAGTGGGTGAGCAGCTTCAACCGATAGATCTAAATTTGAGTGGCTTTTGGCTTGCTGTGGTTAAGCCCAAAGAGGATATAAGCACTGGTCAGGCTTTCAAATATGTTACACCAAAAGAGTCCGATGTGCCTATAAGCCGAATTATTAATTACCCAATCGGCGAGTGGCGAGAATTGTTGGTCAATGACTTCGAGACCTCAATGTTTCACCTGCATCCCTCCCTGCGATGGCTAAAGCAATATCTATATGAACAGGGAGCCCTCTATGCCTCTATGAGTGGGAGTGGGTCATCATTCTATGGTATATATCCCGACCTCATATCAGCACAAAGGGCATGCGCAAATGCTCCTGTGGCATACGCCTCGGTAGCAAAGCTTTAACCTATTGGTTTAAAGTGAGTGCGGCAGCAGCATCGCGTTGTTGTTTGATGACTTGCTCTATGGCTTGGAACTCGCGGTTCTCCTCTCTGAGCATTGCCGTCAAGCCCTTCTTATAAGCATAAAAATCATCGATATTATGGCGTGCCACACCACTTTCCATGGCTGCCTTAGCCACAGCTGAGGATACATTAGGCAGCAGTCTTGGGTCGAAGGCTGTCGGCAGAATGTACTCAGGGCCAAATTTTATTTCACCCTCGCAGTGATAAGCCTTGCATACCTCCTCAGGCACATCTTCATGAGCCAGGGCGGCTATAGCATAGACAGCAGCATGCTTCATCTCCTCATTGATGCTCTTGGCGTGTGTGTCGAGTGCGCCCCTGAACAGATAGGGGAAGCAGAGCACATTGTTTATCTGGTTGGGATAGTCACTTCTCCCCGTCGCGAATATCAGGTCTATGCGAGCAGCCTTGGCCTCGCTGTATGAGATTTCGGGGTCAGGATTAGCCAAAGCAAACACTATGGGCTTTGGAGCCATCGACTGCACCATTTCGCGTGTGACAGTGTCCTTGACAGACAGCCCCAGGAAGACATCGGCATCCACCATAGCCTCCGCTAATGTAGATATGTCCCTACCGGTGGCGAATTTTGCCTTGATGGGGGTAAGACGCGGATTTCCACGACGTATCACACCTTTGGAATCGCACATCACGATGTTCTCCTGCTTCATGCCCAGGCTTATAAGCATATTTGTACAAGCCACGGCAGCAGAGCCGGCTCCATTGACCACCATCCTAACATCTTCTATCCTTTTGCCTTGCAGTTCCAGTGCGTTAATCATTCCGGCAGCTGTGACAATAGCAGTGCCATGCTGGTCATCATGCATCACCGGTATGTCGCAAGCAGCCTTGATACGCCTCTCAATCTCGAAACATTCCGGAGCTTTGATGTCCTCAAGATTAATACCTCCGAAAGTGGGAGCCATAGCTTTTACTGTGCGCACAAACTCATCTACATCCGTGGTGTCGAGCTCAATGTCTATAGAGTTGAGCCCGCCGAATATCTTGAATAAGAATGCTTTACCCTCCATTACCGGCTTAGCAGCCAACGCGCCTATGTTGCCAAGGCCGAGCACAGCGGTGCCGTTTGAGATAACAGCCACCAGGTCACCCTTCCCTGTATAAAGCCATGCATCCTCAGGATTATCCTTGATAGCTTCACAAGGGTAAGCCACACCGGGAGAATATGCCAGACTCAGGTCTCGTTGTGTAGAATAAGGTTTTGAGGGCATTATCTCTATTTTGCCCGGAAATGGATATTCATGATAGGCCAGAGCAGCCTCGCGTGTGATTTGCTTTTTCATAGTATACCAAGTTTTATAATAAAACACCCCAAGAGTTTTAAAGTTTAATAATGTGCAGGTCTTAAACCCATTTCTGCAAAATGAACTATTTGGCCTTGTTAACGTTTTATAAGTGTCAGCTTTGGGCTATTTTGCCATGGCTGATTAAAGAATGAAACTATTAAACTTGGTTTACTATGGAAAAATTTGTTGATATAATTAATGCCGACAAGCCGGTATTGGTAGACTTCTTCGCTACATGGTGTGGCCCCTGCAAGATGATGCATCCCATACTTGAGGAGTTAAGCGGCAAGCTGGGCGATAAAGCTCGTATCTTGACCGTGGATATAGATAAGAATCAAGCACTTGCAGCTCAATATAATGTGAGGTCAGTGCCTACCCTGATGATATTCAAGGGTGGAGAGCTTAAGTGGCGCACGTCCGGTGTCACCTCAGCTGCTGACCTCGAGGCAGAAATTGCCAAATACTATTAAATGAGCAACAAATTCTCACACCTTTTATAGAAGCCACCGCGGCATCTCACGGTGGCTTTTATAATATCCACACATTCTAAAACCCCATCTCATAAAAATTTTAAGGCATAGGGGTCGCGGCCTTGGAGCTATTTTTGGCCTGTAGGCGAAGGAACATAGCGAGCTATTTGATTGGGCCAAAGGATAAAAAGAGCCTAAGGATGCGAGATAAAAGGTGACTTTGCTACTAAAATAGCCTTAAGAAGATATTATTAACGTATATAATTAATATTAAACAAATACCCGGGAATCTTGTAAAATGTTTTAAAGTTAGTAGCGGTCCGGTTTTGGCCGGTGATTTTGGCCAAGTCTCGTCAGTCGCAATGCCCGCATTGCTCTATCCTCAACTTGCAAAAATCCTTCGACCAAAACCGCCCCCAAGCCTTAAAAATTTTATGAGATTTGGTCTAATTCTCTAACTCTCTAACTAAGGCGATAAACAATGGCAGAAATCAAGAAATTCGGGTCTAAAATAGGACTCATAGCAGCCACAGTGGGCTCAGCTGTGGGGTTAGGTAATATCTGGAGGTTCCCTGCTGAGACACAGGCAAATGGAGGAGCCGCTTTCCTGTTGGTCTACATATTATGTGTACTCATTTTGGGTATACCGGTTATGCTTGCGGAGTTTGCCCTCGGACGAGGCGGACAAAGTGACGCCATAGGTGTATTCAAGCGCTTTGTCCCTAAGAGTGCCTGGTGGGGTGCCGGCGCTCTCTCTATACTCGCTTCTTATCTGATATGCTGCTTTTATATGGTGGTGGCCGGATGGACTCTGGAGTATCTCATGCAATCCATCTCCGGACACTTGTATGACGTCACGTCAGCTGCCGGCGGCCATGCTATGGAGGCATCCTTCCATGAACACATGGAGCAATATATCTGCGGGGTGGAGGGTCCACTCATCTGCACATACGCCATGATAGCCATCAACATCGCTATATTATTGGGCGGCGTGCGCAAGGGGATTGAGAAAATTTCAAACATATTGATGCCTATACTTTTCTTGCTCCTTGTGGCCTTTGCAATTGTGAGTTGTACGATGTCCGGAGCCGCGGAGGGATTGAGTTTCTTTCTAAGCCCTGATTTCAGTAAAATCACTCCCGAGGTAATAGTTAGTGCCCTGGGTCAGGCATTTTTCTCTTTGAGCTTGGGTATGGGTATACTCATAACATATTCAGCATATTATCCGCACGAGACAAATCTTACAAGCACGGCAATCACTGTCTCGCTGCTTGATCTGTTGGTTGCTGTGCTCATGGGCTTTATCATCTTCCCTGCCATTACGAGTTTTAATCTGCAGGGGGCCGATATACGTGGCACCACACTGGTCTTCGTCACCCTGCCCGAGGTATTTGCACACATGGGAATGACACAATTGTGGAGTATTTTGTTCTTCTTCTCACTATTGGTTGCAGCCTTAACTTCCACTATATCAATCTCCGAAGTATCAATTCGCTTTGTGCAGGATAGATTTAAGAAAGGCCGATTTGCAGCTACAATGATTGTGATGCTGCCCCTCTTCATCTTCAGCGGTGTGTGTACATTGTCCTTCGGTCCGCTGAGTGATGTCAAGTTGTTTGACATGAACATATTTGACTTGCTTGACACTGTGACCAACAATTATATGCTTCCGATAGTTTCTATCCTGGTGTGTCTGTTTATGGGATGGTTTGCTCCCAAGACATTGCTTAAAGATCAGCTGACAAATCATGGCTCTCTCAAGGTACGCCTGTATCCGGCAGTGAGGTTCATACTGCGATACATCGCCCCCATACTGATAATATTTGTGCTCTTGAGCGCATTCCTTTGAAATCTATACCTTGACCGATTATGAAGAAGCTTATTGATAAATGTAAGAGCCTGTATTATAAATGCCTGTCCATAGCAAAATATTGCTGGGAGGGGGTGTGGCGCGACCCGTCGGACTCCCTGAAAGTGCGCACTGTGAAGATACTAAACCTCTCGATACGCACCTTCATGGATTCTGATTTGCAAAGCCGAGCCGCCTCATTGACTTACAGTACCCTGCTGGCCATTGTCCCTGCCTTCGCATTACTTTTTGCTATAGGTCGTGGCTTTAATCTGCAGGACTTGTTACAAGAGGAATTATATAAATTCTTCCCGGCACAGCATCAAGCTATGTCTACTGCGATAAGCTTTGTAGACTCATATCTGAAACAAGCCTCTCAAGGGGTGTTTGTGGGTATTGGTATTGTCTTCCTGTTGTGGACACTGATTTCGTTGCTCTCCAATATTGAAAATGAATTCAATAACCTCTGGGGGGTTAAGCAGGGTCGCACCCTGTATCGCAAGATTACCGACTACACCGCTATATGCCTTTTAGTGCCTATCCTCATGGTTTGTGCCGCCGGTATCAATGTGTTTATGAGCACGATGTTTGATGTCTTGTTTGGCGATTTGGCCAACTCGGCTGTCATCTCCTTTTTACTTGATTGTGCTCCCTTCTTACTCGTGTGTGTGGCTTTCACATTGTCATACCTGTTAATACCCAATACCACAGTCAATCTCAAGTATGCGGCTATCTCCGGGGTAATAAGTGGCATTGCATTTCAGATAGTGCAGGTGCTCCTTATCACGGGTACCGTTTATGTCACCAAATATAATGCTATCTACGGGTCGTTTGCCTTCCTGCCGTTGTTGCTGATATGGCTGCAGATAAGTTGGTTGATACTTTTGTTTGGGTGCACACTCACCTTCTCGATGCAAAATATATTCCATTCCACTTTTACGGCCGATATCAAGGATGTGTCACCCACTTATACGCGTAAGCTGACAGTAGCTGCCGCAGCAGTGATTGCTACTCGCTTCAAGCTCAACCAAAAGCCAATGACGATAGGGGAGATGTCTCAATGTTATGGGTTGCCGATACGTATGTTGGGAGACATTGTGGAGAAAATGCACAATGCCGGGGTAGTGTATTATGTACTCTTGGAGGAAGAGCGCGAGGGGATAGCCCCTGCTGTAGACTTACATACTTTCACCATTGGGGATCTGCTGAAAGCGGTAGATCTGGAGGGACACCATGATTTTGTACCCGAGTTTGATCAGCGCTACACCAAGCTGATACAGGTAATGGATGCCATTACGGAGGATGAATATAAGATATCATCCAAGTTCTTGGTTGCAGATATACCCATCCCCCTTCCTGATTATGGAATCTGAAAAAATCGCCACTTTTGACCGGACATAAATTTTCTTTTGGTATTTTCACATTTAATTGTTAATTTTGCATTTGAATGTTAAAACCCGTTTAACAGAACCATATACGGCGATAGTTGTTAATAATTGTAAATGAAAAAGTATATTATTTGGATACTCACGGTGGTGATGGCTCTCACTTTTGGTGGTCTGATATACATTCAGATTATGTATATGGAGCGTATGAGCCGCATGCGCAACGAGCAGTTTACTGAGAATGTGCGCCGCTCGCTGACAGCCACCGCGGCTTATCTTGAAAGGCAAGAGACACTTCATTATCTTGAGGAAGATATCCAAGATATTGAAGCAGCCTTTTATTCAGATTATGCTACCGTACCCACCGCCGAGACTGTGGATACTACTTTATACTTCTCCTTGCAGCCGGACAACAACTCTCTAATTTCAGCACCTTTAGGTATACAAAATCACTATAAGCGTGCGCAAGAGATAATTAGAAGCCAATATCTGTATCAAAAAGGTCTGCTCAATGAGGTGATACTCAATATCATGAGAGAAGCTCCTCGGCGCCTGCCCACTGAGCGAGCAGACTCTACTATGGTGCGCAAGAAGCTGGCCGAAGAGTTGAAATCATGCGGTGTAGAATTACCCTTCGAGATAAAGCTCTCCACGGTCAATTCCACAATATATAAGTCCGGCGGATATGATGCACCGGACAACAGCAAGGATGTGTACACGCAGATGCTGTTCCCAACAAGTAACAGTCATTATTACCTGCGCGTTTACTTCCCCACCCGCGGTGATTATATCTTTAATTCCATTCGATTCTTAATTCCGACATTGGCGTTTACCGCTATTCTGCTTATAGTCTTCCTGTACACCATCATATTGGCATTCCGGCAAAAGCGCGTTACAGAGATGAAGAATGACTTCATCAACAACATGACGCATGAGTTCAAGACGCCGATATCTACCATATCGCTTGCCGGGCAAATGTTGGCAGATGACTCTGTCCGCAAATCCCCGACTATGCTGAAGCATCTCTCGGATGTGATCACAGCCGAGAGCAAGCGCCTGAGGTTCCAGGTAGAGAAGGTTTTGCAGATGTCAATGTTCGACAAGGGAGGTCCCAACCTAAAGTTGGACTATGTAGATGCCAACTCCGTGATAGAGCAGGTGGTCAACTCGTTTAAAATCAAAGTGGAGAAATATGGGGGCCGGCTAAATATGGACCTGACGGCTACCGACCCTATAGTTTATGTAGACGAGATGCACTTTACCAATGTACTATTCAACCTTCTGGACAATGCGGTGAAGTATATGCGCGAGGATGTAGAGCCGCAGCTGGACATAAGCACTCGCAACCCGTCAAGCAAAGAGCTTGAAATCACAATCAAGGACAATGGTATCGGTATACGCAAGGAGCACTTGAAGAAGATATTTGAGAAATTCTATCGTGTGCCTACCGGAAACCGGCATGATGTCAAGGGCTTCGGCCTCGGTCTGGCCTATGTTTACAAAATTATAACACAACTAAAGGGCCATATCAAGGTAGAGAGCGAATTCGGAGTTGGCACCACTTTCTATATAACACTGCCTGTGGCCGATGCGTAACAAACATTTAATGTTAAAATAACGAGTTTAATGAACAACTTTTTACAGTTCTAATTGTTTTAACTTAAAATATCCTAAATAAGAAAAATAATAAACGAATATAACTATGGACGACAAATTGACAATCCTCCTTTGTGAGGACGACGAAAACCTCGGGATGCTCCTGCGTGAGTTCCTCATGGCAAAGGGGTATATAGTAGATTTATGCCCGGATGGTGAAAAGGGTTACAAGGCGTTCTTGAAGAATAAATATGACCTG
This sequence comes from Muribaculaceae bacterium, assembly GCA_023665425.1. GTDB lineage: Bacteria > Bacteroidota > Bacteroidia > Bacteroidales > Muribaculaceae > Lepagella. The sequence goes on from JAMPDX010000001.1 coordinate 469,696, forward strand.
TGTGTGCTTGATGTAATGATGCCTAAGAAGGATGGATTTACGCTTGCACAAGAGATACGTGCTGTCAATGCAGATGTGCCCATTGTATTCCTCACGGCCCGCAATATGAAGGAAGATATACTTGAAGGTTTCCATCTCGGTGCTGACGATTACCTCACCAAGCCCTTCTCAATGGAGGAGTTGGTGTCACGTATCAGTGCCATTCTGCGCCGTGTGCGCGGCAAGAAGGAGAAAGAAATCACTATGTATCGTATCGGCCAGTTTACCTTTGATACTCAGAAACAGACACTTGTAATTGGCGATGTGACAAAGAAATTGACTACCAAAGAGAGCGAGCTCCTTGTATTGCTATGCGCTCACATGAACGATATTCTTGAACGTAATTATGCCCTGAAGAATATTTGGGTTGACGACAACTACTTCAATGCCCGCAGCATGGACGTGTATATCACCAAGCTCCGCAAACTGCTCAAAGATGATCCTGCCATAGAAATCATCAATATACATGGCAAGGGCTATAAGCTGATAGCTCCCACTACCCAGCAGGCATAAAGGTATCAAGATATCAAACCGCACGGATAATAAAACCACGCAAGTACATGCTTGCGTGGCTTTTATTATCCGTTCAAGTGCAAGGTGTATCCAATTAAATATGTTATGGAGAGGGGAGTCCGCAAGGACACCGACTTATAATAACCCCGTACACACGCGGCGATAGTCGTGGGTGTGCGGGGTTGGATAGTCAGACAAAAGGCGTGCGTAGCCCTGCGAATTACAGCTTGTTAAGGTTTACAGGATAACTTGCGAATACAGGTTATTGTACGAGTTATTTTACAGCTTTGGGAGCAGCAGGCTTTTGGGCTTTTGACTTTTTTGCGGGTGTTTTGGCTGCCCGCTTTTCCTCAACTTTGACGGCAGTGTTGTTGGTGTCATCGGCAGTGAGAATATTGTTGCGCAGCTGCTTCACCTCGCGGTTGAGTATCTCAATCTCCTGAGCCTGATTGCGTATGGTGAGCAAAAGAGAGTTCAACTCTTCGTTCTCAATCTCCAGAGGATACTGCTCCTCTACACGTACTATAAAGTCGGCCAGTGCATTCATATAGTTGGTGAAGGCGGCGTATGGGCTCTCGTAAGGGCTGAAAGAGGCGTGTGCAGTGCCGTCAGCCAAATTCTTGGTGCTCATGTAGTAGAAGTGGTCGGAGCTTTGCAGATAGTCCCAATCCTGCTTCAGACGCTTGTCTGAGCACATATTCACTCGCTCGGCTATTGAGTAGAGTTTATCAAGAGCCTCGTTCTGCAGCAAGTTACCCTTCCAGGCAGAGACATCGCGAGCTTCATCGGCCCATGACATGGGGTAGGGCACTGAGATATCGCCCACCGGTTTGAGTTTGGTGACAGCCTCTGTGGGAGTCATGAATGAGATGCCTTTCTCGGCAGCAAAGCGAGGCAGAGCGCGCATGAAGTCAAAGATACCGCTCTCACGGCGTTGGAACTCGCCGAAGGTCTCCATTGACATAAACAGATTGACTATCTGGCAATCTTCCGGCAGTGCGGCAATCCAATCGATGTACTTGTCGGCGGTCAACGGATACTCAGACCATTCATGGTTAGAGAAGTTGCGAGAGATGTCGTCAGATAGTTTGTCATTCTTAAGCAGGAGCTTGAGCTTAGGAGCGGCTGCCGAGCGATACAGATAGTCTGGACTCTTCCAGCCGAGGATATGCTTGGCTCCCTCTGTAATGGCACCCTTATAGCCCATGGAGGCCATCACGCAAGCTATGTCATCATCAAATATGAGCTCTGTGTTGCGTATCACTTTTGGTTTTTGGCCAAAGAGCATCTGAATTATGTGGTCATGCACCTTGACTTGGCGGACGAACTCTTCGGTGTCTTGCAGGCTTGCCAGAGAGTGTGAGAATGTCTCGGCCAGAAACTCGCAGCAACCAGTATCGGAGAGCTTCTTGAGCAGGTCAATGAATTCGGGGACATACTGCTGTAGCTGCTCTATGGCTGTACCGGTGATGGAGATGGCGCATTTGAACTTATGACCGCTATTCTCGATCATGTCGAGCAGTGTCTCTGCCATGGGTATGTAACTATTGTGCGCCACACGGGTGATGATGTCGTCATTGGCGAAGTCATCATAGTAATAGTGGTCGCGGCCTATGTCGAAGAAACGATAGCGTTTCAGACGGAATGGCTGATGTATCTGGAAATAAAAACAAACTGATTTCATAATTTTTTCTTTTTCTATGTGTGGTGTGACATTGAAGTAGGTTACTCACCCATGCATAAGGTGCAAACCGCTTCATATTTAGCGAGCGTCGGTCAGGGTCTTGTAGATATTAATTACCTTCTGTCCGGCCTTCTCCCATGTGATACCTTTCATCTCCTCAATCCCTTCATACTTAAGGCTCTCATACATAGCCGGGTATGATATGATGGAGTGGATGGCATCGGCCATTGCGTCAATGTCCCAATAGTCTGTCTTGATTACATTGTTGAGTATCTCGGCGCAACCGCTCTGCTTTGATATAATGGATGGAACGCCCATCTGCATTGCCTCGAGCGGAGAAATACCGAAAGGCTCAGAAACTGACGGCATGATGTACACGTCAGAGGCTTTGAGCATCTCATATACCTGTTTGCCTCTCAAGAAGCCGGTGAAATGAAATCTGTCAGCAATGCCTCGGCGAGCCGCCAGGTCTATCATATCGTCCATCATATCGCCGCTCCCGGCCATTACGAAGCGTACATTATGATTTTTCTTCAGCACCTTAGCGGCGGCCTCCACGAAGTATTCCGGGCCTTTCTGCATAGTGATACGCCCCAGAAAGGTGACTACTTTTTCCTTGTTCTCCGGCTTGGGGATAGATAGCAGCTCCTCGCTTAGGGGCACCACAGCATTGTGTACTGTAGTCACCTTGGCCGGGTCAATGCCATACTTCTCAATTACGGTGCGACGAGTCAGATTAGATACTGTGATAATATGGTCGGCAAACTCCATTCCCTCTTTCTCAATAGCGAAGACGGTAGGGTTGACATTTCCGCGAGAGCGGTCAAAGTCTGTGGCGTGCACATGTATCACCAGCGGCTTGCCGGTCACCTTCTTGGCATGAATACCGGCCGGATAAGTGAGCCAGTCGTGAGAGTGTATTATGTCGCAGGGGATGGTGCGCGCTATCACACCTGCCACTATGGAGTAGTTGTTGATTTCCTCCAGCAGGTTGTCAGGATATCGGCCTGAGAATTCTATACAGCCCAGGTCATTGAGCTTCATATAGTTGAAGTCGGCATAAATATGGTCGCGCAGTGCGAAGTACAAGTCGGGGCTCATCACATTGCCTATGCGTGACTCCACATACTCGCGACTCACGTCACGCCAAGCCACCGGTGTGTCGTTGCAGCCGATGATTTGAGCGAACGACTTGTCTTCGTCACCCCATGGCTTGGGTATGACGAAGGTGATATCCATATTGCCGCAATTGTGCATACCTCTGCTCAGACCATAGCTGGCTGTGCCGAGACCACCAAGGATGTGGGGAGGAAACTCCCATCCAAACATTAATGCTTTCATACGTCAGAGTGAGTTTCTTGTTCTTGCTGTTGTTTGTTAAGTCTCTTCACATGCTTAAGAGTGCGGAGTATCTCACCCACATTCTTAGCTGTAGACACGGCGCCACGTCCCTTAAAGGGCGGATTGGCATCATACATCTCTGAGAGGGAGCCGATACAGCCTTCAGACATCTCGTCTTCAAAGCCTATCATCTGTCTCTCAATAAAGCCGACACCGCTGTATCCGAATACTCGCAGATAGGCATCAGCATAGAAGCCGAAGAGCCACGGACGTGCCGGCCCTCTGTGCACTGCATATTCACGCTCTATGGGGCCACCCACATAGTTGGGTGTGTAGCCCTCACTCTTGGGCGACAAGGAGCGCAGACCCTTTGGGGTGAGCAGCTCGCGGGTCACAAAGTCAAGCACCTTGCGGCGTTGACGGCGATCTAACGGGCTATAATCCAGACCTATGGCAATCGCCATATTGGGGCGAACCTGCAGGTCGGCATAGTTGCCATCCACATAGTCATACAAGTAACCGTATTCGTTGAGGAAGGTGTCGATAAATGCTTCGCCACATTTAGTCTTAAGGGCGGTGAGCATCGGATTGTCGATAGTGCCGACCACATCCTCTGCATACATATCGAGCAGGAAGCTGAGGGCATTATACCATAATGCGTTAAACTCAACTATATACCCGCTGCGAGGTATTATGGGCTTGCCATCAATGCTTGCAGAGAGCCATGTCACCGGCACATTGCGGCCGTCGCTGTACACCAGGCCATTGTCATCAAGGCGCAGGTTGGGCACTTTATGGTTGATAATAGCTTCTACAAGGCGTTTGATATCTGTTCCGTACTTCTCACGGCAGACATCCATGCCAAAAGTGTGCTTATATTGCTGTATAGCCCATATTGTCCACAGGGGTATATCCGGCAGGTCAATCTCCTTGATGGTGGCATCTTTGATACCCTCATCTATATACTTATACAGCGCCTTGAGGAATGTGCTGAGGATTATTTCAAAATCCTCCCGGTGGTCAATGGCCAGGGTACAGCCCGGGAGAGCTATCAGTTCATCGCGGCTGCGCACGTTATACCATGGATAGCCGGCCATAATATATGTGCCGGACTTCTTTTTCAGATAGAACTGCTTGGCAGCGTTCTTGAGGCAGTTATAGAAACTGGTGCGACATGTGCGAGTCTTCAGCTCATCCTCAAATGTCTTCTCAAACTCTGCCGGGTCGCACTCAAATGTGGACGCAGAGAATATCACACTCTCACCCTTCATGATAGGGAGCTCAAAGTAGCCCGGGGAGTACAGGTCCTCCTTGTAAGGCAGACCTCTGTCGCGGTCTTTATAGTATTCAATACCTTTGTACCAATAGGGGTCATCCACCCATTTAGACTCTTTGTTAAACTCCATGTACAATGCCGGGTAGCCGGGATACAGGCAGCAACTCATCCCCCCCTTGCACACTCGCATGGTCTTGTCGAGGGCATCATTCTCCAAACACAGATCATTGGCATTGCGGAAAGCCGGGAAGGGGCGGAAGCGGAGTGTTGTAGGTGAGTGTGCATCCTTCAGAGTGTACTTGATGAGGATACGATTCTCGTGCGAGATAAACACCTTCTCTTTGGTGAGAATGACACCACCTACACGGAATGTAAGGGTTGGCACACTCTCGCAGTTGAACTCTCTAATATATTTATGGCCTCCGGGGTTGAATATCCCTTCGCCATATTGGTGGAGTCCGAGATTGAATGGGGCGCCGTGCTGTATCACGGTCTCGTCAAGCGAAGATAGCAAAACATGGGCCTTATCGTCCATATCCGGTATGGGTATGACGAGAAGACCATGCTGTTTACGCGTATTACATCCCACAATCGAGGTGCAGTGATAAGCACCACTCTTGTTGGTACGCAGCATCTCCTTAGGCAGACTTTGCTCCAGATTTATCATCAGGCTCTTGTCAAACTTCAGATAGCTCATTATATATTATAATTTTAGGTATAAGTGTCTGTTCAATTTAAATTAAACTTTATGTGGCTATGCTCATTTGTATTTTGAACTCTTTGTCCCGGCGCCTTTTTGGCATCTTTTGTCAAGTTTACTCAGTCGTTATGCCCGCATAACTCCTTCGTCAACTTGCAAAATCTGCTCAAAAATTCGCTCGGCATAAAGTTCAATTTAAATTGAACAGCCACTTAATCAAGAAATGTTAGGTGAGGAGAAGAGGGGTATCACACACTCAATCTGCGGCACCAAGAGCTATAAGTTCGTTGATAAGGCCGACAGAAAATCTGTAAATAAAACTACAGCTTATTTACCATTGGAGAGAGTGCTCTAATTAAGAAACACACAAAATTACAAAAAAGTTATCTGAAATTCAAATAAAATTCAGTCTATGGCACATGTTTAATAACATAAGACACAATTTTTATAAAAATCTCTTGCTTGATTTGCCCTTACCTGCGCAATATCATCCCTGTTATTCTCTGCTTTTGTTGATGATGCGATAAAAAAAGGGTGGAGTGCCCAATTGCATTCCACCCGGAGATAGTGTTTAAATTCGTAAAGATTAAGTGTCAGCTCAATTTAAATTAAACTTTATGTAGCTATGCTCATTTGTATTTAGAGGCCTTTATCCCGGCGCCTTTTTGGCATCTTTTGCCAAGTCTTATCAGTCGTTATGCCCGCATAACTCCTTCTTCAACTTGCAAAATCTGTTCAAAAATTCGCTCGGCATAAAGTTCAATTTAAATTGAGCAGCCACTTAATAAAGGTTAGAGTTAAATTTATGTAGCTAACCTTTCCGTCTTGGACCCTTTGGGAGCCAAGACGCGGATATTAGAGAATTGACTGCAGTTTAGCCTCAAGCTCTGAGTAGGGTACAAAACCTACTGTGCGGTCTACCAGCTTGCCATCCTTGATAAAGATGACAGTAGGTATATTGCGGACACGATACTCAGTGGAGATCTCGTCGTTCTCGTCAACATTAATTTTGCCGATGACAGCTTGTCCATCATATTTCTCAGCAAGCTCCTCGACTGCGGGGCCGAGCTTCAAGCAGGGACCACACCATTCAGCCCAGAAATCTATCACTACCGGCTTGCCGGACTCAATTGCTGCGCGAGCGCTTTCGTCTGTAAAATGAATTGCCATGTTATTATTGGTTTTAAAGTTAAGTTTTCTTTGAATAGATTATGCCATTGGCACATGCTGGTGTCCGTAGACGATAAGATTTGCCAAAATTAGCTAAATATTTTCTATTACGCAAATTATTTGGTTTTAAAAAACTCTTGGATAATAATATTTAACTGAAATATAGTTAGTTACACAGCACCTTAAAAGGTATCTCCATATCGTTGAGGGCCTCGGTGAGATTGCGGTCTATGCGTATGAGTTGGCGGCTCTGCAGATGATACCTCTGCTTGCGCTCTTCATCATATACCTCAAACTTGAGGTCAGCGCCCGGTTCTCCCTTGGGACATAAGTTCGCTTTGAGGATATCCTTGAGCTCGGGGCGGCAATCTTCCGGACGCACCTGCAATTGCAATCCGCTTATGGTCTTGCCCTGCATCTCGGAGAGGAGCTGTATGTTGTTGATGTTGAAGTCTACACGGGTGGGGTCATACCTGCCGGGCTGAAATTCAGCTGTCAAGAAGATTGATGTGCCGGGCACACCGAAATGTTTGTACTCCAGATATGCCTTGCCAAACAACCTGATCTCCGCTTTGCCGCTGAAGTCTTCGATTGACAGGATGCCCCATGGTGAGCCTTTCTTGCTGAAGCGCTCCTGGAGACCGGTGACAAGGCCGCCCATGGTTATCTTGCGCCCCGGCTCCTCAGCATCCTTGAAGTTGGCACACTTGGTGTTGCAACCATACTCCAGGTCCATATAAAATGGATCGAGGGGATGAGCAGACAGATACATACCCACCAGGCGCTTCTCCTCGTCAAGGAGTCTGATAGGTGCCCATTCCTCAAACTTTGGGTATGCCGGGTGCTCAGTCTCGAGGGTCTCAAATTCATCAAACAGTGATGCTTGGGCAGAGTTCTTGTCTGCCTGAAAGCGCTGTCCGTAATGTACCAACTGCTCGGCAAATCCCGGGTCGCGGCTGTCGGGGTCATTGGCAAACATCTCGCGGTGTATCTCCGGGAAGCAATCAAAGGCTCCGGCAAAGGCGAGGTTCTCTATGGCTGAGCGGTTGCAGGCAGACATATTGACCCTCTCCACAAGATCGAAAATATCCTTGAAGGGCCCATTGGCTTCGCGCTCCTTGAGTATGGAGTTTACTGCATTGACTCCGACACCCTTCACAGCTCCGAGGCCAAAACGTATCTCGCCATTCTTGGTGACACCAAACTTATTGACAGACTCATTGATGTCCGGCCCCTTGACCGGTATACCCATAGCTTTGCACTCATCCATGAAGGTGGTTAGCTTGGTGATGTTGGCTAAGTTGCGCGACAGCACACCGGCCATATACTCAGCCGGATAATTGGCCTTGAGATAGGCTGTCTGATATGCTACCCATGAATAGCAGGTGGCATGGCTCTTATTGAATGCGTATGATGCAAACTTCTCCCAGTCGGCCCAAATCTTCTCAAGCACTTCCGGCTTATGTCCGTTGGCTTGTCCTCCCTGCAGGAATTTCACCTTCAGAGCCGCCATCTTGTCGATCAGTTTCTTACCCATGGCCTTGCGGAGCACGTCGCTCTCACCACGTGTAAAGTTGGCCAGCAGGCGCGACAGCAACATGACTTGCTCCTGATACACAGTGATGCCATACGTGTCATGCAGATACTTCTCCATGATATCGATGTCATATATGATGGGTTCGCGTCCCTGCTTGCGAGCGATGAATTGAGGTATATAATCCATAGGACCCGGGCGGTAAAGGGCATTCATGGCAATTAAGTCTTCAAACTTGGAGGGCTGCAGCTCACGCAGATATTTCTGCATTCCGGCGGACTCAAATTGGAATGTGCCGGTAGTGCGCCCTTCGCAGTAGAGTTGATATGTCTTGGCATCATCAATCGGTATCTTCTCCATGTCTATGTCGATACCGCGAGATTGCTTGATATTCTCAACCGCCTCCATGATGATGGACAATGTCTTTAGCCCGAGGAAGTCCATCTTAATCATACCGGTATCCTCAATGACGGAGCCTTCATACTGTGTCACCAGCAGATTGGAGCCGTCAGAGTCTTTAGCTGTGGAGACAGGCACCCAGTCGGTGATGTCATCGCGACCGATGATTACACCACAGGCATGGACACCGATGTTGCGCACATTGCCCTCAAGCTGTTGGGCATATTTCATGGTCTCCCTAATCACGGGGTTGGGACTATTCACTTCAGCTTCAAACTCCTTGATAAATTTGATGCAATTCTTGAAGTTTACCTTACCTTCAGCCATGCGCTCGGGAACCAGTTTCGCCAGACGGTTTGACTCTGATAGGGGAAGGTCGAGGACCTTTGCCACATCTTTGATAGCCATCTTGGTGGCCATTGTGCCATAAGTGATAATGTGTGCCACCTTCTCTTCTCCATATTTCTCGGTGACATATTTCAGAGCTTTGTAACGGCCGTCATCATCAAAGTCTACATCGATATCAGGCAATGATATACGGTCAGGGTTGAGGAAGCGCTCAAACAGCAAGTCATATTTGATAGGGTCAATTTGAGTAATACCCAAGCAATAAGCGGCGGCAGAGCCGGCGGCAGAGCCACGGCCGGGGCCTATGCTCACGCCTAGCTTATCGCGTGAGGCATTGATAAAGTCCTGCACAATAAGGAAGTAGCCCGGGAAACCCATAGTCTTCATGATATGAAGCTCAAACAGCAATCGCTCGGCTACCTCCTCCGGCAGAGGGTCTCCATACCGCTTCTTGGCTCCCTCCATGGTAAGCTTATTGAGATAGTCTGCCTCAAACTTTATGCGATACAGTTTGTCGTATCCGCCCAATTTCTTTATTTTGGCTTCCGCATCTTCTTGAGAGAGGACCACATTGCCATGCTCGTCGCGGGTAAACTCATTAAACAAATCCTCTTCGGTGAGGCGTTGGCGATATTCCTCCTCAGTGCCAAACTCAGCCGGTATTTCATAATTAGGCATGATGGGGGGATGGTCTATAGAGTAGAACTCCACCTTGTTGAGTATCTCTACAGTGTTGGCCAAAGCCTCCGGCAGGTCGGCAAAAATCATTGCCATCTCCTCCTGGCTCTTCACCCACTCCTGCTTGGTGTAGTGCATACGTGTGGGGTCGGAAAAACGCTTCTGTGTGGAGATACATATCAGGCGGTCGTGCGCCTCGGCATCCTCTTCGTTTACGAAGTGGGAGTCGTTAGTGCAGATAAGTTTGATATTATGCTTGCGAGCCATTTCAATGAGGAATGGATTTACCTCCTCCTGCTCTTCAAAGGTCCGAGTATTGGCATTGGGCTTGTCAGTCTTGTGTCTTTGCAGCTCGAGGTAATAGTCATCGCCGAAGACCTGCTTAAACCAAAGTATGGCCTCCTCGGCCTTTTCAGGCCCCTCGTTCATGAACTTTTGGGGCACCTCGCCACCCAGACATGCCGAACATATGATAAGACCTTCCTTGTGTAATTCCAGCTCCTTATGGTCTGTGCGGGGATGATAATATTGTCCCTCAGTCCATGCTTTGCTCACAAGCTTCACCAAGTTGTGATACCCCTTCAGGTTCTTTGCCAAAACTATAAGGTGGTAACCCTTGTTGGTACCCTTGCCACGCGCGTGCAGGTCATCCTTGGCGACATACATCTCGCAGCCAAGTATAGGTTTGAACTTCTCATCATCGCTCTTGCCCTTGTTCACTTTGTTTACGTAGTTGAAAAACTCCTTGATACCGAACATATTGCCATGGTCGGTGAGCGCTATACCCCTCATTCCTAAGGATACAGCTTTGTCGACAATCCCCTTGATTGAGGCTTGCCCGTCGAGCAGACTATACTGAGAGTGAACGTGTAGATGTACGAAATCCGGCATATATTGATAATAGGTCTTGATTGGGAAATGTACCATTGCCCGAACAAATGTGAAGCAGACAGTGTGCTCGGCCAATCGGTATGTTTTAGAAATGCAAAAATACAAAAAAAAACAAAATAGTTGGCATTCTCATCAAAAAAAACTAACTTTGTTGTCGCAAAACTTTATTTCACAAGCTCTGAGAGATGGCAAAAATTATATCATATAATGATGTAGAGATAGAACGCGCTCAGCGCGTGGTACTTGAGCATGTAACCTTCAGTGTCGAACATGGCGAATTTTGCTATTTGGTAGGTAAGGTTGGCAGTGGCAAGAGCTCTCTACTTAAGACTATGTATGCCGATGTGCCAATAGAAGAGGGTGAGGCCAATGTGTTGGGCTTTGAACTACGCGATATCAAGCGCAAAGACATACCCAAACTGCGCCGTGCCTGTGGTATTGTCTTCCAAGATTTCCAGTTGTTACAGGGCCGCAGCGCATACGCCAACCTTGACTTTGTACTACGCGCTACCGGCTGGAAGTCAAAAGCTGAGCGCGACGAGCGCATTGAGCAGGTGTTGGGCGAAGTAGATATGCTCAGCAAGAGCTATAAAATGCCGCACGAGTTGTCCGGTGGTGAGCAGCAACGTGTCGTAATAGCGCGTGCATTGCTCAATAAGCCTGACCTTATACTTGCCGATGAGCCCACAGGCAATCTTGACCCCCAGACCGGGTACAATATAGTCAGCCTGCTGCACCGTCTTGCTGCTGAAGGGCACACCATATTGATGGCGACACACAACTTGCAACTCGTGGAGGAGTTCCCGGCCCGAGTGCTTCATTGTGTCGATAAACAACTCATCAGTAATTGATATATATTTGAATATCAGATATATAATTATGAGAGGCTGTTCACATTGAGCAGCCTCTTTTTAATAATAAATACAAGTTTCGCAACAAGTATCCAATTGAATATGGGCCACCGAATTATCGTTTTTTGATATTTTGGGAATATCTTTATTTTTTATTACCTTTGTGGCCGTAAACCAATAATTTTGAAATATGAAGCTAATTTTTTCTTTTATTGTTGCGTTGATGTGCTGTGTCTCACTTGCACATGCAACACAAACCCCGAGTACAAGTGACCAAGTTTTGGTTAGAGAAGGATTTGTCCTTAACGACAAGGGTGTTGATATCATCGTATTAGGCATGAAGGTTTCAGATATACCAGACCATATTTCGGGGCTATATGATCATTTTGAAAAGGTTGAAACCCCTGATGCCGAAGAATACCAGTTTTTTATGAACGATAGCGCTATCTTCGCAGCCGGCGATTTCGGCGACGGTATTATCAGCTACATCAGCCTCTTCAACGAATCTCCAATCCGCATTGCAACCTCCTCCGGGAGCGACTACATTGAGCTATAGGTTCAAGTGTCGCCAGTACATTAACAAGCAGTAAATCGGCGGCCTTCGCACGCCATTTGACTCTCACCCAACCCCGCACACCCACGGCTATCGCCGCGTGTGTATGGGGTTATTATAAGTCGGTGTCCTTTCGGACACCACACTCCATAAAATATTCAATTGGAACGCCTTGACGGCATCTTTATAGCCACCACCAAACTTGCCGACAATCTTGACAAAGCCTTCGAGCGTCGCTTCCTATTCAAAATCCGTTTCGACAAGCCCACTGTTGAGGTAAAGACTAAGAGCTTGTTTAATAAAAAATGTGAATGTCAGGGCGGTGTATTTTTGAGCTAATTTGTCTTGTCTTGCAGGGAGCAATGCGAGCATTGTGACCGGAAAGACGAGTCAAAGTAGCCAAAAAGACGCCGTGATTTAACATTCTCACATAATTTATAAATTATCTTTTTACTTCATTGAGAGTCTTGTTTCCAAAAATTACTGTTATGTCTCTCAGCTGCACCTCAGCTTTGAGGCTGCAGACACATCTGCGACCCTGAGTTCACATTTTTTATTAAACAAGCTCTAAAATATGGAGAGACAAATTAGCTGCACTCACGCAGGAGCAGGCACACACCTTGGCTGCCCGCTACGACTTTAGCGGTGATGAGATTGATAATATTGTCCGCAAATCGCTCATGGCAGAAGTGCTGGAAAGTAAGGCTCCCTCATTCACTGAGATTAAGAAACTTTGCTCAGAAGAAAAATTAGGCAAATCCATGGGCCAACGAGTCGGATTTAGACCCCATCCAACAATAAAGAGATTCTGACTGACTCACGAATAAATGGCTTGAAATGCCTTGTTTAGGCGGGGAATGGGGTCTGCGTAATGGTTACCGGGTACGCTTTCGAATTGCACACGGATATTATGCCCCCTCAGTAAGCTTATTATCGCTTGAGTATTGACACCCACTGATTTGAAGGCCTGCACATTGGTCTGTGTTTCCGTGTCGCCTAAAAGTAAGAATGCTTTCCCTGGTTTGGGCGGTATAGGTTGGGCATTAATCCACTCCATAAATCCATCATACCAGAATGAGCCGGAGAGGGAAGCTATGTTGAGGAATGTGTCGCAGACAATCCATTGCCACAATGCGAATAGTCCGGACATCGATACCCCGAAAAGGGTCCGTTCAGGCGTCTGTGACACCCCCAACACTTGCTCTATCTGTGGAATAACATCTTGCTGCAGTGTGTGCAGGAAAGCAGATGACTCTCCTTTAAATGGCGGACACCCGCGCGGCACTCCCTTGGCCGGCCAAGGGCTGAAAACATTTTGCCAATCCATACCGGTGATTACTACGATTGACACCCCGTATTTGATTGCCGTCGGAGTTATCCAGTCTGACAATATGTCCATTGGGTATAGTATATAAGCTATTCCATTGTTGCCTGCTGTATGGCAACATTGGCAATGCAAATTATCTATTTCGAGTTGCGTTAACATGCTTCGTTGTTTTCATATTTCATCAAGTCCTGCATGGGAGCAAATCCGAGCGTTACATACAGATTGCGGGCCTCGGGTGTTGTCTCAAGGTAAATCTTGTGGCAGCCCAATGCCCGGGCTTGTCTGATAAGATGCCTGACAATGTCATGAGCTATACCTTTGTTCCTGAAGTCTTTACGCACATAGATGTTCATAATATATGCACATTTGCCCGTAGGATTGTCAGGCGAGGGGAGTTCATCATGCAGACAAATGGCTCCGCAGCCGCATGGATTACCGTCAACGGATGCTACGAAGCCTATATGTGTACCATCCGCTACATGGATGCTATAATATTTTCGATTTGAGGCGAGCAGTGCATCAGTGGGCTTGACCCCAAACACATTACGTATCACCTCCTCGCGCCATGCCATGAGGGTATCAATGGATGTCTCCTTTTCTATTGTCGGCATAGCACACCCCCCTCTTTCATTACTACCGGTAGCGCCTGCATATCCACTTTGCCGCGGCGAGTGACCGGTATCTGCTTCAGCTTGACAAAGAACTCGGGCATCATGAAGTCCGGCAAACGCTCCTCTAACCATTTGCGAATGTCATGCAGCGAGCAGTCATCGGCGGCCACTATATAGGCTACAAGGTAGTGCAGATTGTCATCATCAAGAAATGCCCTGACAATACCGTGGTTTACACATGGACACTTGTTGAGCACATTCTCCACCTCTTCGGGCTCCACACGTTGGCCTTGTATCATCACCTGATCATCCCGCCTATGCAGGAAGGCGATGTTGCCGTCAGGGAGTTCATAGCCCAAGTCCCCGCTGCGATACATGCGGGAGCTGTCAGAGAGTGTTACAAAGTTTCTCTGTTCGGGGGGATTACCGAGATACCCACGGCTTACACCCTCTCCAAAGATGCAAATTTCACCCGTTTCCCCCGGTTTTACTTCGTGCAATTGCTTATCGAGGATTTTGACATTCACTCCCTTAACAGATTTTCCTACCGGGAATGTGCCGTCAGGCAACGGCTCGGCATTATCGGCCCGGAAATAATTTGAGCATACGGTAGTCTCAGATGGGCCATAAGTGTTGTAAATTTTAACGCCTTTCCTTTTTAGGTTGAATATGTAGTTGGCGCGGAGCACATCGCCACCGCTGATTAAAAGCTTGACAGAAGACGGAATAGCCGGGAGTTCGTTTATATCGGCAATAAGGTATGGAAAGCCGTCTATGATGGTCACCCCATGTCGCTCCACGAAACTCATCAAACCCTCAATTGGGCCATTATGTATATTATAAGGGGGTATGCACAGAGCAGCTCCGTTGAGCAGAGTGGTGAAAACCTCCTCCACAAAAATATCAAACGAGCATACGGAATATTGGAGCATTATATCGCCCGGCCCGGTGTGAAATTCCGCCTCAAATGCTTCGGCATAATTTACCACCGAATGGTTTTCCACAACTACCCCTTTAGGGCTGCCGGAGGTGCCGGATGTATATAGCACATATGCCACACCCTCGGGAGTGGAGCGGTCAGGAAGCTCGTTCTTGGCAATTGGCAGGTTGCGACAAAAATCATCATCAATAATAAGTTGCACACCTGCTTGCTGCATCATATATTCAATTCGCATTTTTGGCAGAGAGGGTTCAGCCGGAATGTAGGCTGCTCCGCTTTTTAACACTGCGAGCATGGCGGCAATCTGTTCCGCACCATGGCGCATCACAATACCTACTGCCGGCAACTTGTTGTCGTAAAACTTAGCCATAATCCTGTTGGCCAACGCATCAAGTTCGGAGTATGTGAGTGTCCTGCCATCTTCGATAATAGCTATGGCGTCAGGGTACCGATTGACAATAGCCTTAAAAGCAGAATAAATAGTGTGTGTTTTCATATTTGCATAGAAAAATGTTACCGTTTATCTATGCAAATATAATGCTGTGGAAAGTAATTTTGTTCAACTTAGGTCGGATTGGATGGAGAACTTTGGGCAGCAGGAGAAAGCTCGGATGGTGTTTCAGGTATCGGGGTTGTCTCCGTGCTTTGTACAGCCTCGGGAGTTTCGGAGTTCTCATGTGTAGATGGAGCAGCCGGGGTGCTTGATAATGAATGGCTCTTGCTTGATGAGCCCGTGCCGGTGCTTACTAACCCATTGGCAGCATCGGGGTATTTGCCGTAAGGGTCCATTGTGATTTTGGCAATGTGATACCCTTCGTTATTGTTGACCTGCTGGTCGCGTGCACTCGGAGATATGATAACGGGCATACCGGGAGTAACATACTTAACCAGCTCAAGAATGTTATCGTTTGTCACACGTATGCATCCGTGGCTGGTCCTCCTGCCTATACTGCCGGGGGAGGCAGTGCCGTGAAGGCCTATCTGGTATGAAACCGGGTTCTTAATGCGGATAAACCGGGGGCCGAATTGACCTTTTG
The DNA here is from genome assembly GCA_023665425.1 of Muribaculaceae bacterium. GTDB lineage: Bacteria > Bacteroidota > Bacteroidia > Bacteroidales > Muribaculaceae > Lepagella. Next base: position 485,588 of record JAMPDX010000001.1, read on the forward strand.
CCGGGGATGTATAGCCGTTGTCGTTGGTGAAAAGCCAGTCTGTACTGTCGTAAATTCCCTCTACTGAGAAGAACCCTTCGGGAGTACGATTGTCAGCCTTCTTGTGCTTTGTGCCATATCTGCGCGAGCAAGCGATGCCGTATGAGAGTATCTCGCGGCCATATTTGTCAAATAGGCCCACACGCATTTTTTCCTTATCAATGATAAGAAACTTATCGTATTTATTGTTAAGCAGATTGGTGGCGTAAGAGAGCTCATCTTCTGCCATGCGAGGAATGATACCTTCGGCATATTTGGCAGCATCCGGTGACGCGTTCATATAGTCTAAAGCCTGTTGAGTAGAGGCAAAACTTAATTTGGGCTCTTCGGGCGCAGGGGCATCCCCCTTCATCTTTTCAGGCATTGAATCGGGCACCGCTGTAGCACCTTGTACGCCGGCGGAGTAGTCTGCAGAAGTATAATTACTGTCCGAGCCTGATGTGTGGCCATTACATGCAGTCAGGCACACTAAAGCTGCTAACACTGAGCATACTGCGATGTTTCGGTATTTATGGTATGAACGTCTCACAAATGATAATTTTAAGGCTGGGTTAATAAAATTGTTAACAACAGGTGATTTATCTGCGTTTGAGTTTCCCTTTCTTGTGCGAGGCTGCGTCGAAATGCCTCCCGCTCTGTCCGGGATAAAGTTCATCAATTAGGTCGGGGCGATGCAGGCGCCGCAGGGCTGAAAGAATAGCCTGCTTCTCCTCCGGCTTATACCAAAAGAAGAAACGCCTTTGCGCACTCTTTTGTTCCGGTGTCTTGGCTGTATATACTTGTTCGCCTGTGTATGGATGTATGCCGGTATAATATATTTCGGTGGCGAGAGTCATGGGAGTAGGGGTGAAGTCTTGCACCTGCTCCAGGTGAAAATTCAATTCTTTGGTTTTGGCGGCCAGCTCTGCCATGTCAACATCGTGGCAGCCGGGATGCGAGCTTATAAAGTATGGTATTAGCTGCTGCTTGAGCCCGCAATCTTTGTTTACCTTGTCGAAGATGCGTTTGAACTTAATAAACTGCGAAAACTCCGGTTTGCGCATTATGTTCAGTACTGCCGCAGAGGTATGCTCGGGGGCCACTTTCAGACGACCACTTACATGCTTCTCTATCAGTTCGCGGTTATATCGGTCATTGGCCTTTTGCACTTCAGGCAACTTTGCCGGCGACATAGACAGGTCATATCTGACACCGCTACCGATGAAGCTCTTGGTAACACCCGGCACTGCGTCAGCACTGTGATAAATATCGAGAAGGGGGCGGTGGTCGTTATTGAGATTGGGGCAGGGGCGGGGATGCAGGCAGGAGGGCCTGACACATTTGGCACAGATATTCTTGTCAAAGCCGCCCATGGAATACATATTGGCAGAGGGGCCGCCGAGGTCGGATATGTATCCTTTAAAGTCGTGCATTGCTGCAATCTGACGCACCTCGCGCATTATGGATGCTTTGGAGCGAGATGCGATAAATTTGCCCTGATGGGCCGAGATGGTGCAGAAGGCGCATCCTCCGAAGCATCCACGATGCAAGCAAACGGAGTGGCGTATCATATTGTATGCCGGTATCTCTTTCCCTTTGTAGCGTGGGTGGGGTAAGCGGGTGAAAGGGAGGTCAAATGAGGCATCTATCTCGCCCGGCTTCATTGGGGGATACATCGGGTTGACTCGTACATATCTCTTGCCGGTCTTTTGATAGAGTGTTTTGCCATGCCAGCGGTTGCTCTCCTCTTCAATATAGCGGAAGTTCATGGCCTGAGCCCGTTTATCTTTAAGGCATTTTTCAAAGCTTGAAAGCTCGATTGAGTTTTCCGGATCTTCGATATTGTCGGAGAAGAAGACAGTCTGCGGTACATCTGTTATCTCATGTATTGGGGTGCCCACCTTCAGACGGTGTGCAATTTCAAGGATGGTTTTTTCGCCCATGCCGTAGCTTAACATGTCGGCCTTGCAGAGCGAGAGGATTGAGGGGAGCAACTTGTCTTGCCAGTAATCATAATGGCTGAGTCTGCGGAGAGATGCTTCAATACCGCCGGCTATCACCGGCACATCAGGATAGAGTTTCTTAAGGATGTCTGTGTATACTACCGTGGGATAGTCCGGGCGAGCGCCATGGCGTCCACCGACTGTATAAGCGTCGTCATGGCGCATACGACGAGCGGCGGTATAGTGGTTCACCATGGAGTCCATAGCGCCTGCAGAGACGCCGAAAAAGAGGCGCGGCTTTCCCAATTTCTTGAAGTCGCGCAGGTCATCTCGCCAGTTGGGTTGGGGCACTATAGCCACCCGATAGCCGGCAGCTTCAAGTGTGCGACCTATCACCGCAGCCCCAAAGGATGGATGATCTACGTATGCATCGCCGCTGAATAGGATGATATCCGGCTCATCCCATCCGCGCATGGCAAGTTCATCTTTCGTGGTGGGCAAGTACATTTTCTTGTCCACCAATGGATTGCCTTGTATTTTAGCTGCTCTATCCATAAATTATTAGATACACTCTAAGCCTCAAGCTCTTGAAGCTTTTTGTCAAGAGCGAGATACTCGTCGCGCAGACGTGCGGCCTCGAGGAAGTTCATATCCTTGGCAGCGGTTGTGATGTCGCGGTTGAGCTTCTCCATATAAGTCTTGATGCTGTTTGCATCTTGAGCTATGAATTGTGTCACCGGGTCTGCCACAGCCGAATAGGTGTGCTCTTCCTCGATATATGGGCGTGGTCCGGCACTCAAACGGGCAGACGGAGCCTGACGAGATTTGCGGCTCTTGTCAGTTTGCTGCTTGTTTTCCTTGTCACTCTTGTAGAGCTCAAGCAGGTCATCGGCATTAGACTGCTTCACAATGCGAGTGGGCGTAATGCCATGTTTCAGATTATATTCCATCTGCTTCTTGCGGCGTCTCTCGGTCTCATCGATGGTCTGCTGCATGGAATCAGTAATCTTGTCGGCATACATTATGACATGTCCGTTAACATTACGAGCGGCACGTCCGGCAGTTTGTGTCAGGGAGCGATGATTGCGCAGGAAGCCCTCCTTGTCAGCATCCAGGATAGCTACCAGACTGACCTCAGGCAGGTCTATGCCTTCGCGCAGCAGGTTCACGCCGATAAGCACATCATACAGCCCTTTGCGCAGGTCCTCAAGTATTTGGATGCGCTCCAGAGTCTCAACGTCACTGTGGATGTAGGCTGTGCGGATATCCATTTTGGAGAAATAGTCGTTCAACTCTTCGGCCATACGCTTGGTGAGGGTTGTGACAAGGACTCGCTCATCCCTCTCCACACGTTGCTGTATCTCCTCGATGAGGTCATCTATCTGATTGAGAGAGGGGCGCACCTCAATCTCCGGATCGAGCAAGCCGGTTGGCCGGATAATCTGCTCAACCACAACACCCTCCGACTGAGTGAGTTCATAGTCTGCCGGGGTGGCAGATACATAAATGGTTTGATTTGTGAGCCGCTCGAATTCATCGAAGCGGAGCGGGCGGTTGTCAATGGCGGCAGGCAGACGGAAACCATATTCCACGAGGTTCATCTTGCGCGACAGATCGCCGCCGTTCATGGCTCTCAACTGCGGAATGGTGACATGGCTCTCATCGATGAAGGTGATATAGTCCTTCGGAAAGTAATCCAGCAGGCAGAACGGGCGAGCACCCGGTACGCGGCCGTCGAAGTAGCGGCTATAGTTCTCAATGCCGGAGCAATGGCCAAGTTCCTTAATCATCTCCAGGTCGTAAGTGACACGCTCCTGTAGGCGCTGTGCTTCAACCATTTTGCCCTCATTGCGGAAGAATTCGGTTTGTTTGCCAAGATCAAGAGCTATTTGGTCAATGGCCGACCCCATCCTCTCTTTTGACGTCACGAAGATATTTGCCGGGTAAATATTGAAACCATCTTCCTCTGTGAGCACGGTTTGAGTCACCGGGTCAACAGTCTGAATTTTCTCCACCTCATCGCCCCAAAAGAGTACTCGGAGTTGTATCTCTTCAAAGCTGAGCATGATGTCTACAGTGTCACCCTTTACCCTAAATTCGCCGGGCCTGGGGTCAATGTCGGAGCGGGAATAGAGGCCCTCCACGAGTTTGCGCAAAAATAGATTGCGACTTATGCGCTCACCCTTCTTGATGGTGACAACTCCATGCTCGAAGTCTTCGGGATTACCCATACCATAGATGCAGGATACAGAAGAGACAACGATGACATCGCGTCTTCCGGACAGCAGGGCTGCCACTGTGGAGAGGCGTAACTTCTCTATTTGGTCGTTGATGGCAAGGTCCTTTTCAATATATTTGTCCTTACCGGGGATGTATGCCTCGGGCTGATAGTAGTCGTAATAGCTGACGAAGTATTGCACCGAGTTTTCCGGGAAGAATGCCTTGAACTCGGAGTATAGCTGAGCGGCCAAAGTCTTGTTGTGTGACAGGATGAGGGCGGGACGCCGAGCCTGTGCTATGACATTGGCCATGGTAAATGTCTTGCCACTACCGGTGACACCAAGCAGAGTCTGGGCCTTGTCGTTGGCATTGATGCCGTCTACAAGCGCCTTAATAGCCTCCGGCTGGTCGCCGGTGGGAGAGTAAGCAGAAGAAATTTTATAATCCATTTATTTCATATTTAGCCACCTTTCTTACAGCCTGGGGCTTTACTTCAAATTACAAATTTACACAAAAAAATCCATATAGCCAAATTGTGCCATGTCCGTAAATAATTTGCATCCCGCTTATATTAGTGGGATGCAAAATATGAGGGTGTAAACTTGTTATTTGTATTTGCTGTAAATGGCTACACCACGGTTTTTAGCTTGACGTATCAAAGCAGGGTCCTTAGGGTCTATGCCGAGAGTAGCGATGCTCGGCACCTTGATTTTTGTGCCGGGACGTATGCGGTCAGGGTGACCGAGGCTTTTGTTATAATCGTAAATGAGGGGCCACAGATTGTAGTTGCCATAATATTCGCGGGCCATGGTAGTGAGGTATCTGTGCTTGGTAATTTTGTCAGCATACTCTTTTGGCTCTGTGGTTTTTTGAGGCTCTTTTGTAGGCTCGACCTCCATGGTTACCTCTGTTTTATCGGATGTTTCGGTGGGTACGGCCACCTCTTCATCTTGGTCAGTAGGTTGTATTTCAGCCACAGTATCTTTTGCTACAGGGGTAGTGGCCTGGGTGGATGTGTGGTTCACCACGGCAGCAACTTTTTGCGGATGGTTGTCACCCGTAAGGACATCTGTCACGGCAGAGAATGATTGGGGTGCGATGAAGCGCCACGCACAAATGGCTATTGCGATTACGGCAATTGCGCATAATACACCCACAAGTACTCCTTTGATGAAGTGAGACTTCTTTCGTTGTGATGGTATATCATCTTCCTCATAATAATATGGCTCATTGTCAATGTTATCTTCCGGCTCGGTAATATTTTCGGACCCATTGTCCAATGGTGCCGGTTCCTTGACCACAGGGGGCGTCGTTGGCTCAGGCTCAGGTTCCGGGGTGGGTTCAGGTTCAGGTGCGGGTTCCGGTTCCGGTTCTGATTCTTGAATAGGTTCTTGAGACTGTTCCGGTTCAGTTTCAGGTACTATAGGTTCCGGAGTTGCTTCGGGAGTCGCTTCAGTAGCTGCTTCGATATGAGTCTCTGAAAGCATACCCTCAGTGACCTCGTCATTGAGCTCTACGGGCTCGAAGATGGCGAAGGGGGCATTTATAGTCTCAGCCAGAGCTTTCTCGGGACTGAAAGTCACCTTGCGATGTGAGGGAATGAGCATTTGCTCACCGGTGTTGACATTTACACTCTTGCGCTCCTCTACAATGGTTGACTTGAAGGAGCCGATACCTTTGATTTTGACATTTTCGCCTGCGGCAACAGTCTCTGCTACCACGGCAAACAATTCACGCAAGAATAGTTCGCAGGCGTTTGCATTATACCCGGTAGTGCGAGCTACAGCCTCGCTCAGCTCAGGGAGTGAGATCTTATTGTTCATTGCTCATCGGAGTTTATTGTGCCGCGTAGTTGCTGCTTGAAGGCAGCTGCCGGGCGGAATGTCAACGAAATCTTGGGTGGTAGTAATAGACGACGTCCTGTGGAGGGTACGGCCATGATACGCTCAAGCCTCTTCTTGGGCTCAAAATTGCCGAATGAGGGGATAGCTATGGTATCCATCTGCGAGGCGGCGTCAAGCACAGCCTGCGAGAGAGCGGCAAGCATTGCTGTGGCCTCCTTGCGATTGACACCACTGCGGCGGCTCACCATGTCAATTAAGGTCTTGTTATCCATTGAGTGAAACTAAAGGGTCAAAATCAAAATGCAAACTTACAGAAAAAAATTGAAAAAGGCAAATGTGAAATCCCTTGTGACTATATTAAAATAGCTGTAATGTATTAATAATCAGAAGATAACTCCGATTGTGCGGTATTTATAAATATTATTTTAAAGCGTGATGGTTGCATGAATGCAAAAAAAGTATTACCTTTGTACAAAATTTTCAACCAGCAATAAGTTGCTGTCCGGATTATAGCTTATAATAAGGAGAATAACTTTTATGAAAAATCGACATAATTCGGCTGTTGCTTATTAACTTAAAACTAATACTAAACATTTATGGAATTACCCTTCGCTGAATCTTGGAAGATCAAGATGGTAGAGCCTATCCGCAAGAGCACCCGCGAGGAGCGCGAACAGTGGCTCAAAGAGTGTGACTACAACGTGTTTATGCTCCGCAGTGAGCAGGTATACATCGACTGCATCACAGACTCAGGTACAGGCGCTATGAGCGACCGCCAGTGGGCAGCCATGATGATGGGTGACGAGAGCTACGCCGGTGCTCGCTCATTCTTCAACCTCAAAGAGACTATCACCAAACTCACCGGCTTCAAATACATCCTTCCCACACACCAGGGCCGCGCTGCTGAGAACGTGCTATTCTCTTATCTGGTACACCCCGGAGATATCGTGCCCGGTAACTCTCACTTCGACACAACTAAGGGTCACATCGAGGGCCGCAAGGCATTTGCAGTAGACTGCACAATCGATGAGGCTAAGGATACTCAGCTTGAGCACCCCTTCAAGGGTAATGTTGACCTCAACAAGCTTGAGAAAGTGCTCAAAGAGCAAGGGGACAAGGTGCCCTTCGTTATCGTAACTATCACTAACAACACAGCCGGTGGTCAGCCTGTTAGCATGCAGAACCTGCGCGAGGTGAGCGTAATGTGCGAGAAGTACAAAAAGCCCCTTGTATTCGACTCTGCTCGCTTTGCTGAGAATGCTTACTTCATCAAGACTCGCGAAGAGGGTTATGCCGAGAAGTCAATCAAAGAAATCACACGCGAGATGTTTGACCTGGCTGACGGTATGACAATGTCATCAAAGAAGGATGGTCTGGTGAACATGGGTGGCTTTATCGCAACTCGCCACGAGGATTGGTATGAGGGCGCTAAGGGCTATTGCATCCAGTTCGAGGGCTTCGTAACTTATGGTGGTATGAACGGCCGCGATATGGACGCTCTCGCTGTAGGTCTGAACGAGAACACTGAGTATGATATGCTCGAGACTCGCATCAAGCAAGTACAATATCTGGCTAATAAGCTCGATGAGTACGGTATTCCTTATCAGCGTCCCGTAGGTGGTCACGCCATCTTCTTGGATGCAGACAAGATCCTCACAGAAGTGCCCAAGGAAGAGTTCCCCGCTCAGATGCTCACAGTAGAGCTCTATCGTGAAGCCGGTATCCGTGGTTGCGAAATCGGTTACATCCTGGCTGACCGCGATCCCATCACTCGCGAAAACCGCTTCAGTGGTCTCGACTTCCTCCGTCTCTGCATCCCGCGTCGTGTATACACTAACAACCATATGGATGTGATTGCAGCAGCTATCAAGAACGTGTACGACCGTCGTCACGAGATCAAGCGTGGTCTGAAGATCACATGGGAGGCTCCCCTGCTCCGTCACTTCACTGTTAAGTTGGCTCCTGCAGACTAACATTCCCCTTTAATGAATATAATAAGGCTGCTCTGGCGAAGGGCAGCCTTATCTATACAGTATATGATACATTTCGAGAACGATTACTCCACCGGAGCTCATCCGGAGATACTCAGTGCGCTCTCTGCCACTAATATGGAGGGCAATACAGGTTATGGCCTGGATAGGCATACACGCAATTCCGAAGAACTTATACTCAATATTATAGATCCGGACAGGAATAGCAAACATTCAGTCTATTTTCTCGCCGGAGGCACGCAGACTAATGCTGTGGGTCTGCATTGGTTATGCCGCCCCGGCGAAGGAGTGCTTGCTGCCGACAGTGCTCACATCAATGTGCATGAGAGTGGCGCCATTGAGGCCGGGATGCTCAAGGTGATAGCATTGCCCGAATGCAATGGAAAATTGCAGGCGCAGGTCATCGATAAATATATGGAAGCCTTTTACGCTGACCCTACTTGGCCGCATATCGTCAGACCGACTACAGTCTATATATCTCAGCCGACAGAGCTGGGCACACTTTATTCTCGCCGTGAATTTCAAGAGATAGCAGAAGTTTGTCGTAAATATAACCTTGCATTATATCTTGATGGCGCGCGCCTCGTATATGCATTGGCTGCAGATGATAATGACCTGACGCTCTATGATATTGCTCAACTTACTGACATGTTCTATGTTGGTGGCACAAAGGCAGGCACCCTGTATGGAGAAGCTCTCGTTACCTCTGTTGACGGGGACGAACGGCACCGTTTCTTTTCTCACATCAAGCGCCACGGAGCTCTCTTGGCCAAGGGGTGGTTGGCTGCCGCTCAGTTTGAAGCAATGTTTAATGGTGACCTCTATAAGAGGATTGGAACGGATACCATTCGGTTGGCCAAGCAGTTGCGTAAAGTGTTGCACGATGCCGGATGTAAGGAGCTATACCCGATGCAAACAAACCAATTGTTTTTTGAACTGACAGACAATCAATTAGAGGTTCTCGCCGGTAAAGTTGCGGTAGATGTGCAGCGGCGCCTAACAGATAAGACGTATCTTGTCCGGTTTGTGGTAGACTGGTCTAACACCTCGGAAGATGTGAACACAATTGAAACTATCCTAAGAAGCTAATATGAAAAAGACACTGACATATATCTGGCACGATTGCTTTGTGTATCGTTCACAGAAATGCGTCATAGTATTTGACTACTGGTGCAACCCTCACAAGCCATATAATCTTGACGGACGCTCGTTTGATGAATTTCTCAGCGAGGCAGTGCTCAGCGACAATGGCTCTATTTTGCCGGTATATTTCATTGTGAGTCACCACCATAAGGACCATTTTAATAAGCATATCTTCGCATGGGGCCACCACCTGCCTCGTGTGCATTATATAGTGAGCAAAGATGTGGAGAGAGCTGTCAAATACCTGTGGAAACCGGAGAGTACCTACACCGGACCATTGAGGGTGACGCCCGAGATGGTGACGACAATGAGGGTGGGGGATAACTACTCTGATGAGTTGGTGAGCGTGCACGCATTTGGAAGCACAGACATCGGCAACTCGTATGTGATAGAGGTGGATGGTATACGATTCTTCCATGCCGGCGATCTGAACGCTTGGATTTGGAAGGATGAGTCAACTCCTCGCGAGGTAGCTGATGCCATACGCGAATTTGAGTTTAAACTCGAAGATATAGCTGAAAAATTTGAAAGCTTCGATGTTGCCATGTTCCCCGTGGATGCACGCATCGGGCGAGACTGGTGGGAGGGTGCATTCCGCTTTGTCCACAGGTTTGATGTGGAGCTATTTATTCCGATGCACTTCTCCCTGTATGAGACTGATATTCAAAGGATTGATTTTATCAGAAAGGCTACGGATTTTGCTTTGTATGCCAATCCGATGCGAGGCAATTATTGTGCACTTACTCAGCCCTACCAGCATCTTTTGCTTGATAAATAGGGAGTGCTTATAATAGATAGTGAACGATATTTAATGTTGATTGTTAATATTTTGAAAGGGAGTGGTTTAAATAGATTCTAATTCCCTTGTATTTTAACACTTTTTGGAATAGTTTTTGTAGTTGGACTTTTATCAAAATTTAATACGTATATGTCAGAGAAAAACAAATATGATAAAGAGGCTGCCGAGCAGGCAGCAGACGTTCAGGCTGAGAATGAGGCTCAAGCTCAGGTAGTGGAAGAAGTACCGGATGACGAGGCCGTTGATGCTGAGGTCGAACTTGATGATGCCGAGCAGCAAGTGAGCAATCTGCAAGCCGCACTTGAAAAAGAGAAGAAGGAATATCTGTTTCTGATGGCTGAGTTTGACAATTTCCGCAAACGCACTATCAAAGAGAAGGCCGATATAATAAAGAATGCTTCAGGGCAGGCCATGAAGGGCTTGCTCCCTATAGTCGATGATTTTGAGCGAGGCTTAGAGGCAACAAAAGATACTGATGATGCCAAGGCTGTGCGCGAAGGCATGGAGCTGATATACAATAAGCTTGTAAAGTATATGGAGGCAAATGGTGTAAAGCCGATGGAGACCAACGGCGAGGCATTTGACTCCGAGAGCCACGAAGCTATAGCTCAGGTGCCGGCGCAAAGCGAAGACCAGAAGGGCAAGATTATCGACACTGTTTCCAAAGGTTATACTATTAATGGTAAAGTGCTGCGCCACGCCAAGGTGGTTGTGGCTCAATAAGGCTTCTAAACCATGGCAGAGAAAAGAGATTATTATGAAGTGTTGGGAGTAAGCAAGAATGCTACTGCCGACGAGCTTAAGAAGGCATATCGCAAAATGGCCATCAAATATCACCCTGATAAAAATCCCGGTGATAAAGAGGCCGAAGAGAAATTCAAAGAGGCTGCCGAGGCATACGATGTGCTCAGCGACCCTGACAAGCGTGCCCGCTATGACCAGTTTGGCCACTCCATGGGCCCGCAAGGCTTCGGTGGTGCCGGTGGTACCGGTGGCTTCGGTGGTGGCTTCGGAGGTGGTTTCTCAATGGAAGACATCTTCTCTCACTTCGGCGACATCTTTGGCGATGCCTTTGCCGGTGCCGGCTCTTACGGCGGCTTTGGTGGTGGCTCATCTCGCCAGCAGCGTGCAGTGCATAAGGGTGCTGACCTGCGCATAAAAGTGAAGGTCACTCTCAAAGATATCATGAACGGTGTCGACAAGAAGCTCAAACTACCTCGCTGGGTAGCTTGCGAAGCTTGTAAGGGCACCGGTGCAAAAGATGGCACTGCATTCCACACCTGCGCCACATGTCATGGCACAGGGCGCGTCACAAGAGTTCAACAGACTTTCCTCGGCGCCATGCAGAGCCAGAGCGTTTGCCCCGAGTGTAATGGCGAGGGCAAGACCATAGACACCAAGTGCTCGGTATGTGGAGGAGAAGGAATCGTTAAGAAAGATGAGATTGTATCATTCCACATCCCGGCCGGTGTAACCGACGGTATGACCCTCAAGATGGCAGGGCAGGGAAACGCAGCCCGTCATGGCGGAGTGAATGGAGACCTGCTCGTGGTTATCGAGGAAGAGAAGGACCCGAATCTCATCCGTGATGAGAATGACTTGATTTACAATCTGATGCTTGACTTCCCGACAGCAGCCCTTGGTGGCAGCGTGGAAGTGCCCCTGGTGGAAGGAAAGGCCCGACTCAAAATACCGGCCGGCACACAGCCCGGAAAGGTGCTCCGACTTCGCGGCAAGGGCTTACCTGCATACGGCTCCAATACACATGGCGATGAGCTCGTGAATGTAATGGTATATGTACCCGAGCACTTAAGTGATGAGGAACGCAAAGCAATCGAGTCTCTGCAAGGACAGCCGAATGTAACTCCGAGCCAGAGTACTGTACACCGTATATTCTCCAAATTACGTCACATCTTCCATAAGGAGGGTGATCAATAAAAAGCACTCATTATATATGATGCAGGGGGCAGTCTTAGCAGATTGCTCCCTGTTTTATATCTTGATATCTTCTATATATATGGAGACTCAGAAGCAAATAATTGCAATAGACATAAACCTTTTGCGTACAAAAGTGTTAAAAATTTAGATTTGTAATAATTGGAGTCCTATTACACCCGATTGGAAATTCATGGATATTTTAACTCTGTAGCAAATCTATTAATACTAAGAATTAACACTTCTGATTATGAATTTCAATAACTTTACAATCAAGAGCCAGGAAGTCGTGCAGAAGGCGATAGAATTAACGCGCGGCGCCGGGCAACAGCAGATAGAACCTTTGCATCTGCTGAAAGCGATAATTCAGGAGAGTGAGACTATTATCAATTTCGTATTCCAGAAGCTTGGGCTGACAGCTTCTGCTGTCACACAAGCAGTGGACCGAGAGATAGCCACTCTGCCTAAAGTCTCAGGAGCCGATGTAGTGCTCAGCCGCGAGAGCAACGAAGCTCTGCAGAAGGCTGTTGACTACTCCAAGAAACAAGGTGATGAGTATGTGTCTGTAGAAGCAATGCTCATGGGTATCCTACTCACCAAGTGTAAGGCATCACAGCTGCTCAAGGATTTTGGCATGACAGAGAAAGGGCTGCAAGCCGCCATTGATGAGTTGCGTCGCGGTCAGAAAGTTACCGGCCAATCTGCAGAAGAGAGCTATCAGGCACTATCCAAGTATGCAATTAACCTCAACAACAGAGCCCGTTCAGGCAAGCTCGACCCGGTGATCGGCAGAGATGAAGAGATACGTCGCGTGCTTCAGATTCTGTCTCGTCGTACCAAGAATAACCCTATGCTTGTGGGTGAACCCGGTACCGGTAAGACTGCCATAGCCGAAGGTCTTGCACAGCGTATTGTGCGAGGCGATGTACCCGAGAATTTGAAGTCAAAACAGATCTTCTCGCTTGATATGGGTGCTCTGGTGGCAGGCGCCAAATACAAAGGTGAATTTGAGGAGCGACTCAAAGCTATTGTCAATGAGGTGACTCAAAGTGATGGTGAGATTATCCTCTTTATCGATGAGATACACACCCTGGTAGGTGCCGGCAAAGGAGAGGGAGCCATGGATGCCGCTAATATCTTGAAGCCTGCTCTTGCACGCGGCGAACTCCGGTCAATCGGTGCTACCACCCTCGATGAGTATCAAAAATATTTCGAGAAGGATAAGGCTTTGGAACGCCGTTTCCAGAAAGTTATGGTAGATGAACCAGACGAGTTGGCTGCCATATCTATCCTACGTGGCTTGAAGGAACGCTATGAAAACCACCACAAGGTGCGTATCAAAGATGAGGCTATCATTGCATCCGTCCAGTTGTCAGTGCGTTATATTACAGACCGCTTCTTGCCTGATAAGGCAATTGACCTGATAGATGAGGCTGCCTCTAAATTACGCCTTGAGATGGACTCTATGCCGCAAGCCCTTGATGATGCCGAGCGGCGTATCAAGCAGCTCGAGATAGAACGCGAGGCTCTCAAACGCGAAGGTGATGACTATCGTCTGAAACAGATAGATGAAGACTTAGCCAACCTGCGTGAGACTTCGAAAGGGCTCAAGGCAAAATGGCAAGCTGAGAAGACCGAGATTAACAAGATACAGCAGAACAAGATTGATATCCAGGAGCTGCAGATAGAGGCCGAACGTGCTGAGCGTGAAGGCGACTATGCCAAGGTGGCCGAGATACGTTACTCCAAAATCAAAGCCAAAGAGGCAGAAAATGAGGAGATACAAGCTCGCTTGAGAGAGCTGCAAGGTGAAGGTGCACTTATCAAGGAGGAGGTTGATGCCGAGGATATCGCTGAAATCGTTTCTCGTTGGACCGGCATTCCTGTTAAGAAGATGGCCCAGAGTGAAAAGGAAAAATTACTCCATCTGGAGGAGGAATTGCACCGCCGTGTCATCGGTCAGGATGATGCCATACGTGCTGTCAGCGATGCCGTGCGCCGTAGCCGTGCCGGTCTTAATGACCCGCGCCGACCTATTGGTTCATTCATCTTCCTGGGCACAACCGGTGTTGGTAAGACTGAACTGGCAAAGGCTCTGGCTGAATACCTCTTTGATGATGAGGATATGATGACCCGTATCGATATGAGCGAATACATGGAGAAGCACTCCGTAAGCCGACTGGTAGGAGCGCCTCCGGGCTACGTGGGTTACGATGAGGGTGGTCAGCTCACCGAGGCTGTGCGACGCAAACCTTATAGTGTTGTCCTCTTCGATGAGATTGAGAAGGCCAACCCGGATGTCTTCAATATCTTGCTGCAGGTGCTTGATGATGGCAGACTCACGGATAACAAGGGCCGCTTCATAAACTTCAAGAATACAATAATCATCATGACCTCTAACATGGGTTCACACCTTATCCGTGAGAATTTCTCTAAGATGACAGATGCCGACCGCGAGGAGACCATCGAGAGGACTAAGAACGATGTAATGGACCTGCTCAAACAGACCATCCGTCCTGAGTTCCTTAATCGTATAGATGAGACTGTGATGTTTACCCCGCTGAGCAAGAAGGAGATACAAGAGATTGTAGACCTGCAGGTAAATTCAGTCAAGAAGATGCTTGCCACCAATGGTATCAGCCTCACCGTAACCAAGCCAGCTCTCGAGCTGTTGGCCGAAGATGGATACGATCCGGAGTTTGGTGCACGTCCGGTGAAACGTACCATCCAGCGTATGGTGCTCAACCAGTTATCAAAGGATATCCTTGCCGGCACTGTCAATCGCGACAGCCCGATCACAATTGATGTCAAAGATGACAACCTGATTTTCAAGAACTGATAAACAAGCTCTGCGGAGCCCACATAAATAAAACAGACGCGGTTACTGTCGCGTCTGTTTTATTTTTCAGTATTTACAGGTGATTAGCTATTGAGAGTGAACTCATCAGCGTCTTGCCAGGCCGGGAATTTTGCTCTAAAGGCAGCCAACTTCTCCGGGTCAAGAGCGGCATATATAATTCCGGTATTAGGGTCAGTGATGCCGATAGATTTACCCTTGAAGTCTATCACAGCTGAAGATCCATCGTATTCAAAGCCGTGAGTGTCAGTGCCCTTGCAGTCTACACCGAGCACGTAAGCCTCATTCTCAATGGCACGGGCAGTGAGCAGACTGTTCCAGGCTGCCACACGTGTAGTGGGCCAGTTAGCCACAGCTATCAGCGCATCATACTCGTTGCCCTTGTTGCGACACCAGACCGGGAATCGGATGTCGTAGCACAAAATCATAGCTAAATTCCAACCCCGATAGCGCACAGCAAGTCGGCTATTTCCGGCTGAAAATATCTTGTGCTCGCCGGCCATAGTGAACAGGTGGCGCTTGTCGGCAAATGTCTCGTCTCCGTTTGGCTCGATGAAGAAGGCCCTGTTACAGAGCAGGCCGCCGGTGTCAGCAATGAAGCTGCCGGCAATGGCAAATCCATACTTATGGCTGAGCGCCTTGAGCGTGTCAATGGTCTTGCCGGTATTGCGCTCGGCCATGTCGCGCACCACCTCCTTGTCAACACCGCTGGGGAAGCCGGTAGAGAATGTCTCGGGGATGATGAGCAGGTCAGTCTGCGGATGTACCTTGGCGGAGATGTCGATGAGCGTATCAACATTGGCAGCCTTGTCGCCCCACACAATAGATTGGGGAAATAAGGCCACGTTCAATGGTTTGGGTGTCATAGTAGCAGGGATATTTGCTTGTGGGAGGCTTGGTCCTTATTTACCCTGCATGAGTTTGATGTTCTCCTGCTTTACCTCTGCGGGGATAGCACCATTGAAGATTTTGACAGCCTTGTCAAGCGCCTCATTAAATTCCTTAGTGATATTGGCATACATCTGCTTGTAGAATGCGCGACGTGCCTTGGCATATCCTCCCTCCGGGAAGGCCTTGGGTGACTTGTCAAATTTTACATTGCTCTTGAGGATGGCGCTTTCAGCGGCAGTAAGGATGAGGGCCACAGCCTTAGTGATCTCCTCTTCGTTGACACCGTCCACCAGGATGCTGACATCCATCATATATGTAGCGGCTGATGTGCTGATTGCGTCAATGCTTTTCTTAAATTCTCTTTTGTTAGACATATTTTTGAGTATTAGTATATGGGTTGGTCCCATATATAGATAACGTATGAAGTATAAATTTTGTGCGCCATGGAGATCCTGAGTTGCTAATCTCTGATTTTATTGCGGGCGGCATCAAGGCGCAGCATAATAAACAGAAGTATTGTGAAGCCCCACAGAGCCGAGCCTCCGTAACTGAAGAAGGGGAGCGGGATACCAATTACCGGACACAGGCCTATGACCATACCTATGTTTATACATAAATGGAATATCAAATATGAAGCCACACAGTAGGCGTAAACACGACTGAAAATGCCGGGTTGCCTTTCTGCTATGTGTATCACTCGCAATATCAGTGCCAGGAAGAGCAACAACACCACTGTAGCACCGATGAAGCCTTCCTCTTCGCCAATGGTGCAGAAGATGAAGTCAGTATGCTGCTCCGGCACATATTTGAGTTTGGTTTGTGTACCACCAAGAAAGCCCTTGCCGTCAAGGCCACCGGAGCCTATGGCTATGATACTCTGGTTGACATTATATCCGGCACCACGTATGTTATCCTCAATACCCAGGGCCACCTTGATGCGCATCTGTTGGTGGTCTCCAAGCACATTGGTGAATACATAATTGACTGAAAACATGAACATGATAGAGGCCACAATAAACCCTATGGACACCAGATATTTGGATACGCGGTGCGAAAACATCACCGGCAATATATATATGATAGCAATACCAATCACAGTCAGGAAGTAGACTATGCCGTTGATATGTATGCCGCAATATTCAAGTATCCCGACAATGACTCCCGTGCCGGCGAACCATGCTGCTACTATTCCGGCAGTACGGCTATTTTTACAGTAGAAACAGAGCATGGCCACTAAGATGACCATGAGTAGAATGAAAATGATAAACTGGCCTAAAGGGATGCCGAGCAGCAGGGGAGTGGTGTACTTGATAGTCACCACAAACCATGCTATGGCACACACCACCGAGAGTAACACCATGCCACTCATTCCCTCGCGATACAGCACAAAGGCCAGTGAGATATACACCAAAGCACTGCCGGTCTCATTCTGCATCAATATGAGGAATATAGGCAGGAAAATGATGATTAGCGCCCTGAAGTAATTGCTTATTTTCGCATTGAGGTTGAAGTTGTAACTACTGAATAACTTCGCCAATGCGAGGGCTGTAGCAAACTTGCCAAACTCTGCCGGTTGCAAACTCACCGGACCGAAGACAAGCCACGAGCGCGACCCCTTGATGTCCGGAGCTAAAAATATCGTGACTATAAGTAGCAGTATCACAGCTCCGTATATGGCGTATGCGTATGTTTCATACACCCTGTTGTCAATGTTAAGGATGATGATACCTAACACCAATGAGAGGCCAATCCATGTAATTTGCTTCCCACTGAACTCATTGAAGTCAAACAGTGAGGCATTGTCAAAGTCATAGCTGGCTGCATATATGCTGAACACTCCGGCTGTCACCAACAGTAGATATAGTATCAGCGTACACCAATCGAGGTTATGCGCCACAGATGCTTTATGTAGTCTATCAGGGTTTTCCACTTTGATTGTTGTTTTAGGATAAAGAGATTATTTATCCATATAAGCTACGAGGTTGGTGGTCATCATCTTTTCTTCTATACCCTTTCTGCCCGGCGATATCCGGCCGTTGAGATACTTCTCAATCATGAGTGAGCCAATGGGCACACCGTAAGTGGCGCCAAAGCCACCATTTTCAATATACACACAGACAGCTATCTTGGGGTCATGATAAGGTGCGAAACCCATAAAGGCGGAGTGGTCAGCTCCATGGGGGTTCTGAGCTGTACCGGTCTTGCCACACACCTCGATGCCCGGCAGGTTGGCTCCCTTGCAAGTACCGCCCAAAACTGCCATTCGCATACCTTCGGCCACTACCTCATACCATGCTTTGTTGATATTTGGAGAATGCTTGGTGCGGTATTCAGCGGGTATGACAGTGTCCTGAATCTCCTTTACCACGTGAGGAGTGTAGAAGTAGCCTCTGTTGGCTATCGTAGCCGCTAAATTGGCTATTTGTATGGGTGTTGCTAATACCTCCCCCTGTCCAATGGAGATGGATATGATAGTATTGGCGCTCCACTTGCCCTTATAGGCATCGGTGTAATAGTCTGCATTAGGTATAAACCCGCGGCTCTCTGAGGGAAGGTCTACACCCAACTTATATCCGTAGCCCATCTCCACGAGATAATCTTTCCACTTGGTGAGCTGAGCAGAGGCAGTGGTGCCACCTTTGTCAATCATATATTTCAAGCCCCAGCAGAAGAAGGCATTGCAAGATGTCTGAAGTGCCGGTTTCACTGTGATGGGAGACCCATGGCCGTGACATCCAACGGTGAGGCCATTGTGGTATCCACGCGCACACGGGAATGGGGTGGAAGTGGTGATAATACCCTCTTGTAGTAAAATCATGGCCTGTGTGGGTTTGAATGTTGATCCGGGAGGATAAGCGGCCTGCAGAGCGCGGTTAAACAGGGGCTTGCGCGGGTCGGCAGTAAGCGCGGCATAGTTCTTACCTCGCTCGCGCCCCAAAAGCAATGCCGGGTCATATGAGGGGCCGGTGCACAGGGCGAGTATCTCGCCGCTCTCCGGCTCAATACATACTATTGCACCATTTTTCCCGGCCAGCAATTGCTCCCCATATTTCTGCAGTTCAATATCGATAGATAGAGTGAGATTGCGGCCGGACTGTGGAGCAATGTCATATTTGCCATCTTCATACTTGCCTTTCACACGGCCCAGGGCATCCTTCATCATGATTTCCTCACCTTTAACACCGCGCAGATAAGTCTCATAGCTTTTCTCCACACCTAAGTCGCCGGTATAGTCTCCTCTGCGATAATAGCTGTCTCGCTCTATGTCTTTTATAGAGACTTCGCGTATGTTGCCTAATACGTTGGCGGCAGCATTGTGCTGGTATTGGCGTATGGTGCGTTTTTGAATATAAAATCCGGGGAAGAGATACAGTTTCTCTTGCAGGCGCCCGTAGTCTTCTTGCGAGAGGTGCGACAATAGTTTTTGGGCAGTGTATGCGGAGTATCCGGGGTTCTTGTGCGTGTCCTTCATATCGGCCCATTTCTCGTCAAATTGTTCTCGAGTGATACCAAGGGTCTCGCACAGAGTTACGGTGTCAAACTGCTCCACATCTTTGGGAATGAGCATGAGGTCGTATGCCGGCTGATTGAACACCACCAGCTCGCCATTGCGGTCATAAATCACACCGCGCGCCGGGTATAGAGTACGCCTCAGAAAGGCGTTACTCTCGGCATTTATCTTGTATTCATTGTCGCCTAATTGCAGGCCGAAAAGCCTGTAGATGTACAGGCTGACTATTATGACAATGAAGCCGATGATGACGTATTTTCTTTTTTCTAGTTTATAATCTTTTGCCATTAGTGTCTAATCAGTTGAGGAGAAGCGGGAGAGTGTAATTGGTTAAGCAGGATAGACAATTATTTGTCATGTGCGGGCACGTCCACCTGTCAGCGCATCGATGCCGAGCAATATCAGGTAAGACAACAATGTGCTGGCTCCCATGATGCAAAGGATGCGTTGCCATCCGGTGAAGGTGAAGTATTCGAGTCCTATGGCTATGCAACAATATGCAGGGGTAAGCAGCAGCAGATACTTTGCATATGTCCATAAGCCGGTGGTTACTATCATGGGTGATACACCCTGTAGTGCTTCATCGTTACCGGTATATAGATGAAACACCGGTTTGCGCAATACTGCTAAGATACAACAGCTGATGGTATTGACACCGGGTGTATCCGAGAAGATATCCATGATGAGTCCTATTAGGAATGCTATGGTGAGTACCCACTTGATAGACATGGACATGGGCAGACGCAAAATGGGGTAGAAGAATATGATGGGAACAGCTACCGTGAAGAGCATTATATGATTACATATAAGCACCTGTACCAGCAGCAGGCATATTATCAGCAATATGTATGTAATTACAGAGCGGACCATCTATGGCAGGTTGGCGTTATTTTATTGAAAAGAATACTGAGAGAGGCAAATCATGAGCACCGGTCTGTTTATAGAGTATTAACTTATATATTATCCTTTGCATCAAACTGCATCAATGAGTCAATCTCGGCTTTATATAAGTCTTTGATCACTCGTACAGAGCTGAGCTCCCGGAAGTTAGTCATCAAGTGCACCTTTAGGGTAAAGAAGTTGTCGTCGCTGGTCTTGATTTGAGACATGACGACACCTACCGGCAGCCCCTCGGGGAACGTGGTGGAGTATCCGCTGGTGACGATGGTGTCACCTATGTGATATACCACATGGCGTGGCAGCTCACCCACGTAAGCTATGTCGGGATTGCCCTCTTGCCACTCGAGAGTGCCGACGGTGTTGGTGCCTTTTACCTTAACTGAGAAGTGCTGGGTGACATTGAGCAGCGAGATGACACGGGCAGCATCCGGCCCAACGGTGCCAACGATGCCGGCCACACCATTGTGCGACAACACTCCCATACCGGGCTCAATACCGGCGTTAGCACCTTGATTGATAGTAAAATAGTTCTTGGGATGAGTGATGCTGTTGTTGATTACGGTAGCTACAATGTAGTCAAATCGCCTGGTGGAATGATACACCACATCTGTCGAGTCAGGGGGCACAAGTGTGCGGACATGGTCAAGCTCGTTCTGCAAGTTCAGGAGCTTGTTCTCCAGCTCGGCATTGCGTGCTGTCAGGCTCTGATTTATGCTTCGCAGGTTGAAGTAGCCGGTCACTGAATTGGATGCCTCATATACCTTATTGCTGACAGCATTAGCGGAGGTGAGGTACACGCTATGCTGGTACATATTGCCGGTAAAGAACAATATGAACCCTATGACCATATACACGACAAAAAGCATTGCCGTGCTATATCGCGCCAGAAAGTATAAAAGAGACTTCACTAATTAAAATATACAGGATCTTACAAGCTCTTATTCCAATTACACTACAAGCGCTTAGACCCCAATCCATTGTCATGTCAATGTCACAGCGAGGGGATTAACATGATAACAGAGTAGGGCCCAAGAAGATAGATGCTTAGGTATTCTTCTGTAAGAATGAGAATCGATGGATATTCTTAAGTGCGACACCTGTGCCACGGGCTACAGCCAACAATGGCTCCTCTGCTACATGGAACTGGATGCCGAAGCGGTCTGTAAACCTCTTGTCGAGGCCACGCAATAGTGCGCCGCCACCGGCTAAATAGATGCCGTTCTCGACAATGTCGGTGTACAATTCCGGCTGAGTATTCTCCAAGGCATCAAGCACGGCTGCCTCCATCTTGGAGATAGTCTTGTCGATACAGTGTGCTATCTCTTGATATGACACACTCACCTCCATTGGCAGGGCGGTAATCTTGTTGGGGCCGTGGACTACGAAGTCTTCAGGCGGGTTGTCAAGCTCTGTAAGGGCTGAGCCCACATTGATTTTGATACGTTCCGCCATGCGTTCGCCCACTTTGAGGTTGTGCACACGGCTCATGTGGTCCTGAATATCGGCAGTCAGCTCATTGCCTGCGATACGTATACTCTTGTTGGAGGCTATACCGCCCAATGATATTACGGCAATCTCAGTGGTGCCACCACCTATATCCACAATCATGTTGCCTTGCGCTGCCTCAACATCCAGGCCAATACCCAGTGCGGCTGCCATAGGTTCTGGTATAAGGTATACCTCTCGGCCACCAGCCTGCTCGCTGGAGTCCTTCACGGCACGTATCTCCACCTCGGTAGAGCCAGAGGGTATACATACCACCATACGCAGTGAGGGGGCAAACCATCTGCGCTTGTTGCTCACCATCTTCACCATGCCGCGAATCATCTGCTCGGCAGCGGTGTAGTCAGCTATCACACCGTCGCGAAGAGGGCGGATAGTGCGGATGCCGGGGCGCTCTTTACCCTCCATCAGGTGCGCATCCTCTCCTACAGCGATTACTTTGTCATTCTTGGTCTCTATCGCAACCACTGATGGCTGGTTGACCACGATTTTATCATTATGGATGATAACGGAATTGGCGGTGCCAAGGTCCATCGCTATCTCCTGTGTGAACGAAAAAAATCCCATTTCTTGTTTGTTCTTGTATCATGGCATAACTCCTTGTGAGGCGTTATGCCATATTTGCATTACGGCTAATTTGTATATCTGTACTCGCTTTATGTAATTTAGAGTCTGCACGATTTATCAAACAAACTCTAAATAATAACGAGAAATAACACGTTTTAGTGTTTGAAGTGTCTGATGCCGGTCATGGCCATAGACATATCGTTGGCATTGCAATAATCAATTGAGTCTTGATCGCGAACAGAGCCGCCCGGGTGAACTATGGCTGTAATACCGGCGTCATGAGCAATCTCTACGCAGTCTGCGAAGGGGAAGAAGGCGTCAGATGCCATGACAGCACCATTCAGGTCGAAGCCGAATGATTGTGCCTTGGCAATAGCCTGCTTTAGAGAGTCTACGCGTGAGGTCTGACCTATGCCGCTGGCGCAGAGCTGTCCACCCTTTGCCAATACTATGGCATTGCTCTTGGAGTGCTTGACCACCTTAAGCGCGAATTCCAGATCGGCGAGCTCAGAAGCTGTAGGCTGTTTGTCGGTGACAATTCTAAAGTCGGCAGCTTTCTCTACTGATGAGTCTGCTTCCTGAGCCAAAACACCGTTGAGTGCTGAGCGATACTTCATATTGGGGAGAGTCAAGTCCTTTGCCTTTAGGATGATACGGTTCTTTTTGGTCTTCAGTACCTCCAGGGCCTTTTCGTTATAGTTGGGTGCTATAATCACTTCGAGGAAGATTTTATTTATCTTCTGGGCTGTGGCCTCATCTATGGGGCCATTTGCGATGAGCACGCCGCCGAAGGCTGACACCGGGTCGCAAGCCAAGGCTGCATCCCATGCCTCCTCGATAGAGGGGCGAGAGGCAATACCGCAGGCATTGTTGTGCTTGAGGATGGCGAATGTCGGGGTGTCGAAATCTGCTATCAAATTTACAGCAGCATCAATGTCGAGCAGGTTGTTGTAGCTTATTTCCTTGCCGTGAAGCTTGTCGAACATCTTGTCGAAATCGCCATAGAAGCAGGCCTTCTGATGCGGATTTTCGCCGTAACGAAGTGCGCGAGAGCCATTCTTGCACAGGCGTAGAGCGGAGTGGCTATCCTTGTCAAACCAGTTGAAAATAGCTGAGTCATAAGCGCTTGAAACTGCAAAAGCCTCCTTGGCGAAATATTTGCGCTGCTCCAGGGTCGTCTTTGCACCGGAGGTCTCCAGAATGCTTTGCAGCGGCTCGTATTGGGCCTTTGAAGCTACGATGACAACATCGTCAAAATTCTTGGCTGCTCCGCGGATAAGGGAGATGCCGCCTATATCAATCTTCTCGATGATATCCTGCTCGCATGCGCCGGAAGCGACTGTGTCCTCA
The DNA here is from genome assembly GCA_023665425.1 of Muribaculaceae bacterium. GTDB lineage: Bacteria > Bacteroidota > Bacteroidia > Bacteroidales > Muribaculaceae > Lepagella. The sequence continues at coordinate 509,060 of JAMPDX010000001.1, forward strand.
AAGGGATACAAATCCACAATCACCAGATCAATCTCCGGTATGTCATACTGCGACATCTGCAGACGATCGCCGTCATTGCTGCGGCGCGCCAAGATACCGCCAAACACCTTAGGGTGCAGGGTCTTGACACGGCCTCCTAATATTGAAGGGTAGCCGGTGAGGTCCTCTACTGCTTGACAGGGGAAACCCAGATTTTCGATAAATGATTTGGTGCCACCGGTAGAGATAAGCTTCACGCCATTCTCATGAAGCAACTTGATTATATTGTCCAGTCCGTCCTTGTGAAAAACAGAGACAAGTGCGGACTTGATTTTTTTTACATCTTCCATGTTAATTCTATCTTAAAGGTGTTATGAACCGATGGCTACACAGTATGCAGTGGGGACGCTTGTTAGTGCCGTTGGCTCAATTGGGAATGCAAAATTAACAAAAAAATGTGAAATAACCATCACAATATCATTTTTTTGTAAAAAATAACCATTGCAACCCTAATGAAGATGGATGCAATGGCTTGTAATGTGTTAATAGGAGTACATTTGCAGGCTACAGATATGGGTTGTAACGGCGCTCAGTACCTATTGTTGTTGCGGGGCCGTGGCCGGGAAAGACATCGGTGTCGTCAGGCAGTGTCATAAGTTTTGTTGCGATGGCGTCTCTGAGGGTGTCATAGTCACCGCCGGGGAGGTCTGTGCGTCCGATGCTACCATTGAAAAGGGCATCGCCCGTAATTACGAATTTAGACTCCGGGCAATACAGACATATTGAGCCGGGGCTATGGCCCGGCACTGCAAGCACTTTCAAGGTGCTATTGCCAACCTTTATCACGTCGCCGTCATTGAGGTAGGTGTCAATCACCGGGTCGGTAGGGTCTTCGTGCATTCCAAACATTTTGGCCTGTTGCTTGGCGTTCTTGCCCAGGGGTTCATCAGCTTTGTTGGCCGACAATTTCACTCCATATTCACGGCTCACAAAGTCGTTGCCTAACAGGTGGTCTATGTGCAGGTGGGTATTGATAAGATGTGTGGGCTTCAATCCATACTTGTCTATAGCTTTTTTGAATGCCTCCTGCTCTTGATCGTTTGAGAGACCGGGGTCAATAATGGCACATTCTTTAGTTGCCTCATCGGCAAGTATGTATGTGTTCTCGCCAAAACCGTTGACGGTAAGTTGTATTATTTCCATATTATCAAAGTTTATATTGTTTCTGAGGCCATAGTCCTCAGAAAATTAACCCTGTATCAATACAGTTTGTTCACTGCACCACAAGTTTTTCCCTCGGTCGGGCATAGACGCGGCGGCTTATTATCAAATATGTCGCAATCATGCCGATACCGGTTATCATCCATGTGATGGGGTAGACGTGCATAAGCCCTGTGATCGCTGCTGCCAAGTCAGTGCACTTGACATACACTATGCGCACCACACAAGTGCCCAACAAGGTGATTACCATCGGAGTAAATGAGTAGCCAAGGCCACGCAGAGAGCCGGCACATACCTCATAGCTGGTAGCGATAAATTGCCATATCAATACCTCGTGCAGGCGTATCAATCCATAATGCAAGGCTCGAGGGTCATCCACCAAAATGCCGATGGCAAAATGACCGAAAATGACCACCATACTATTTACTATCCCGCATATCGATGCTCCCAAGATAAAGCATCTTATTGTAATCTTGCGGCACATATCCATCTGCCCGGCGCCATAGTTGATACTCACAAAGGCCACAGCAGCTTGCACGAATGCGCTGACAATGAAATATCCGTACAGCTCATATACCAACGCCGCGGCGTTGCCGGCCATGGCCTGTGCGCCAAAAGAGTTGATGGCTGACTGTATCACAACATTTGAGAGGGCAAACAGGGTGCCCTGTATGCCGGCCGGCAGACCAATGCGCACCATGGCAATAAACTCCGGGATGTCAAGCTTCATGTCGGAGAAACTCAGATGCAGGTCTCCCTCGTTTCTCATCAGTATGCAAACCACACCGATAGCACTCACATAGTTGGAGACGGAGGTGGCAATGGCCACACCCTCCACGCCGAAATTGAATTGGATTACCAATATGAGGTTGAGAGCCACATTTATTACTCCGCCGATTATCAGCCATATAAGAGGTCTCATGGTGTCACCTATACTTCGCAGCACGGCGCTGGTGAAGTTGTAGACCATCATGCCGGGAAATCCCAGAGCATAAAGTTTGAGATATAGGGTAGCTTGACTCAAAACATCCTCAGGAGTGTCAAGCATGGTTAGAATCGGTTCGGCAATAATCAATCCAAGCACAGTGAGGAAGACACCGGATGCTATCGAGAAGAGTGCCTGGGTGCGTACTGAGTGGCGCACCACCAAAGGATTGTTTGCGCCCAATGCTCTGGATATCACCACATTGACACCAAGCGCTATGCCCATAAACAGGGTTATAATCAGGCTTATGACTGAGCCGTTGGCACCCACTGCCGCCAAAGCTTGCGAACCAACAAATTTGCCTACCACGGCTACATCCACTGAGTTGAACGATTGCTGTACAATACCACTCCCTATGATGGGCAATGCGAAGAGTATCAGATTTCTCCACAGCCGCTTGGGGTTAAGCATGTCTAATTTTAAATTCTCTGCCATAATGGAATCTACAAAATTAGACTGCAAAATTACAACATTATTTTTTAACGGCAACCTTTTTGTCATAGAACAACTCGGCTAATTCAGGTGTTAAAAAATTGTAGAATAGAACATTCTGTGTAATATCCACTTATACCTGATTAATATTTATATACTATGAGCACACTTATATTACTTAGGCACGGTCAGAGCCAATGGAATCTGCAGAATAAATTCACGGGTTGGACTGACGTTGACCTGTCGGACAAAGGTCGGCAGGAAGCATATCATGCCGGCGAATTATTGAGAGACAACGGCATATTGCCCCGCTTCTGCTTCACATCATATCTAAAGAGGGCCATACATACTCTGCAGATAGCTCTCGATGCCATGGACCGCGATTGGATTCCTGTGGTGAAAGACTGGCATCTAAATGAGCGTCATTACGGCGCCCTACAAGGTCTTAATAAGGCCGACACTGCCAAGAAGTATGGAGATGAACAAGTGCATATCTGGCGGCGCAGCTATGATGTATGCCCACCTGAATTAAACCGCGACGATATGCGTTGGCCCGGACATGAGAGTAAATATGCCGACTTGCCGGAGAAAGACCTGCCGCTTACCGAGTCTTTAGCACTGACTATCAATAGGGTAGTGCCTTGCTGGGAGGAGCTGATTATACCGGCCCTTAAGCTCTATGACACAGTCATTGTGGCAGCGCATGGCAATTCCTTGCGAGCATTAGCCAAGATGCTGCTGAACATCAGCGACAAGGACATAATCAACCTTGAGATACCAACCGGTTCTCCATGGGTATTCAGCCTTGATGACCATCTCAATGTCATAGATAATCGCTACCTTGAGTGAAAACTAAAAGTGCGTCATAACATACAAGGAGTGAGACCAAAAACCTCACTCCTTTGGTGGTTTATGATATTTTGCGTAATTTTGTGACAAATTTGAAGGAACAAAATACACTATAAATATGCTCAATACTATTTTGACTCTTTTGCCTGACGCAACAGATATTTTCGGCTGGTTTGTGATACACGCAAGCTATATTTTTGTGTTCTTGTTTATGGTCATTGAGAGTTCATTCATCCCATTTCCCTCAGAAGTTATTGTCCCGCCGGCAGTATATCTTGCATGCCAGAATATCGGGGGAGGCGCTCAAATGGACCCGATACTTGTCATTATCTTTGCTACAGCCGGAGCTCTCATAGGTGCTTATATCAACTATTACCTCGCCAAATGGATAGGGCGCCCCTTGGTTTATCGATTTGCTGACAGTAAGGTGGGCCACGCATGTCTCATTGACAGACAAAAAGTGGAAAAGGCTGAGGTATATTTTGACAAGCATGGTGCAGTCTCCACCTTTGTCGGGCGTCTAATACCGGCTATCCGTCAGCTCATATCCATCCCTGCAGGCTTAGCCCGCATGAACATTGGTGTGTTTACTCTATACACAACCCTCGGTGCGCTGGTATGGAATGTTATCCTCGGTGGCCTTGGCTGGTGGCTGTCAACAACAGTGCCTTATAAGGACCTGCTCGCTTCGGTAGAGAAATATAACCATTATCTCACATATTTCGGTCTTGCCATTGGTTTGGTCTGCGTCTTCATAATAGTGCGCAACGTACTGAAACATCGCAAGACTGCTGAGAGTAAATAGAATATCTAATATAATATCTAACTAACCATGAAAGTATCCCCCTCACTTCTCTCCGCTGACTTCGGCCACCTTTCTACAGACTTGGAGATGATAAATATCTCAGAGGCTGACTATCTGCACCTTGATGTCATGGATGGCGTCTTTGTGCCAAATATATCTTTCGGCTTCCCGGTGATGAAAGCCGTAGCCAAGCGCTGCGCAAAGCCCCTTGATGTGCATCTGATGATTGTGGAGCCTGACAAGTGGATATCGCAAGTGCGCGACCTCGGTGCCGAGATTATGAATGTTCATCTGGAGGCATGCCCTCAGTTGCACAGTGTGGTACAGCGTATCCATGCTGCCGGCATGAAGGCCGGTGTCACCATTAATCCTGCTACACCGGTATCATTGCTCGAAGATATCGTTGAGGATGCAGACCTGCTGCTGATAATGTCTGTGAACCCCGGCTTCGGCGGCCAAAAATTCATAAAACATTCTGTTAAGAAGGTGCAGCAGCTGCGCGAGCTTATTGACAAGACCGGGAGCAAAGCTGTGATAGAAGTTGATGGTGGTGTCAACCTGCAGACCGGTAAGGAGTTGGCTGATGCAGGTGCTGATATCTTAGTGGCCGGCAGTTTCGTGTTCGGTGCCGAAAATCCGCTCGATACCATAGCTCAGCTCCGCAAACTATGATTTTACAACCCCTTTGAAACTTTTGGCGGCTCACTGCGTCTAACAAGCAACATTCTCTCCTAAATAGTTTAACTGATAATTTTTTGTGAATGGCTGAAAATATTCTGCAGGTAAGCAACCTTACTAAGGCATACGGTGACCACAAAGCTCTGGATGACTTCTCCCTGAGTGTGGAGAAGGGTGCCATCTTCGGATTGTTGGGCCCTAATGGCGCCGGCAAAACCACTCTTCTGCGTATCATTAATACTATCTTGGTGCCCGACAGCGGTGAAGTCTTGATAGATGGACAACCGGCCAAATTGGGTATCACCACCCGCAATATCGGATATATGCCTGAGGAACGCGGGCTGTATCCCAAAATGCGTGTGGATGAGCAAATTATGTATTTCGGCCTGCTTAAAGGGGCTGACAAGCAGACCTTGCGCAAGAATATGGATGAGTATATGGATATCTTCAATATACCAGCATCTGACCGTCACCGCCGTGTAGAAGAACTGTCAAAGGGTAACCAGCAGAAGGTACAGATACTCGCTACGGTGGTGCACCAACCTCAACTCATCATACTTGACGAGCCCTTTTCAGGCTTTGACCCCATCAACGGACGACTGCTAACGCAGCTAATATCTCGCTTGCAAGAACAAGAAAGCACTATCATCCTTTCCTCACACAATATGCCCGCCATCGAGGAAATGGCTACACATATCGCGCTTATTAATAAGGGTAAACTTCTGGTGGAGGGTGTGGTAGACGATATCAAGGAATCTAATCGCACCGGCCATTTGAGAGTGGTGACTTCAGCCCCTCTAAATATACCACTGGCCCTCGACTCCTCATACATCAACGAGATAGAACAGACACAGCCCATACGCCGCAACACATTTGCTTACAAGCTGTTACCAAGTTCCGGCACTCCCAATAATGATGTGATTTCCGCCATCGCCATGCAGGGCAACATATTGCAGTTTGAGGAGTTGCTCCCATCTCTCACAGAGCTCTTCATAAAGTACACCGACAATAGTTCTTATACTCAGCCATCACTATAAATCATACACAGAACAAATGAGCAGACTATCTACAATGATTTCCATGGAGTATCGCATGGATATTAAGACAAAATCCTTCTGGGTTTCCACACTCCTTTTCCCATTGCTCATAATAGGGTTTGGTGTGTTTATCGGCTATATGACCAGTGAGAGCGAAGCCATGCAGACGGTAGGAGAGAGCACCTCGGGAGCTGATAAAGACCTTACCGAACTGCAGGCTTTCGGTATGCTTGTCGGTGTCTTCCTCACGATGTTTGTGATAATGTATGGCGCACAGATATTCAATAAGGTGAAGTCAGAGAAGTGTAACCGCATAGTCGAGGTGCTCATCAGCTCACAGTCGGGACGCAATGTTATGTTAGCCAAGGTGATAAGTGTGGCTTTAATCGGCTTGACACAGATGCTCATATGGTTTGCTCTCATAGGCGGAGTCCTCGTCGTGGTATTCCTTTTCGTGCCCGTAGATATACCATGGTCCGAAATATTTATCCCGGAGATGGGCGTAGGACTCCTCTTAGCTCTTTTGTACTTCATAGGCGGCTTTATCTTCTACGGTGCACTCTTTGCTGCTGCCGGTGCACTGACTGATAGAAATAACGAAAATCAAGGCTATCTGTCCATGCTTATGATGCTGCTCATGGCATCATTCTATATTGGTATTTTCGCGTCCGATAATCAAGGTGTACTCGCCACAGTATGTTTCTATCTGCCCTTCACCAGTAGCACTGTGGGTGCTGTGCAGTCGGTGGGCCAAATGACTGCTTGGTGGCAAACATTACTCAGCCTCTTGATATTGTATTTGAGCGCCTTCGTAACCCTCAGTCTCGCCGGTAAGATATATACCAGCGCTGTGCTTCTCAAGGGAAAGAAATTCACGCCCAAGGATATTATTACCTTTCTCAAGGCCCAATGAAAAAGCTCCTGTTCTCTCCCTCAAGGCACTCTTAGTGCCACCGATGGTAAGGTAATTGGCATCTTTAGATGTTAAAAAATCTTAATTAATCTGAAATTATTGCCGTTGTTTGGCCCGAATTTGTTATATTTACAGACTAATTGATGCTTTTAATACTTTTGCGTGTTAGCCAATTAAACCTTTTGGCCTCAATTTGTCTAATTTTAAAATGAATAACGACCTTACAGATATGAAGAAACTATCTTTTATAGCTGCTTGCTTGTGCTTGACACTTCCCGGGTTTGCGCAAGATGACTTTGATGACATCTACTATAACCCCAAGACTGCCAAGACACAAAAGACTCAAACCAAACAAGCCTCCAATCCGGCTGCTACTATCTATAGTACAGATACTCAGACATATTATTATTATCCCGAAAATGTGTATATTGAGAATCGTGATGTAGATGAGTATAACCGCTATGGCGGCTATTACACCAGTGCAGTAGACACCATTGGAGATGCCATTGCCAACTCACCCGACTTTACTTACACTCAAGAGATACAGAAGTTTTATAATCCTACTATTGTAGTTGACAATTACTCAGTGCTTGGTGATGTGCTTGCCAACAGCTACGGCAATGTCAATATCATATACGATTATGGGTATCCGGCCTTCACTCCCTGGTATTCATGGCGTTATCCCTATTATGGCACCACATGGAGCTGGAACCCCTATTGGAACCTTGGCTGGGGCTATGGGCCCGGCTGGAGTTGGTCATGGGGCTGGGGTGGCTGGTATGACCCATGGTATGCATGGGGCCCTTCCTGGGGCTGGGGTCCCGGTTGGGGCTGGGGCTGGGGTGGCCCATCTTATTGGGTGCCGAGCACACCTCGTCCCGGCAACTATACACGTCCCGGATGGGCGCATAACACACGTCCCGGCACAGGTGGAAGCCATCGTCCCGGCACAGTGACAGGTGCCGGTTCTACAGCAGGTACGCGTCCGGGATTGGCTACACGTCCCAACACCGGAGTTGGCGGTACTACCTCACGCCCCGGCACTGTTGCCCCCGGTACATCCTATACTCATCGCCGCCCCTCATACAGCGGTACAACAGGTCTGGATACACAGCATCGACCGAGTACTATTACCACTCGTCCCTCAACAACAACGACTCGTCCGAGCACTACCACAACTCGCCCATCAACAACAACGACTCGTCCGAGCATTAATACCACTCGCCCCTCAACCACTACAACCCGTCCGAGTACCACGACTCGTCCGAGCACTACCACAACTCGTCCTTCAACCACCACACGCTCCAATGGCAGCTTTAATAGGGGCTCCGGCGGTTTCCGCAGCGGTGGTGGCACCCGCGGAGGCGGTATGGGAGGCGGCATGCGCGGCGGTGGCGGCGGTGGCGGTCATCGCAGATAATGACATTCACTCTTATAAGGACTATAGGGGCGCTATACCCCTATGGTCCTCCTTTATAAAGGTGGTTAACTTATGTAGTTAACTCACCATGGATTAACCCGAATTATAAAAGCACAACGATATGAAAAAGTTTTTACTTATCTCGTCAGCACTCATGGTAACTGCTGCTGCTTCCGCTCAAAGTGCAGTAGATGGGTTTCATCTCACTCAGCCGGGCAGCCTGTATGGTACAGCACGCTTCATGAGTATGGGTGGCGCATTTGGCGCTCTGGGCGGCGATATGTCTGTCCTCTCATATAACCCCGCAGGTATTGGTGTGTACCGCTCTTCTGAAATTGGTGCTACCGTAAACTTTGATATTCAGAACTCCGGGCTCGACTTTGGCTACGGCAAGACAAGCGAAAGCCATCTGAATTTTATCATGAACAACGGTGGCTACATTGGCTCTGTAGTAATGCCCACATCGGCCCTGCGTACCTTCAACTGGGGTTTCACTTACAATCGTCGCGCCAACTTCAACCGCCGATATAAAGGTGTGGCCAATAACATCACCAACTCAATGAGTAATTTCATGGCCGGTGTTGCTAATGATTACGGCTTGACAGAGGGTGACTTCGATATGCAATATCCTTACGAAAACTCATACGCCCCCTGGATTGATATCCTTGGTTACGACTCATATCTCATCTCTCCCATAGAATATGACGGCTACACCAACTGGTATGGCCTCTATGGCGACGGCACTTCCGGCTCATCCTTCATCAAAGTTGAGGAGACCGGTGGTATTGATGAATACAACCTCTCTTTTGGTGGCAACTTCGTTGACAAGTTCTACTGGGGTATGGATTTCGGCATCCTCGACATTAACTACACTCGTCGCTCACTATATGGCGAGGACCTCCAAAATGCCTATGTCCTTGAGCCCAACCAGTCAAATTTCACTCTCACAGATGCCAGCTGGGACCTGAGTAACTATTATTCGCTGAGTGGCACCGGTTTTAACTACAAGCTCGGTTTCATATATAAACCTATCCAAGAGTTGCGTATTGGTTTTGCATTCCATACCCCCACATGGTATAGCCTTGACGAGACATATTATGCCCAGACTGCCTATAGCTACCCCAACACTAATATCCGTAGCGGCAGTCAGGAGACTAATGAGGGCTGGGACGGCTACAATGAGTACAACCTGCGCACCCCCTGGCGCTTTATCTTCAGTGCTGCCGGTGTCATAGAGAATAAGCTCATCATCAGTGCCGATGTGGACTTTACCGACAACCAGTACATGCACTTGTCCTCACCATATTACAAAGGAGACTATATAAATAATTATGGTGACCCCTTTGCAGAGACAAATCAGCAGGTTAAGGACTATTACAAAAGTTCTGTCACCTTCCGTGCCGGTTTGGAATATCGTGTGAGCAACAACGTCAGCCTCCGTGCCGGTTACGCCCACGTGTCAGACCCTGTTAAAGATGCAGCCAAGAATAATCAGATGGAGATTGTCACAGCCGGCACCGATCCCTCATACCAGCTTGACAACACCACCGATTACGTCACTGCCGGTATCGGTTACCACTACAAACACTTCTACATGGATGCTGCCTACGTATATCGCCATCAGAGCGCTGACTGGCATGCCTTCACTGCCGACCCCGATTATAAGCTTGACTCAGGTGCTCAGGCAAGCATGACAAACATCAACAATCAGATAGTCCTCTCACTTGGCTTCAAGTTCTAATTATCGAATGATATTGAGGTGAAATATCCTCGCAAAATATGATAAAAGGCGACATCCCAATATATAGGATGTCGCCTTTTGTCAAGTATGAGATTTAGTTCAGGCTGCAATAATGCAGGCTGTAATAATAAAGATGAGAGCAATAATCTCGATGGCAATACCGGTAATCCATATTCGGCGGCTGGCAGCCTTGGCTTTGAACAGCACAGTGCAAGCAGCCCAGACTATGGCTATGCATGGCAGCAATAATAAGATGCAGAACATTGCAGCTGCCATAAAAATCAGTGTAGCTGCGGCACCTGCGGCAAAATGTTCAGGTAACATCACGAGATCGTATGTCGGAAAGAGCAACCCGTTACCAAATAACGAGTTGATAGAGCAAATGAAAAAGACGATGAAGCCTATGAACAAGCCTATACCCACCGGCACCGCTATTATGCCCAAGAATCCCATGATGAGTGCGCCTAACGCGTGGAGGAATGTATCTCTCTTAGAGGTCTGTGGCATTACCTGTTGTGAGCTCAGTACTTCACCAATATTGGCAACCGTTACCGGACGTCCCTGCTGCTCCAGTATCTTCTCCGGTGTGTCGGCAATAGGGGTACACGCCCAAAAGATGCAGTAAGCCAGAAACATGGGGAAGAAACCTACGCAAAATGATACCAACACCACTATGAGTCTCAGGGCTGTGGAGCTCAGCCCGAAGCGAATAGCCAACCCACCGATGACACCGCCCAACACCTTATCTGTCTGCGAGCGGAAATACTTGCGCTGCACCGGAATATAAGCCGGAGGAGGGCAGAATGTGTTTGCATTGTTATCCGGGTTATCAATCTTCGGGGGAGCCGCTTGCTCATTCTCCTCAGAGACTTGCTCCTCATTGCTCTCAGCTGCTATCTCATTGGCGTTGCCGATGGTGGTTATCACCTCGTTGGCGTCAGCAATGGTGAAGACTATCTTGCCCTCGTCAACCTTCTCCTGAAACAGGTCGCTGATACGAGCCTCTATATCGTTGACTATCTCCTCCCCGTCGGCACCTTTAAAAACATAAGATAGGCTGTCCAGGTAATCAAGCAAAAGAGCATAAGCATCCTCCTCTACTTGAAAGAGGCGCCCTGAAATGCTTAGTGTGAATGTTTTTTTCATAAGTCTATTTGTTGTCGACGTTGTCAACGTCAGTTATTGTTTTATCCATATCGGTGTTAGAGAGTATTTCTACTGATTTAGCTATGTCGCAGAAGAGTGAGCGCAGGGCATCCAGAGCAGCACATCCCACCTCGGTAAGCTCATAATACTTGCGGGGAGGGCCGGAGGTGGACTCCACCCAATTGTAAGCCAACAGGCCCGAATTTTTCATACGTGTGAGCAGTGGGTAAAGAGTACCTTCCACCACAATAAGGTTAGCCTCCTTCAGCGAAGCAATTAGTTCAGAGGCGTATGCCGGGCGATGTTGGAGTATTAGCAACACGCAAAACTCCAAAACTCCTTTACGCATCTGCGACTTTATGTTTTCAACATTGATCTCTTTCATACTTACAAAATGGAGCATTTATAAGGACAATCCAATAGGGCACCTATATGCGCCCCCCTCAAAGGATAGTGCAAAGTTATATAAAATCTAATACTATGCAAAACAAAGTACTAATATTTAACATATATTAACAATTGACTAATCCCATAATAGCACGGTGGGGAGTGTGGTATGCGCATGAGTGGGTTTTGAAAACAAGTGAGGATCTGTATGCTAGGAGGGTGTTGAAAAACTCATAAAATTGTGTTGGTCTCTATACTATACCAATTGAGAACCAAGTAGATAGAATTAACAAGGTAGCCGTTTCAGTTAGTTTTTCAACACCCTTCCCGCATACACATCCACGTGAGTTTTTCAACACCCCAGTACCGTAATTCGGCGGGCTACGCACGCCTCGCCATGTGCATCTTACTACCGCGCACACCCACGGCTGACGCCGAGTGTCTACACGGTTACTATAAATCGGCGGGCTATGCGCGCCGACGGTTTTCGTCACGCAGCTGTAGTCATGTATATACATGCCGTATCCGTTAGCGGCGGCGGGGTCTCCGACCAGGACACCGACTTATAGTAACCGTGTAGACACTCGGCGTCAGCCGAGGGTGTGCGCGGTAGGGTATCGGTAGTGGCAGGCGTGCGTAGCCCGCCGACTTACTGTGGACATAGAGTCGGCCGGACATCTACCTCGGACACCCTATTCGATATAAACATACTCGGGCGTTTTCAACACCCTCCCACGCGTATACCACTTATTTTTCTACACTCTCTTTGGCCGCATATATTATCCCCGGGCATACACGGCTTAACTGTGTTTGTCCGGGGTAATGTCATGAAGCAAATGGTGCCCGTAAGGACTACCGGGTTGCTTTATTTCAGCTTGTCGGTGGCGATAGAGTAGTCGGGCTCGTTGGTGATTTCCTGTACCAGTTCGTTGGCAAGGACGGTGCCATCGCGGTCTATTACTACCAGTGAACGGGCGTACAGACCTTTCATTGGCCCATCTGCTATTTCCACACCATAGACCTTGCCGAAGTCGGAGCGGAAACCACTGCCGGTGGTTACATTCTTAATGCCATTGGCAGTGCAGAAGCGGGTAGCTGCAAAGGGCAGGTCCATTGATACACATATCACAACGGTGTCGGGCAGAGATGCTGCCTCCACGTTGAAGCGACGCACTGAAGCGGCGCATACATCGGTGTCCATACTCGGGAAGATATTGAGCACTACACGCTTGCCGGCATAGTCGGACAGTTTGATTTCTGACAGGTCTTGTGCTACAAGTGTAAAATCAGGGGCAGGTGTACCAACCTCGGGGAGCGAACCGACGGTATTCATCGGATTGCCCATAAGTGTTATTTTCTCCATAGTTAATTTAGATTATATTCTGTGCAAATAACGCATAAACAGATGCAAATGTTCGCGCAGACACTCTTATATATGGATATCGGGAGGAGTGACGGCAGTCACTTCTCCCGATATGAGTCAAATGTATGGTATTATGTCATTAGCCGCACTTGGAGTAGCCGCAAGATGTGCAGATAAGGCATCCCTCCTGATATACCAGTGTCTCCTGGTTGCAGTGGGGGCACTTCTGACCGCTGGCGGTGGTGCCGTCAGGTATATACTTCTTCAGGGCACGTACTACACCATTCTTCCATGTGTTGATACTCTCGGAGTTGAGCTGCAGGCCATCCACGAGTTTGAGCACCTGGTCAATAGGCATACCGTAGCGGAGCACACCGGAGATGAGCTTGGCATAGTTCCAATACTCGGGATTGAACTTCTCGCTCAGGCCCTCGATTGTCACCTTATAGCCGCGCTTGTTAGTGAACTGGAAGTCATAGCGCTTGCGACCCTCCGGGTCAACATTCTTGATGATTTTACCCTTGTTCACGCTCTTGGGGCAGAAGATACCCTCATCCTCATCGGCCAGACCGGTGAAAATCTCGTAGGGCTTACCCTCATCATCCAGGCCCACGAAGGCAATCCATTTCTCCTTATTATTCTGGAAACGTACCACATCAGCTTCGAGCTCTGCAGGGCGCTTCATCACCTCCTGAGCATAGTGTATGAGGTGAGCCTCATTCTTCTTTGATGATTTTACTGTCTCCAGCACATTGTTGCGAGAACCATCGCGATATACGGTGCAACCCTTGCAGCCACATCTCCAAGCCTCTACATAGAGGTCGCCCACGAGTTCCTCTGTGACATCGGAGGGGAGGTTGATGGTCACCGAGATTGAGTGGTCTACCCACTTCTGCACAGAGCCCTGCATACGCACCTTCTCAAGCCAGTCTACATCATTAGCAGTAGCCTTGTAGTAGGGTGAACGGGCCACAAGTGCTTCAATCTCCTCTGAGGACATATTCTTCTTAACCTCAATGCCGGCCGTCTTCATCCAGTCTAGGAATTTGTGGTGATAAACGATATACTCCTCAAATGCATCTCCCACCTCATCGATAAAGTCGATGGATGCATCCGGGTCATCATGATTGACTTTGCGGCGGCGCTTGTAGACGGGAGAGAATACCGGCTCGATGCCACTTGTGGTCTGTGTCAGGATAGATGTGCTGCCGGTGGGAGCTATTGTCAAGCAAGCGATGTTGCGGCGTCCCTGCTTCTGCATCTTCTCATACAGCTCGGGGTCAGCCTCTGCCAAACGCTTGATGAAGGGATTGTTTTTCTCGCGCTCGGCGTCATAGATGGGAAATGCACCACGCTCAGTGGCCATATCAACAGAAGCATTGTAGTAGGCAAGAGCCAGCGCCTTGTGCACCTCGGTAGAGAAGGCTGTAGCCTCCGGTGTGCCATAGCGCAGACCCAATGCAGCGAGCATATCACCCTCACCGGTAGTGCCGCAGCCGGTACGGCGACCCTTCAGAGTCTTGTTGCGTATCTTGTTCCAGAGATTGAGCTCGGTGTTCTTCACCTCATCAGTCTCCGGGTCAGTGGCTATCTTAGCTATTATCTTATCTATCTTCTCCATCTCAAGGTCGATGAGGTCATCCATCAGACGCTGAGCTTTGCCCACATGTTTGCGGAACTTCTCGAAGTTGAACTTTGCCTCCGGGGTGAACGGATTTTCCACATAGCCAAAGAGGTTGATGGCTATCAGTCGGCAGCTGTCGTATGGGCAAAGAGGTATCTCACCACAGGGATTGGTAGAGATGGTCTCAAAGCCAAGGTCGGCATAGCAGTCGGGTATGCTCTCGCTCTGTATAGTGTCCCAGAAGAGGACCCCGGGCTCAGCACTCTTCCATGCGTTGTGTACAATCTTCTTCCATAGAGCTGACGCATCAGTCTCCTTGCTATATACAGTCTCCTCTCCCTCTTTCGGCTTCACGGGGTAAGTCTGAGTGTAGGGCACACCATCCACGGCGCACTGCATGAAGTCATCATCTATGCGTACTGATACATTGGCACCGGTCACCTTACCCTCAGCCATCTTGGCATCGATGAAGGCCTCGCTGTCGGGATGCTTGATGCTCACAGAGAGCATGAGCGCACCGCGGCGCCCATCCTGGGCCACCTCACGGGTGGAGTTGGAATAACGCTCCATAAAGGGAACAAGGCCGGTAGAGGTGAGAGCGGAATTCTTCACCGGGCTCCCCTTGGGGCGGATATGGCTTAGGTCATGGCCCACACCACCGCGGCGCTTCATGAGCTGCACCTGCTCCTCATCTATCTTGATGATACCGCCGTATGAGTCGGGATGGCCGTCAAGACCTATTACAAAGCAGTTGGAGAGTGAGCCTACCTGCAAGTCATTGCCGATACCGGCCATGGGGCTCCCCTGAGGCACGATATACCTGAAGTGGTCCATCAAGTCAAAAATCTCGTCTTCACTCAGAGGGTTTGGATAATTGTTCTCAATGCGTGCGAACTCGCGGGCCAGACGACGATGCATGTCTGTCGGGGTCTTCTCAAACAGATTGCCATAAGAGTCCTTAAGCGCATATTTGTTAGACCATACACGTGCGGCAAGCTCGTCGCCGTTGAAATACTCCACCGAGGCATTGAATGCCTCCTCGGGAGTATAGGTCTGCTGTGTTTTCTGTTCAGCCATAGTGAGGGAGCTTAGTATTATTCTTTATTAATGTGATTATTATGAGAAGAGGCTTGCCGGATGTTGCGACGGGTATGCCCTGTCAAAACGCGGAAAGCGTTGCAAAGTTCACTCTTTATTTTGAAATAAACAAATCTTTTCAACATGTTTTCAAACACAAAATCTCGAAAGTTTCCCGTTTTGATATTTAAATGGCTTGAAAATCAAACTATTAATAATTTTGAAAATGTAAAAAGTTTTCCAAAAAGAATTTTCATTGCTTGTCTATGTCGATATTTTTGACTAAATTCGCGAGAAAATTTAGACTCAAATTTCATTAAATTCATAACTTATTAAGAAACAATGGCTTCAAACCTCTCATACTTTAAGGAGCGCCGCACAGTACGCAATTTTCGCGATGATGCGCCGACGCCCGAACTCATAAACGAAATTCTTGAATTGGCGATGCGTGCCCCCACCACCGGAAATATGCAACTATACAGTGTGGTACTGACACGCGACCCCAAGCGCTTGGCATCCCTTCGCCCGGCACACTTCAACCAGCCTGCCTCCATGGCTCCGCTGCTCATCACCGTATGCGCAGACGTCAACCGCTTTGAGCACTGGTGCAAGGTCAGCGATGCCACACCCGAGTTCCGCAATCTCCAGGGGCTCATCGCGGCCGTGCTTGATGCCTCACTGCTCGCCCAGCAAATCATCACCATAGCCGAAATGAAAGGTCTCGGCACCTGCTGGCTCGGCACCACTACGTATAACGCCCCCGAAATAGCTGAAGCCCTCCACCTGCCACAAGGAGTAGTACCAGTGGGCACAATATCAATGGGCTGGCCGCAAGAAAAGCCCGAACAGTGCGAGCGCCTCCCCCTCAACGCATGGGCTTACGAGGAGCAATATCCTCAATTCACCGACGAGCAGATCAAACAGCTATATTCCGCCAAAGATGACTTTGCGCCCAACCGACCCTTCATCGAAGCGAATGGCAAACAAACCCTGGCCCAAGTCTTCACCGACGTCCGATACCCGGCAAGCACCTCGAACCCCTTCTCAGACAAATTCCTCACCTTCCTGCGCACCGCCGGCTTCAAAATTTGACAAAGCCCAATTTGGTCCCCCGTACCGATAGGAGTGTCCGGCAGGACACCGACTTATAGTAACCACGTAAACACGCTTTTAGTCCATCGTACCGGATAGTAGTGTTCGGCAGGACACCGACTTATAGTAACCCCGTACACATGCTTTTAGTCCATCGTACCGGATAGTAGTGTCCGGCAGGACACCGACTTATAGTAACCCCGTACACACGCTTTTAGTCCATCGTACCGGGTAGGAGTGTCCTGCAGGACACCGACTTATAGTAACCCCGTACACATGCTTTTAGTCCATCGTACAGGATAGAAGTGTCCGGCAGGACACCGACTTATAGTAACCCCGTACACACGCTTTTAGTCCATCGTACCGGGTAGGAGTGTCCTGCAGGACACCGACTTATAGTAACCCCGTACACATGCTTTTAGTCCATCGTACAGGATAGAAGTGTCCGGCAGGACACCGACTTATAGTAACCCCGTACACACGCTTTTAGTCCATCGTACAGGATAGGAGTGTCCGGCAGGACACTGACTTATAGTAACCCCGTACACACGCGGCGAAGCCGTGGGTGTGCGGGGTTGTAACAGAAATACAAAAGGCGTGCGTAGCCCGCCGACTTACTGCTTGTAATGTTTTACAAAATAAATCGCAAAAATTAAATCAATTTTAGCATAAGTGAAGCTAATGAAACTAAAATCAATCTTATCAACCATCCCAACTAACAAATTGCAAGCCCTCATTATCACTTTTCACCCCAATTTATAGTTTAAAAAAGATTAAAAATAAGCAAACTACGAACTCATTAACATTCTTTAACATTTCGGGGGGGGAAATCGGAAAATTCGATGTAATTTTGCACTGCTTTTAGAGTTGGATAACATTCGAAGCCGGTAGATACATAATAGTTGACACTGTAAATATCATTGTAGTAATTGCTTTAACGAGCTGGCTATCAGATTTCTTTTACCTATCTTCGCTGATAGTCATCATCCAAAAGAAAGGTTTATTGACATGCTTGTCTAATTATCTTTCGTACGCCAATTATTAAATGTTTTGCTGTTGATTTTAACTATAAACTTTCTATTTGTAAAATTACTGCCTGTTTCTACCTAATAAAATCTTCAACTATATAATTGCATAACATACGTATACAAACAAACAATATAAACTAACAAATTCAACATGAAGAAAATTTTATCCTTAGCGTGTGGCTTCTCTGCCCTGCTGTTCGCTTCATGCGCCAGCGACGAGCCCATCGCTTCCGACAACACCGGGGTGACAACACAAGATGGTGATATTTACACCACTCTGACTATCAAAATGCCGGGTGTTGGTACTCGTGCAGGTGATGAATCAGCCAACAATGGTACAGAGGTCGGCAAGGACTATGAAAACAGTGTGAGCAAAATTTTAGTCGTTCTTGCTTCTAAAAATAGCCAGGGTCAGTATAACATGCTCGCTACTTCAGAATCAGACGCTATTAAGATTTCAGATCCCACACTTCCTGCAGGTCAGTCAAAATACCTCGTTAACTTCAAGTCATCAGATATGAAGCTAAACGACCCGTTGGATGATCCCGAAAGTGATAATCCGCTGCACAATCAAGACGTGTATATCTTTGTTTATTGCAACCCCACCAAAGCAGTAATTGAGAGATTCACTGAGAATATCGCAGACTTTAAGGTCGACAATACCTTTGGTAACGTTGAGACAAAAGGTGCCAATGAGGTTTGGGGTGAGAATAACTTCTTGATGACCAACTCAGCCATAGTAAAAGCAGCTAATCTGCCCTCTATCAGCAAATTGGTGACTGAGCACAATACTCCCGAAAAGGCATTCCCCCTCGGAGAAGTGCCCGTAAAGCGCGTATGTGCACGTTTTGACTTTGCCACTACCGGTAACAATACATATACTATCAAAGGTCTTGATGGTAGCGAAATGGGTGAAGTCGAGTTCACTGATATGGCAATGTTCAACATCCAAAAGAGATACTTCCACCTTCCTCACGTAGCTAATACCTGGAGCTGGGGTACCGTTAACAATACTGCCTATACCTTGTGTGGTGATCTTGAAGGCTATGTTATGAGCTACAATGGTGGTGGTTCCGACAGAGAGGCCTTTAAGAATGGTACTCTTGCAGGTACAACCTATTCATCAGAGTATTTGTGCAACCTTATTGGTAATAATTTGTCTATGACAGCTACCGGTAACAATGCTTTGGAATGGGTATCAATCAAACCCGAAATTTGGAATAAGCGCACAGAAGACACCAATGGTAATTGGAAGCCCGATGATGAGGACTATCGCATTTGGCGCTATTGCACAGAAAACACAATCCCCGGTGGTTCTAATTCAAGCACTGCTACTCAAAAACAGGGTATTACAACAGGTGTTGTATTTAAAGCAGAGTTCCGCCCCAAAGATACTGAAACATGGGATGGCGATGTAATTTATGTACACAATAACATCGTTTATGGAGACTTCAAAGAGCTTAAAGAATATGTGGAAGCAAATCCCAATTCTGTTGTTGCAAAGTCCTTTGATAATGTAGAGGCTCTTAAAAATGCTCCTGAAAACACAAATCTAAAGACCAATCTCCTTTCCGGTCTTTCTGACTCAGATGAAGTACGCCACGGTTTCGTAGCTTATCCCGCGAACAGCGAAGGCAAGTACATCGTGTACTACTTCTACTTCAACCGTCACAAGACTAACAATAACATTGCTGTGATGGGTGAAGATGAGTTTGGTGTAGTTCGTAATAACGTTTACAAACTTAAGGTGACTGCTGTTAATCAGCTTGGCCGTCCCACTGCACCGAAAGATCCTGATACCCCTGATGAGAAGGAAATTGCTTATTTCACTGTACAATGTAAGGTTATGCCTTGGACTGTACGTGTAAACAATATCGAGTTCTAATTTTCATAAACGGTCGATATATAAGAGTACTTAAAGGTACTCACTATTACTCACTTACATAAACGTTATATTTTGCGATGGTGTCGCGAGACACCGGAACAAATTCTGCAGACTCTTCCCTGAATAGGTTTTTGCCCAGATTAGTAAAATACGCAGTAGCAACAACTATGGCAAGGGATAGTTAGAACGATTAGTTTGCTGTCTGCAGAAAGTATCCCAAAGCTTGCGAGGGGTGATACTCTCGCAAGCTACTAAACAAAACATTTATCTTTGATGAAAACGCTTTTTGCTTTACACAATAAACATACACGCAGAGTGGGGCGTATGTCCTTAATTTCTCTGTTGATGTTGCTTGTATGTTCACTTTCAAGTTGCGATGGTCTGGGTACATACGATGATCTTGAAGAGTGTCCCAGAGGTGTGGTCATGAGATTTGTTTTTGACTACAACCTGGAGTTTGCCAACTCATTTCCTCATCATGTAGACTGTCTTAGCGTGTATCTGTTTGACGAGCAGGGCAATCTTGTAGAGCGACGCACCGAGACCACTGAAGTGCTTGCGGATGAGGACTGGCGCATGACCTTCGACTTGCCTGCCGGTAACTATCAAGTGGTGGCTTATGGTGGTCTGGAGTGTGACATGGCATCTTTCTCTCATACCAAAGCTGTAGAGGATATTTCTCGCATCGATGACCTTGAGGTCTTGATGCACGAAGAATATATAGGGGATGAGGCAGCCCGACCGAATGAAAGACTGCATGACCTCTTCCACGGCATACAAACCTTTACCGTCAACGAGGGTATCACTTACGATAAGACTACAGTGCACATGATGCGCGACACCAACAATATCCGTATAGTGCTCCAGCACCTCGACAATAGTCCGGTTGATGATAAGGACTTCCGCTTCGAGATTGTAGACGATAATATCTGGTTCAACTACAACAACGACGTGTTGCCACACCACACTGTAACCTATACCCCATGGATAACAGGCACTGCATCTGCCGGTCTTAATGGCATACCCACAATGTATGATGCTCCGACACGCGATGGAGTAGTGGAGGCTCACGAGGTGCAAGTCGCTTACGCCGATTTGAGCGTCTCTCGCTTGATGCATCAGTCAAACTTCACCTGGACCAACGACCAAGGCAAGACTCAGCAAGGTCCTCGTCTGCGTATTCTCTCCAAGGAGAACGGTCGCACAGTAGCTGACCTGCCGCTGAACAACTACCTGCTACTACTCAAGGGTGAGCATCTCTCATCTATGCCGGCTCAGGAATTCCTTGACCGAGCCAACAACTATAGCCTCGTCTTCTTCCTTGACCACGACAACGCATGGGTACGCATGAATATCGTGGTGGATGACTGGACCGTGCGTGTCAATAACATTAACGACTTCGAATAATTCGGTAAACAAAGTGAAACTGCTAAAATACATATTTTCTACAGCAACCCTTGCCTTGGCTTTGGTCAGCTGCTCCTCAGACGAGCCTATGCCTGAAGACACAATGGGGGCGTCAGACTCATGTGAGCTGGTGGTTACGCTTAATACCGGAGTCCAGAACCCTTCTAAGGCACCAATTACCAACAACCCCTGGGAGGATGGATACCCCGAGGAGGAAGGCACAAACTGGGAGAACACAGTGGAGACCCTTCACTTATACTTCATACCTGAAGGCCAGGATGGTTCAAACGCAATATATTTAGTGCCCGTGTCGAGTGCCGGCGATAATGGCAAGTATGAGTATAGAGTACGGATAAGTGTCAGCGAGTCATTTGTTGCAAAAAAGGAAGACGGTGACTACTCAATATCCGGCCGAATAGTCGCAATTGCCAACTATCAGAACCCGGCACCTGCAAACCCTCTCAACTTCCGTGCTTTTGATATTGACAAGGTAAACGAAGATCACCTCATACCTATGTGGGGCGTGACCACTGTCACAGATCTGACAATGCGCATCAATCACACCTCGTATGCCGGCAATATCCAACTGCTGCGAGCTGTACCAAAGATTACCTTCATGCTCGATGAGCAGATTGCTTCTGAGTATACAATCAGTAATGTACAGCCGGTGCAGACTAACTACCTCAATCTGGCCTATGCATACCCCGGCGAGGCTTCTACTGCACTCACCACAGAGTCTCTCAAGACTGAAGATTGCTTCAACCCGGTACTTGCAAGTAATGACTACAGCACCCCCTATTTCTGGGGCTTGAACACAACCAAGGCATGGTGCTATGTCTCTGAGCGTACTACCACCGGACCGCGCGGCGGCTATAGCTTCAAAGTGACTCTCCGGCGCAATAGCAGCAATCAGCCCCCCATAACAGGCACCGTATATCTGTGCGACTATGTGGACAAAAAGCCCGATGTGTCAGCTGTGATACCGCAACTGGTGCGTAATCATGATTATCAATACATTATCTCACTCTCCGAGCTTAAATTCATCATCTCATTCCGTGAATGGGTGTTCGGAGGCAATGTACATCTCGAACTCGAATAAAGGAGAATACAACAATGCGTCATTTTGCAAATAAATATATTTATCTGTCATCACTGGCGTTGCTCACTGTGGGAGCTTGCAGCGATGATCTCTTATACCCCGATGGTGCAGACCCCACAGACCCTAATGCCGTGAAGTATGCCGCATCCGTGGGTCGTGCCTTCGGTGCATCCACTCGCGGTGGTGACGAGCCTCTTTATGAACCGCTCATTGCAACCTCTGATGATGGTAACACCAAGCTGTATCTGCACACTTACGAAACAGACAAGATAGGTGAGCGTCCCGGCGAAGATGAGCCTAAAACACGCGGATATCAGGTAGAGAGTGTCGATGATTTGGTGAAGTATCATACTGACTTCTTTGCTCATGCTAAGCTAACAGCCACTAACGAAGAATATATAGGTTGGGTTCGGGCAAAAGCACAATCTTTCGGAAGCAATATATGGTTATCCGACAAAACAGAATATTGGCCTGCAGACGAGCAATTGTCATTCCACGCTGTAGCGCCCTCCGCAGAATTTGGCTCACTTCAGAGTCTATCATGCGGCCGTAATGACGTGTCCTTCAGATACACAGCCAAGAAGGGTAACGGCAAAAATGATGCCCAGACACAGAAGGACCTGCTAATAGCCGCAAGCACATGCAACAAAGCAGGGAGCGTGCAGGGCAAAGCTCCGCTGCAATTTCATCATGCCCTCTCGTCTATTAAGTTCGCCATACGCGATGTGATGGGTGGCACTGTCCGGAATATCAAGATAACCGGCGTATATGGCACCGGGGATTGCTATTACAAAGCAGAGGATAGTGGAGACAATGGTGCCTTCACTTGGACCAATCTTGCAAACAAGCAGGCATACGGTCAGGATTTCAACTATAAAGTGCCGGACCGTATAGTGGGAGACCTCAATAGTAATGTTCAAGACCTGCTCATGTATCAGGACCTGCCTGAGAACACTTTCATGCTTATACCTCAGCAGATACCGGATGATGCCATGGTGGAGATAACTATCGAGTTTGATGCCACCAAGGATATGGCCTCATATACCAAGACTGTCAAAGCCCATATCAAGGATAACATGGTGCAGGAGTGGAAGCCCGGACATGAGTATGTATACACCATCTCTACCTCAGCTGACAACTGGGTATATGTGTTCCAGGCCTCCGGTAACCATATATCCCCCAACGGACCCGCAAAAATACCAAACTTCAATAACAAAAATCACGCCAACGTCAAGGATAATAATGATTATACTGCCGCTACCAACAATCATGGCGACAATAGCTCATGCAACATCATTGGCGACATGATATATGTCTTCTCTCCCTCGCGTGACCGCCATGATACTTATAACGATGATGCTTACTACCGAGTACGCAGCTTCCGTTATCGAGCAAATAATCACCAGAAGATTGAGGACCTGCCATGGACTGCAGATTATGACCTGCGCGGTGAACAGTGGCGAGAAATAACTACTAACACCTACGAGTATGTCAGCAAACGCGACTTGGAGGCTGAAATGAACACCACATGGATCACCGACACCCATTCTTCACCCTTCAAAGGCAAAGGCGACCACTCCACCCACGGCGAGCTCCACAAAATCACCATGGCCGCCCACTATCAGATGACCGACTGGAAGGGTGACCAATGGATGGATGACAACGATGAATACCCCGGCACTTCAGAATCCAAACCATGGGATTTGTCAACTTGTGGTACTAATAATTTCCCTCGCACCACTGCTAACTGTTATGTGATTGACCGTCCCGGTTGGTATTCTTTCCCATTGATATATGGCAATGCCGTAAAAGATGGAAAAGTCAATTCTGCAAGTTATTATTATTCAACAAGTAATAGTAACTATCTTAAAAATTTTAAAGATTACAAAAATAATGACATAACTTCGCACGAAATACCGAATAGCCAATGTGTTTCTGCTGATGTCGTATGGTCTGATGTATATAACGTAATTACTCCCGGCTCTGTAAAATTGGTAGCCGACGGAAGTCGCAAAAAAATTGTCTTTCAGGCCAATAGAGGAAATATGCAACAAGGCAATGTTGTGATAGCCCTATATGACAAGAATGGTACTATTGTATGGAGCTGGCATATATGGATAACCGAGCATTGGCTTGAACCCGGTACCGGTATACCTGATTATAAGAAGAATCCAAGTTCATGCTTTGCATATCAGTCTGCAATGGGTGGAAGTGGCTGGCGTGAAAGAGGAGATGTGAAAATCTCAGTGAATAATAAATCAAAACGCATGGCAGCATATAATCTTGGATGGTGCGATCCAAAAAATGTAGACTATCTGCGTCGTCCTGCCACCATGACATTTGTGCAGCAACGCCCTAATGGTAAAACTGCAACCATCAAATTACCCATTATACAAGACGGTGAACGTGTGCAATATAAATTCGGAAATAATACATATTATCAATTTGGCCGTAAAGACCCAATGGTCGGCTTTATGGATCATAATAATGAGGTGAAACGTAATTTCGGGCCAAAACAATATGATATCCAGTCTCAGCCTGTAAGTATTCATTTAGGCATACAAAATCCGCATATATTGTATGCAAAAGGCGATTATAATAAAGGTGATAAAGTCATATCACAGTGGACTAACAGCAAATATACCCACATGAATTATTGGAATAATAGTACAAATAGTTTGACATCAAATACTGTGGTTAAGACTGTCTATGACCCGTGTCCTCCCGGCTATGTAGTACCCCCTGCTTGTATTCTTGAATTTATAGGTCTGAATAATGACAACAATTATGAGGGACATTCAAATAATACTCTACCACTGAAACATTTCAATGGTGAACAGGTGGATGAATTTACATTCAAGATTAAGAAAAGTCCCAATTCAAATTTCAATAATGAAAATGTAGTTTGGTTTACAAGTACCGGTAATAGGTGGTTTACGGACAATTTCCCTAATGATGCCTTGAAAGATTTTAAAGGAGGCGATAATTTCAACCCACAGTTGTGTTATCTATGGTCTTGTACAGTATTTAGTACCGACAGTAAACATATTGGAGTAGGTATTGCACTTGGTCTGGATAATCATGACGAGAAGGGAAATAATAAGTATTGTATTACGCCTCGATTCCAGGGTAGACGCTCCATGGCGCGACCGGTGCGTGCCGTACGTGAATAAGTATAAATAAGAAAGATAACCCAATAGAATCTCGATATGAGACTGAACAAGATATTTTTGACTTTAATGGTCGCTGTGTGCGCGCTCTTGGCTCCGGCCCCGGGCCGCGCTCAGGATGTCGGCCTGAAAACTAATCTGGTGGGGGATGCTCTGCTCAATCCTAACCTCGCTGTGGAGGTAGGACTGGCTCCCCGTTGGACTCTCGACTTGAGTGCCGAGGTGAACTTTTGGAAGGTGAACCAACACAGCTGGAAGCATGTGGCTTTCCAGCCGGAGGCTCGCTACTGGTTTTGTGAACGGTTTGCCGGTCACTTTATCGGCGTGCATGCCTTGGGTGGCACCTTCAATGTAGGCAATCTGGACATGGATATGATGTTCCTCGGTACTGACTTCGCCAAGCTCAAAGACCGCCGTTATGAGGGCTGGGGTGTTGGCGCCGGTGTGGCCTATGGATATGCCTGGCCGGTACACAAGCATTGGAATATAGAGGCGGAGATTGGTTTCGGCTGGGTATATACCCGTTTTGACTCATATCCGTGTGCCGTGTGTGGCAGCAAGCTTGAGAACAATAAAGTGCACAATTATGTAGGCCCCACCAAGGCCGCTGTCAGTGTGGTATACTTATTCTAAAAGGAGGTAAACATGAAATTGAAAACTTTTATTTTGGCGGCTGTAGCCGTGGTGGCTTCCTTGTTCAATTTTAATGCCACAGCTTGGACAAGCTCCAAGTATCATATTGACTACATGAATGTGACACGCGAACATGGGTTGCTCAAGGTGGACATGAATGTCAATCCCTCACAATACCGTATGAGCACCGATAAGCAGATGTATCTGGTGCCTGTGTTGAAGTCTCTCACCTCCAACGACTCTATCATCCTTCCCTCGGTGGTAGTGGCCGGTCGTAACTCATATTATAACACTGAGCGTGCCGGAAAGCTCAATGGCACTCTGTTGCGTGCCGGAAAGGGTGATACATTCAATTATTCAGCCTCTGCCGAGTGGCAGCCCTGGATGGAGTATAGCGAGCTGAAGCTGGAGAGTGGTGTCACCGGATGCTGTGGTGTCCCCGAAAATGAGTATGGTTACCGAAAAGTTGCCATCATAGATTATCGCCCCACACCCTTCCAGCCCTATTTCAACTATATTGCCCCTAAAGATGAGGGTCCCAAGTATCGCAAAATTGAGGGTAAGGCTTACGTCAGCTTCCCGGTAAATCGCACCGAGATTTATCCTGACTATATGATAAACCCCACCGAGCTGCGCAAGATAACCCGCAGTATCGACACCGTGCGTAATGACCCGGATGCTACCGTGCGCGCTATCACTCTTACCGGTTATGCCTCTCCCGAAGGCCCGTACACCAACAATATACGCTTGGCAAGTGGTCGTACAGAGGCTGTCAAGGAGTATGTGCGCAAGCAGTACACCTTCCCCAACAATATCTTTAAGACCAACTCAGTGCCTGAAGATTGGGCCGGCTTGAGAGACTCTGTGGCTGTGTCTGTCCTGCCTGACCGTATGGAGATACTCGACTTCATTGACAACGCCAATGTGCCCATTGAGCGCCGAAATGATGAACTGCGTCAGCGCTTCCCCTCTTCATACGCATTCCTGCTCAAGCATGTGTATCCCTGGTTGCGCCATACAAATTATCTCATTGACTACGAGCTGCGCGAATATACCGACATCAATGAGATTATGAAAGTGTATAAAGAGAACCCCTCTAAGCTGAGCCTGAACGAGTTCTATCGAGCGGCCAACACTTATCCGTTAGGCTCTAAGGAGTTTAATGAGGTGATGGAGACAGCCCTCATCTACAATAAGGATAACGCAGTGGCCAACATCAATGCTGCAAATGCCGCCATGGCTGAGGGTGACTATAAGCGAGCTCGTGTGCTGCTCAATCGAGTTAAAGATAATCCTGATGCAATTTATGGGTTGGCTCTGCTTGATGCACTTGAGGGTAATTATGCGGCTGCAGAGACCGGCTTCAAGAGTGCCAAGGCTGCCGGAGTGGCACCCGCCGCCGATGCTCTGGAGCAGATAAGCAAACTAAAGCAGCGCATCGACCACATAGAATATATTTCCGAGGAAGAATAATAAATAAGTTTTGATTTTTTGTGAATAAAATCGTGAAAATGTTCGGAGCGGTCATGGTCTTGGGGACTATGACCGCTTGTGTTAATGATGAGAAGGTGCCGGAGTGGTCTTTGGCAGTGGGTGATATGTGTCCGGCGTTCACGGTGACAATGAATGATGGTTCGGTATTCGACAGTACGCGTCTAAGTAGCGAGCAGACGGTCATCGTGTTGTTTAATACCGGATGCCCTGATTGTCAACGTGAGCTTCCGGAGCTGCAGACTCTTTATGAGCAATGTAACCTGGAGGAGGTCTCCTTCGTGTGCATCTCGCGAGAAGAAGATGAAGCATCTGTAAGCACATACTGGCATGAGCATAACCTCACGTTGCCATATTCAGCTCAGACGGACAGACAGGTCTATAATCTGTTTGCCAATATCGGAATACCGCGCACGTATATAGTAGATCGTTCCGGCAAAATTATCTCTACCGACATCAAGAGTATAATCCCTTAAAGTAATAGGATCTAACGGTTATTTCGCTGGTTTGGAGAAGGGGCTTGTGCCGGGATGGCCGTCAACTCCGGGCATAAACGGGTAGGGCAGGCCATAGAGATATGCCGGGTTGCCGGCGGCTTCCAGATAACCTTCGTTGACAGAGTCGCGGCTTGACGGGTTCTCGAAGGCAAATAGACCGAATTGCGGCAACATGGCACACAGATGCTCGAAGATGCCCGACTGTATAGCCTCGTATGACACCCATGCCGATGTGTCAGTGAAGCAATATAGCTGCAGGGGGATGCCACCATTTGTCTGTTGCAGAGTGTTTACGAAGCAAAAGTCATGCTTCGATATGTGCGGGTGAGCATCGAGATACATCTTCATATAAGCGCGGAAGAGTCCCAAATTGGTATCAATAGTGCCGTCAACCAGTCCGGCGGGGTTGTTGACATCATCCACCTTGCCGGCCTGCTTTTGCTCCAGCTTGGCATTGATATACTTCTCCATCATCGGTATCTGCTTGTACTGCTCAAGCAACTCCGGAGTGCAGAATCTCACCGTGTCAGTGTCGATGAAGTAAGTACGGCAGATGCGGCGAGTGCCGCTCTCCTGCATACTGCGGTAGTTTTGAAAGGAGGCTGATATGAGCGAGTAGGGGGGCACCGTGGTGATAGTCTTGTCCCAGTTGAGCACCTTAACAGATGAGAGGGTCACGTCAATCACCGTGCCGTTGGCCGATGTGCCGTCAACCTTGATCCAGTCGCCTACGCGCAGCATATCATTCTCGGAGAGCTGAACCCCTGCCACGACACCAAGTATGGAGTCCTTGAAGACCAACATGAGCACCGCTGCGAAGGCACCGATACCGGCAAGCAATGTGGCCGGTGACTTGTTGAGCAGGATAGATACGGCTATAATGATCATGAATATCCATATCACCCCCTTTATCACCTGCACAAAGCCCTTGAGCGGCAGCTTTTTCTTGTTCTCTCGTTCATCTATATGGAGCCATATCACATAAATACAAGTGTTGATGGCAATGGCCACGCAATAGAGGATGTATATCCAGATGCACTTTTCTATCCAGTATATAATGCGGTCTTGGCTCGAGAGGGCAAACTGCATAAGGAGTATCATGAACAGCGGAGGGATGACCCTGCAAAGTTTTGTGAAGAAACTATGACGCCTTAAATCACGCATGAGTGCATACTGTGCGTGTTCTGCAATTTTGCGCACTAACCATAAAATGCCCTCCTTGATGAGTCCGCCTATCACTATGGCAATTATGATTACAAGTGTGGCGTACAATAGCCCCACAATATTCTCATTGTGCTCAAGGCCGAACAGGTCACACAGCAGGCGCACAATCTTCATCAGTATCATCGAAATGAAGTGAGCACTCTCATTGGCAATAGTGGGTAACTTTATTGCAGTGTCAAAAGTCTCAGTGGCGCCTGAGGCGGGTGCCGTACCTGCGGCTGCACATAATATGGTATTTAATAAAGAGAACGAAGTCATAATTGATATAGTAAATTGGTAGTGAGCCCGAGGAAAACAGGGCGAAATATACCTATATTATATTTTACAATCTGTCAGGGGGAATTGTTCGCTTAGGTGAGGTATCATACAATAATAATAATAACGGCATCATAGACAGTCAATATAATTATCTGATAAATAAGCGGATGCAAAACGTTAACAAAAATTAACATTATACACAGGCTGAAAACTGTTGATTTTTGCACAAGGAGAGGATAGGTGTGCAAATGTTCAACAATATGTTGTAAAACATAATTATGCTCTAAGCAATTAATATTTATGTATTTATACGAGTTCTTTTAGGATAGTTAAGAAGAATTTATAAAATTTAATACAAATCATGGTTGCAAAATAGCGTGAAAGTTGTTACCTTTGAAAGCGAGATTTGGGAAATCTAAAAAGATGTTAACAAATCAGACTTCTCAAAATCGCAATGATAATCGGATAATAAATTCACAACACAATTATGGAACAGACCCTCGTCATTTTGAAGCCCTCGGCAGTAGAACGTTGCCTGATAGGAGAAATCATATCGCGTATACAGAACAAAGGCCTTATCATCACCGGCTTGAAAATGATGCAGCTTGATGAGAAGATACTTCGCGAGCATTATGCCCATCTGGTAGACCGCCCTTTCTTCCCCTCAATAGTAGAGAGCATGACCGCCAGCCCGGTGATTGTCATGTGTCTCAAGGGTGTTGATGCCGTAGCTGTATTCCGCAAGATGACCGGTGTTACCAACGGACGCAACGCAGAGCCCGGCACATTACGCGGCGACTTCTGCTGCAGCGGACAAGCAAATATTGTCCATGCTTCCGACAGTGTCGAGAATGCCAAGATAGAAATCAACCGCTTCTTCGACCGCACCGAGATTTTTGACTATACTCCATATAACGTAAAATTCCTCTATTCCGACGATGAGCTGAAGGGGTAATCTCTCCCTCTCCTTGTCTTAAAACACAGATATGATGAAATTGAAAAATATATGCATGGTTGCTCTGCTTGGCTTAGCTTGTGTAAGCCCCGCCATAGCACAACAGAGAACCAACCAGCACGCATCAGCGCATAGAAATCTGATTGCCAAGCAATCAGCTCCCAACCAGAGAGCAAATCTCAGAAAGACATCTGAGTTCATCGACTTCTCTGATGAAGAGCAAGCACCTGAAATCGATATCTATACCGAAGGCTGGAACAGCAAGCGAGTTAACCCCTTTAGCGAGAGCCAAGTACCCAACAGCGCCAACATCGACCTGCGCGGCTTTGTCTTCCCCTGCAAGAGCAACCGCTTGACTTCTCCCTATGGTTATCGTGCCAAGTTTAAACGCATGCACAAGGGTCTGGATATCGGCATCAAGTCTAATGACACTATCTATGCTGCCTTTGACGGCAAGGTGCGTCTGACCAACTTCGAGGCCAATGGCTATGGCAACTATGTCATCCTTCGTCACCCCAATGGCCTGGAGACTGTATATGGACACCTCAACAAGTTCCTTGTAAAGCCTGACCAGACCGTCCGTGCCGGACAGCCTATAGCCCTTGGTGGCAGCACCGGCCGAAGCACCGGACCTCACCTCCATTTCGAGACTCGATATATGGGCT
Organism: Muribaculaceae bacterium; assembly: GCA_023665425.1. Lineage (GTDB taxonomy): Bacteria > Bacteroidota > Bacteroidia > Bacteroidales > Muribaculaceae > Lepagella. The sequence goes on from JAMPDX010000001.1 coordinate 540,121, forward strand.
ATGCTTGTAACCCCCTGGCCATGATAGATGTGGCTAACAAACGCACTTATAGTAATAACTATACCTTCTCAAAGAGTACCTATACGCAGGGCCCGTCAAACAAGACATACGCCGCTGCACCCTCTACGTCAAATACTTACACTGTGAAGAGTGGTGACTCACTGACAAAGATAGCGCAGTCTTACGGTACTACCACAAGTGCACTGATGCGACTCAATAATCTCAGCTCTGAGAATATACGTGTGGGGCAGGTGCTCAAGGTGAAGTAATTTAAGGTCTTACACTGAGAAACACAAAAATTTTGAAATAACAGCATATTTCACACCATAACAGATTTCTGCAGAAACGTTATGGTGTGTTTTGCGCTATAGAAAGTTGAGCTTTTAAGGGAGCTCATGAAATTATTATGAAGAAAATTTCGATTATCAAATTAGCCTCGATGGCTGCACTACTGCTGTGTGTGGGCGCATTCTCCTCATGCGGTGACAATACTAATAAGGATAAGAGCGCTGTGAATAAGACAGCCAAGACAACCAAGGGTGCCAAAGCATCAGACAGCACTGATGTAAACCTGATAAGTCTTGAGGACTATTCGTATAAAAATGTGGATGAAGCTCTCATATACCTTGAGGCTAACTCCGAGCAGGGCTTCGCCCAGATTTCTTCTACGGCAGCAGTGCTTAACAAGATGATGGCCGGTGAGACCCTCACTGAGGCAGAGACAGCAAAACTGAATGATCCATCTGCGATTGATGAGAAATTCCTTGAGGCTCTGTTCTATCTCATCCAATCCTCAATGGAAGGTAAGACTACACAAGAGCAAGAAGCTGCAATTGCCAAGTTTGCCGATGAGCATGCTCAGGGTATGCAGGACTTCGGTACCATCTTTGAGGTGGCAGCCATGAGCCAGCAAGCAGCACAGCAGGGCTTGGCTCAATAATACGCTCACCGCGTGGCTCACCAAATATATATCTTCAATCCGGACACCGAGATGGCTCTTGCTACGGGCAGGTCATCTTATACACCACCAGTCCCGGTAGCCCGGTTCGCGGAGCAGCAAATCTTGTTGCCGGCATTATATGCATCTCCAGAGTCCGCCATCATTGTACCTGCTCATCTTCATGGTCACGAGCACTCGCTGCCCTATTATGAAGAAGCTATGGCTCGCGGCATGACCCTCTGCACTATGGAGTCATTGCCCGAAGGGGAGATAGTTCCGTGGGGCTGGAATTTGGCTCTCAGGCAAAAGTTTCTGCGTGCCGGTGTATCTGAAGATAAGCTGCCCACACCACAACAGTTGGCTAAATTGCGAGAGTTAGCTCACCGCTCACTCACGATGCATTTTCATGAACAGACAGGGTCTGATAAGGTGCCTCTATACTTCACATATGCCGATGATGCCATGTCATTTGTATCAAAAAAGTGCGAGTCCGGTTACGTAGCCAAATTGCCATGGAGCAGCTCGGGCAGAGGTGTATTCTTCAATCCGGACAGACAGACACTCAACCGATTGATGAGCCGGCAGGGTGGGATAATGTTAGAACCGCTATGGGACAAAGCTCTCGACTTTGCCACGGAATGGTATTGCCGTCAAGGACAGGTGGCCTTTCAAGGCTTTTCTCTGTTTGAGAACAGTGAGACAGGCAAATATGCCGGCAACTTGGTGGCGCCGCAAGCTGAACTAAAACGACATATTTTGAGGTATTGTGATGAGGCACAATTAGATGACATCCTTTTGCGGTTGCAGCAGACAATTGAGCAGCACATTGCCCCACATTATACCGGCCCTTTGGGTATTGATATGTTGTGCGATAAGCAAGGTCTTATCAATCCATGTGTCGAGGTGAATATGCGCATGACCATGGGGCATGTGGCCCTGCTTGTATACAAATATTCGGGCATGCCCAACAATAAGCCTTATTACTTCCGGCTCAGGCCATTTAAAAGTAATTTATTATGAATAAAGTTTGCATCATAGGCTCCGGAAATGTTGCCACACATCTTTGCATCGCATTGGCCGGCAAAGTAGACGAGCTCATCAATGTCTCCTCTCGTGAGCTTGAAGACCTGCCTATGGACTCTGATATATATCTGATAGCCGTCAGCGACTCAGCGATTGGCAAAGTAGCCGATGCCATGCCACGTGTGGATGGCATTGTGGCCCATACAGCCGGCTCTGTCGGCATAGATGTCCTGAAGCCGTATTTTAAGAGAGTTGGAGTGTTTTACCCGTTGCAAACCTTCACCAAAGGGGCCTATCTGGACTACTCTGTCATACCGGTTTTTGTAGAGGCGTCCGACAAAGGGAGCGAAGGACAATTGCTCGGGTTGGCATCCTTGTTCACCACGCATCTGCACAAAGCTGACTCCGCCCGCAGAGAGACATTGCATCTGGCATCGGTCTTCGCATGCAACTTTACCAATTACCTATGGACCGCCGCCGATGAAATATTGCAGCGCGAGGGACTCAACCTTGATGTGCTCATGCCCCTGATTGACGCTACCGTCTCCAAGCTCAAATATATGGATCCCTCAGAAGCTCAAACCGGGCCGGCATCAAGAGGTGATACCGAGGTTATAAGTCGCCATGAGAAAGCATTGGAGGGGACAAAATTGCATGATATATACCATATATTGTCCGAAGCTATTCTCTCATCCAAAACAACCCCAAAGCAATAAACGCGTATGAGCTCAATATATTATGATTTAACAAAAATCAAAGGGATAGCCTTTGATGTAGATGGTGTGTTGTCGCCATCCACCATACCACTCTCGCCTACCGGCGAGCCTCTGCGCATGGTCAGCATAAAGGATGGATATGCTATCCAGCTGGCAGTGAAGCGAGGATTGCACTTGGCTATTATTACCGGGGGTAATACTCGCGGAGTGTTGGCAAGGTTTGAGGGCCTTGGCATGAAAGATATTTTTATGGGAGCCTCGTGCAAGCAACCAATCTTGGAAGAATGGATGAAAAAGTACGACCTCACTCCTGAAGAGGTGGCGTATGTGGGAGATGATATCCCCGATATTCCTGTTATGCGCGTTGTCGGTCTGCCCTGTTGTCCGGTTGATGCGGCACCGGAGGTAAGGCAGATATGCAAATATATTAGCCGCCACGCTGGCGGATACGGTGTTGGTCGCGACATACTGGAGCAAGTGATGAAAGCTCAAGGCATATGGATGAACGACCATGTAGCTTTCGGTTGGTAATACAAATATTAAGAGCCTGTTTAATAAAAAATGCTTGAAAATCTAAATCGATACAGCATCCTCTTGGCAAGCAAGTCACCACGCAGACGTGAGTTGCTCAAGATGCTTGATATACCCTTCACGATAGCTCAGACAGTAGAGGTGGATGAGACATATCCGGCCGACCTGTCGCCGGAGCAGGTGCCATTGTATCTCTCCCGGCTTAAAGCCGAGGCATATTCCTCGCTTATCAAGAGCAACGAGTTGATAATCACTGCTGATACTATTGTAATAAACAATGGCAAAATTCTTGGCAAACCCAAAAGCGAGGAGCAAGCCAAGTGTATGCTTCGCGAGATGAGCGGACATGAACATACTGTAATTTCCGGCGTCTCGATAACTACAGCAGACAAACAAGTGAGTTTCGATACACATACCGAAGTGCTCTTTGCTCCTCTCACAGATGAGGATATCAACTACTATGTGGAGCACTATCATCCCATGGATAAAGCCGGCGCATACGGCATCCAGGAGTGGATAGGAGCTGTGGCCGTATGTGGTATCCAAGGCAGCTTCTACAACGTAATGGGCCTCCCGATACATCAACTCTATTGCAAACTCCGCGAGCTGTAATCACCTCAATTAATAATTAGGTAAAATTTATTCAGTTGCTTTGCCTAATTATATTTTTTTTGTAATTTTGCAGTGCTAATTAACTATATCACGGTGCTGATAACTGACCATATTGTAGATTTATATGTGTCGTAATAGTTAACCTTATTATCCCGTGGGGTTAACACTCCATTATAAATAATTAATGATATAGTGATATAAGAGAATATCATTAACATTTCAATCAAAGATAGAGATTCTTACAAGCAATAGGTTTAATTAACTAAAATTCAAACATGAAATTACTCAGACAGACACTTCTGGGCGCAATAGTCGCCATGAGTGCCTTGGCTGCTAATGCAGCCACCTTCATCGGTGACCGCAAGGACTTCCGCGATGAGACTATCTACTTCGCGATGACCACGCGTTTCTACGATGGTGACCCTACAAACAATGTTTGCTCCTGGGACAAACAGGATGTGCAAATCGCTAAGAATGATCCCGATTGGCGTGGCGATTTCAAGGGCCTTATCGACAAGCTTGACTACATTAAAGCTCTCGGCTTTACAGCAATCTGGATTACCCCGGTGGTACAGAATGCATCAGGTGAAGACTATCATGGTTATCATGCCATGGACCACAGCACAGTAGACCTACGCTATGAAAGCCGCAAGGAGTGGGGTGCTACACAAGATGTAAAATTTCAAGACCTTATCGATGCCGCTCACGCCAAGGGTATCAAGATTGTGCTCGATGTAGTGCTTCAGCACACCGGCAACTTTGGTGAGGCTCATCTCAACCCCCTCTTCACTCGCAGCCAAAATATCAAAGACCAAGCTAACGTAGCTGCTTCTCTTATTCCCAACCCTGAGAAATTCGGTGCCAATTACTTTGACCAGACAGGAGAAAAACAGTATCAGGAACGCTGGAAATACTTCAAAAATCCCCAATACGAGCCCAATAATTACTACCACCACTATGGCACAGGTTGGAACTGGGACGAACCCACTCGCTGGTGGGGTCAAATAGCGGGCGACTGCGTGGACCTCAACACCGAAAACAATGCAGTAGCCGAATATATCGTAGAGTGCTATGGTAACTTCATCAAGATGGGTGTCGATGCCTTTCGTATCGACACATCAGGCCACATTGCTCCACTCACATTCAACAAGCAATTCATACCACAATTCCATGCCATTGCCGAGCAATATCGCAGCAAACGTCTCAACGGGGGCGACTTCTTCATGTTTGGTGAAGTATGTCAGCGCTATCAGGGCACAGTAGTGTATCGCGATCAGCCCAACCTATCAAGCTACTTCTATACTTGGAAGTCCGATCAGACACTCCTCGACGAGTATAACGGCGATGCTGCATGGTGGCGTCAACAGGTGTTGAATGAGGGCCACGACAGTCCCGTTGGTCCTATGGCCGTCTGCGTGAAGGACACTAAAGACAAGCCCATAAGCAACAATGTGCTGATGCAAAACGGCGCTTGGCACGATCCTGACTACTCACAAGCTTCCGGATTCAATGTCATAGACTTCCCCATGCATTATTGCTTCAATAATGCAGCCTCTGCTGTAGACATTGCTCGTAAAGGTGACAACAAATACAACGATGCCTCATACAATGTAGTATATGTTGACTCTCACGACTATTGCCCCGGCCCGAATGACGGTACTCGCTTCAACGGAGGCACCGAGCAGTGGGCTGAGAACCTCTCACTGATGTTCACATTCCGAGGGATACCCTGTATTTACTATGGCTCCGAGGTCGAGTTCAAGGCAGGTAAGCCTATCGATGTGGGTGGCGAAAACAACAAGACACCCCGCTCAGAGTCAGGTCGAGCCTATTTCGGTGCATATCTCGAGGGAACAGTAAATGCTACAGACTTTGGCGTTTATACTGCAAGCGGCAATGTGCAGAAGACACTTGATGCTGACCTTGCACATCATGTGCGCCGCCTGAATATGATTCGTGCCGCAGTACCTGCACTCCGTCGCGGCCAGTATACCTTCGACGGCTGTTCTGCCTCCGGAGGTTGGGCCTTCAAGCGTGCCTATAAGGATGAGTCATTCGCGCTGGTAGCCATTAACGGTGGTGCCACGTTCACCGGTGTGCCCGCAGGCAAATATGTAGACGTGGTTACCGGAGAAAGCTATACAGCCAACGGCGGCTCAATCACAGTATCTGCACCCACCAATAAGGGTCAGCTCCGAGTACTCGTTAAAGATTGGAATGGTGGTAAAATTGGAGAAGACGGCAAATTCATGTATGCCTCTTCACCCGTAGCTCACGGTGGTTCAGTATCATTTACAGACCCCGGCACAACTCAATATTACACCTCTGAAGATGCCACAGAACGTCCGCAGGTTTCTTTCTCACCTGATGGAGGCTCATTCAAGACAGAGACTCTCACCGTAACTGCAACCCTTACAGGCGATGCCACTTCAGGTTGGTATCAGGTAGGCAACCAGTCACGTGTAGCTCTCACAGAGGGTCAGAGCAAGCAGTTTACTATCGGTGCTGATATGGAATATGGTCAGAGCGTAACAGTAGAGTGGGGCGCTGATACATATACCGGCAAGCTGACATATAAGAAGGTTGACCCCAATGCCACTATCTCAGTATATGTAACCGGTAAGGATGGCGCTGATATCTCCGGCACAAATATGCATGCTTGGACAGCTGCAGGTGACCTGTTCGGCGGTTGGCCCGGCAAGAAGCTCACCGAGACTCAGGTGATTGACGGTCGTACATTCTACTATCATACATTCGATGACGCCGAGCCCGTGAATATCATCTTCAACCACAACGGTGCACAGACAGCAGATATCACCAACATTACCGAAGACACATTTTTTGAATATGACGGTGGCAGCGGCTGCGCCAAGATAGATGTAAACGTTGGCCCTAAAGCACCTGTAATCCGCGCAACACCCGTCGGTGGCTCACAGTTTGCAGAGCCTATCCAGGTTACTCTGACAGTATCTCCTGCTACAGATATCTATTACACACTCGATGGCTCACTGGCATCTGTTACAAGCACACGCTACACAGGTCCCATCTCACTGACAGAGACAACTACTATTAATGCATATGCAGCTAATGAGGTAGGGGAGACCCGCACTTCATTCACTTACACCAAGGTAGATGTCGTGACTGACAATGAGAAGCATGCCTACTTCTCCAACACAGCCTCATGGAGCGATCCTTACGTTTATTGCTGGGATGACAACAATCAAGAGGCTAAGTCATTCAGCGGCAGCTGGCCCGGCAAGAAGCTCACCGAGACAGTGCAATGGCAGGGCCAAAACCTGTATCACTTCTCATTCACCGAGCCCGCAGCGGGCCTGCAGAATGCCAAGATAATATTCAATAATGGCAATGGCACCCAGACAAGCGACCTCGACCTCGTAAACAATGGAATTTATAACGCCGCCGGCCAGCTTATTGGTACATACGTAGCAGATACCGGCATTGCCACACCTGAGGTGCTCGACGGTCTTCAGATTTGGGTACGCGGCGGTCAGCTGGTTATCAACTCCACTGCCGAATGTCAAGTGCCGATAGCCGGTATCGACGGCTCACTCCGTTACCTCCCCGTAAACATTGGTTACAATTACTATGAGTTGCCCCACGGCTTTTATATCGTAAACTCCAAAAAGGTTGTACTGTAAACCTCGATTGTATACCTCGATAATTAAGGATGCATCTTATCGGTGCATCCTTTTTTGTCGGTTGAAATCTTTTAGTTAATTTTGCAAACAATTTCAGACACTGAAGCGGTTAACGCCTTCACAAATTATAAAGCAAATAATGTCACGTAAACGCAAGCCACTCCCCACACTGGAGTCATTACATATAACAGATGTAGCTGCCGAGGGTAAAGCTCTGGCACGCATAGCTCTTAACCCTGACCGACCCGATGAGAAACTGGTGGTCTTTGTGCCATGGGCAGCTCCCGGTGATGTGGCTGATGTACGTCTGTTGCGCAAGAAACACTCTTACGCCGAAGGACAGATAGAGCGACTCATCACACCCTCGCCTCTGAGAGTAGCTCCCCGATGCCAACAGTTTACGGTGTGCGGCGGCTGCAAGTGGCAACATCTGCCATATACTGAGCAACTGAAGTTCAAGCAAAAGCAAGTGACTGATGTATTGCAGCGCATTGCCAAAGTGGCTCTCCCCGAGATTAATCCTATTATAGGAGCCGAGAATGAATGGTATTACCGCAATAAAATGGAATACACCTTTTCCAATAAAAAATGGCGCACATGGGAACAAATAAAGAGTGGCGAGCAGTTTGAGGACTCCAACAATGGACTCGGCTTCCATATTCCAGGTGCATTCGACAAGGTGCTTCATTTGCGCGAATGTCACTTGCAAGAAGCACAAGGTGACCGTATACGCAACTTCATATATGACTTTGCGCAGGAGCAAGGTCTCTCATTCTATGACATACGCAATAACAAAGGGTTGCTGCGCACTCTCATGATACGCCTCTCATCCACCGGCGAGCAAATGATAGTGCTAAGTTTCGGCGAAGATGATCCCAAAGGTATCGCTCTTATAATGAACGCCCTGCAGGAAGCCTTCCCGGAAGTGACATCGCTCATGTATGTAGTAAACCTAAAGGCAAATGATACTATAAGCGACTTGAATATAAAGACATGGCACGGCAAGGACCATGTTATGGAGCGCATGGAGGAGCTTAATTTCAAGGTTGGCCCCAAGTCGTTCTATCAGACAAATTCTGCACAAGCATACAGACTATATTCAGAAGTGCGACGCATGGCCGGGTTAGACAAGAGTGTCATGCTGCCCTGCACTGAACGACCATTAGTATATGACTTGTACACCGGCACCGGCACTATTGCTTGCTTCGTAGCTGCCGGTGCGCGCCATGTGGTAGGTGTGGAATATGTCCCCGAGGCCATTGAGGATGCGAAGGTTAACGCTGAGCTAAACGGGCTCAAGCACACCACTTTCATAGCCGGAGACATGAAGGATGTCCTTACGGCAGACTTCATAGCCCAACATGGTGAGCCTGATATTATTATAGTAGACCCACCCCGCGCCGGTATGCACCCCGATGTGGTCAATGTAATACTTGAGGCCGCACCGGCCAGGATAGTATACGTTAGCTGCAACCCCGCCACTCAAGCTCGCGACCTTGCGCTGCTTGACGCCAAATACAGTGTGAAGGAAGTTCAGCCTGTTGATATGTTCCCACACACGCATCACGTAGAGAACATCGTCCTTTTAGAGCTTAAGGATTGAAGTTATTTTATAATTGAATCCACTCTAAAAAGTAAATCTTGTCAGTTTTAGCACAAAACCACATATTGATTATCAGTGAGTTGCGAAGTTCTAAATCACAATTTTTGACTTTTTAGAGTGGACTCAATTTTATAATTTAAGTTCATTCCGGGCAGCTTCCAATTCAGAGAAGCTATGCAGGACTCCATGACGGGACTGAAAGCCTTGTATCCATCCATCATTGGGAAGAAGGCCAAGTGGAGTACGTAGCAGGATTTTAGAACGCCTACCTGTATGAGAACCGCATGAGCAGTGCGAACGCCGGCAAACAGTACTATATATGGGCGTAAAAACGAGAGGGGCGAACAAATGGTATAAGACGAATGTTAAATTAATGTTAATGTTACTAAAAATATATTTATAAGTAACCTTATATGATGAGATATCTACTTTCGTTAGCTTTCTTTGTTATTTCTGTTTCGACTTTTGCCATAGAGTCGCGGGAATGTTTAGCGCAGGTGCAGCGTAATAGTATAGCATATGCGGTAGACAGTTTGAAAGTGGATACTGTGAGCGTAGATAATGAAGTTAACAAGAATCATGTTCTTGACGAGGTAGTGGTGGAAGGACGTACTCAGCGGGTCATTAAACATGGGGTGGAATATATCCCGGCTAAGAAGACAAAGAAGACCTCTCTTGATGCCACCAATCTGCTACTCAATATGCAAATCCCACAGCTGGATATAGATCCGGCTACCCAGACAGTCAAGACAACGTCAGGCAAAGGTGTGTCAATGTTCATTGATTATATGCCGGCAAGTGCTCAAGAGATACAAGGTATGCGTCCGGAAGATGTGCTCCGTGTGGAGGTGCTGAATTACCCTGAGGACCCGCGCTTCCATGATGCACAGCATGTTGTCAACTTCATCATGCACCACTATGAATGGGGCGGCTACACGAAGCTCACAGCCTATGGGGACATACCTGATACTGAAGAGATTGAAGGAGACATTTTCTCTCGGTTCGTTTATAAAAAATGGACATTTGATGCTTATGGCAGCGCTAATTGGGTACACGCAGATCGCAATCCCGGCAATGCCACTGCTACATTTCGAGATGTTGACTTCAATGGCAATCATTATGATGAGATAGTTCGAAACACCATTAACGGTGATGATTATCTGGCACGCCAAAATCAACAAGTTGCCTCACTCGCAGCAAGTTATCGCACTGATAAGACTTTTGTCCAACATCAAATCTCGTATAACCGCTCGGGAAATCCTGTCAGCCGAGCTTCAACCCAAGTTGATTTTTCAGACGACATAATTCCCAATTCGTCATCATATAGTAAGACATCTGAACAAACCATTTCGCCGACTCTCAATGGTTACTATTATTTCGAGCTTCCGAAAGGCAACTCTTTGGTTGCATCCTGGCAATTTAATTATGGCTCAACAAGACGAAATTCAATGTATCAGCTCTCTAATTTAACTCCAATAATAAATAACAATACTGAAAAGGTATACGTACCCAACGTATCGCTTCAATATGCCAAGAAATTCTCTCACAACAATGCATTCCGTGTAAACCTCATGACCTACAATTTCATATATGACACTCGATACTTCGGCTCCAATAATAGCCGACAAAAATTGTTGTCATCCGAGAGTATGTTGTTCCTTATTTATACGCAGAACTGGAATAAATTAAGTCTTTATTCGCGATTAGGTGCATCATATGTCGTCGGTAAAGTGAATGGAGAGACTACACTGAGTCAATGGAATCCTCGCCTTGGACTTCAACTCGAATATCAAATAAGTGAAAAACAGTCAGCCAGTCTTGAAGGATGGTGGGGCAATTCTCATCCGGAGCCTTCATCAGCCAACGATGCCCTTGTCCAGTCAAATGAGTTACTTTGGCTGCAAGGCAATCCTGACCTGAAAAATACTCTTTTTGCATCCGCATCTGCATCATACACTTATATACCCACCAACAAATTGTCGCTCAGTGCCTCCGTGCAATATGAGGGCAATCCACATAAACAGGCATACGAATTCTTCTCATTGCCGGGCTATAACGGACTTATACGTAAGATAATTAATAGTGGAGATGCACACAATTATGCAGCTTGGGTGTCAGCAAATTTGAAGTTATTCAACAATACGCTCAGTATTCGTGTAAGCGGGACAGCACAACGTGCAGTATTGACCGGCTGCGATGCCCAGTCATTGAACATCCTCACTGCGAGTGCTACAATACAGTATACCCGAAACAATTGGATGGTAATGCTTTATTACAACTCACCTCAGAAGCAACTCAATGGATGGAGCCACGGTATGCGCACATCATATAAATCGAACTACGGCCTGCGAGTCAACTATGCAGTAGGAAATTTCAAGGCCGGCTTACTATTCCGCAATTGGTTCACACGCGACGGCTATATGGATTACCGTTTCTCATCCCCGCGATATTCCGAATCAAGCCATCAATGGATACCTGCGCTGTCACGTAGAGTATCACTTACTCTAACTTACACCTTCAACTACGGCAAGAAAGTATCCATCCAAAACGAATTGCAAGGTGGAGGTGGTGTAGGCTCTGCCATTTTGAAATAGGCATTGCTAAGCATCAGCCTAAAAGCTTACTGACCCGGGTGGGACGCTGATTTCCTTGTGCTTTTCATAAACTTTATTTTGTTGCAATTGTTTCAAAATAGAAAACCGTTATGAATAAAGGAAAGAAGGTTGAAAATAAGTTAGAAATGATGGCATTGGCCTATAATGGTATCTCTCAACGTTTAGTAGGATATAAATGTCCTGTGTGCGGTGCCGAAGCATGGTGGTATGATCCTCAAGTGCGCTATCTGATGCATTTTTATCTTGACCAAACCGGTCAGCTTAACCCAAACCCACATTCAGGCTCGCAGGCCATTGCTGTCTTGTGTAATAACTGTGGTTATGTCATGCTGTTCGACGTGGCGAGAGCATTGAACTATATACCAAACGGTAAAGGAATAAATATAGATATGGATGTTCTGGATGCAGACAACTATCATACTTCATAGCGCCTACAAATGGAAATTAATATTAGAATGTATCTAATAAAAATGTGAACATCTGAGAGACAGATGTTCACATTTTTATTAATCAAGTCTTTAACTATATATAATTTTGGGCGATTTGGCGAGCTGAAGAATTATTTATAATTTTACGGTGTAATTGTTATGCAAGTTACAATGGAAGACAAGAAATATTGCTACAAATATCCTCATCCGGCGGTCACTACTGATTGTGTAATTTTTGGGTATGATGGTGAGTGGCTTAAGGTGCTCTTGGTGAAACGTGGCGGTGAGCCGTATGCCGGCTATTGGGCCTTTCCCGGCGGCTTCGTCAATATTGATGAGAGTGCTGAGGAGGGTGCATTGCGCGAGCTAAAGGAGGAGACCTCCCTCACGATAGCTTACATAGAGCAATTTCACGCATATTCCGACCCGGGGCGAGACCCGCGCGAGAGGGTTATCACGATTGCCTATTATGCTTTGGTGAAAATAAGCGAAGTGAGAGGAGGGGATGATGCCAGGGAGGCTGCTTGGTTCCCGATAGATGAAATACCGCAATTGGCCTTCGACCATGATACTATACTTCGCGATGCCCTCACACGCCTGCGCGAGCGAATACATTTCCATCCCATCGGCTACGAATTGTTGCCCAAGCAGTTCACTATCAGACAACTTCAGACCCTGTATGAGGCTGTATTGGACATCAAGTTTGACTGCCACAACTTTGCAATGAAGATGCTACAGCTCCATATTCTTAAACCTTTGGATAAGACCACATGGTCTACATCCAAGCGTGAGGCAAATCTATATACCTTTAACCTTGACAAGTACAACGAGCTGAAACGCTGTGGTTTCTGTCTTGAATTTTAATTATGAATTTATATTATATGTTAGGAGCAATAATAGGCGATATAGTCGGGAGTCGCTACGAGTTCAATCCGACCAATGATTATAATTTTGAAATGTTTGGCCCCGGGAGCGACTTCACTGATGATACAGTCTGCACTATTGCCGTGGCCGATGCACTGTTGAAAGGACGCTGCTTCGGCGCGAATATACATGAGTGGTGCCGCAAATACCCCCACCCCAAAGGGGAGTATGGTGGCCGTTTCTACCAATGGGTGATGAGCAATAATCCCGTTCCTTACGGCAGTTTCGGCAACGGCAGCGCGATGCGTGTGAGCCCCATAGGATGGTGGTACACCAACCCTGCAGATGTGCTGAAATATGCTGCCATGACCGCTGAATGTACTCACAATCACAGCGAGGGTATTAAGGGGGCGTGCACCGTGGCCTTGGCAATTTATATGGCTAAAAAGATGAAATTGGAGAGCGGTGAAGTTGATGTGCCTGTTCTGCTGCAAGAGTGTGTAAAATACTCCGGTTATAACATAAACATCAACAAATCTGCCGTCATCAATCGTTTTGACGAGACATGTCAGGGGACGGTACCTGTGGCCTTGTGGATTATCGGCGAGAGTAATTCGTTTGAAGATGCTATACGTCGCGCCGTGAGCCTCGGTGCTGATGCCGACACTCTGGGCGCAATAGTCGGGGGTATAGCCGAAGTGATCTGGAGCATACCGGAATGGATGAAACAAAAAGCTATTGAGTACCTGCCTGCCGAGATGAAGGTTGTGCTCTCATCTTTCCGCAAGATAGACACACTCTAAGCATCTTGATGGCGCGGGGGCAATGAGCTGTTGATTGCTGTGCGACAATCAGCCATCAGGCGTTTGGTATTAAATCCATTCTCTCCGGGGTATATCGGGTTGTGAATGGTGATGATGATTTTGCCCGGAGTGATGTTATATGTGTCACGCGACATTACATCGAAAGCACCGTCGATGGTGATGGGTACCACCGGCGCACCGAACTCGGAGGCGAGCATGAAGGCACCGCGCTTAAACGGCATCATATGGCCGTCATGGCTGCGTGTGCCCTCCGGGAAGATAACCAGCGACATCCCCTTGTGGAGCATTACCTCGGCATCAGAGATAGTCTCTTTAATGCCTGCCACGGTGCTGTCGTCGACAAAGACGTGGCCTACCACACGACATGTGAAGCCCACCATCGGCACCTTCTCGAGGCTCTTCTTCATCAACCATTTGAAATTATGGCCAAGGTAGCCGTAAATGGCCCAAATATCGAAAGCCCCCTGATGGTTGGCCACAAAGACGTATGACTGCTTTTTGTCGAGCAACTCACGGCCTATTACCTTGACCCGTATGAGTGCCAGAGCGCACACTGCACGAGACCAGACCATGGGCACCCAATAGCCACCTCGTTTGTGGCCGGCTACCATTGTCACGAGCAATGAAAATATGCACGCAAGTATTGTCAGCACCACCATAATAGGTGCTGCTATAATCCACTGATATATTCGATAAATGTATCTCATCGTAGTTGTAAATTTTTATTATACAGCTCTTAAATCAGGGCATAACGAGCTCCCGGAAGACGGGTGAGCAAGCCGTCAAAATCGAGCTCACCGAGGGCGGTCATGACATCCTTGGCAGAGATGCCGGTTTGGAGTACAATCCGGTCAAGCGTCACCGGGTCTGTTTGGGCTCGGAGATAGGTAAAGACCAATTTGATGTCGCCCGTGTAATTATCAAACAATGAGGGCTCCGTGTCGGTTGTATGTTCTTTGTATTTATGGTTGTCAATTTCAATATCCCATTTAGCGGCTTTTGCTATCTGTTTGGCACTCGTGACGGAAATCGCCAATCCGGCATTTATCATATTGTTGCACCCCTCGGAGTTAATGTCAGAGGCGCGTCCCGGTAATGCCAACACCACTCGGCTCGACTCGCGGGCGTGGGCGGCGGTGCTCAATGCGCCACCTTTCACTTTGCTCTCAGCCACAAAGATAGCATCGCTCAGTCCGGCCACTATTCTGTTTCGTGCCAGGAAGCGTGCTCGTAGGGGGGTGATGTCATGAGGATATTCAGATACTATCGCACCTCCGTTTTTAATTATGTTTGATGCTAAGGCGCGATGTAGAGCCGGATAAATCATTTTAAGTCCGTGGGCCACGACGGCTACAGTGGGCATATTTGCCTGTATTGCAGCCTCGTGCGATGCTTTGTCTATGCCGAAGGCTAAGCCGCTGACAATAGTGGTGCAGCCCACCTGCTCTGAGATATCTCGTATTAACTGATGTGTGTACTTCAGCCCATAAGGACTTGCTTGCCGGGTACCAACTACAGCCAGCAACCTGTCGGCATTCAGGTCGCAATCACCAAGGACATAAAGATTGACCGGCGGGTTGTTGCTCTCTGCCAAACGGGTGGGGTAGCGGTCGTTGTCAAGTATGTTGTATACCTTGATATTATGCTTGCTGATGAATTGCATTTCTTGCTCGGCCCTTGCCAGCAATTCGGCTCGACTGCTTAGCAATATCTGCATCTCACCATTGAAAGCAGGCATTGAACGAGCCTCGTCTACAGAAATGGTGAAGAATCTGTGCAATCCGCCGAAAACCTCTGACAATTGCCTGGCATCGTCCCCCTTGAGATTATCAATGAAGGATAAGGCTACGCGTTCCAATATGTCGGAGTCACAGGTCATTTGAAGTAGGGCGCAAATATAGCTGCTAATTCATCACCGCGCGAAAGCCTTCCGTTTTTAAGCGAAACAACTGTGATAGTAGCCTGAGCGGCATATTCACCGTTAGGGAATATAATGTCCTGCTTGAATACAAATCGAGGCCCTTTGCGCTCCACTTTCAGGCAGGAGATAAAGTTATCTCCTATACGTAATGAGCTCTTGTATTCGATTTCTATTTTGCGTACCACCGGGTCTATACCCATGCGATGCAGTTCGCCAAACGACATACCGGCCTCCATGCAGAAGCTGTGGCGAGTGTGCTCCATATAGTGCAGATAGTTGGCATTATTGACAATACCTTGGGAGTCAAGCTCGTAGTCACGAACCATCATCTCTAACGCATAGCAATATATCTTGTTATCTTTAAGTATCGGCATTGTTGTTCATATAATTTTGAGTTATGGGTAAAGAAGACGCGCAAGTGGGTCAGTTTGCCGGCTTATTGGGTTTGCGACGTCGGTGATGATGTCTGCGGTGTTTCTGTTGTTTTGATATCTTATCAATTGATTTGGTGGCATCCTGTTGCCCGGCAGTCATGATGTCTTGCGGGCTTTTCGGACTATTTCTATGAGGGCGCTTAGTATTCGTGTGTGGCAGTTTGGCACTCTTGGGCTGCTTGGCCGACGGGCGTATTTCATCAGCAATGAGTACCCTTTCCGGCGTGGGGACCTTCGGTGTGTATTTGGCCACTAACTGCTCAAATTCGGCGCGGCTGCGCTTGGGGTTGGCAAAGGCCAAGTCCATCATATAATCCAAGGTGTCATCTACCAGAGGGCCCGGCTCAATGTGCAATATCTTCTTGATGCGCCGTTCCGCAAAGGGGAGATGGTAAGTAAACATCTCCGTGCCGTCGCGATGCATGCTGTCGTTGTATAGCCTGATATATTGCACCTGCTCGGGCATTGCATAACCGTCGGGCAATGTCTTATTGAACGCGTCTATGAGAGTGAGCAGGGCATTCATCTTGTCCGGGCGTCCGCATAGATATTGCAGGCGTCGGAGTCGCGCAGGGTTCATGTCCTCAGAATACTTACCCCACGAGGCTGTATAGGCATGGTTCACGCATAGGAAGACGACATCCTTGAGCAACGGCTGGTGATACTTGAAGCCTATCAGGGTGCCCAAGACCTTGTGGCGGCATTGTCGCTCCCTGTCCGGCAGAGAGCTGCCACAGTTGCACAGCAGGCATGCCCATCGTAGAGTCAAATCAGGCGGCAACAGGTCTATGGCCCTGAGTGTGTGTGCCCATACCGTATCAGAATTGCCCGGTAAATAGTGCTCTGAGACGGTGTGTATCACCACCGGCACTATCATCTTAAGAGCACCACATCTGAAGAGGATATCGAGAGCCCGGCCGGCGTTGGGCCCGAGTAAAATCTTTTCAAACTCCCCGCGGAGACGCTCCACCTTGATGATATCAAGCCGGGAAGAGTTGCGACACATAGCCTCAAACACCGGTTGAGGTAATTCCCAGCCAAGGCGGCAAGCAAATCTTATGGTACGAAGTATTCGTATAGGGTCATCATCGTATGTAGAGTCCGGGTCAAGGGGAGTGGCTATAACCTTGTTTTTGAGATCATCAAGACTTTTACCGGTTATGTCAAGCAGTTTGCCGTCGGTTATGTTATAGTAGAGCGCATTGATAGTCAAGTCTCTGCGCATACAATCGTCATATATAGAGCCAAATGCTGTCTGTGGATTACGCGAATTTCGGTCTGTGTATTTCTCAGCCCTTGTTTGTACTATCTCTATATCATCATGGGGAAAGGCTCGCAGGCGAAGCATGGCAGTGCCATACTTCTCAAACATTGTTGGGCGGCCGGTGGTCAAACGTTGCTTAAAAAGCCATGAGGCGAACTCTATGCCACCATTGGGGAGGTCCACCGCCAAATCCACATCTTTTATTTCAGCCCCTAAGGCCATATCCCGACAACAACCACCCACAGTATAAACATGACCCTCCCAGCGGGTGCCGGAAATCTTAGCCCGCAAGTACTCACATATTTTGAGATATAGTTGGGTAGTCATGCTATTGGTTGAGGTCAGTTGAGGTGGAACATACCCTTCACTTCCAACTGCAAAATTACTAATTCCACCGCAAATGAGCAAATACAAATTCAAGTTTCGCCGGTTCTGCAAATGCTATTATGATATGCGTGACCATTCGGCGGTGTGGCAGAAGCGTCGTTGCAGCTCGGAGTTGAGTTGGGTCAAAGAAGCAGCACTTAGGGGTAACTGCTCGTTTGTTATTTCAGATGGGGTAAGAGGGGCATTTGAGCCGGGTCCTAAGTATATGTCTGGGTGAGCATTAAGGATGGCCTCAGCCGCATCTCTGGCCAGCGAGACTATCTGTCCGTCGCTGGCGAGTGAGGCATGCTGCAGATTTATGGGTATACCGCTCTGTTGTGTACCTTCCATATCTCCGGGGCCTCTCATCTGCATATCTGCCTCACTGATGAGGAAACCGTCTGTGGTCTCCGTCATAATCTCCAGTCGGTGTCTTGTGGTGCTCGATATCTTCTCTTTGCTCATCAGTATGCAATAGCTCTGTTCGGCACCACGACCCACACGCCCTCGAAGCTGGTGCAGCTGCGACAGGCCGAAACGCTCGGCATTCTCTATAATCATTACTGAGGCATTGGGCACATTCACTCCCACTTCGATTACTGTCGTTGCCACGAGAATTTGGGCTTCCCCACTTACAAATTGTTGCATCTGGTAGTCCTTCTCAGCCGGCTTCATGCGGCCATGCACATAGCACACCTTATAAGAAGGGAAGATGCTCCTCACATTCTCGTAGCCTTGCTCGAGACTCCGCAGGTTAATCTTCTCATTCTCAGAAATCAGTGGATATACTACATATACTTGATGGCCTTTTGCCAGCTCCTTGCCGGTGGCTCGCCATACTCCCTCGCGTCCTTGTTCATATCTGAGCAACGTGGTGACCGGTTTTCGCCCCGGGGGCAACTCATCTATCACAGAGACTTTCAGGTCGCCGTAGACTGTCATAGCCAATGTGCGTGGTATAGGTGTTGCTGTCATTACCAACACATGGGGTGCAATATGATTTTTGTTCCATAGACGGCTGCGTTGTGCTACACCAAAACGATGCTGCTCGTCTATTACCGCCATACCGAGATTGGCAAATTGCACATTGTCTTCAATCACAGCATGGGTGCCAATGAGTATTTGCAGCGAGCCGTCCATGAGCCCTTCATGTATCTCGCGACGTTGTCTGGCACGAGTTGAGCCCGTGAGCAACCTGACCTTCACCCCAATAGCCTCCGCCCACTTACTGATAGTCTCATAGTGCTGTGTGGCGAGGATTTCGGTCGGAGCCATCAAGCAAGCCTGAAAGCCATTGTCAAGAGAGAGAAGCATTGTCATGAATGCCACCATAGTTTTGCCGCTACCCACATCCCCTTGGAGCAGGCGATTCATCTGCAACCCGGTGTTCATATCACGGCGTATTTCCTTGATAACCCGCTTCTGAGCGCCAGTCAGGGAGAAAGGTAACACATTGGCATAGAAGTTATTAAAATACTCACCCACATGTTTAAATCTATGACCCATGAGATGAGTGTTGCGCCGGTGTGCATAGCGCAGGATATGCAATTCCAAATAGAAGAGCTCTTCAAACTTCATTCGCTCGCGCGCACGTTTCAACTCATGCTGGTCAGATGGGAAGTGGATATGCCGGAGCGCATTGCTTAGCGGCATGAGATTGTATTTGTTGAGCAACTCCTGAGGCAATGTCTCCGGAAGCCCGTCGGGATATTTGTCAAAGACATTACCAATAATTGTGGCAAGAGTTTTGGGGTTGAAACCTCGCTTGCGCAATGTCTCAGTGAGTGAATACACACCCCGCAGTCCGCTTGGAGGCTTGGCCGGATCATACAGCTCCACTTCGGGGTGTGTCATGCAGATATTACGATTAAACTCCGAAGGCTTGGCAAGAAGGACATATTCCATACCCGTGTGGATAGAATTTGCCACCCAATTCAACCCTTTGAACCATGTCACCTGCATCAGGTTCTGCCCGTCTGTAAACAAGCCTATTCGGCGCCGGCGTGCTCCTTCTCCCTCCTCCATGAAGCTGAGGAAGCGGCCCAACACTTGCACAGCCGGCATATCGGTATTCAGCTCGCTTATGAGATACATCCGTGAGCGGTCAATATAACGTATGGGAGGGGTGTACAGAAGGTCGCGCACGTTGTTAATATTTAGCTCCTTACGAAGCAAATTGGCACGTGTCTCGCCTACTCCCTTGATAAATTTAAGTGCAGTGTCGCCCGGAACTATCTTCATATTAATGCAGCTGCTATTATGAAGTCCTGCAGTTGTGTGATCTTTATGTTTCGAGGTTCACCATGATAGAGTGTAATGTTATGACCGGCAAGCTCGACTACTGAAGCATCATCGGTGACAGAGTCGGGGTCCGACAATTTGTTGTATGCATTTATCAGTAAATCAGCCTTAAAGACCTGTGGCGTCTGCACAGCTCTGTAATTGGCGCGAGGCACAGTGTGAGACTTACCCGTGTCATCCAATTCTCTTATGGAGTCTGTGAGCGGTATTGACGGCACCACGGCGCCATAATTGCGAGCTGCTTCCCACCCGCGCTTTATCATATCAACAGGCACCAAAGGGCGGGCAGCATCATGTACGGCAATATACATATCATCTTCAGGTGCCAATGTCTTCAAAGCATTGTGTACTGACTCGGCGCGTGTGGCTCCCCCTGCTACAATAGCACAGTCAAATGGTGGCCAGGACGTGCGCACATTGGCCACTCCGGCTTCAAACATGTCTCGGAAGCGTTCATTCACTACGAGTATGATGCGTGTGCCGGAATACTCCTCCAGAAAGGCCTTCATGCTCCACGTGAACATCGGCTTATCACCAAACAGTTGTAATTGCTTTGGTATTTGACCACCTGCACGCAGCCCGCTGCCGCCGGCTACTATTATCGCTATTTTTTTCATCTCTTTTCCACTTTAAATAATACCGGTGCATCCTTTATGTCATGACACCTTGAGCCGGACTTGTAGACCTCTGTGGCTTGCAGGTTATTTTCATTGAGCCATGCATGCCATATCCGGCTATTGTCTACCAAGAGCTTTTCGCCTGTCAGGAGGTAAAAAGATTGCTCCGCTGGCACTGATACTTTGATATCTTGTTGGTCAGGCGCCTGCACTTGCGAAGATGGCACCAGAGCCACAAATCTGCCGTCAAGGTAATATTCCAATATATAAAACCGACCAAATCGTTCAGGGATGAAGGTATAGATTGGACCTTTGGCAGGAATTACCTCCTTTATCTCAAATGCTATGACATTGTCTGAATTGTTTTTGGCCACTATGGGTAGCGCCACACCTATCCCTGCAACATACAGCATAACCACTGTCGCCAATGAGTAATAGAGTGTCGTGGTCTGCAAACGTGTATGCTTGATGAGCCACATTGCATACCACCCCAGGCCGTATGCCATAAACGGGTACATCGGGAGCAGATATACACTCCGTTTGCTCTTGGGGATGCAATAAAACACGAATACCGTGAGCGCAGCAATTGTGCCAAATCTCGCTTCCGGGGTCATATTGCCCCATAACCTTTTGAAGTGGCGCAATTTACCAAAAGCTTGTCTCACCGGCTTAATGAAGAAAGATACAATAATGGCAGCTGACCATGGGAGCAAACCTATAAGCACTGAATAGAAGTTATATAGTAAGCCATGCTCATGGCTCCCGTAGGTCATTTTGCCGGTGAAGCGACCGAAATTCTCCTCCATAGCGAGGGTCAGAAATCTGTTACCGCCCTGCTGATATGCTGCATAGTACCACCACAGGGGCAATATCAGGCTCACCACAAGCAAGAAGATAGTCATACCGGTTACTTTGAAAAAGTTGTCATGCTCAGTAAGCCGCCAAATCCAATATGCACCCAAGGGCAAAATGGCAGCAACGGGGCCCTTGGTGAGTACCCCGCCACTGATGCAGAGCACAGCCACTATGATATGTATGGCAGGGCGTCTGCGTGTGGTGCTGTAGAAGAGTGCAAGCATAGCCCCTACCATAAATGCCGTGAGCAACATATCCACACGTGCTATGGTCCCGGCACGCATCATCTCAAAGCAGGTGAATAAGAAGCCGACGCAGAGTAGGCCGTGGCGAGATGTCTCCCGGCGACTACAAAAGCGTGCCGTGAGGTATAACAGCACTGTAAAAGCCAACACCGATGGTAAGCGCGAAGTGAACTCAGTAACATGCCCTACCGGCAATGAGAAGAGGGCTGCCAACCAATGAAACATAGGTGGCTTGAACGACATATCCCCTGAGGCATCTATCGGCAATATCCAATTGCCGGACGAGAGCATGGTCATTGAGACAAGCGCCTCTCGCGGCTCTCCCTTAGTAGAATAAGCTGAAAATGCGGTACATAAACACAGCAACAAGAAGACTGATACCCAAATGAGTACTGTATTTTTATGATTGATATAGTAGGTCGCTTTGCTTTGTACTGTATTCATAGTTATAGTTTTGAGGCCTGAAAAACGTATCTACAAAATTAGTCAAAATTTATCAGATGCACAAATGTAGGCTATAACCATGAATTGCGGCGCTCGATGACCGCAGGCGATTCGCTTAATATCCTCACAAATTCCAGCATCGATTTTTTGTGATAGGTGTCCGACAAAATATGTACACATCCCTCCATATCGTTGCCGGGTATTGCCAGGGGTATAGCCTTGACATCCCGTGTATTGTGTATGGTAGCCTCAGCAAGCACAGACACCAACCTGCTGCTCTTCACAAGGTTAAGGAGAATATTTACCTCATTAAGCTCAATCTTGACTTTTAGGTCCAAGCCGGGCGAGATGATGGCATCAAACACATTGCGTGCCTGCAGCCCCTGTGACGGAAGAGCCAGCTCAAATTGTTCAAGTTCTCGCAGTGTTATCGTTTTCTTGTCAGCTATAGGATGATTAATGCCCACTACAGCCGATAATTTATTCTGGAAGAGGACATGCGATTCTATACCCTCCACTTCGTGTGTAGGACGAAATGCAAGAACTAAATCCACCTTGCGCCCCTTGAGCATGGCCATCAATTCATTCATCGGCTTGTAACAAATGTTGAGCTTGATATTCGGATACATTTTGATGAAAGTGAGTATCGTTTCAGTCAACAGAGGGCTGAATGAGTATGTTACACCAATGTTAAGCGTGCCCTTGGAGAGATTATTGAGGTCACAGATACGCTCCACACATAGTTCGGTCTCATAGATAGCACGTTTGGCATTGTCAAGTATAATCTCACCGGCCTCTGTAAGGGCCACACTGTGGCTGCTTCGGGTGAGCAACTGCACACCCAACTCATCTTCAAGTTGCTTCACCTGCTGCGAGAGCGTGCTTTGAGTCACGAAGAGAGCTTTGGCCGCCTCCGAGAAATTGAGAGTCTCAGCTACCTTTAAAAAGTATCTTAATTGTCTTAATTCCATGTTATTGGGCTATTAAATTCACCTTGTGGCTTGGAAAGAAATTTTCTTAAACATAAATATCGGGCTGACAGCCCCGGTTACCATACAAAGTAGTACACAGCCGCACGTTATGGCGTTATATCCGAACAAATAGAAGCTGTGCTCAAAGGCCTCTTGCGTATCAGCAAACAGACACATTGCCAGCCCGGCAAAGGTCTTATACGCGTATATGCCGGGTATCATGGGGAGCAATGAAGGAAACAGATATGTCTCTGCCGGTATTTTTGATAATGGAGACACAAGGACGGCCAAGGCCCCAATAATAAATGAGGCTATCAATGTAGCCGGTATGAGGTGCATATCCACTGTAGAATTTATCAGGATAAAGCGCAGAGAGTGCCCCACAGAGGCTATCAATGCACAATAGAGCAGTGCCACTCGCGGTGGGCGGCTTATAGCGGCAAAACCGATAGCGGCTATTGCCGAGAATAATGCATCTTGAAATATTTCCGCTAACATACACATTGTTAAAGTTAGAACATTCCGACATTCATCAGGCACATGCCGGCACAGAGCCCGAGAGAGAGGCAGCAAGTGAGCACCACCGCATCGGCAAACCGACTGAAGGCACAAAGATAATGTCGGTATAGCAGGTCGCTGAAGGAGTTGAGGAATGGTATACCGGGAATAAGATACAACACACTGGTGCCCAAGGCAATATCAGGTGTGGTACTCATGTCGAAAAGCATATCCGTGGCCCCCAACACCGATGAAATGAATGCACACACAATAAATATAATACGTATGTCCAGTTTGCGAGAGAGCAACAGGAGCTTGAAGTAATAGCCCACAAAAGTAGCGAGCCCTACCACCGACATTGCAATGGTATCACCCCCAAATAGCCGGCAGAAGGAGGCATTAGCCAATGATACCAATACCAATATTAGCCATTTGCTCTGAGGCATTTCTGTCAGTATATCATTAAATTTTTCAATTGCTTGGCAGTAATTTATCTTATTGTCTGCAATGGCCCAGCTTAAGCGACTAAGTTCCGTATTTATCGAGAAGTTAATCCCGGTATTGGGCACTATTGCAATA
This sequence comes from Muribaculaceae bacterium, assembly GCA_023665425.1. Taxonomy (GTDB): domain Bacteria; phylum Bacteroidota; class Bacteroidia; order Bacteroidales; family Muribaculaceae; genus Lepagella. The sequence goes on from JAMPDX010000001.1 coordinate 564,431, forward strand.
GATGTGACAATGTCAGCCTTTTGCATATCATTGACTGTGATATGGATATGCCTTGTCATCACAGTCAATTGGGCCGTCATGCCATAGGCCTTTGCAATTCGGCCTATGTTCTTGTTGATACGTATGCAGGTAGCGCCGGAAGCCAAGAGTCGGGCACTATATTCTGCAAGAAACAGACATATTTCCTTTGCAGAGGGTGTTGGGGTTTCAGTTGTCGTCAAGGTTTTCGTTGTCATAGTTTTTAGAGCTGTACGGGTCGGGGTCTCCCGGTATGTAGAAGAGCTCCCGTTCGGAAAGTGTGCCTACAAAGCGATGCTTCTTATTACTGTGTTTGTGATTTTTCCTTATTGAAGTCATAGCATCAATCACCATCACGAGTAATACCATTCCTATTATAAAAAACCAAGTTAAAAGCGGAGTGTTCATAATATTTATCTTTATTTGTTATTGAATATACAATTTGCGGCTCAAAAAGATTGTCAATTTTTATGGTTTTTTCTAATAGCAATCATCGGTGACTTTGACATGAATGTGTATGATGAAGAAGCGTAAAAGTTTTTTCAAAAAAATTGCGTAGATGATTAAACCAAAAGTGGAAATAAAGGTCAAAAAAACAGAAAAACAGAATAACGATGAAAGCAGAAGACAAGTTGAAACAAAAATATGGGAGCGACCCGGGGTTTCGTGTGCCCGAAGATTACTTCGACACAGTCTTTGTAAAGATAAGTTCGGAGCTGCCGGAATATCCTGAAGCTCAGACAATTAAGACGCTATCTCGCTGGCAGCGCATCAAACCGTATGTATATCTGGCAGCTATGTTTGCCGGTATATGGTGCACAATGAAGATGGTCAACATGATGAGCAACAGCCAGCAGGAAGTATCGTTAGATAATCCTCCGGCGATAGTGGCTCAAGCTATGGATAGCCCGGAGGTGCTCGCTCAGGTGACAAGTCAGCCCTCAGTTATGGTGATAGATGACTTTGAAGAGGATCTTGATATGTTTGAAGATGATGCCGCAGTCTCCGGAGACGTTGCAGACGAGAATGCTCAAGAAGCTCTCAATTTCCAAAACTCATACGACACATTCATCAACGTCGATGACATCGACTTAGGCGAGTTGCAAGCCGCCCTTGAGGAGGATGACGATGAGTATTATGCCTATGCATACTAAACCCCATTAAAGAAGTAATAATTTTGAAGACTAAGTGGCTGCTCAATTTAAATTGAACTTTATGCCGAGCGAATTTTTGAGCAGATTTTGCAAGTTGAAGAGGGAGTTATGCGGGCATAACGACTGATGAGACTTGGCAAAAGATGCCAAAAAGGCGCCGGGATAAAGAGTTCTAAATATAAATGAGCATAGCCACATAAAGTTTAATTTAATTTGAACAGACACTTATGACACGATATATATTATTATTTTTGACTGTCTTGCTATGCTCGTCAACGCTTATGGCCGAACCTAAGGAGCCGACAGCTGAGAAACTCAAAGAGCTGCAGGAGTTCAAAATAAAGTATTTGATTCAAGAGATGGATTTGTCTGCCGACAAGCAGGCAGAGTTCACTAAGTTGTACACCCAATATGACAACGAGCGCTCCACTCTCTTCAGAGACATATATCAGCGTGTCAAAAGTATGCGCCAAAATCAGAACCCCACAGACACCGACTTTATGGTTATAGCTGAGACAATGGCTACAGCTAAGGCTCGCGAAGGGGCTCTGGAACAAAAATACTTCAATAAGCTCAAAACAATATTGTCCCCTAAGCAGTTATATACTTTAAAGTGTGCGGAGCAAAAATTTGACCGTAAACTGAATGAACACCGCCATAAGGGAAAAAAGAAATAGAACCTTGAGATAATTATTACATGACCCGACTGAACAAGAAGCATTCTTACCGGCCGGGTCTTTGTTTTCTATATTGATATTGATATATATACTATGCTAAAACGTAACCTTTGTTTGCTGCTGATGGTTTTGTCGGCTATCGCAGGATTCTCTTCTATAGTTAATTCCTCATCTGTAAAAGGACGTGTCAAAAAGACCACTAAGCAGACTCCTAACACACCGCAAACACCCGATTTCGCTTTCCCGCAGACTGTGATAAATAATGCCGAAACGGAGTTGCGCCAAGCTTTCAAAACGGGCAATGATGAGAGCTTGATACAATGTGCTATCCAGCTTGTGATAGCAAATGATGCCATCTCCAATGAACGTATGCCGCAGATGGCACAGCTTCTTGACAGCCTTGCGCGGCAATCATCGACAGCTGTCTCCGCCGTGCTGTATTCTGTTGAGGCAGAACTGTATCAGGAGGTTTATATGGATAGCCGATGGCAATTTGATCAACGAAAACTTCCCCTTGAGACCTATCCGGCAGACCCTCAACAATGGGACCGACAACTGTTTGCGAAGAAAGTCTTGTCTCTTATCAATCAATCTCTTGAGAATTCAGACATCCTAAACAACATATCCTCACAGACATATCAGCAAATATTGAGCGGATACACATCCTCGGCGGCCGAATATTATCCCACCCTCTATAGCTTGCTGTCAAAACGAAGTCTGGAGATACTCAGCCCGTTTGCTAACAAGAATGGCACTGTAATCCCCTTCGGTGGAGGGAGCACTATGCAAGACCCAACGCAACTTTGTGCAATCGGCATGTATGAGATAGCAAACAGGTGGTATGAGTTTGCATTAGCCTCCGGTAATGTTGCCGCTATTTCCGCGGGTCTCAAGGCTCTATGTGATTATACGCCCGGAATGACAGGTGACAAACTATTTAACACATACATCAAAGCATATGACCAATATAAGGACTCTCCATACAGCGCTGACTTTCTCGTCTATGCCAATGCCACTGATGTTGATGATGCAAATAAAGAAAAGCTATATATCCTGATAGAAGGATGCATCGCTCAGCATCCGGATGCTCCGCGAGCCAACAATCTCATCAACATACTCAACGATGCCAAAAGTGGCTACGGCAACATTAAGTTGTCAAGTATTTTCTCACCACGACAGGAAGTTATGGCAGAGGTAAATACCGAAAATATGCCGGCTAATCTGTATGCCTGCATTCTCAAGGTGCCTATTTCTGACAATCCTTCTGCTCAGTTCAAGGCAGGGAAGGGGAGGTTAGTTGTCTCCCGCTTGATAGATGTAACGACTGATACTACCAAAGTCAATTTCGGCAAGTTGCAAACAGGCGATTATATCATCTTAATCTCTGATGATACCAAGGGTAATAACTACAAGAAATATGGTAATGATTACCGATCATTCAAGGTCACTAATTTCAGTTTCAATACACAGTATGATAATGACCGGGTGATGGTACAATTGATTGACCCCATGGATGGTAAACCGTGGGTGGGTAAGCAAGTTTTCTTCACCGATAACAGTAAGGCCGGAAGCAGGACTGTCAATGCTATAACCGGGGAATATGGTCTGGTTGAAATCCCCGGGGAGCTCCGGAATGTTTCGTCAGTCAAATATACCGTAAAGGACGGTAATGATGTAGTGAGCGGCACAACGTGGAGGCGTTCCAATAGCTCACGCACCACAGATAAAAATGCAGTAGTGCTCACAGATTTGGCTCTCTTTCACCCCGGTGACACCTGCCACTTCTCAGTCATACTTTTTAATAATAACTACGATACATCGGAGCAAAGGGCTCTAAAGAATCAAAAGATTCTCGCCCGGCTGCGAAACGCCTCCTATGTGGAGTGCGACTCCATAGAGCTCATGACAGATGAATTCGGGCGTGCTACCGGACAATTTGTTCTACCCAAGGATGGCATGAACGGCAAATTCTGCATCCTGATATATGAAAATAATAACTCGTTGGCACAATCGTTTATTCAAGTGGAAGAATACAAGCAGCCTACCTTCTACGTCGAACTTGATAATATGAAGAGCATAGTGCCCCCGGAAGCTCTCCATGTATCCGGTAAGGTGATGACATATTCCGGTATGCCTGTGGCAGATGCTGATGTCAAGCTAACCATTGAGCTCCGGCCCTCATGGTGGATGTCTTATATGGATGGCTCGTATGCGCTCGACACTACCACCGACTCAGACGGAAAATTTAATATAGACCTCTCCACTGACCTCTTGGTCAATACAAACTTTGAAAACCGTCGTTACTGTGTGAGCGCTGTAGCCACATCGTCTGCCGGAGAAAGTCAACAGTCAGAATCTAAAAACGTGTATATAGGTGGCAAATCTTATATCAAATACACCGGAGCAGAGACAATAAATATTGACAATCCTCAACTCACTCTGAAATATGAGCTGGTGGGAGATGACGACTCAAGTGAACCTATAGAGTACTGTCTGACGGATAGAAGAGGGGTAGAGGTTATGTCAGGAGAAAGTACGAGTCTCCCGCTTACAATTGATGCCTCTGATCTAACTTCCGGTACGTATACCATCCGAGTGTCAATGGGTGATTTCAGTACCACAGACCGGTTAATACTCTATCGCCTCACCGACAAAGTACCGGCGAAGCAAACACCTCTATGGATACCTGAGCGACAGATAGTTGCCTCATCCGGGAGCAATACTGTGACCGTACCTGTAGGCTCCGCAGCGCACGGTACAAACATATATTATGTTGTCTCAGACGAAAAGCGAGTGCTCAATCAGGGGTTGCTGCTCCCTGACCATCAGATGCTCAACTTGAATGTGCCGTCGCCTGTCACTCGCAACAGCCGTATATGGGTTAATTTCAGCACAATGGACTCATGCATATATTATAGCGGTAGCGTCACTGTTATCCCTGACGTAGCGCTGAAAGATGTAACGGTAGAGAAGCTCTCTTTCCGTGACAAAATCAATGCCGGAGGGCATGAGAGGTGGACATTCAGATACACTCTCGATAACAAGCCCTTGGCAAATCTGCCGATAATCGCCACAATGACTGACAAGTCGCTCAACGCGATAACCCCATTCAATTGGCGCAGACCTAATATACTCACGCCACAACCCATAATTTCGCTCAATCATGAAACTTATAATCATGGCAACTCCATATATTTCTACTATAATCCCTATAAGAGTCTGCCTATAGAATCCTTCCCCAATCCGAATATAAACCAATATGGGAAGGTGCTCTACGGCCGTGTACTAAATTTATATGGTTATCGAAGTGTATCCACCACTGCTGCAAATGGCATGGTAATGGAGGAGAGTATGGACTATGCAGCCCCGATGATGATGGCCAAAATGTCTGCTGCCGATACCGGTGCAGGGACAACAAATGAAGTGGCAGATGAAGTAGGAGAAGCGGAGTCAGATGTGTCTGTTTCTGAGAACAAACCAACCAATTATCGGCCAGCTGAAATGCCCCTTGTGTGGTTCAAGCCTAATCTGGCAACCAACGAGAATGGCGTCCTTGAATTATCTTTTGATGCACCGGACTACAATACCACATGGCAACTGCAAATGCTCGGATACACTCCCTCGATGCTATCCAATCTGCTTCAGGCAGACATCGTTGCATCAAAACCGGTAATGGTCAGCACTAATTCTCCTCGTTTCCTGCGCACCGGTGACAATGTCTACCTCACCGCTACTGTCTACAACAATTCTGACAACGCGGCAAAGGTGGGTGGCAGTATGGAGATTTTCAATCCTATTGATGATAAATTGATTGTCTCCAAGGACTTCCCGGTGATTGAGGTGGCCCCGATGGGTTCCCGCCTCCTTGTGCTCGAGTTTACGGTCCCCTCGAATGTAGAGTTTATCGGTTATCGCACACTTGGCACAGTACCGGGATTTTCTGACGGCGAGCAAAGCCTGATTTCAATTCAGCCATCCAGCTCACCTGTCACCGAGTCTTATCCTTTCTATATTGCTCCGGCTTCAAGTACATATACCATGAAATTGCCCGCAATGGCTACTAACGAAGAGAGTAACACCCAAGTTAGTCTGCAATATTGCGACAATCCGATATGGGAATGTGTAACTGCCCTGCCGGACCTGAGCTTTGACAAGGATGCAAGCATATTAAGCACTGTCAACCGTCTGTATGGCAATTCTATTGCTGCCGGGCTAATCAAGCAATATCCGCAAATTGCAGATGCAATCAAAATGTGGCATGATACCGATGATACAACATTTGTCTCCAATCTGCAGAAGAATGAGGAGTTGAAGGTGGTGGCCTTGGACAATACTCCATGGGTGCTAAATGCTCAAGCCGAGACATTGCGCAAAACACGTCTTATAAATCTACTTGACCAAGACAACTGCCTACAGGTTATAGATGATGCAATCAATAAACTTAAGAGCGAACAGACCTCGCAAGGTGGCTGGTCATGGTGTCCCGGCATGGACCCCTCGCAATATATCACCGGGCAGGTGCTGTGGCGATTGGCGATGCTTCATGAGATGGGGTATCTCGATATGGATAAAGCTAATACAATGATTACGGCAGCCTTACATTATTGTGATAGTGAGTTATATAAAGACTATATACGAGCCAAGAAGAATTTCTCTACATCACAGATGCTCAATTATATGTATATCAGGTCTTTCTTCCCGACAGTGAAGATGAGTGCTGATTTCGCGGGCCTCAAAAAGAAAGCCATGGCAACTATCAAGGAGGAATGGAAACAATTCGGGATATATGACAAGGCCACCGCAGCCACCCTTTTCTATCGTGAGAAGGAGCCTATGCAGGCACGCACTATTCTTGAGTCTCTCAATCAGTTCGCAAGCAAGAGTGCCGAGCGTGGTATGTGGTTTGACAATCTCCGCAGTGGTGTCTTAAGCAATAACACGCTTATTACTACTACCCAAGTTCTTGAGGCGTATAATGAGATCTCACCTGGTTCAGAGTCAGTAGATCAATTGCGACAGTGGCTCATAATCGAACGTCAAGCACAAGATTGGGGCGCTGATGCACAGTTGGCAGAAGTGGTCTATGCCATACTTACATCCGGCACCGATTGGACAGATACAAGCCAAGCAGCACGTATATATCTAAATGACAAAGAGATTACGCCCGCACAGAGGGATAATCTCACGGGAGCCTTCACCATAGTTTTGGAGCCCTCTCAAGCAAGCGACGCAACATTACGCATTGAGAAGTTTGGAGAACATCAGTCGTGGGGCGGCGTGATAGCCAAATATATTGCACCTATCGATGAAGTGAAGGAGTTCTCGGAGAGCGATGTCGCAATAAGCAAACGCCTCCTCGTAGTTGATGAGAATAATAATGGTACATCTGTTCGTCCAATAGGTAATGAGCCGATAACTGTCGGGCAGCATATACGAGTACAGCTCACCGTAAGTTCAACCCGCGACATTGACTATGCGGTCATAACCGATGAGCGGTCAGGATGCATGATGCCTGACAACCAGCTGTCGCACTACGTATGGCAAGATGGGATAGGTTACTACTGCGAAGTGAAAAACGATGCCACCAACCTGTTTATTCCCCGCCTTCCCAAAGGTGATTTCATCATTGAGTATGATTGTCACGTGAGTCAGGAGGGCACCTTTACTACCGGCATTGCTACTCTCCAGTCCCTCTATGCTCCCTCCCTCTCAGCCCATACCGCCGGTTCCCAATTAACCACTACCAACTAACTTGACGACCCGCACATCCACGGCTTCGCCGAGTATGTGCGGGGTTACTGGTGTGCCTAAAATGTGGCGGACCGCCCGAGGTGAGTGGGCGGTCCGATGAATAGTGTTAAATGGAAGATTTAAGGTTGTGTGATGTAATAAATATTGAGTGTGTAGATTATGAAAAAATTCAGTATGATTTATGGTATTAGATCGTGATTTAGAATTTTCTTAAGAGGTTAACATGGATTGGTACATTTGCAGACCTTAATTGCTTGCCGAAAATATATCCGAAAGAATTTCAGCCTGAGTGGAGAACTCGTCTCCCTCTCAAATGCGGTGCAAAGTTACGTCGCTTTTTGGCAATAAGCAAATATTAATATGTGTTCTACAACATATTTTTATAATATAAATAGCAAAATGTAAGATGTTGCTTTCAAAACTACTCATTTTTATCTAACTATAACAAGTCAGAAGCTATTTGAATGACATTTTCTGACTAAATTTCTTTACAATTTTTTTTGAGCTTTTTGTTCACTTAGATATTTATTTCTGTTTCTCCCCGTATATCGAAGAATTTTTTGCTATGAATAATATGGGTTAAACGTGTGGCTATGTTGTGAAATTTGTGTAACTTTGCGCTAATTTTGCGACTGATTAGTGGCTACTCAATTTAAATTGAACTTTATGCCTCGCCGGGACGAAGAAATTTAAATACAAATGAGCATTGCCACATAAGGTTTAAATTGAATAGACACTTATATGGCGAAGAAAAATAGCAAAACAAATATAGATGAAGCACCTAAACTAAGTGGGTGTGCACGAGAGGATTGTATAGCACAGGGAATATCAGATTACTCCTCTGATAAGTTTTTTGAAGAGTATCCCTCTTTGGATAAGGTTATCGTCCTGATTACTGAAGGGATGGTAGTCTATCCAGGTATGTCTATTCCACTTACTTTTACAGACCAAGGGGCTATTGATGCGGCCATGGAGGCATATAAAAATCGGGAGATGGTGCTCTTGACCTCGCATCGCCCTGAGCCGCAGGATATCACTGCGTCGGACACCATAAATATCATGGCAAACGGTATGCCGCAGGATGACGGGGAGCCTGAGAATGACCCCGAAATGCCTACTATCATGTCCCTCACTGCCGCTGAGAATCTCAAATACAATTCTCTCAGCGCAGTCGAGAAGAAAAAGTATCTGAAGTCTTTGATATACAACACAGGTGTGTTAGCTCGGATATTTCGTGTTGAGCCCTCCCAAGATGGTCGTGAGGTCTTTTTCCATACCTACAATGCGGCATCCATTAAGAAAATTTCGTCTATTAAGCCATACGTAAGGGCAGATGTCAAAACCCTTGAAGAAGAGTATCCTCAAGATGAGGATATGGAGATGGCCATACTCATTGCCGATATACGCAGTACTTATAGCCATATATTGAGCACCATTGCCGTGGAAGAGATACAAGATGTTTTCAAGTCATTTCAAGAGCTTGACCATCCGCTCTCTCAGATGAATTTCATATCCATAAATTCACCGTTGGATACACAAACGCGCCAGAACCTGTTGGAGACTCGTTCTATTAAAGAACGCGCTCAGAAGTTGGCCTCAGCGCTTAATTTAGCTTCTCAGCTTGTAGACCTCAAAGCAAAAATAGCCAAGAAGACTTCTCAGACACTCTCGCAGCAACAGAAGGAACATTTCCTGCGTCAGCAGATTAATGCCATGCAAGAGGAGATAGGTGGCGGATCTATTGAAGACGAGGAAATGGATGAGCTCGATGCTCGAGCAGCGAGCAAGAAATGGAGCAAGCAGGTGAAAGCACACTTTGACAAGGAGATGCGCAAGCTTGAGCGCTTCAATGCCTCGAGCCCGGAGTATGGTATTCAGTATGGTTATCTGGAGACTATGCTCGATTTGCCATGGGATGTCTACTCCACTGATAATTTTGATATCTCAACCATTGAGGCACAGCTTGACAAAGACCATTACGGGCTCGAGAAAGTTAAAGAGCGCATCATAGAGCATGTAGCTGTGATGAAGTTGCGCGGAGACATGAAGGCTCCTATAATGTGTCTATATGGCCCTCCCGGAGTAGGTAAGACCTCTTTGGGTAAGAGCATAGCAGAAGCCTTGGGTCGCAAATATGCACGCATAGCTTTGGGCGGTGTGCACGATGAGTCTGAGATACGTGGACACAGACGTACCTATGTGGGTGCCATGCCCGGACGCATCATATCCTCTCTCATCAAAGCCGGCACCGGAAACCCGGTCTTTGTGCTCGATGAGATAGACAAGATAGGCAAGGACATGAAGGGCGACCCGTCAACAGCTCTGCTTGAGGTTCTCGACCCGGAGCAAAACAATAAATTTCATGATAACTATCTTGATGTAGATTATGACCTCTCTAAAGTGTTGTTTATAGCCACTGCCAATAGTCTGGACACCATCTCACGCCCGCTGCGCGATCGTATGGAAATAATCGAAATCACCGGCTATGTGCCTGACGAAAAGATAGCGATAGCTCGCCGACATTTGGTGCCAAAGATTCTGCAAGAACATGGCTTGACATCCGATGCATTGGTTATGACCGATGAGGCTATAAGGTTTGTTATTGAGAGCTATACACGTGAGAGTGGCGTACGCGCTTTGGAGAAGACCCTGGCCAAGGTGGTGCGTAAGCTTGCAGTGCGCAAAGCACGTGGTGAGGAAATAAAGACAGAGCTCGGTGTGGAGGATGTGCATGAGCTTTTAGGCAATGAGCGAGTACATCCCGACCTGTGGGAGAGCGACATGCCTGCCGGAGTAGCCACAGGTTTGGCATGGACTGCCGTTGGTGGTGAAATACTGTTTATAGAGACCTCCCTGACCCCGTCAAAGACACCCAAATTGACACTCACCGGCCAGCTCGGCGATGTCATGAAGGAGTCAGCCTCATTGGCTGTGGAGTATCTGAAGAGCCACTCAGAGCTTCTTGGCATTGATAGAGCCCTGTTTGACTGCTACAATGTGCACCTACATGTGCCCGAAGGGGCTATTCCCAAGGATGGACCCTCTGCCGGTATAACCATGACGACAGCACTTGCTTCGGCCTTTACACGCCGCAAGATACGTCCGCGTCTGGCTATGACCGGCGAAATAACTCTTCGCGGCAAGGTGCTTCCCGTGGGTGGCATCAAAGAGAAAATCCTTGCTGCAAAACGCGCCGGATGCGATACCATTATATTATGTAAAGAAAATAAAAATGATATCAAAGAAATTAAGGCTGAATATCTTGAGGGCATGACCTTCCATTATGTCGATAAAATCGGGCAGGTTTTGGATTTTGCTTTGACAGATGAAATAGACACCACACTCCCCGCGTTAAAAATTAACGCTAACGATGGTCAAGTGTTAAAAAATAGTTAAAATCAGTCCCTGATATAACGAAAATACACGTTTTTTTTAAACGGAAATGTTAAAAAATCGGTTTTATGATGATTTTTTCATCATAAGACCGAACTTTTTTCTAAACCCTGCGTTTAAATAATGTAATTAATTCAAATCCAAAGACAATAATCTCTACAACTATGAGTGCAACAGAATCTTTCAAAAAACGTTTATTAGGTTTGCAGGGTAATCTATTGAGCTTTGCATATCAGTTGACCACCAATCGTGAACAAGCCGAAGATCTTCTTCAGGACACAACTCTCAAAGCACTTGACAATGAAGATAAGTATGCTGACAATACCAACTTCAAAGGCTGGATTTTCACTATCATGCGTAATATCTTCATCAATAACTATCGTGCCACAGTACGTCGTGCCACAGTGATAGATCAAACAGAAGACCTCTACCACCTAAATATAAGTCAGGATAGCGGGCTTGACTCACCGGACGGCTCCGTCACCGTTAAGGAGATAAGCAAAGCCATCAACTCCTTCTCAGACGAATATCGCGTCCCCTTCACCATGCATGTGGCAGGGTATAAGTATCAAGAGATAGCCAAGGAGATGAACCTGCCCCTCGGTACAGTCAAGAGCCGCATCTTCTTCGCACGCCAGCGCCTGCAGACTATGCTCAAGGATTATAGATAACGCATATAATACATTCACAAAAACACACATTTAGCATACCGCAACTCGTATTGACACATAATCCATACGAGTGGTAAACAACACCAAAGGAATACTCCGAAAAGATATTTCCTCTCTTCAGACAGAGATTATTTGGATTTTTACGAAAAAAGCCGAAGCAAATTGCATGCTTCGGCTTTTTTATTGCACAATAATGTTCTTCTCCACTAATCGGCAAAATTGGTATAAATACACAATATGAGGGCAAAAGGTTTTCGCATTTCTGTTTTTTTGCGTAACTTTGCACCTTGAAATGTGAGCAGGCATTACAGATGAGCTATACATCAGTGTCATCTTTATATTTAAATTACTGACATTTAAGATTATAGCATACCTGCTCTGTCTCTTTAGCTAAAGAAATGGAAATACTAAGAACACGAAAAGAGCTGACTGATTATGTCGCTCAACACAAGGCGCAAGGGCACAGTCTGGGGCTTGTCCCCACTATGGGTGCGCTTCATACGGGCCATTTGTCGCTTATGACAAGGGCTGTGGCTGATAATGATATTGTCGTTGCAAGTGTTTTTGTCAACCCTACACAGTTTAATGATAAGAAAGACCTCGAGAGTTATCCGCGTAATGAACAGGCTGATTTTGCACTGCTTGAAAGCGCCGGTGTAAGCGCAGTTTTCGCTCCTGCTGTCGAGGAGATTTATCCGCCGGAGGATGCAGATAAGCCGGTACATATCTTTGATTTGGGTCGCGTGGCCGAAGTGATGGAAGGGCAGTATCGCCCGGGACACTTCCAGGGAGTGGCTCGCATAGTGAGCCTTTTGTTTAGACTCGTGCGCCCCGACCGTGCCTATTTCGGTGAGAAAGATTTCCAACAGATTGCCGTAATACGTCGCATGGCAGCCACCGAGGGCCTTGCCGATATTGACATCATCGCCTGCCCCATACTACGCGAACAGGATGGTCTGGCTCTATCAAGCCGCAACGTGCGCCTAACAGAGCAACAACGCAAGGTGGCTCCCGGCATACACAAGGTGCTTGCCGAGTCTGTTGGTTTCAGCGAGGTTAGCTCTCCGGAGGATACAAAGTTGTTTGTAGTAGAGGGTATCAATGCGTTGCCGTATTGCAAAGTGGAATACTATTCAATCGTTAATGCGCTGACTATGGAAGAGGTGACAGACTGGGATGCTCCCGAAGGGGTGACCGGCTGCATCACCGTCTATTGCGGAGATGTCCGCCTGATAGACAATATTTGCTATCGCAGACCTAAAAAATAAGTCCCATGTTATTGGAGATAATGAAATCAAAGATTCACCGTGTCACTGTGACACAGGCTAATCTTAATTATATAGGAAGTATCACCATAGATCAGGACCTCATGGATGCTGCCGGTATCTATGAGGGTGAGAGAGTCTATATAGTAGACAACAACAATGGTGAGCGTCTGGACACATACGCTATTGCCGGCGAACGCGGTTCCGGTACAATATGTCTGAATGGAGCAGCCGCCCGCAAGGTGCAACCGGGAGACATTGTCATTATCATGGCATACGCCATGATGACTCCCGAAGAGGCTTCATCTTTCAGGCCCAAGATTGTATTCCCTGACACCATGACTAATAAATTGTAAGTTCTGCATTATGTTTGAAAATTTATCAGAAAGATTAGAACGCTCGTTCAAGGTATTAAAAGGCCAGGGCAAAATTACAGAGATAAATATCGCCGAGACTACCAAGGAGGTGCGCAAGGCGCTGCTCGAAGCCGATGTCAACTATAAGGTCGCAAAGCAGTTTACCGATATGGTAAAGCAGAAAGCTCTGGGACAAAATGTGATTAACGACCTCAAGCCGCGCGAGAAGATGATCCTCATCGTAAATGAGGAGCTGACAGCGCTGATGGGTGGGAAAGTTGAGCCGCTTAACCTCACCGGCAATCCTACCGTCATCCTCATGAGCGGTCTTCAGGGTTCTGGTAAGACTACCTTCTCCGGTAAGCTGGCCAAGCGATTGAGTTCTAAGGGAAAGACCCCGTTGCTGGTAGCTTGCGACGTCTATCGTCCGGCAGCTATCGAGCAGTTGAAGGTGTTAGGAGAGAGCATAAATGTGCCCGTCTACAGCGAGCCTGAGAGTAAGGATCCGGTGCAGATAGCACAGAACGCAATACAGTATGCCAAATCCCATAACTATAATCTTGTCATCGTCGATACTGCCGGTCGTCTGGCTGTAGATGAGCAGATGATGAATGAGATTGAGGCTATCAAGAATGCCATCAAACCTCAGGAGACACTCTTTGTGGTGGATGCCATGACGGGCCAGGATGCAGTCAATACTGCTAAGACGTTCAACGATCGTCTTGACTTCGATGGTGTAATCCTCACCAAGCTTGATGGTGACACTCGCGGCGGTGCAGCTCTCTCAATACGCACAGTGGTCAATAAGCCTATCAAGTTTATAGGCTCAGGAGAGAAACTGGAAGACCTGCAAGAGTTTAATCCCGAAGGTATGGCCAACCGTATCCTTGGTATGGGTGACATCGTTGAGCTCGCCACACGTGCACAGGCTATTTATGATGAGAAAGAGGCAGCCAAACTGGAGGAGAAAATCCGCAAGAATAAGTTTGACTTTGAAGACTTCCTTGCCCAGATACAGAAGATCAAGAAGATGGGTAACCTTAAGGACCTGGCATCCATGATACCGGGTGTTGGTAAGGCTATCAAGGATATTGATATCGATGACAATGCCTTCAAAGGAATTGAGGCTATCATCAACTCTATGACTCCTTATGAGCGTAAAAATCCCGAGGTGCTCAACACTTCTCGCCGTCAGCGTATCGCCAAAGGTTCCGGCACAAAGATACAGGAGGTAAACAGACTGGTAAAGCAGTTTGACGAGACTCGAAAGATGATGCGCATGGCAACTACAAAAAATCCCATGAAGATGATGCGTCAAATGCGTCAGGCTCAAAAGGGACGTCGATAAGGAACTTATTACTACAAACATAAAGTATTCACAAGTTCATATTTCAGAATTTATGACATTGATTGATGGCAAACATACAGCCGATACCATAAAGAAAGAGATAGCACAAGAAGTGGCTGACATGGTGGCGCGCGGTGAGCGTCCGCCTCATTTGGCTGCAATATTGGTAGGACATGACGGCGGCAGCGAGACATACGTGGCCAGCAAGGTTAAAGCCTGCGAGATGTGCGGCTTTAAGAGTACGCTGCTTCGCTTCGATGACACTATCACGGAGGCCGAATTGTTAGCTGAAATAGACAAACTGAATAATGACCCCGAAGTTGATGGCTTCATCGTGCAACTCCCGCTCCCTAAGCATATAGATGAGCAAAAAGTAACTGAGGCAATTGACCCCAAAAAGGACGTGGACGGTTTTCATCCGGTGAATGTAGGCAAGCTGAGCATCGGTCTGCCATGCTTCAAGAGTGCGACACCCTCAGGTATTATCGATTTGCTGGACCGATATCATATTGAGACAAGAGGCAAACATGCCGTGGTGCTCGGCCGTAGCAACATCGTAGGCAAACCCATTGCCTCCCTACTGATGCAAAAGGCTCAGCCCGGCAATTGCACAGTGACCGTATGCCACAGCGCCACACCCAATATCGCAGATATATGCCGTCAGGCAGATATCATTGTCGCTGCTCTCGGTAGCCCCTTGTTCCTTAAGGAAAATATGGTGAAGGAGGGTGCTGTGGTGATCGATGTAGGTACCACTCGTGTGCCCGACACCACTCGCAAGAGCGGTTTCCGTCTGTGTGGCGATGTCGATTTTGACAACGTAGCCCCCAAGTGCTCATTTATTACCCCCGTGCCCGGCGGAGTAGGTCCTATGACCATTTGCTCCCTGATGAAGAATACACTACAAGCGCGTCATCAAGCATAATTTAAAGCCCTGCCATGCTATTATTCTCATGCATGGCAGGGCCTCAGTGTTTTTTAAAACCCGACCTTTTTGAGCTGAATTCCCACTATGAAGAAGCTAAGTCCGTATATACTGTTGATAGCCCTGATGTTATGTGCCTGCAGCAAGAGCCGCGCAATAACAGAGAGTGCAGACAGTACAGCTATATCTCAACATGAAGAAAAAATTGAAGCTGCGGAAGCCACCTTGCTCTTTGTGGGAGATGCCATGCAACACCAAGACCAATTGGACAGGGCCAAGATATTGGGTAACGCACAGTATGATTACACTGAATGCTTCACTCTGATAGCGCCTACCATCCGGAGCGCCGATTATGCCGTAGTCAATCTGGAGGTGCCTTTAGGGGGCGGTAAAGGTGGATATACCGGTTTTCCATGTTTTTCAGCCCCGGATGCTTTTGCTGTAGCCCTCAAGGATGCCGGTTTTGACCTATTCTTGACCGCTAACAATCATACTCTCGACCGTTCGGATGCCGGGCTTCGTCGCACTATTCAGGTGCTTGACTCTCTCAAGGTTGACCATACCGGCACATTCGCCAACAAGCAGGCACGTTCAAAGCTTGTCCCCTTTATTAAGGATGTCAATGGCATAAAGATAGCTTTCCTGAATTACACCTATGGCACTAATGGCCTTGAGGCCAAGGATGGTGCTGAGGTTGCCCTGTTGGATAAACAACAGATAGCCGCAGAGATAAAGGCAGCCCGAGATAACGGTGCTGAGTTGGTGGCAGTTATGCCTCACTGGGGAGTGGAATATGTATTGACTGAGAATGCGTGGCAACGTGATATGGCTCAGTTCATGATAGATGAAGGTGCCGACCTAATTATAGGGGGACATCCTCACGTCATCCAGCCGATGAAAGTGATACATTCTGACAAGCATGACAAGGATGTACTTGTGGTCTATAGCCTTGGTAATTTCATATCTAATATGAAGACCAACGATACACGAGGAGGTGCTCTTGTCACCGTGCAGGTAGAGCGTCCCGAGAATGGTGAGGCACGTTTCAAGAGTGCCACCTACGACACCTTCTATGCAGCAAAACCTGATGGCACACCTCGCTCCAACTATAAGGTGATACCCTCATGGGAGGCTTCAAAAATACCGGCAGCGCAGAGAGGCTGGTGGACGACATTCAATACATCCGCTCGCCGCGTCTTCGACAAGAACAATATTAATGTGCCCGCAGCCCATTAAAATAACTATGAAAAATAAGTGTCTATTCATAATTAATCCCAAATCCGGCACACGTTCGAAAGCCGGTATAATCCATGATATACATGATGTTTTTGGCTCAGATGCAGATGTAGTATACACTAAATATGTGGGTCATGCCACTGAACTTACCGGTAAAGGGGTAGAGGATGGATATGCACGCATAGTGGCTGTGGGCGGGGATGGCACGGTCAATGAGATTGCCAATGCATTGGTTGATACCGATGTGCCATTATCAATAATACCGATGGGCTCCGGAAATGGTCTTGCACGTCATCTTGGCCTACCTATGAGACGTGATGCAGCTCTTGCAGTAGCTAAAAATGGAAAGGTGGCAAGTGTGGATTGTGGCAGAGTGGCCGGTAAAAATTTCTTCTGTACCATGGGGCTCGGCTTCGATGCCCTTGTGAGCAGGGAGTTTGCGCAGACCAAACGCCGAGGTCTGTTGACTTATTCTCGAATAGCAATCGAAAACCTTATCCACTATCGTCCACAGAGTTATCGTATGACTGTGGATGGTAAATCATACGAGCTTAAGGCCTTCATAATAGCAGTTTGTAATGCTGCACAGTATGGCAACAACGCCTTCATAGCGCCCCATGCCTCGATGGCTGACGGCCTCCTTGATGTTACTATAGTACATCCGGGCAATTTGGGCAGTCTGGCCACCGCCGGTGTGAGGCTCTTTACCCATAGCCTGGATCGAAGCCACATAGTTCATTGTCTTCGTGGCTCACATATTACTATAGACAGAGCTGAGGAGGGTCCGGGCCATATAGACGGGGAGTCGATGATATTGCCGGCTTCCTTAGACATTACTTGCCGTCCGCAGGTGCTGAAAGTTGTGGTGTCTAAATAGTTTCAAATTTGAATATTTGCAACGAAATAACCCATTAAAACCGCGATAATCGGTATTGTTGGTTGCAAAATGAAATCATAAAATTTTAGATATGTTGTAAAACATAAGTTATTTAACGCCCGAAAAACAAAAATAATTACCGAAATAGTTGGTTAATTTTAAAAAAGGTTGTAATTTTGAGCCAAATTTAAAGGGGCAGCTGCGAAGGTTGCAGTCTCGCATGTTTTAGCTCTTACAAAACAAGAGCCAAACCTGGAGTCGACCGGAGCAGAGCCACTGAAATAAAAAGAAAAAACTAATAGAATAACCCATAAATCTCTATTACCTATGAACATTAATGAAATTATGGCCAATCTTGAGGCCAAACACCCCGGAGAGAAAGAGTATCTCCAGGCAGTGAAGGAAGTACTTCTCTCAGTAGAGGAAGTTTACAACCAGCACCCCGAATTCGAAAAAGCCCGCCTCATCGAGCGTATGGTAGAGCCCGATCGCATCTTCACATTCCGTGTAACTTGGGTAGACGACAAGGGCGAGGTACAGAACAACATAGGTTACCGCGTACAGTTCAACAACGCCATTGGCCCTTACAAGGGAGGTATCCGTTTCCACGCATCAGTTAACCTGTCAATCCTTAAATTCCTCGGTTTCGAGCAGACATTCAAGAATGCACTGACTACACTCCCCATGGGTGGTGGTAAGGGTGGTTCTGACTTCTCACCCCGAGGCAAGAGCGACGCTGAGATCATGCGTTTCTGCCAGGCCTTCATCCTCGAGTTGTGGCGTAACCTCGGTCCCGACCGTGACGTTCCTGCAGGTGATATAGGTGTAGGCGGCCGTGAGGTAGGCTACATGTATGGTATGTACAAGAAGCTTGCTCGCGAAAACACAGGTACATTCACAGGTAAGGGTCTGAGCTTCGGTGGCTCACGTATCCGTCCCGAGGCTACCGGTTACGGTGCTATCTACTTCGTACAGGATGTACTGAAGAAGAACTGGAACGAGGAGCTCGCCGGCAAGACTATCGCTATCTCAGGTTTCGGTAACGTAGCTTGGGGCGCAGCTAAGAAGGCTACTGAGCTCGGTGGTAAGGTTGTCACTATCTCAGGTCCTGACGGTTACATCTACGATCCCGCAGGTCTGAACGAGGAGAAGATCGAATACATGCTCGAGCTCCGTGCTTCAGGCAACGACATCGTAGCTCCCTACGCTGACAAGTTCGCCGGCTCACAGTTCTTCCCCGGCCGCAAGCCCTGGGAGCAGAAGGTAGACATCGCTCTCCCCTGTGCTACTCAGAACGAGCTCGGTGGTGAGGATGCTAAGGCTCTGATCGCTAACAACGTACAGCTCTGCGCTGAGGTATCTAACATGGGTTGTACTCCCGAGGCTATCGATGCCTTCATCGCTAACAAGACTATCTACTGCCCCGGTAAGGCTGTTAACGCAGGTGGTGTAGGTG
>JAMPDX010000001.1:583657-595673 GCA_023665425.1 Muribaculaceae bacterium
GTCCATGGTATCTCAACCTGCCTTCATGCTACCGGAGTATGAATTATATAGGTTAACTTTGGGCGTTGAATGGAAAATCACCTTAAAAAGGACGTATAACTACTTTAGTTTACCGCATTTACAAGGTTTTCATTTAATTTGCAACAAAATAGTATATTCATAATTTTTTAATTCATTTTAATTTTTCACCTAAATCAATCACTTCTATGAACAAATTTTCTCTAAGTGGTTTGTCGGTACTAATGGCGCTCATCGCCTTCCTGGGCTTCAGCCCTCAGGCATGGGCCTACTTCCCGTTAGGATATCAATCGTGGGCTGATGTCCCGGTTGACCCTGCCAACGGGACTGTTGTCACCGACATTTCACAGTTACAAACAATTACGCTTACGTTACCGGAGGGAAACGGTTCTTCGGTCACAAATGGAGCGTACTTTACCAAAAGTACCATGTATAAAGCATACTTGGTAAAAGAAGGTGAAACAGAAGATGTCCGTTACGGCAAGTACACATTCACCCTCAACAACACTAAGGATGTTCTGACATTGACGCGCAATGACTTGGCTGATCTCGGCCCGGGCGTTTATCAAGTATATACAACAGGACAAGCATTCGCTGTTAGACAAGCCGGTGGTGCGACTGCTCTTAACTGTCCCATAGGGGCTTTGTATACTTTTACTTACAATCCCGGAGGTGCTAACTCTCTGCCTTTCACTCCTTCTATTGAGAAGGGTAGCTTCGTATCTGCTTCCGACTTCCAGAACTATGGTATAAAGTTCTCTTGTGAGAACATTTATGCCCAAATGAACTATGAGAAGCTCACTGACACTTATTTCACTTGCAATGGCAAACAGGTTACTGCTACAAGCGGCTACAATGTAGTTAAACCTCCATTGGACTCCAACCTGACCGGTGTTGTGGAATTTCACGCTCCCGAGGGTCTCTTCTATGCTACTGCTGACGGTGAGACATATTATTCACCCGAGACTGACCTCTACTTCTATGTAGGTGACCTCGCTGTCACTACCACTCCCGCCAATGGCGGCTCAATCGCTTTCGATGTTCTCTCTGCAGGTGGCTTCACCATCGGTTATCCCGACAACTGCACTGCCACCATTAATAAAGATGCTGTCAAGGGTAAGGGTTACATGGAGTTTGGCTCCAACAAGATGTTGGCATACTACACCATCAACCCCGACGATAACAACAAGCTCATCTGGATACCCACATTCTACGACGAGGATGCCCCCACAGCTGATGTAGCTGCTACTGTCAGCTTTCCCGAGGGCACATATAAGCTGAACTTCGACGGCAAAGAGTTCAATTCTCCCGCCCTCGAATTCTCCTTCACTGTCACTCCGCATCAGGCTGTAGCTGTTGCAGACATCACTTATACCACCACTCCTGCTGCCTCCTCTTCTGTTGAGGGCCCGCTGAAGGAGTTCGCCATCAACTTCGCTTGCGATGAGTCTGCCGTGACTTCTTTTGCTACCAACGAGAACATCCGCGCCGGCCATGTCACTATACAATATGGTGAAGATGAGGCTTACAGTAACAACTATGGCTTGACCGAGGGCTCAACCCCCGGTGCTTGGACTATCGACCTCCCCATCTCTGTGACTGCAGACACACAGGTGACTATCACAGCCCGTGCCGGTGCTTACATCGTCACTCTTGCTGACGGCCGCGTGCAGGAGAGCCCCGAGGTGACTTCTACTTTCACCCTCACTCCCAAGGCTGCCCCCGTGGTAATCACTTACACCACTACTCCCGCTGACGGTGCTACTGTACAGGCTGCCGACTTCGACAGAATCTATTATACCTTCATGAAGGGTGAGACTGCAACCACCGCAGTTGAAGTTGCCGAAACAAGCCAGTCTGCCACTCTCACCATCAACGGCACACCGCAAGAGATCAAATTTGGTGTCAAGTCACAATGGGTAGCTCCCAAGTCTGCTGATATTGAAAAGGCAGGCACATGGGATCTGACTATCCCCGCCGGATACTATGATCTTTACTTCACTAACGATCTCTCCGAGGTTGCTACTCCCAACCCCGAGTTGCATATCAGCTTCACTGTTGAGGCTGAGCCCAAGCCTGTGGTTGTAAACTATACCACTACTCCGGCTGACGGCGCTAAGATAGCTGAAGAAGACTTCACCGGCGTTACAGTTGCTTTCCCCGAAGCTACCAACGTGGCTTTCGATTTGGAATCCGCTCCTGAAAACATAATCTTCAAATACAACGGTGAAGATATAAATCCCATGATGAGTGAAGATCGTCTCACCTTCACCCCCGCCCGTCTGATGCCCTCTACCGCAGGTACCTGGACATTCGGACTCCCCGAAGGTTTCTATACTCTGACTATTGATGGCCGCACTGTGCCTTCTCCCGCTATTTCAGCTACATTCACAGTTGAAGGCGCTCCCGCACCCGTGGAAATCCCCGCACCGTTCAATCAGATGATTCTTGACCCGGCAGCAGACACTACCGTGACAAGTGCAGCCGACCTCGGTTCCATCACATTCTCATTCCCCGGCGACGGTGCTCTTGACACAGAAAATTACTATTTCACATCATTTGACTCTCAGCCGGCTTTTGATAGGGTAACCTCCCTTCGCAAAGTGCTCGGCAACGGCGAATATGAAACTATCGGCACATACTCCAAGGGTACAAACGTAGGTGGCGACAAGAAGAATGCTCGCAAGATTACCCTCGACCTCACCGGTAAGAACCTCACCGATGGTGACTATCAGGTAGTTGTAGCTCCCGGAGTAATCAAAGTAAAGAAGACTGACAAAGACAGCAGTGCTACCGTACAGGAGACTGAGCTTGTTTACAACTACAAACTCGATTCCAACGGTTCACAGACAGATCCCGAGCCCGTGGTTGTGAATTACACTACCGTTCCGGCAAAGGATGCTCAGGTTGATGCTTTGAGTCAGTTCCAAGTCAACTTCACCGATGCCACGGCAGCCGACCTCGACTGGGAGAAGCTTTCAGCCGATGTCGTAACCCTGAAATACGGCGACACCACTCTTTCTTATGGTTCGGGTCTGAACGATGATCAGGATGATGCCACTATCATCAGACTTGACAAAGAGTTCGCTCCTGCTACCCCGACTCTCTGCACAGTAAACTTCAAGGAGGGTGCATACAAAGTAACGCTCAACGGCAAGACCGTAGCTTCCCCGGCTATCGAGTTCTCATTCACTGTAGGCAAAGAGGCTGCTCCCTCAGGTGTTGACCCCAACAATCCGTTTGCTTCAGTAACTATCGATCCCGCCGAGGGCCAAGTGGCAGTCAATAAGTTTGGCAAGGTAACTCTCTATGCTCCCGAAGGTGGCTACTACTTCAGCAATATCAGCTACGGCTCCAAGAAACTGCAGAAGAAAAACGCCGAGGGTAACTACGAGGATATCGCTACTTACACTACCGCCGGTATCTCTCGTAATGAAGCCAAGACTGAGGCTTATCTTACTCTCAGCGATGAGACGCTGGCCGACCTCAACCTCGCAGTAGGTGATGAGGTACGCATCTCATTCGGCTCAGGCGCATTTAATATGTTCAACACTGAAAGCGGTGTAATGGCAACTGCCAAATCTAACAAAGCTCGCACATTCGATTACACCATCTCAGCTGTTTATTCTCCCAACGGTCCCGGCACAGACCCGGATCCCGTTGAGCCCGGTGAGCTCACTTGGACTACTACTCCGGCTGCTGATGCTCAGGTAGACGCTCTGGCTGAGTTTGCAGTTAACTTTGAGGGTGTCAAGGGCTATGCATGGGCCAACGACAACGCTATGCCTAATGTCAAGCTGACTTACGAGGGTGGCTCAAAGAGCTATATGAACGGCTTCAGCGAGGGAAATGAGATCAATGTCATGGTGCTTGATGAGCCTCTGACATTCGCACAGCCCACTCAGGTGACAGCCACATTTGCTGCCGGCCTCTACACTCTGACACTGACTGACGGTACTGATGTTGCTTCTCCCGCCATTTCCTTCACCTTCACTGTAGGTAAGGAATACACCGGTCCGGTGCGCGTTGACCCCGTTTCCACTGTGCCTGCTGCCAATGCACAGGTAGATGAGCTCGAAGAGTTCACCGTGAACTTTGCCGATGTCAAGGAGTACGCCTTCTTGAGCGACACTGAGCTCCCCGACATCACTCTGACTTATGACGACACTACACTGAGCTACACTGAAGGCTTCGCCGAGAGCGTTCTCGATATCAACACTATGGTACTCGACAACAAGCTCGAGCCCAACAAGCCCACCAAGGTGACTGTTAAGTATGGTGAGGGCATCTATAAGATGACTCTGAACGACGGCTCTGTTGTTACCAACAACGCATTTGAGTTCACATTCACAGTAGGCAAGAATGCTCCTGTAGGTAATGATGCATGGGTACCCGTTACTGACATCAACGACCTTGACGGCAAGGAGGTAGCCTTCGTATGGTATTATGACGGTACTCCCGCCGGCCCCGCCTCAGCACCTGGCAAGGTGGTTGCTGACCCTGTAACCAACAAGGTTGAGTCTTGTATCGTAATGAACACTACCGAGATCACATCAATTCGCGACGGTAAGTTACGTTCAAGTGAATTCCAAGCAGAGGCTATAAACGCTGATGACTATGTAACTGAGAACGGCAAGCTGACAGCTATCCGCACTATGCCCGAGGTAGCCAACATTGTTAAGGCTCACAAGACAGCTGACGGCTACACATTCGAGTTTACAAATTATGTACCAAGCTCTGATGTGGCTACCGCACTGGATCTGAACCTTGATGCTCCTCTGTATATGGCTCCTAATCCTGACATCGATAGCAATGTTCAGTCACTGCAGCCCTCAAATGAGCAGTACTACAACTCTGTGACTGTATCAGCAAGCGGTACTGCACGCGTCTCCTCTAATTACCGCGACGATGCCGACCAATTAAGTGCTTGTCCATTCTGGAACGTGTACGGCCCTTCATCAGCTGCTTTCAACTACATCCATCAAATCCATGACCAGGGTAACCTCTACCTCATGGTGAAGAAGACAGATGAGCCCAAGGCTACTTTGGTAGCTAACCCGGCAAACCAGTCAACTATCGAGGCATCTGTCGGCACTGAGAAGATCACATTCTCTGTAGACGGCTACAATTCTGCTGCTGTAAACAATGACGTGACTCTGACAGCCAAGTTCAACGGCCAGGATGCTGCTCTCACTCTGAGCAACACTTATCCCGTAGAGGCTACTGTCACAGTACCCGCCAACACCGATGGTACCCTGGTAATCTCCATCCCCGAGGGTTGGTTGCAGGTAGAAGATGGCGAGCTTATCCTCAACACTTCTGCTTACGAGTACACTCTGAACTTTAAGTCAAAACTCGCAGTTGCTGACGTAGATATCACTCTTAGCCCGGCTAACGGCTCAACAGTGCAATCTATCAACACAATCACTGTTACCTTCCCCGCCAATGTTGAAGAGGCAGAAATCAATGAGGATGCTGTATTCAACGCTACTCTCGATGGCCATGCCACCAGCACCCCGATGCTCCAGGATGTTGCTACATTCAAGTATCGTCCCGAGTATTCAGAAGCCGGTGTTTACACCTTCACACTGGCAGAAGGCTTCTATATTCTGACCCTGTCTGACGGCACCAAGGCTCTCTCACCCGAGGTGAGCACAACAGTGACCATTAACCCCTACGGCTCAGGCGAGAACATCCATTACACCACTACCCCTGCTGCTAATAGCACAGTGGACGAGCTCACTGAGTTCTCAGTGAACTTCGAGGGTGTAAGCGAGGTAGCCTTCGGCAATGTAGAGTCTCCCTCAGCCTTCAGCATCAGCTATGGCACTACTACTCTGACTTATGGCACAGACTTTGAGGAGGGCGCAGGTGCAAATGACCCGATTACCACTATGGTACTGAAGGAAGCACTGACATTCGACACTCCGACCGTTGTAACCGTAAGCATTGCAGAGGGTGCATACCTGCTGACACTTGCTGACGAGAGCATGGTTATGTCTCCCGCCATCGAGTTCTCCTTCACAGTTGACAAGAACAACAGCATCACTTACCTTGTAGGTGAAGGTGCCAACAATGATGTCTACACTACTACCGGTATCCGTGTACTGAAAGATGCCACTAAGGCAGACTTCAACCAGCTGGCTCCCGGCCTCTACATCGTAGGTGGCAAGGTAGTATACAAGAAGTAATCCCCCTCTCACATTGAGAGTCCCCCCAAGGGCGCCGCGAGCTGCGGCGCCCTTTTTCATGTCCGATGGTAAATAGCCGGGTTATGTGGAGATGGGCTGTTGACGGGCTCAAGCGCATTACGAGGCTGCATACGCAATGATGGTGTCCGCCGGGACACCGACTTATAGTAACCCCGTACACACGCGGCGTCAGCCGTGGGTGTGCGGGGTTGGGTAAGCAAGCAAAAGGCGTGCGTAGCCCGCCAGTTTACCGTTTGTTGATTTTTACAAGGAAATACTGCGAAATTTGAATTAAAGAAATTTTTCCGTAATTGTGGGGCCTATGTCAATTTTATTTTGTAATTTTGCACCCGGATAGAGTTAGCGACAAAAGTGCCGCCGATGGTAAACTTTTGTTGCACATGGTTGTTACATCTGTAGCGGCCAAATTAAGACCCCGAGATTACGGGGTGACATTTTGAGTATGTAGAATTAACAGTAATAAATAAATATAACCCTATACAATTATGGCAGAATTAGATCTGAGTAAGTATGGTATCAAGGATGTGAAGAAGATTATCTATAATCCTTCATACGATGACCTCTTCAAGTATGAGACTGACCCCTCTCTGACAGGGTATGACAAAGGCCAGGTGACTGAGCTCGGCGCCGTGAACGTGATGACCGGCGTATACACCGGCCGCTCCCCCAAGGATAAATATCTGGTGAAGGATGAGAACACCAAAGACACTGTATGGTGGACTACAGAAGAATATAAGAATGACAACAAGCCCATCGACACTAAGGTGTGGAATGAGCTCAAGGACCTCGCCGTTAAGGAGCTCTCAGACAAGGTGCTCTATGTAGTAGACTGCTACTGCGGCGCAAATGCTGCCACTCGTCTGAAGGTGCGCTTCATCATGGAGGTGGCATGGCAGGCTCACTTCGTGACCAATATGTTCATCCGTCCCACCAAGGAGGAGCTCGTGGACTTCACTCCCGACTTCGTGGTCTTCAACGCTTCCAAGGCTAAATGCACCAACTATAAGGAGCTCGGCCTCCACTCTGAGACTGTGGTAGCCTTCAACATCACAGAGAAGGAGCAGGTGATCATCAACACATGGTATGGCGGTGAGATGAAGAAGGGTATGTTCTCAATGATGAACTACTTTAACCCTCTGCGCGGCATCGCTTCAATGCACTGCTCTGCCAACACCAACATGGAGGAGACAAGCACTGCTATCTTCTTCGGCCTCTCAGGCACCGGCAAGACTACTTTGTCAACTGACCCGAAGCGTAAACTCATCGGCGACGACGAGCATGGCTGGGATGATGACGGTGTCTTCAACTATGAGGGTGGCTGCTATGCCAAGGTCATCAACCTGGATAAGGACAGCGAGCCCGACATCTATAACGCTATCCGTCGCGATGCGCTGCTGGAGAATGTCACTGTTGACGCTGAAGGCCACATCGACTTCGCCGACAAGAGCGTGACAGAGAACACTCGTGTCTCATATCCCATCTACCACATCAAGAATATCGTTAAGCCCGTAAGCAAGGGCCCGGCTGCACAGCAGGTTATCTTCCTGAGTGCTGACGCATTCGGCGTACTGCCCCCCGTGAGCATCCTGAGCCACGAGCAGGCCAAGTATTACTTCCTGAGCGGCTTCACCGCCAAGCTTGCCGGCACAGAGCGCGGTATCACAGAGCCTACTCCCACATTCTCAGCTTGCTTCGGCGCAGCCTTCCTGAGCCTGCACCCCACCAAGTATGCCGAGGAGCTGGTTAAAAAGATGAACATGAGTGGCGCCAAGGCTTATCTGGTGAACACCGGCTGGAATGGCACAGGCAAGCGTATCTCTATTAAGGATACACGTGGTATCATCGACTCTATCCTCGACGGTGCTATCCTGAAGGCACCCACCAAGACTATCCCCTACTTCGACTTCGTAGTGCCCACAGAGCTTCCCGGCGTAGACCCGAAGATCCTCGACCCGCGCGACACCTACGCCAACCCCGAGGAGTGGAACAAGAAGGCCGAAGAGCTGGCTAAGCTGTTCATCCAGAACTTCAAGAAGTTTGAGAATAACCCCGCCGGCAAGGCACTTGTAGCTGCAGGTCCTCACCTCGACTAATCCCCAACCATGATAATACAAAAAGCGGTACCCCACGGTGCCGCTTTTTTCGTGCCCTCTTTGTTGTCTCGCCGGATATCCTTTTGATTAAGAGCTTGTTTAATAAAAAATGTGAATGTCAGGGCGGTGTATTTTTGAGCTAATTTGTCTTGTCTTGCAGGGAGCAATGCGAGCTTTGTGACCGGAAAGACGAGTCAAAGTAGCCAAAAAGACGACGTGATTTAACATTCTCACATAATTTATAAATTCAGGTTTCGCAAGTTAATGTGTAAAACATTAACAAGCAGTAAATCGGCGGGCTACGCACGCCTTTTGTTTGCTTACTCAACCCCGCACACCCACGGCTATCGCCGCGTGTGTACGGGGTTACTATAAGTCGGTGTCCTTACGGACACTAATAACCATAACATATTCAATAGAATACTACCTGCGAAACTTGATTTTATAAATTATCTTTTTACTTCATTGAGAGTCTTGTTTCCAAGAATTACCGTTATGTCTCGCAGTTGCACCTCATCTTCGAGCCTGACGTTCACATTTTTTATTAAACAAGCTCTAATAGTCGGAGAAGTAGCGGGGCTTGATGAGGATACCTACGCGGACTCGGTTGACAAACTTGTTATAGTCCAGCAGGGTCTCGCCGTAGCCATTATACCATTGCAGGAAGAGGAATTGGTTGGCCGCCTTCCATGGGCGCCAGAAGAGGTCGAGCTGTGTGTTATAGCTCAGATCCCACTTGGCGCGCTTGACAAAGTGCAGGCTGCCGCCCCACCGTTTGTTGCGGCTCAGCACCGAGACTCCTGCCTGATAGATTCCCACATACTTGAGTATATCGCGGTTGTTCTGGCCGTCAACGATAGGTATCCATGCCTTGCCGTCGATGGTGAGGTGCTCGTTAATCATGATGGTGGCGCCAAGAGAGATACGATTCCATGAGCGGCTCCAAATGGAGTCTCGACCGTTGCTCATGTGCTCAATCATAAGGGTGGCTTTGCCAATGAAGCGCTCGCGGTTGAAGAGAGGCTTGACGATACCGATACCGGGGTTGAAGGTGAAGTCGTGCATCGGCATGGAGTTCTTAAACACATCCCATGCTACTCCTTGAGTGTATGTCAGAAACAAATAAGTGTGCCATGGCAACACCGATTTGGTGAGTCGCTGGGCTATAGACACCTGAAAGCGTACGTCAGAATTGTTGGCCGTGGGTTTGTGTGTAGGGTCTGTACCCACGGCGAAGTAGTTGTCGCGGTAGAGTGTGAAGTATGGCCCCTTGTCAAACTCCTCGCGCAGGGAGTCTGTAAGGTCTACATTCTTCTCGGTCTTAATAATTTGTGCAGCGGCCGGTAGCACCGCGGCTGCCGACACCATCAGTATTATAACAAGAGCCCTAAGCGCCTTCATTCTTTTCAGTTTATAATTGGCTGCAAAATTACAAAAAATCCAATTGAAATACATTATACAGCGAAAAATAACCTATAAAAAACGAACTTTTGACCAACGGCCGTTTTTTGTTGATATAAATGTTAAAGTATGTTAATTAATTGGGGGGGGGTGAGAAAAATATCGTATATTTGCACATGTTTATATAATAGCTCACCCATTAGCAAAATAAAATAACATAACTAACAAATATCAATCAAATGGCTAAAATCACCAATAAGCCTGTCTTTTTTACATCAGGAGAGGTAAAAATAGAAGACGGCAAACTTATTTGGAAGACCGGTTTCCTTTTCAAAGTAATTGACTTGGTTCATCTTGAAAATATAGTAGCTATCCGCCCGGAAAAAGGTATACTCAATCCGCGTGTTTCAATCTTCTATCTCGCTACCGAAAAATTATTATTGCTAACTAAGGTTATCAAGATGAAACAAGACCAAATTCCCTTGCTTCTTGAGGCCCTTAAAGCTACAGGCAAAGTACCCTTCTTCAAAGATGAGAAGTATGTGTTCACTCACAATGGCAAACCCTCACTCCAATCCGTATTCGATTGCAAAGGGGATCTGGTCAATAAGAAAGACAGCAAAGTCTTGTTATATAAAGACTACTGTGTCCCTATGGACGAATATTACTGTCACAAGTATGAAGATATTCGTTTCTTCAACAATTCAGGTTCAAGCGTAAACTTTGGCTTTGTGCATACAGCTACCCTAAAGAATGTTAATGCTCACAATCGCGACATCCTTAAGAATGAGCTCATCAAGCGTGGAGCCAAGATAGAATTGAAAACCGGCAAAGAATTCACCGGCTCACTAATGCTCTTTAAGTGGCTCAACCCGATGAACTGGTTCAGAAAAGAGACTCTTATCATCACAGATGATGCATTCATCTTCGATATTAAGAAGAGGCGTAAAGCAGAGACTATCTACCTACTCCACAGCGAGGCCTCCACAATCTCCGTCAATGGCGGCAAGCTCAAGATCCTTGGTCGTCAGAACATCAACAGCTCACTTAAATTCTCCCGCGAGGCCCGCAAGGCTGCGACATCAATCATACTCAAAGACCAGGCAGAATATAATAATTATGAGGCAGCATGCTGGTTCAAGCTCCTTGGCCTCATCAAGCTGTGGCGCTGCAAAGACAAGGGCCATATCCACTACTCAGACAAGGGTTTACTGATCTACCCAAGCAAAGAGCATAGAAAACAGCCTAATATGCCCGAATTCTACAAAGTACAACTTAATGATATACGCAGTATCGGTGTGAAGTCAAGCTTCTTGAATCAGAACAAGCTCTTCATATACATGGATACCGGTAATGTGCGCTACAACCATGGTATAAATGGCAACCAGTTTTCTGACGTAGAAATGTTGGGCTTCAATCGCATCACCGGTGCTAAAAAGCTCCAGCAGTTTGTAACCTCCAAATCATCATGCGACGTCATGAAGAAGAAAGAGGTAAAGAAGCTTATAAAACTTCACGGCTTCGCTAAATAACGGGATCATCTGTCACTTTTACAATAGGTCGGCAGCCCCCACAATCGGGGGTTGCCGACCCTCTTTTTTGGTTAAGATGCATAAACAGGCAGTAAATTGGTGCCTAACAATGGGACATGACACAACAACGGCGAGCCTCACGGTCCGCCGTCGTTGTGTCGTATGAATGCGACTGAAACTAACTAATTAACCTAATATCAACATTTATCCGTTTCACTAAAAATCCTAGCCAAAACCAATGACTCGTGCTTTTCATAGTGGCGCCGTATGGAGTGTCTTTCTTTCTTTTTGCTGACACCTTTGCGGCGACCTTACATACTTAAAACGCACCGGCTGAAAAAAGGTTCATAAAAAAAAGATTTTTTTTGAATTTTTTATTTACCATCCCGGGCACCTAATGTTATGATATTGTTTATCAATACCTTATACATCACTGAGGATAATCCTTAAAAATCACTTTTTTGGCAATCCACCAGAGTAATCATAGCCCGGTATAATTGTGTAGCGCAAGTAGAGATGGATATATTACAAAAGTAAAGAAAAACGGCCGAGAAAGTATGCGTGCGCGCAACGAGTGATAACAAATTGCCATTTGAAGCAAAAAAGTTAAATTTTTGTAAATTTTTCTTTAAAATAATTTGGATTTGTTAAAATTACGCTGTATATTTGCGGTTGATATCTCTCCTTGGCAAATTACTGTGTAGATTAAGAGCTTGTTTAATAAAAAATGTGAACGTCAGGGTCGCAGATGTGCCTCGGA
>JAMPDX010000001.1:595773-666781 GCA_023665425.1 Muribaculaceae bacterium
TGTGACCCTCAACGGTTTTCAAGACCGCCGCAATCGACCACTCTGCCATCTCTCCAAGTTATTTTCTATTACGCTCTGGTATAGATTTGTTACCATCATTTCTATATGGTATCGGTGAGGTTTGTTCCTCGTTTGCGAGTGCAAAGTTAGGACTTTTTTTTGAGATGAACAAACTTTTTTTGATTTTTTTGTTGGTAGGTGCGTAATTTTGTTGCTTGGACTGTTGGAGTGGTGGTGAGAAAGGAGTAGAGGATGGTGTAAATTGGGAAATTATTTTAGGAGGTGAGGTTAGGAAGATGAGTTTATATGGGTAGACAGGAGTGTGAGAACTTGGAAGTTGAAAGTGTCGTCGGGTAGGTTCCATTGGATAGGGTTTAGGGTGTAGCCGCGACGCTGCATGCCTCGATACCACGTCATTTGTCGTTTGGCAAATTGATGTATGGCGATTTCGAGGTTATGGTGCATTTCTTCGTGAGTAATCTTACCGGTTATTGCTTGTGTAACATACTTATATTCAAGGCCGTAGTATTCTAAGTCTTCTGCTTCTATTCCGCTTTGCATAAGGTGTTGCACTTCTTGTTCCATACCTGCCATAAGTCGACTATCAAGTCGTTGGCTTATGCGTTGACGGCGATCGTCTCGCGGTATATCTACCAATATAATGAGTGAGTCTCGCCGTTGGGCATTATTTTTGTCTACTTGGGCTGCTAACTGAGGATTATGGGCGTAATATGATTGTATTTCTATGGCTCTGATGGCTCTTGCCACAGTATCTATATCAGTAATATTGTGGAGATGCTTCATTGAAGCTAAGATTGATGTTAGCTCTTCTAAACTTTTATTTCTCAATGAATTGCGCAATTCACTGTTTTCCGGTACGGGAGGGAGTTTTATACCTGATAAGATGCTTTCGACATACAACCCTGTCCCCCCGCAGAGTATTATATTTTTACCACGGGAACGTATAGATGTTTCGGCGTCTTCGAAGTCATGAATAAATTCATGTAGATTATACTTGTAGCCGGCCGGGCGTATATCAATCAGATGAACGGATACATCGCCATATTCTTCAATATCTTTGCCGGTGCCGAGGTCCATACCTGTATATACTTGTCGGGAGTCTCCGGAGATAATCTCGGCATTGAGTAGTTTAGCGAGGCTTACAGCTCTGTGTGTTTTGCCGCTGGCTGTTGGTCCAACTATGGTAATAAGAGGCAATGTGCCATTTTCAATTGCGCATTGCAAAGTTTCATCTATATTTGTTTGTGGCATGTTTGTGGGCTGTAAGTTAGGGCCTATAGCATATCTCCGTTTCATCGGTTGGTGCGAGGGAAAAGGGGCTTAATTATTTTCGTAATAAGCGTTTCGGAAGCGACGACGCCACCACCTTTTCACTTTGAAGAATGATGTGTCTGAATTGAAGTTTGCCACCCTTATCCATTTATCATTTTGATAATCGAGATTATCGGTTTTAATCTCTCGGAGTGTAAATGACGGGCGGTATTGAGTTAGCTTATTGCGGCGCTCGCCGTTTGGCTTATACAGCTTACTTGTTATAGTAATCATGGCCAACCGGCTAATGTCGCTCAGACACACTGAGGTGAGACGGTCGGGGGTATTATTATAAATCGTTTTAAGTTTATCGGAGCTGATCCATGAGCCCGGTATGCGTAGTTCGGGATAGTCTTCCGGTTCCCCGGGTATGAAATAGAAATATCTGAGCACCTTTCTGCCGGCAGCATCCGGCAATTTACGGCCATAGAAGAAGCGTAGTTCCCCACCTTTTATGCCGGTCTGTTCTTCTATGAATTGCTTCAATTCATATTCCTGGAATCCACTTGCGTTACGACGAATTGAGAATGGGGAGTCTATGATGTCTGTTTCGTCGTCATATTGATTATCAATATTTGATACAGACATATACAGCGAATCACCACATATCACATAGAACCTTACGTAAGTTCTTGTACCCAGTGCGCTCAATTCATCCGGGGAGAGGAGCTCATTACTCTCCTTAAGGTCAAGAAAGAGGTTATAATAATGGATTGCATACTTGGCTATCAGGAAGAGATAAATGAGTATGTTAATACTCCTGAATACGAATGTATCTCGCTCTGAGATGTTAAGGTCGATATATTCGTATAAGTAATAGCCATAGTTTATAACAATCAAGATGGAGTACATCAGCATGATGTCCTTCATCAAGGAGTTGCTCTCACTATTATAGATATTGCCGATACGTCCGCGTTCGCTTGGTGAGCCGGCCGTGATTTTGCAGTTTATACAGAGAGTAAGATGTCTCCGGTTCAGGTACATGATGAAGGTGGTGATGAGTCCTACAGGAGACAGCACCAATCCCATGATGAATTGCCCGTCGAAAAATATAAATTCATCAGGAAGCCTTAATAAGCCCCATATAGTCAGTATATTAAGGATAATAAGAGAAATGGTATAGCTAACTATCGTTATAAAGAAGATATATGGGCATATGGCACAAGATTCTTCTTTACTATATGAGTTAGAGATAACTTGATAATATAGGACAATAGCAGTGACAGTGGAGACAACCGGAGCGAGTATAGATGGCAAAATATTGGTAAGTACATGCATGAATATGACGGTCAACACGGGAACAGCCACGTTGCGCCACATTAGAAATACTTGTTGAGTATTTACTTTTTCTAACTCGTGCATTTACTAAATTGATGTCTCGGTTATTGTCCATCGACAACGCATTGGAATGAAGCAAGGAAGTTCTCAATTAGTCAAAAAAACACCTTATAATTCACTTCAACAGGTTGTAGATAAGGTATATGCGTACTGTGTGAGGGCATTTAATAGAGAGCGCTCATTTAAGCCCTACATTATGTTAACAAATCAGAACGAAAAAATATCGTTAAAATCTAAATTTTTTTATTTTTTCTATAAATTCATGACCCCATCCGGTTGAAAATCTAAATGGATGGGGTCAGCAATGAGTCTTATTTGAGTCGTACGTTGAGGAAGTCAAGTACTTTGCGGTATAGCATCTCGCGGGCATTGCACATGCGCAAAGAATGCTCGAAATTGGTCCAAGCAATCATATCGAAGAGTTTGCCTTCGCTTGTCAGTTTAGATGTATATTTCAATGTGTTATAGAAGTGCACATTGTCATCGCTCGTACCGCTCATGATGAGCAGATTAGCATTCAGATTGCCGGTACGGTTAAGGGTTGATGCAGTGTCATAGCCGGCTTCATTCTGCTGAGGGGTAAGCATGTATCGCTCAGTGTATATACTGTCGTAGAATCGCCAGTCGGTGACAGGAGCCATTGACACACCGGCCTTGAAAGGACACCCGGAGGCTGTAAGCTCCATAAGAGTCATATATCCACCATAACTCCACCCGAAGCAGGCCATGCGCTGAGTGTCCACATAGGGGAGAGTGGCGAAATAGTTGGCTGCAGCCAATTGGTCAGCAGTCTCATACTCGCCGAGATGCTTGTACACACAGTCGCTCCATTGACGCGAGCGGAAACCGGTACCGCGTCCATCGACACACGCAATGACATATCCCTGAGAGGCGATGTAGTAGAGGCCATCCATAGCCCAACGGTTTTTCACCTCCTGGCTTTCGGGGCCATTATATTGATACATAAGGATGGGATACTTCTTTGCAGGGTCAAAGTTAAGAGGCTTAATCATGTAAGCATCCATCATTTCACCTTGTGCATTGGGCACCTGTATGAATTCCTTTTTGGGAGCGGCAGTATAGCGTGTTGCATATTCAGTGTTAAGCTCAAGGTCGGCGATTTTGCCTTTGAGCGAATGGAGTGTGTACTTGTTAGGAGTCACAGCATCACTGAATGTGCGGACATAATATTGGCAGTTGCTGCTGAAGGCACCACTCTCCCACCCTTTGCCGGGGTTAAGGAGCTGTACACCACCGGCGGCGTTGACCGCTGCTATGTTTCTTTGGCCGGGACCTTCGGAAGTAGTTTGACAAAAATATTGCTTAGTGGCCGTGTTATAGCCGTAGTAATCAGTTACATAGTAATTACCGGAAGTGAGCTGACGGAGCTGCTTGCCGCTGTAGTCATAGAGGTATAGATGGCGATAGCCGGAGCGGTCTGAACCAATCACGAAATTATTGGCTGCATAGTCCACCATTTGATATGCCGAAGGACTGAGCCAGGCCTGAGATGTCTCTTCAAGAATCATCTTGGCTACTGTGCTCTTGGGGTTGACAGAATATAGCTTGAGGTTGTTCTGGTCGCGATTAAGCACCATCACCATGAGACGGTCAGCCGAACCACCATATTCCATTGAGGGGATATAGTCAGTATCCGCCATGGGTATATCCATCACCTTAGTGAGGCGCGAGTCTACATGGTAAGTGCTCACCTTAACTACCGAATTATTGTCGCCTGCGAGGGGATATTTATAGGTATATTCTCCGGGATATTTATCGTATTCATCAATCGGGTCGCAATAACCTGAGTATATATCGAAATGATATACGGGTACTTCTGACTCATTGAATGTGATAAACGAGAGCGATGAGTCATCCGGAGCCCATCGCATTGTGTTGAGGATGCCAAACTCTTCTTCATATCCCCAGTCCGGTGTGCCATTAATGATTTTGCCCTCGGCGCCATCCTTTGTAATCTGCACTTCGTTGTCAAAGTCAAGATTGGTAAGGAATATGTTATTATCGCGCATGAAGGCCACCATAGTGCCATCATGGCTTATTATGGCACCACGCTGCTTGCCGGGGTTCTTGCTGACCTTCTGCATTGTACCTCGGTTGATGTCATACACATAATATTGAGCCTTGAAGGAGTAGCGATAGATAACCTCAGTGTCATTCCACAGCAGGAGCATTCGTCCATTGTCTGAAAGCTGATAGCCGTCAAATTCATTTATTTTGACATCACCCTTTATGTTATTAACATCAAAGAGTGTGCTCACCATCTTGCCGGTCTTGTAGCTGTATTTTTCGATACTTTTGCCATCGGCGCTTATGCACAGATAGCTCTCGCCATCGGCGGTTGGTGTCATCTCCTTCACTGTCTTGGGCGCATTGAGCTTGACATCACAATAGTCAGTAGCAGTGAGCTGTTGAGCTGCAGCAGACAGGCAGAATGTTGCTAAGGAGAGTGTTACTATTGATATCTTATTCATTGGTATTGGATTTGGGTTAGATATGTAACCGGCCCCACCAATAGAGACATATTTGGTGGGGCCGCAGTGAGATTAATAAGCGCGGGCAAAGATTACACGGCGGTGTGAGGGATTGCCGGTGAGCATATCCACGCCCTCTTCTTCGGGTGCATCCAGAGGTATACAACGGATTGTTGCTTTCGTCTCGTTCTTAATACGCTCTTCTGTCTCAGGGGTACCGTCCCAGTGACACAACAAGAAGCCACCCTCTTCAATCTTCTCTTTGAATTCCTCGTAGGTATCAACCTTGATAGTCTTGGCCTCACGGTAGTCGATAGCCTTGCGATAGATATTCTCCTGAATATCTTCAAGCAGCTTGGCTATATGCTCTTCAATGCTTTCGAGAGGCAAAGTCTCTTTCTCGAGAGTGTCACGACGCATGAGTTCGACAGTACCATTGTCAAGGTCGCGTGCACCAATGGCGAGACGCACAGGCACACCCTTAAGCTCATAGTCAGCAAACTTGAAACCGGGGCGACGGTTGTCAGCATCATCATATTTGACACTGATGCCCATATCTGTGAGCTTGTCTACGATAAGCTGAACACGTGCTGAGATGGCTTCGCGCTGCTCGTCATTCTTATAGATAGGCACAATAACCACTTGTATAGGTGCCAAATGCGGAGGGAGCACGAGGCCGTTATCATCAGAGTGAGTCATGATAAGAGCACCCATAAGACGTGTAGACACACCCCATGAAGAAGCCCATACATACTCCGGCTGGTTCTCCTTATTCATGAAGGTTACATCGAATGCTTTGGCAAAGTTTTGGCCCAAGAAATGGCTTGTACCACTCTGCAGGGCTTTGCCATCCTGCATCATTGCCTCTATGGTATATGTGTTGAGAGCACCGGCAAAACGCTCATTGGGACTCTTTACACCTACGATCACGGGGACTGCCATGAAGCGGCGTGCGAAGTCAGCATACACATTAATCATCTGTACAGTACGCGCTTCAGCCTCTTCGGCAGTGGCATGGGCTGTATGACCCTCCTGCCACAAAAACTCGCTTGTACGCAAGAACATACGTGTACGCATCTCCCAACGCATAACATTGCACCATTGATTGCATACTATAGGCAGGTCGCGATATGAGTGTATCCAATTCTTATATGTACCCCATATAATTGTCTCAGATGTAGGGCGTACTATCAGCTCCTCCTCAAGACGTGCCTCGGGGTCTACGATTACGCCATTGCCATTGGGGTCATTTTTCAGACGGTAGTGAGTTACCACTGCGCATTCCTTGGCAAACCCCTCCACATGCTCAGCCTCGCGGCAAAGGAAAGACTTCGGGATAAGAAGGGGGAAGTAAGCATTCTGCACTCCGGTCTTTTTAAACATCTTATCGAGAGTCTGTTGCATCTTCTCCCAGATGGCATAGCCATAGGGTTTGATTACCATACAACCGCGCACAGCACTCTGCTCAGCCAGGTCGGCCTTAACTACAAGTTCATTATACCATTGCGAGTAGTTCTCGCTTCTTTTAGTCAGATTTTTCAGTTCCTTTGCCATAGCAAATAATATTTTCAGACTGCAAAATTACAAAATCTCCCCGATATATGCAAGATAGCATGCATACACCGGGGAGAAATATATCAATGAAATACGAGTCTTTTTATTGCTTAAGTAGATGAGAAAAATTAATGAACATAAAATTTTACTTTATCTTCGAGTGCTTTTTGTCGGCTGAAGAAGGAGCTTAGCGAGCTAAGCGACTGATGAAGACGGCGAAAAGCGCCGTAGAGAAAGTGGAATTTTTGTTCAAATCAATCTTACCTACTGTTTACATTTGATGATTAATTTTTCTCAGCTACTTAGTTATATGATGAGCCGTCGAAGCAGTGGGTACAAACCTTTGATTTGGGTAGCCCGATAGCCTCGATAAGGTCCTCGAGGGTGCTGAACTTCAGCGAGTCAAGACCGAACTTGTCTGCTATACGCTGCACCATAGCCTTATACTCCGGAGTATCGGTAGTAGCATATTTATCAAGATTCTTGTCCGGAGAGCCTTCCAGCTCTTCGATTACACGTCTTGTAATCAGCTCCATATCAGACTTTGACGAGGTAAAGCCAATGAACGGACAGCTATAAATCAGCGGCGGACAAGCTATACGTATGTGCACCTCTTTGGCACCATAATCATACAACATCTTGACATTGTCATGCAGCTGAGTGCCGCGCACTATTGAGTCATCACAAAATGCCACTTTGTGTCCATTGAGCATATCGCGATTAGGTATCAGCTTCATCTTAGCTACCAGGTTACGCAGCTCCTGACGCCCCGGAGTGAACGAACGTGGCCATGTGGGGGTATACTTGGCTATGGCACGGTGATAGGGCACACCTTTACCTTCGGCATAACCAAGGGCCATACCTACTCCGGAGTCAGGTATTCCACAGACGCAGTCTACATCTGTCTCATCTTTTTTGCCCATAAGCATACCTGAATTGAAGCGTACAGATTCCACATTTATACCCTCATAAGTTGACACCGGGAAACCGTAATATACCCACAGGAAAGAGCATATCTGCATCTTGTCCGGATTGCCGGCAAAGAGTGTCTTGATGCCATCGGTAGAGATTAGTGCAATTTCACCCGGGCGCACGTCACGCACTATACGATAATCAAGATTGGGAAGTGCACAAGTTTCTGAAGTCAGGGCGTAGCCATCCTCTTTTTGTCCTATCACAATTGGAGTGCGGCCGAGCCAATCGCGTGCTGCAATGATACCATCTTTGGTAAGCAAGAGCATAGAGACAGAGCCTTTTACCTTGGCATGCACCTTGCGTATGCCATCCACAATATCCTTACCTGAGGTGATTATTGTGGCTATAAGCTCTGTGGGATTTGTCTTACCGGACGAGAGTTCGGAGAAGTGGACACCATTTTCTAGCATTTCGGCTTCCAGTTGCTCCATGTTGGCAATCTTGGCTACGGTGACAATGGCAAACTTACCTACTTTTGAATTTACTACTATCGGTTGGGAGTCATTATCTGAGATGATACCAATGCCGGTGTTAGCACCGAAAAAACGTGGTAAGACACTCTCAAATTTTGTACGGAAGTATGAGTTCTCCAGCGAATGAATGCTGCGTACGAATCCCTTTTCAGCGTCATACGTGGCCATACCGCCACGCTTTGTTCCTAAATGTGAATTATAATCTGTACCATAGAAAAGGTCTGTAACACAGTCCTTTGTAAGCACAGTTCCGAAAAAACCACCCATAAATTAATGCTTTTTGAAAGTGCAAAGTTAGTCAAAATTCTCTGTACTATAATCAATATTGCATTTTTTTTGTTAATTTTGCAGTGGCCTACATTTTAAAAACGACCTCTAAAACTCCCAACTAAGGCAAGATGATAGAAGCACAACATATCTCTAAATGGTTTGATGGAGTGCAAATATTGCATGACATTTCCGCTACATTCGAGACCGGAAAAACCAATCTTATTATCGGACAAAGCGGCTCCGGTAAGACAGTCTTTATGAAATGCCTTATCGGGCTCATGGTACCCGAGAAAGGTAATATCTATTATGACGGTCGCTCCTTCTCTGACATGACAAATGAACAGAAAAAGGCCCTCCGCACTGAGATTGGTATGCTCTTTCAGGGGTCTGCGCTCTTTGACAATCGCACAGTGTTGGGCAATGTCATGTTCCCCCTCACCATGTTTAGTCCACTCAGCAAGCAAGAGCAACTGGAGCGTGCCCATTTCTGCATCAGGCGTGTAGGGCTCGATAATGCTGATGACAAATACCCCTCGGAGATATCGGGCGGTATGCAGAAACGTGTGGCTATTGCACGCGCTATTGCGCTTAATCCCAAATATTTATTCTGCGATGAGCCCAACTCCGGCCTTGACCCAAAGACATCTATAATGATAGATGAACTGCTCTCAGACATAACACACGAATATGGTATCACCACCATAATCAATACTCACGATATGAACTCCGTGTTGGGTATTGGCGAGAACATCGTGTTCATCAATAAAGGCCATTGCGATTGGATTGGTAATGACAAAAATATCTTCAAGTCTAAATCCAAAAGCCTGAACGACTTTGTGTTTGCCTCCAAACTGTTTCAGGAAGTTAAACAATACCTCGAGAAGAGTGTCGAAGAGGGATAAAAGCTTGTTTACCCCCCTCACACGTGGCAATAGCCGTGGGTGTACGGGGATGATTAACC
Organism: Muribaculaceae bacterium; assembly: GCA_023665425.1. GTDB lineage: Bacteria > Bacteroidota > Bacteroidia > Bacteroidales > Muribaculaceae > Lepagella. The sequence goes on from JAMPDX010000001.1 coordinate 605,169, forward strand.
TATATTATTCATACCAACTCCGTAGCGAGAAGTCTAAATATGTGTGTAAATCACAGTCGGCGCAGTAGGATGTAGTAAATCCTACATTCAAGGAGTGGCCTACGAGTACGACTGTGAGTTGCATACAATTAGACTTCGCAGTAGCAGGGAGTATGAATAATATAGGTTAAAAAATAGCAGAAGACACATAATAAAATATGAAGTCTTCTGCTATATTTATATGGTTGAATCGGTGGCTTACATCATGCCGCCCATACCACCCATGCCGGGATTAGGCATTGCGGGTACAGGATTCTCTTCCTTCTTGTCTGCAATGACGCACTCAGTAGTCAGGAACATACCTGCTATAGAGGCTGCATTCTCCAGAGCTACACGTGTCACCTTAGCCGGGTCTATTACACCGGTTGAGAAGAAGTTCTCAAACTGATCTGTGCGAGCATTGTAGCCATAGTCGCCTTTGCCCTCTTTCACTTTTTGAACGATGACAGCGCCTTCAACACCGGCGTTTTCAACTATCTGACGGAGCGGCTCCTCTATAGCACGACGGATGATAGCGATACCGGTAGTCTCATCAGCGTTGTCTCCCTTTAGCTCTGCAAGAGCGGGCAGGCAGCGAATATAAGCTGTACCACCACCGGGCACAATGCCTTCCTCTACTGCTGCACGAGTAGCTGACAAGGCATCATCCACACGGTCTTTCTTTTCTTTCATCTCAACCTCTGAGGGAGCACCAATGTAGAGCACGGCAACACCGCCGGCTAACTTAGCGAGGCGCTCGGTGAGCTTTTCCTTGTCATAATCAGAAGTTGTATTGGCTATCTGCACCTTGATCTGAGCTACACGGTCAGCAATAGCCTCCTTGTTGCCGGCACCGTTGATGATGGTGGTGTTGTCCTTATTGACAGTAACCTTCTCGGCTGTACCCAAATCGTTGATGGTAGCCTGGTCAAGACGCATACCCTTGGTCTCGGAAATCACATTGCCACCGGTGAGGATAGCAATATCCTCGAGCATCTCTTTACGGCGGTCACCAAAGCCGGGAGCCTTAACGGCGCAAATCTTAAGTGAACCACGCAGACGATTGACTACGAGTGTGGCAAGTGCCTCATTGTCCACATCCTCTGCAATGATGAGCAGGCCACGTCCTGACTGTGCTGTTGCCTCCAGGATAGGGAGAATATCTTTCAGATTAGATACCTTCTTATCATAAATCAGGATGTAGGGATTATCCATTTCGCACTCCATCTTCTCTGTATTGGTCACGAAGTATGGGGAGATGTAGCCACGGTCAAACTGCATACCTTCCACTACATCTACAGTAGTGTCTGTACCTTTGGCCTCCTCTACAGTGATCACACCTTCCTTCTTTACCTTCTTCATAGCCTCAGCGATAAGACGACCTATTTCCTCATCGTTGTTGGCAGAAACGCGGGCCACATTCTCAATCTTGTCAAAGTCATCGCCCACTTCCTCACTCTGAGCTTTGATGCCTTCCACTACCTTGCTCACAGCCTTGTCGATACCACGCTTCAAGTCCATAGGGTTTGCACCAGCGGCCACATTGCGCAGACCCTCGCGAACGATGGCCTGAGCCAACACTGTAGCTGTAGTTGTGCCGTCGCCGGCCTGGTCGCCGGTCTTGGAGGCTACCTCCTTAACGAGCTGTGCACCCATATTCTCAAACGGGTTCTCGAGCTCTATTTCGCGGGCTACTGTCACACCATCTTTTGTGATGTGAGGAGCACCGAATTTCTTCTCTATAATAACATTGCGGCCTTTAGGGCCGAGAGTCACCTTTACTGCATCAGCCAATGCATCTACACCGGCCTTGAGCTCTTCGCGAGCCTTTATATTAAACTTTATTTCTTTTGCCATGATTTTGAATTATTTTACTGAAGAGCACTTCAACCGATGGCTGAAGGGCGCTTCAAACGCTTCTTTTGGTTATTGTGAAAAACTTACTTCAGGATGGCCAGCACATCGCTCTGGCGCATAATCAGATATTTCTTTCCCTCAAATTCTATCTCAGTGCCGGCATATTTGCCATAGAGTACAGAGTCACCTTCTTTCAGTAGCATTTTTTCATCTTTTGTGCCATCGCCGGCAGCTACTACTGTGCCCTTCAAGGGTTTTTCTTTAGCTGAGTCGGGAATAATGATACCGCCGACTGTCACTTCTTCAGCAGCCATAGGCTCTATGAGCACTCGGTCTGCAAGGGGTTGGATATTCATAGTTTTTATGGTTTAAAATTAATTTCTATCTTTCAGAATACATATTTCATGCCAAATTCCGAAAGGAAAACGCCTAACCTAACCTTAATGTTTTATAAAAATAGTGTAATTAGGGGATATTCGGTTGCATAGTAAGAAAAATTATCGTAACTTTGAGGCAATGAATATCTTCAAAGCACTTCCTACCCTTGGCATATTTCTGTCAGTTTTTCCTGCCATGTTGGCAGAGACTAACACTGATACCTCAAATTATCCTCTACTGAGAGTGCCCCGTATGAAAGGGATACGCACTCTCCCACCCCGTCGCATACAGCTGTTCAACGACCTGAGCCGCCAGACACTTAATGTGGATGAAGCTCATCGAGGGCTTCGGCGCAGTGAGGAGATAATACCATTTACGGGTAAAGGGGTAGTTATTGGCATTGTTGACTGTGGCATCGATCCTAATCACCCGGCATTCATTGACCCCGTGACCGGCGACAGCCGCGTGGGGCTATATGTCACCACAACGTCTATGTATGAAAATGGGGCAAACGAGTTGGAATACAATGCTTATTATCCCGCCATGAATGGTCTATCTACTAATATGGTTATTGACCAATCAGCCAACGGCCACGGCACACATACATCAGCTACTGCCGGAGGTTCAATGACCGGTCTCCCCTACTACGGCATTGCTCCCGAAGCCACATTTGTCATGACAAGTGTAGGTGACTATATTTATGAAGACGAGGTACATTTCGGCATAACCAACGCCATTGACTATGCGCGCCAACATAATATGCCATGTGTAACTTCCCTTTCACTGGGCTCATGTGGAGGTATGCACGATGGCTCCGGGGCAATGTCCAACCTGCTGGCTGAGGAGCTTGACGACAATGGACAGATAGTTTGCTTCGCTGCCGGAAATGATGGTCTCAATAGGGTGTCAATATATAAGAATTTTGATACGGACCCGATGCCGCTCAAGACTGCTTTCGGTACCGGTAACTGGGGCGGTAAGCCTAACGGCATCAGTTGCTTTCTGGTGTCAAAACAAGATGATATTCAGATAGCGCTCACGCTGATACAGACCTCTACAAATACTGAGAAGGAAATAGCCGTATCACCATACTTCAGCCTTGACAATATCCCAGAGCAAGGTATCGAAATTAGTTCCTCGCTACCGGAATTAGCTTACCATGTTAATCCTCAAAACACTGTTTTGGGGTTAGTTAAGCATATTGGCAACGATGGGAATATAGGTATCGAGGTGATAGGTGCATTAGATTGGATTGATGAAGAAAAAGATTTTACAATAGGTATCATTGTCAATTCCCCTCAAGGAGGCGAACTCAGAGGCTTTGCCGATTTCTCTTCGCTGTTTTGCTCTTATGGTTTAGATGGTTACACTGCCGGGGCGGCAGACCAGTCGATATCTGACTATTGCACATCTCCGTATGTCATCTCGGTGGGAGGCACTGTTGAGCGAGAAGGGTACACAGACATCAATGGTAATTATGTCAAGACGGACACAGAGAGTTTCGGTATTATACATGCCGCCGGTATCACTTCTTCTTACGGCACTGTGCCTGAAAAACTGCCCCATGCTATGGCATCGAGCATTGATGTCATCTCAGCGACACCTGATTACAGCACCATGCCAAGGGTAGCAATGGTAACTCACAACGACAAGAACTGGTACTATGCTGCTGAGTCCGGCACCTCAATGGCAACCCCCGCTGTAGCAGGAGTAATAGCTTTGTGGCTGCAAGCCAACCCTCAACTCACCAGAGATGATATCCTCGAAGTCATGAATGCTACCACCTCTTCTGACTATGCAACTGACCGTTCGCAGTACGGAGTACCCGATGCATATAAAGGGCTGAAATACATCCTCGAAAAAGCCTCATTAGACAAAACATACCTTACCCAAGATCGATCGAATGTCCCCCTCCAATTAATGGTCAAATATCTCGATAGAAACGTAATTGAATGTGTCGTCCCCTTTCCCACAGAAGGTGGCACCTACATTCTATACTCTGTAGACGGTACAGAATTAATCCGCGGCTCCTTTACGGGCCCCACATTTACCATATCTCACACTTCGTCTCCCAACATAACTATAATCAAAGCCCTCACCCCTCAGGGCTCCGCATACCGGACAATAAAATAATTTTAGTGATTCAAGATTCGCAATTAGTATACAATTGAATATGTAATGGTTCGGAGTGTCCGTATGGACACCGACTTATAGTAACCCCGCACACACGCGGCGACAGCCGTGGGTGTGCGGGGTTAGGTAGGCAAACAAAAGGCGTACGTAGCCCGCCGATTTACTGCTTGTTAAGGTTTTACATGTTAACTTGTAAAACTTGAATCAGTGATTATTCCCACTCGATAGTCGATGGAGGTTTGGAAGATATATCGTAGACTACACGGTTGACACCGCGGACTTTGTTGATGATTTCGTTGCTTACAGAGCCGAGGAAGTCGTATGGCAGGTGGCTCCAAGTGGCGGTCATGCCATCAGTAGAGTTGACAGCACGCAGGGCTACGACGTTCTCGTATGTGCGCTCATCGCCCATCACACCGACTGAGCGAATGGGGAGTAATACAGCGCCGGCTTGCCATACTTTGTCGTATAAGTCATTGTCACGCAGGCCCTGGATGAAGTAGTGGTCTGCCTCTTGAAGTATGCGTACCTTCTCAGCAGTAACTTCGCCCAAAATGCGCACACCAAGACCGGGCCCGGGGAACGGGTGACGACCTATAAGTGTGGGTGAAATGCCCAGCTCGCGGCCCACGCGGCGAACTTCGTCCTTAAAGAGCAGACGCAGGGGCTCCACCAACTTAAGGTTCATCTTTTCGGGTAATCCGCCTACATTGTGATGACTCTTGATGACCATACCGGTGATGGAGAGGCTCTCAATAACATCAGGGTAGATAGTGCCTTGTGCCAACCACTTCACATCTTTTAGTTTCTTGCTCTCTTGTTCGAAGATGTCGATAAACCCTTTGCCAATAACTTTGCGTTTCTTCTCCGGGTCAGTTACACCGGCCAGGTTTGTATAGAAATAGTCTTTAGCATCGACACCAATCACGTTAAGACCCATGTCAGAGTAGTTAGCCAGTACAGACTCGAACTCGTTATAGCGGAGCAAGCCGTTGTCTACAAAGATACATGTCAGATTTTTGCCAATTGCCTTGTTGAGCAATACAGCTGCCACGGTAGAGTCAACACCTCCTGAAAGGGCAAGCACTACTTTATCCTCGCCGAGTTGAGCTCGGAGTTTCTCTACAGTGCTGTCAATGAATGATGCTGGTGTCCATGTCTGGTGCGAACCGCATATATCCTTTACGAAGTTTGAGAGGACAATCTTGCCATCTTCGCTATGATATACTTCGGGATGAAATTGTACACCCCATGTCTTCTCGCCGGAGATACGATATGCGGCATTGTGGACATCGGCAGTCGAGCCTACATTTACAAATGACTCCGGGGTGTCGATGATAGAGTCGCCATGGCTCATCCATACTGTTGAGCCTTCGCGTACACCGTGCATCAAGGGGTCGCTGTCATCGTGCCACACGAGCTGTGCTCTGCCATATTCGCGTGTTTTGGATGATGCCACACGCCCTCCATTTGTGTGGGCCAGATACTGTGCGCCATAGCAAATGCCGAGCAGGGGCCATTGTCCGCGGATGTTGGTAAGATCTATCTGCAGAGCCTGCGCGTCATTTACTGAATAGGGACTGCCGGAGAGTATGACACCGATGATGTCAGGGTCATCGGCCGGGAATTTGTTGTACGGACGTATCTCGCAATATGTATTGAGCTCACGTATGCGGCGTGCTATCAGTTGAGTATATTGCGAACCGAAGTCCAGAATTATGATTTTTTCCATAAATGAGTTTTAATAAGCGTTTATGGTTGATATTTCGTTATTTCAATTTTGATATGTATTCGGGGTCACCTACAAGCCATAGAGTATCGTCAGCCTCAAACTGGAGTTCGGGCGACAATGGTATCTCCCCTTCGGCCCGTATCACACGGAGCAGCATGGCATGATAATCCCGTCGTATATCACCTTGTGCCAAGGTCTTGCCCACGAGTGGCGACCGATCTGTGAGCACAATGCTCTCCAGCTCAGTGCGGGTATCATTGGTCGGCAATTCAGCTTCGGCCTTCTTATAGCGCTCAATATCTGCATTAAATTTCTGTATAGACTCATCTGTACCGATAATGCCGAGGGTATCGCCGGGCAGGATGCGCACATTCTTATCAGGCAGAGGAATGTTGTGCATACCACGCTGTATAGATGATATGCTGACCCCGTAGTCGCGCCTGATACCGGAGTCAATTATTCTGTCGCCAACAAAGGGTGTAGAAGAGTCAACATTGATATATGCAAGGTGCAAGTCGCCGGTTACTACATTATTTCGGCCGGTACGTGTCTCCTCGCGCTCGTTGAGGTTGCCAAGAAATTTCTTCTCCATCTTGGCATAACGCACATGGAGTTTGCGCGATGATATTATCAGATAGAACACCAGGAAGGATGCTCCTATTATGATAGCCACCTTGGTAGCGTATGTCATGGATATAAAGTATATCACAAAGTTTATACCTATAAGATAGCGAATTATGCGCATTGCGAGCAATGGCACTTGCGATGCAGCAGACTTAGCCAACAAGCGTTCACGCTCCTTTGGCTTTGTGGCGCTGAATGATAACATCACCAGGAAGGGAGACATGGCTACAAGTGTCAGAATAGTTGCTATGAGATGCCCCCACTCCTTATTTATATCCTCAAGCAAGGGGAATATATATATATGTGAGAGCATTATTACGGCAATTATCATGACAGAGAATAACACTATACGCCATATATATCTCACCAATATGGAGCGCCATAACTTGCCCGTATCTGAGGAGTCTGTCCTTTGTTGGCTATAACGAGTGAGCAGAAAACTCAAAGATTTGGGCAAATGTTTTTCCACAAATTTGTAGGCCGGTTGGCTCAGCTTGATGAAGTAAGGGGTTGTGAAGATGGTGATGACGGAGACAGCAACAATAATCGGATAGAGCGAATTATTGAGTACACCCAGACTCATACCAAGAGATGCGATAATGAAGCTGAACTCACCAATCTGTGTGAGTGAGAAGCCGCTCTCAATGGCTACCTTCAGTGTCTGGCCGGTGATGAGCATACCGGCGCTGCCAAAGATTATCATACCAACTATCACCACTACAGCCAATATGAGAATTGTGCTCCAGTACTCTACTATCACATCCGGCTGCACCATCATTCCCACAGAGATGAAAAAGACAGCTCCAAACAAGTCCTTAACCGGCTGCACCACATGCTCTATGCGCTCTGCCATCACCGTGCCGGCTATAATGCTTCCGGCAATAAAGCTGCCCAGTTCCAACGAAAAGCCGCACAATGTGCTCAATACAGCCATGCCGAAGCAGATACCCATAGACACCACAAGTAGTGTCTCAGGGTTCATCCATTGGCGATATTTGTCAAAGAAAGTGGGTATAAACCACACTCCCACCACATACCACAGGATTAGATAGAACATCAGTTTGGCTATGGATAATGCCAATTCTGAGCCTTGCACATCGCCCACGGCAAGAGACGAGAGGAGCACCAACATCAAGACTGCAAACAGGTCTTCAATGATAAGTACCGCCAACACAAGTGAGGCAAATTTCTTTTGTTTCAGGCCTAAATCGGTAAATGCTTTAAGTATTATGGTGGTACTCGACATGGATAACATGCCACCCAGGAAGATTGAGTTTGTAAAGTTGAAGTCCATGAGCTGCCCCACCCCAAAGCCACAGAAGGTCATGCCGGTGATGATTATGAAGGCGGTAAGTATGGCCGATGTGCCGGAGTTTATTAACTTTTTGAAACTGAACTCCAATCCGAGGGTGAACATCAGGACAACAATACCCAGCTCTGCCCAAAACTCAATATTGTCGAGGTTTGATATTGACGGGATATATGTGAAGTTAGGGCTTGCTAAAAATCCCGCAAGGATGTAGCCAAGCACTACCGGCTGTTTCAATTTCTTGAACAGAATGGTCACTATAGCTCCCAAGAGCAAAATCAGCGCTAAATCGCTGATAAGCCCATTGGTGGAGTGAGGGTCTTCAGGCATGGCCGATGACTCATCAGCAGCCTGCGTGGTGGTTTGTGCTGTCTGCACGGTTGCCTCGGTAGCTGCTGCTTTAAAACCGACAATTGCTGGTAATAATATAGTTGTTGCGATAGCCCTTTTCATGTGTTATGTGTTGAGAGTTATCAAATTGGAGTGCTTAGATATCTACTTGAGAAGAGAGGGTAATGGAGTCTACGGGTGCCACTTTCTTGAGCGAATCGAAGAGGCTCAGATAGTCAGCGCCTCGCCGGGACAATACCACGAAACTAATTTCTGAGCGAGTGCTGGCATAGTTTACTTCGATATAAAATGTGGAGAGGTGCATCTTGTTTGATTTGAAAACTTTACGAAATTCCGAGACATCATGCACAACTTGATTGACTGTGACATTTACCACTCTTGACTCCTGGCCGATTCGCACCTTGTGCTCCCATTGTTCGAGTGTGATGAGCGTAATCATCACCAAGATTGTGGCTACCAAGGCAGCGCCATACATACCCACACCGACAGCCATGCCCAATGTGGCCACCACCCAAATGCCGGCAGCTGTGGTGAGTCCGCGTATGGAGCCTTTCTGCTGTATCATGGCACCACCACCGAGGAAACCGACACCGGTCACCACCTGAGCTGCTATTCGACCCGGGTCTCCATTCTTGAGGCCTAAATATTCTTGTGGCACATATATAGACAGCAACATGGCCAGGCATGCTCCCATACTGATAAGTGTGAACGTGCGCAACCCGGCTACTTGCCCTTTGCGTTTACGCTCCCAGCCTATCACACATCCTATCAGCATTGCGCATATCAGCCTCACCATAGAGTTGAGCAGTGTCACCTCTGTGGATGTGATACTTGCCCATAAGTCACTCAATATATCCACCATAAGCCTCAATTACCTAATAAAATGCAAAGTTAATATTTTTTTATGAATTGCACCTCATTTTGCGTTTGACATTTTTTAATTATCTGTGCGGTGGAAGGGGTATCAATCATTTTTCTGCTGAAAAGTAGTTAGAGCGTATTAGCAGTTCGGAGACATTCCACGCTGTAGTTTGTCGGGCCGTTTCTTGTGGCGTGAGTGTGCCGTAAATTTCGAAATTCCGCCGTGTGGCTCCCTCCGGGTTATGTCTAAGCAGGCTCAATCCCAATCCTCGCCATGGATAATCCTCGAGACCAAGAATATCCAACAAAGTGGGATAAATGTCTATCTGGCCGGCCACTTGAGGATATGTATATCTCTCAAAGCCGGAATTGAGCACAATAAGGGGTATAAACTTCTCTTGATTTGCAACCTGCGGCGGGCGTACACTGTCAAACAAGCCATGAGCCGAGTGGTCTCCGGTAATAATGATTACCGTGTCATCATATATGCCTCTTTCTTTTAACACATTAAGTATATCCCTGATGCAATCCTCATCATATCGGCACACCTGCAGGTAGTGTATACTCTGGGGGTCTATCGGCAGCGACTTCAGCTCATCATGGTATGGTACTGCCGACCTGTATGGGGTATGAAGTGAGAGGGTGACGGCCATGAGTGCAAATGGCGTAGGTACGTCTTTGAGGAAATTGCAGACGTAAGTAGATAGGTATTCATCGCGTGTGACCCATGAGCTTTTATGCTTGGGGTCTACATCGATTGATGAATAAAGTTTATCAAAACCATAGCCGGAATATGTGAGATTTTGGTTCCACAATGAGGCCTCGTCACCGATTATTTCGTATGCTTTGCTGCCATGCTTCGCTTTATAAGCCTTTATAAGAGATGGATAGCTTTGATTTGCAAAGTCAGTAACCACTGCACTTTCGCGGAATGGGAGCAACCCGGTGAGCACCTCTAAATGCCCGTCGGAAGAGTGGCCGGAAGAAACCTGCGAGACCAAGTGAGGAAAGTAAAGTGTCTGTGGCAGACTGATCAGCGTGTCGAGGTAACCAAGCATCGGCTTGCCGGCTTGTTTATAATCCAGAGCCCATGTCTCAAAAGACTCAATCATGATAATAAGCATATTTGAGCGCTCGGAGACTTCTCCTTTAGCCGGCGTTAATTTTATGGCCGCATCCTTGTCAAGAGCAACTTGATTTTGCAGGAACTTGGCAATCAATTGTCTGTCATCCACTGTAAGTGTTATCGAAGGACTGAAATCTGACAGTGACCAAATAAGATACACATCCATGCCGTTATAGAGCAGATAAGATATCCGCTCGGTGAGTTTACCACGGAATTTAGCTACAACTATGCCGACCGGGCTATCCTCTTGATGTATGATATTGCGGCGAGTGGCAGCATACACAAAAGTACTACCTACCTGCATCAATACCCAAAATAAGATAATGAATATTGTACCTTGAAGGGCCACTCTACGGCTTAAAATATAATTGCGAACTCGACTACGAAAAAAGCTACACCACAATACAATAAAGATTGTGATAGGAATTAACAGCGTCAGGTCCGTCAGTCTTATTGTAGCCAAGGCAGCCTTCAACACCATGCCATGCAAATTGCCAACATCCATTATGGCATTCAATGGCATCAGGGAGTCAAAGTTGCGGCGATAGACAATGTTTACAAATGCGAATATTGTCATCCCGGCGAGAGCTACCCACATTGTCCACCGCCACTTTGGAGAGCACCACAGCAGCGGCAACGTAAAAAGCGCGGCTGCTGAAAAAACTGTCATACAATATGGGAAGGTATTAAATGAAGGTGCGGCACATTGAGCATTAATCATACTAAATAATGCCACAAACACGCCCCATACGGCCAACGCAGTCAGAAGCATGGGATTATTGAGTAATTGCTTAACCTTCCACATCATTAAATAATGGGATGCCCCGCAGAGCATCCCATTTATTTTTCAAATTTATTTTAAATTCAAGGCCGAAAGCATTGAGTCGTATGCGCCGGCGAGGCCTTCAGCATCTTTACCGCCGGCCTGAGCGAAGAATGGTTGTCCTCCACCACCACCTTTGATATTCTTGGCCGCTTCGCGTACTATCTTGCCGGCATTATATCCCTCCTTAACAAGGTCGTCAGAGAGTGCAATAGTGAGCAATGGCTTACCCTCGCTCTGGGTAGCAGCTACAAATGCAGTATGCTCAGGAGATTGTGCACGTACACTGAAAGCTACATTTTTTACCATATCGGGCAGACGCATGCCACTGAGTTCCACAAGCTTGACGCCATTTACCTCGTGAGCATTCTCCAAGACAGTCTTTGTGAGATTGGCTACACGCTCTTTGAAGAAGTCTTCCACCTGCTTCTTGAGGTTTGAGTTCTCATTTATTGCGCGTTCTACAGCAGCCTTGACATCGCCGGCGCCACCAAGCAACCCGGCTACTGCATCCATTGAGTCTTTCAGGTCATCAAGCATATTCTCCACACCAATGCCGGACACGGCTTCGATACGACGGATACCGGCGGCAATTGAGCTCTCGGAGATAATGCGCACTATGCCAATGTTGCCGGTATTGGCTACATGAGTACCACCGCAAAGTTCAACACTCGAGCCATATTTCACTACACGCACTTTGTCGCCGTATTTCTCGCCGAAGAGTGCCATGGCGCCCATCTCGCGAGCCTGTGCTATGGGGAGTTCGCGTTCCTCTTCGAGGGGCATTGCCTTGCGTATACGAGCATTTACCAGGTGCTCCACCTTGCGCAACTCCTCTGGAGTAACTTTCTGGAAATGCGAGAAGTCGAAGCGCAGAGAGTCGGGGCTCACGTATGAACCCTTTTGCTCCACATGTGTGCCAAGCACCTCGCGGAGTGCCTCATGGATCAAGTGAGTGGCTGAGTGGTTGGCTGATGTAGCAGCTCGTGCCTCAATGTCGATTATTGCCTTAAAGGTATCGGCAGGGTTAGTGGGGAGCTTCTTGGTGAGATGTACACCTACATTATTTTCTTTCTTGGTATCAAAGATTTCAATCACTTCTCCGTCAGAGCCAATGAGTTTACCTTTATCGCCTACCTGGCCACCCATCTCGGCATAAAATGGAGTTTTGTCGAGGATAATCTGGTAATATTCGCGGTTCTTCTGCTTAACGTGGCGATAGCGCAGTATCTTGGACTCAGCTTCGGTGTTGTCATAGCCTACAAACTGCTCTGTACCTTCATTGACATCTACCCAGTCAGCAGCCTCCTTGGCGGCGGCGCCACGGGCACGATCTATTTGCAACTTCATCTCAGCGTTAAACTCATCGATATCGACAGTCATGCCATTCTCGCGGAGGATGAGCTCGGTGAGGTCCAGCGGGAAACCGAAGGTGTCATATAGCACAAATGCATCTTTGCCGCTAATTTGAGTCAGACCTTTCTGCTTGGCCTGCTGTATATGATCTTCGAGCATACCTATACCCTTGTCGAGTGTACGAAGGAAAGCTTCCTCCTCTTCCTTGATTACCTTCTTAATCAAGTCTTTGGCTGCTGAAAGCTCGGGATATGAAGCACCCATCTGGGCTTCGAGGGTGTCTATGAGGCGATACATGAACGCCTCTTTCTGGTCGAGGAATGTGTATGCGTAGCGCACGGCACGGCGCAGAATACGACGTATAACGTAGCCGGCTTTAGCATTGGAGGGGAGTTGGTTGTCAGCTATAGAGAAAGCAATGGTGCGCACATGGTCAGCAACCACACGCATAGCTACATCTACCTTCTCATCCTTGCCATATGTCTTGCCGGAGAGGTGAGAAATCTCATTGAGCAGCGGTGTAAAGACATCGGTGTCATAGTTGGATGTCTTACCCTGCAAAGCCATGCACAGACGCTCAAACCCCATACCTGTGTCAATCACCTTGGCCGGCAGAGGTTCAAGTGTGCCGTCAGCTTTACGGTTATACTGCATGAATACAAGATTCCATATCTCAATCACCTGCGGATGGTCTTTGTTGACCAATTCGGCTCCGGGGACAGCCTTACGCTCCTCCTCGGGTCGCAGGTCTATATGTATCTCGGAGCAGGGACCGCAAGGGCCGGTGTCACCCATTTCCCAGAAATTGTCATGGCGATTACCATTGATAATATGGTCTTTGGGTAAATGTTTCTCCCAGTATCCTGCAGCCTCATTATCGCGCTCAAGGCCCTCAGGGGCATAGCCTTCGAACACAGTGGCATATAGACGGTTGGGGTCGAGTTTGAGCACGTCTACCAGATACTCCCATGCCCAATCAATAGCCTCCTGCTTAAAATAATCGCCAAAAGACCAGTTGCCAAGCATCTCAAACATGGTGTGGTGGTAAGTATCATGTCCCACCTCCTCGAGGTCATTGTGCTTGCCACTTACGCGCAGACACTTCTGAGAGTCAGCCACGCGGCGGCTTTCCGGTATGCGGTTGCCAAGTATGATATCCTTGAATTGGTTCATACCGGCATTTGTGAACATCAGAGTGGGGTCATCCTTGATGACCATGGGAGCTGAAGGGACAATTTTGTGCCCTTTTTGAGCAAAAAACTCCTTAAATGAGTTCCTTATTTCTTTAGCTGTTAACATGCGATAAACTCTTTTTCTTCGTTTTGAGAGTGCAAAATTAAAAAAATATCACTAATTTTGCAAAAGTTTTTGTAAGAAAACGCATGTCCTATAAGGCTCAATATACATATAACCCGGTGACAGACAACTACGAACGCATCTATCCCACTATGCGTTCGCGGCTGAGGTGGCTGATGCTTATACTCATCAGCGGTGCGCTCTTTTGGGGTGTGGTATTGGGTGTGTTGTGGATGTGTTTCGGCTTTCATAATGAGACATATATCGTTAAGGAAAACAATGAATTGAAGAACCAGTACAAGGTGCTGGAGAGCCGCGTCAACAGTGCGTTGACAGTCATGGAGCAGATACGTTCGCGCGACGACAATTTCTATAGGGTGATGATGCAGGTAGAGCCTATAAAGCTCTCGCAGCGATTTGCCGGTCAGGTGCCTGAGACTGATTATACAAAGCTATATAAGTTATCCGACAAGGAATTGCTCTCAAAACTAAACAACAATCTTAGCTTGCTTGAACGCCAAATATATGTGCAATCAGGCTCATTTGATGAGCTGCGTGCTCTTGCCATGAAGCAGCAAGATAAAATAGACCATATCCCGGCTGTATTGCCTATTAATATCAAAGATTACACAATGAGTTCGGGCTACGGGCATCGTGTTGACCCGGTGTATGGCGGTACTGCATTCCATGCCGGGCTCGACTTTGCTGCTCCTACCGGCACTCCGGTATATGCCACCGCTGATGGTGTGGTTGAAGCGGCTACGCGTGCCGGAGGATATGGCAATAAGATAGACATATCTCATGGTTATAATTATCTGACACGCTATGCACATCTGTCCAAAATAGATGTAAGTCCGGGTCAACAGGTGAAGCGTGGCGACAAGATTGGCGAGGTGGGTAGCACCGGCAAGTCTACCGGGCCGCACCTTCATTATGAGGTGCGCTTCAAGAATGAACCTCAAAATCCGGTGAACTATTACTTCCTTGATGTTAGTCCGGAGGAGTATAATGCCATGGTCAATATGGCCGAAAATGCCGGCCACATGATGGATTGAAACAGGCAGGATGCATTGATAAATAAATAAAGTTATGGCTGAAAAACTTGATAAGGAATATTACAAGATAAAGGAGGTATCCGATATCCTCGGTGTCCCCCAAAGTACTCTGCGCTTTTGGGAGAAGGAGTTTCCAAATATGGTTAAGCCTATGCGAAGCAGTAAGAATTTGCGCTACTTCCGCCCCAAAGATATCGAAAATCTACGCATTATACAGTTCCTAATCAAGGACAAGGGTCTGAAAATAGATGCCGCCAGAGAGTATCTGCGCTCCAACTCCGAAAATGTAAGCCATATTCCGGATGTGATATCACGCCTTGAGGAGGTGCGCGATGAGCTCAACGGATTGCTCAGAGCCCTTGGAGGACGCTGGACCAAGAGCCAGGGACTGCCGGAAGCATTGCCCACTGAGGTGGCTGATTTAGACCCCATCTAATAAAATTTTTATAGTTTAGGGGTCGCAGCCTTGGAGCTATTTTTGCTCTGTAGATGAAGGAGCATAGCGAGCTATGTGACTTAGCCAAAGGACAAAAAGAGCCCAAGGATGCGAGATAAAGGGTAACTTTATTACAAAATAACCTTCCTAAGAGATGATTAACAAAAATAATTAACAAAGACCGGCGATCTTGTAAAAATGTATTATAGTTGGTAGCGGTCCGGTTTTGGCCGGTAATTTTCGCCAAGTTTCGTCAGTCGCAATGCCCGCATTGCTCTATCCTCAACTTGCAAAAATACTTCGCCCAAAAGCGCCCCTAAGCCTTAAAAATTTTATGAGATGGGGTCTTACTATAATAAAGTGTAGTCAGTCTCGCGGTTAAAGAGCTGACTATTAAGAAACTAACTAATTGACTATGAAGAAGTACCAAAAGATATTTGTAATTCAGGAGAGCCGGAGAGTGACACCGGACAGCGTCCTGATAAAGCTCTCTGCCGAAGATGGCGAAATGCCGGAAATGGCACCGGGCCAATTTGTAAACATACTCGTACCACAAGCACCTGGCGCCTTCCTTCGCCGTCCCATATCGATATGCAATCTGCAAGATGGCCTGCTGTGGCTGTTTATCAAGAATGTTGGCAAAGGGTCAAAGTGGCTTTGTTCTCTTGAGGTAGGTGCCAAATTAGATATTGTATTACCCTTGGGCCACGGCTGGACCAACCCCCAAAAGGAAAGCTCCAAAGTGCTGCTAATAGGTGGCGGTGTAGGAGTTGCTCCACTGCTTTATTGGGGAGCAAAACTCAAAGAGGTCGGCCATGAGCCGGAATTTGTACTCGGAGCTGCCACAGCTTCTGCATTGACGCTGCTCGATGATTTCGCCGAAATAGGCACCGTTCATCTCACTACTGATGATGGTTCTCAGGGAATTAAGGGTAATGTGCTTGCTCACCCATGCTGCTCTCCTCGTGCTACTAAACCCGATATGATATATTGCTGCGGTCCGACACCTATGATGAAGGGCGTAGCTGCAATGGCTCGCGAGCGCAATATCCCTTGTGAGGTGAGTCTTGAAAACCATATGGCTTGCGGTATCGGTGCGTGTCTATGTTGCGTGGAGAATACCAAAGAGGGTCATAAATGTGTATGTACTACCGGCCCGGTGTTTAATATTGAAAGCTTGAACTGGGACTCTATCTGAGAGTGTATGACTTATTTGAACAGCTACTTATCTAATTTAACGAATATTATATGATTAACCTTGAAGTAAAACTTTCAGATAATCTCGTACTCAAGAACCCGGTGATGACAGCCTCGGGCACTTTTGGTTACGGGCCGGAATATGCCGATTTCATCGACCTTTCTCGCTTGGGAGGCATCTTGGTGAAGGGCACCACACTCAATCCCCGACAGGGTAATCCCTATCCTCGTATGGCTGAGACCCCCTCGGGTATGCTCAATGCCGTAGGGCTGCAAAATCCGGGTGTTGACGCGTTTATAAAGGATATTTATCCCCGAATTAAAGACCTTGACACTGCCATTATAGTCAATGTGAGTGGTGCTTGCCCGGAGGACTATGCCGAAGTGTGCCGCCGCCTGCAACCACTTTATCGCATAGCCGCAGTTGAGGTGAATATCTCTTGCCCCAATGTTAAGCAGGGAGGTATGGCCTTCGGCACGACTTGCGCAGGTGCTGAAACAATAACTCGCGCGGTTAGAGATGCTTACAATGGTACAGTTATAGTAAAACTTTCACCTAATGTTACTGATGTTACCGAGATAGCCAAAGCTGCCGAGGGTGCCGGTGCGGATGCTCTTTCTCTGACAAATACATTCCTCGGTATGGCAGTTGACGTGGATAGGATGAAACCGGTATTAAGCACCGTTACGGGCGGTCTTTCAGGCCCTTGTATTCGCCCCATAGCGGTGAGAATGGTATGGCAGGTATGCAAGGCTGTTAAGGTACCTGTGATAGGTCTCGGCGGTATAATGTGCGGCCGTGATGCACTTGAGTTTATGATGGCCGGGGCACGTGCAGTTCAGGTAGGTACTGCCAACTTCATTGACCCGTCGGTCACAGTGAAAATCATCGATGAAATCACCGATTTCTGCGAGCGTCATGGTGTAAAAGATATAAACGAAATCGTCGGCATTATATAACCGCCTATTACACTAACCTATATTATTCATACTAACTCATACTGTTAAGTTGGTATGAATAATATAGACAATACTACAAGTCTTCGATATATTCGATATAATACGACTCTTACTTGAAATGCCATGGATGACATCATAATTATCATATCTCAACGCTTGGACATCCCCATCAAGTTTGTACGAAACACTATCGAGTTGCTGCAAGGTGGTGCCACAGTGCCTTTTATTTCGCGATATCGCAAGGAGAGCACCGGCTCCATGGATGAAGTAACAGTGGAGAATGTGCTTGATATGATGATAGAGCTAAGCAACTTACAGTCTCGCAAAGAATACATACTTGCCACCATCGAAGAGCAGGGAAAGCTCACCGATGAACTCCGGGAGAAGATATCAAAAAGTTGGGAGTCAACAGTGATAGAAGACCTGTATTTGCCCTATAAGCCGAAACGCAGAACTCGCGCTGAGGTGGCACGCCAACGAGGGCTCGAGCCACTTGCAAAAATTATCATGTCGCAACGCAAAGAGCCTTCCGACGTCAACCGATTTTTCTCCGAGGATGTCAAGACTGAGCAAGACGCCATAGCCGGAGCAAGCGACATTATTGCCGAGTGGGTGAGCGAAGACTCAAGAAGCCGAAACACCCTGCGCAATATGTTTGCCAAGACAGCCATGATAACATCAACTGTGGTAAAAGGCAAAGAGTCTGAGGGTGCCAAATACCGCGATTATTTCGACTTTAAAGAGCCCCTGAAGCATTGCTCCTCCCACAGACTCCTGGCCATGCGCCGCGGTGAAAGCGAGGGTATTCTCCGCATAGACATCTCACCTGCAGACTATTCTCTGGAGCGACTGGAGCGTCTCTTTGTGCATGAAGGTGCACCTTGCTCCGAGATTGTTCGCAAAGCCGTGGTGGACTCATATAAGCGCTTGCTTAAGCCGAGCATTGAAAACGAATTCGCTGCTATTTCCAAGCGTGATGCAGACCTTGAGGCTATTGAAGTTTTTGGCGCCAACCTGCGAGGGTTGCTACTGTCGCCACCCTTGGGAGCTCGTCAATTAATGGCCATAGACCCGGGTTACCGCACCGGCTGCAAGGTAGTGATACTCGATAAAAACGGCTCTTTATTGCACAACGACACCATCTATCCACATGGCAAACAAGATGCTCGCGTATATGCCGAGATGCAAGTGATAAAGATGGCAGACAGGTTTGATATTCAAACAGTTGCTATCGGCTCCGGCACTGCTGGACGCGAAACACGCGAATTTATCGAAGAACTCGAATTGGGGCTCGATATATATATGGTCAATGAGGATGGTGCTTCCGTGTACAGCGCCTCGGAGGTGGCGCGACGCGAGTTCCCTGATAAAGACGTCACTGTGCGTGGTGCCGTATCTATCGGACGTCGATTGATGGACCCCCTTTCGGAGCTCGTAAAAATAGATCCTAAGGCTATTGGTGTTGGTCAGTATCAACACGACGTGGACCAAAGCTTGCTAAAAAAGAAACTGGACAGTGTGACAATGAGCTGCGTTAACACCGTGGGTGTAAATTTGAATATGGCGGGACGCGAATTGCTCTCATATGTCTCCGGTTTGAGCCCATCATTGGCTGACAATATCATCGCCTATCGCGCTGAACACGGCGACTTTAAAGACCGCAAGACCTTGCTAAAGGTGCCTCGTCTGGGCCCTAAAGCCTTTGAACAATGCGCCGGATTTTTGCGTATCCCGGGCGCTAAGAACCCTCTTGATGACTCCGGCGTGCATCCGGAGCGCTATAAACTGGTGGAGCAAATAGCCAAGGCACTAAATTGCACCACAAAAGCCCTTATCTCCGATGTCGACAAGCGCCGTAGCATTGACCCGCAACAGTGGTTGAGCTCAGAAGTAGGCATCGAGACACTGACTGACATCCTCTCTGAGCTCGAAAAGCCGGGACGCGATCCTCGCGAACATTTGCAGAAAGTGGCCTTTGACGACACCATACAGAGCATTGAAGATTTGCGTGAAGGTATGGAGCTCCCCGGTGTTGTTGCCAATGTCACCAATTTCGGATGCTTTGTTGACCTCGGCATTAAGACCAAAGGACTGGTGCACATCTCCCAACTTGCCGACAAGCGAGTTGCCAATCCTCACAATGTGGTGCATGTCCAGCAGCAAGTGCGAGTGAAAGTGCTTGGTGTGGACCTTGATCGCGGCCGCATTGCGCTTACCATGCGAGGTGTGGTGCAATAATGCAACGGCCTCGCGCAACACTATATGCACTGACTGACAGCTCCATACCCGGCGCTTACCCGGCATTCTTATCAAAATTTGTATAAGTCAAAAATAATAATTAACTTTGCAAAAACCTTTTCTTTTAACCATAATGAAAAAATTAATTTGTGGCTGTCTTGCCACTGTAGCTTTTATGGCAGCATCTGACGCCGGTGCTCGCACCAACCCCTTCCTGGAGCAATGGAACACCCCGCGCGCTTCCGTACCCTTCGACAAGATTGTCATCTCCGACTATGAGGAGGCAGTCAAGGCCGGTATAGAGCAGCAAAACCAAGAAATTGCAGCTATCTGCAATCAGCGCTCCACACCCACATTTGAGAACACTATCAAGGCTTACGAGCAGAGTGGTTCCACCCTCTACACCGTCACCCTGACCCTCTCTAATCTTGAGGCCGCCCTCGGCTCAGAAGAGCTGCAGAAGGTCATGGCTGACGTCACTCCCCTGATGAGCGAACACTCCACAAACATCATGCTCAATGAGGCGCTCTGGCAACGCATTAAGTATGTGTATGACAATATGGATAAGGACCCCTCACTCACTGCTGAGGACCGCCGCCTCACCACTGAAATCTACAAAGATTTTGCAGAAAATGGTGCTAACCTGGAGGGAGAAGCTCGCGAGAAATACCGTAAGCTGAGTGCCGAGCTGAGCGACCTCACTGTCAAGTTTGGCCAGAATGTCTCCAACGATATGAAGAACCCCGAGCGTACACTCTGGCTCACTGCCGACCAGCTGTCAGGCCTGCCCGAGAGTGCTATTGCCGCAGCCCGTCAGGATGCCGCCGACGCGCTGGCTGCCGCCGGCAAGCCCGATGATGGTTCTCAATATCTGTTCACTGTATTCTTCCCCTCATACAGCCCCTTTATCAAGTATGCCGACAACAGAGAGCTCCGCGAGAAGATGTATCGTCTGTACAACTCTCGCAACTACGGAGGCAAATTTGACAATACCCAGATACTCAAGGATATAGCCAATGTTCGCCTGGAGATCGCCAATTTGCTCGGCTACCCCAGCTATGCTGACTATGCCCTGAACCGCCGCATGGCCAAGAACTCCAAGAATGTTCGCAAACTCCTTGATGATCTCTGCAATGCGTACAAAGAGCCCATGGAGAAGGAGCTGCAGGAGATTGCAGACTTCGCTCGCCAGACTGAAGGACCTGACTTCCAGCTCGAAGCATGGGATTATTCATACTGGAACGACAAACTCAAGAATGCCAAGTATGCCTTCAACGACGAAGACATGAAGCCCTACTTTGAGGTTAACAATGTAATAAAAGGTGTCTTCGGTCTCGCCCACACTCTCTATGGCTACAACTTTAAGCTCAACAAGGACATCGTGGGTTACACCAATGATGTTAACGCGTATGACGTAACCGATGCCAATGGCAATCTCATAGGTGTACTTTACACAGACTTCTATTATCGTGCAGGCAAGGCTCCCGGCGCTTGGATGACAGAGTTCCGCGGTGAGTACTACGATGACAACAACGAGCGAATGATACCTCTCATCTCAATCGTATGTAACTTCACCAAGCCCACCGGCAATGAGCCGGCCCTGATGTCGCCTTATGAAGTTGAGACATTCCTGCATGAGTTTGGCCACGCTATCCACGGTCTGTCAGGTCAGGCAAAATATCAAAGCCAGGGAGGCACCAACGTTTATCGCGACTTCGTGGAGCTCTTCTCTCAGTTTAATGAGAACTATCTTACCCAGAAGAAATTTCTCGACAGCTTTGCCGTGCACTACAAGACCGGCAAGAAGATGCCCAAGGAGCTTGTAAACAAGTTCCTCAAAGCCAGCCAGTATGGTGCAGCCTATGCGTGCATGCGTCAGCTCTCATTCGGCAACCTTGATATGGCATACCACAGCATCACTGAGCCCCTCCGTGCAAGCCAGGATATCGAAGTCTTTGAGGCTGAAGCCGTAGCTCCCGTCAAGGCCTTTAACCCGGTGAGCGGCACTATGATAAGCCCCTCATTTGGCCACATCTTCTCAGGTGGTTACGCTGCCGGATACTATGGCTACAAGTGGAGCGAAGAGCTGGATGCCGATGCTTTCGCCGCATTCCTCGAGACAGGCAATATCTATGACAAGAAGACAGCTGCCAAATTCCTCAAGATGCTTCAGGCCGGTAACACCGAAGACCCCGAGGTATTGTACGAAGAATTCCGCGGCCGCCCTGCCACTGTAGATGCCCTGCTCATCCGCGACGGTATCAAGAAATAACCCTTCTCCATTCCCTAAGCTACAATGGGAGAGGCAATCAATTGCGATTACCTCTCCCATGCTATATAACCTTTTATGTATGAAACAATTATTATACAACGCCACAATAGTAAATGAAGGGCGCGAATATCTCGGCTATTTAGCCATAGACGGGGATGGCATAATTGCCAAGATTGGCAGCGGCACCCCATCAAAGGAAATGATACGTGAATACAAGGACACGGCTATTGACCTGCAGACTGACTGGCTGTTGCCCGGCGTGATCGACTCGCACGTACACTTCCGTGAGCCGGGAGGCGAGCACAAAGCCACTATTTTCTCCGAGAGCCGCGCAGCCGTGGCCGGGGGTGTCACCTCATTTATGGAGATGCCAAATACCAATCCCGCCACCACAACCCTCGAAGCCCTCGAAGATAAATTTGACCGTGCCGCATCAGACTCAATGGCCAACTATAGCTTTTATATAGGCGCTACCAAGGAGAATATTAATGTACTGAAAGCCGTGGACTATACTCGCGTGCCCGGAGTTAAACTCTTTATGGGGTCCTCCACCGGCGGTATGTTGGTAGATGGCGATGATGCACTGTGCGAAATCTTCAAGCTCCCCGTGCTCATAGCCGCACATTGCGAAGATGAAGCTATCATCAGGGCTAACACCGAACTGGTTAAGGAGTTATACCCTGATAGCGAACCCGAGATAGAATGGCACCCTCAGATACGAAACGTGGCTGCTTGCTACAAGAGCTCCAAACATGCTATTGAGCTTGCCAACCGATTCAACTCCAGTTTGCACATAATGCATATCTCAACCCTACAAGAAGTCAAGCTATTGGCTCAAGCTAAAGGTAATATCACAGGCGAAGCGTGCATAGCACACATCATATTTAATGATGACGATTACACCAAATTAGGTACAAGGATAAAGTGCAATCCGGCAATCAAGAGCCAACCCCATCGCAATGCCCTTGTGGAAGCTATCAGCAAAAATGTCATCTCAACTATTAGCACCGACCACGCGCCGCACACCATAGAGGAGAAAAACCAAGGCCTCTTCAAGGCTCCGTCAGGGATGCCCATGGTGCAATTCTCATTGCTCTCAATGATTGATGCACGCCGGGACACCAATTGGGATATTACAAAAATAGTTGAAATGATGTGCCATAACCAGGCGGACCTTTACGGCATCGAGGGTCGTGGCTATATCCGTGAGGGTTATGCTGCTGATTTAGTGCAGGTTTCTCCCCGCCACACCACTAAAGTGGACACATCAACAATCCTCAGCAAATGCGGCTGGAGTCCACTCGAAGGCCGAGAGCTCAATTCACGCGTGGAGCGCACATGGGTCAACGGTGCCCTTGTTTACACTCACCAATATGGCATAATAGAGACCAACCGCTCAGCACGGCCATTGAAATTCAAGCATTAATATAGGTCAATAAATATCATAATCCCCCGGATAACTACTTATGTATCCGGGGGATTATAATCTAAAGGCTAAAGTTTATTCGCGAAAGAAAAAGCTGTAGAAAAGGGAATGGCGAGAGATACCGGACTGCTCCTCAGTCTCACGTCGCAACTTCTCAGTCTCCCTGCCTGTTCCCGGTGCTCCCTTTCGGCTTTGTCGCACCAAATATTCAGAACCGCAATGCAGGCATACCAACACCGCAATTATGCCAAGCAACAATAGCATGACAAATAGCATTTGACCTAAAGATGATATGATGCCACATAATATCATATATCGTAAACACCTCTTCCCCCATTTTGGTTCACCCGTATAATCTATTCACATTTCAAGCTGTATGTGAACATTTTAACAATCTTATTGTTATAAAGGCAAAAATAGGGATTGTTTTAACATTCACTCCTTTAGCGATAGAATATTTTTAATACTTAATACTTTGTAGACTATGAAAAAGCATTTATTACTCTTATGTATGCTGGTACTCGCCATACCCGCCTTTGCACAAAAGGTTAACAAGGGTGAGTTAAAGGCCCTTCAGGCATTCCTCAACCAGCCTGCCGTTGAAGCGCAGACCAACGCAGCCGCCTTGAAAATCACAGACCTCAACAATCCCGGAAGTTGGGAGGGTATTAAGATTGAGAACGGCCAGATCGCCGAAATCAATTGGGCAGGCAAGAAGTTGGCCGGTTCATTAGACCTCTCCGGCTTCTCCAATCTGCAAAAAGTAAACATCTCACGCAACCGCATCACCTCGCTGACTATGTCTGACAACCCCTCATTGGTATATCTCAACGCCGGCCGCAACTTACTGACCACAGTTGATGTATCCGGTTGTCCGCAATTGCAAGACCTTCGCGTTTACCGCAACGCTCTGTCTAACATTGATATATCAGGCACTCCCCTATTGAGCCGGCTTAACGTCACCGGTAATGCCATTCGTTCGCTGAATGTGAGCAACTCTCCAAGCCTTAAGACATTAGCAGTGAGCAACAATCATCTGGAATATCTGAATATTGACAACTGCCCGAAGCTGAAAAATCTGTATGCTGCATTTAATAATCTTGACAACATCACATTTACAGGACTGGCGAGCCTCGAGAATTTGAATCTTGATAACAATAACTTCAAGAACATGTACTTCCAGGATATGCCAACCCTGTTCACAGTGATGTGCTCCGACAACCACATGCAAGGTCTCTCCTTCAGCGGATGTACCAACCTCAACGACGTAGATGCCGCTTACAATGATTTGGCGACCTTCTCTGTGGAGAATTGCCCCAACCTCGCATTTGTGAATTTGGAGTGGAACGACTTGACTTATGTCAATCTGAGCAACCAGTACTTCCTGCAGCGTCTGGATGTATCCAACAATCAGCTGATGACCCTTGATGTATCATTTGACAATATCTTGAGATATGTCAATGTCTCCAACAACATCAACCTTACCGACCTCCGCACCGTAGGATGTACCGACCTGCATATGCTGCGTGGTGTAATCGATGACGATATGGATATCTGACAGGGCACACTGCTTTCCTATACACGCCCCGTTTCCCTAATAATATCGATAGGGAAACGGGGCCTTGTTTTGGTGTTACATTTACGCCGTGAATAAATTTTTTTTGCTGAAATTTTGTGGAGTCAATTCTTATTGTTACCTTTACAACAAATTTCAGGTCAAGATAAGGTTTGTAACTTTACAAATGCAAAGTGCGAACCCCAAAATAGACTGAAGATAGCTACTAATTATCTTAAATCTATTATAATGGAAGAAAATCTTATTAAAACGTGTCTTCATGACCGTCACGTTAAACAGGGCGCTTTGATGTCACCCTTTGGCGGTTTCGACATGCCTATCCAGTACACTACTATTATCGAAGAGCACAATGCCGTGCGCCAGAATGTTGGTGTCTTTGACGTATCACACATGGGTGAGGTACGCGTGACCGGCAAGCAAGCATACGACTTCGTAAGCCACATCTTCGTAAATGATGTGACAGGCGCTCCCGACGGCCAAATCTTCTATGGCATGATGTGCTATGAGAATGGCGGTACAGTAGACGACCTGCTGGTATATAAGGTGAACGACGAAGAATATTTCCTCGTAATAAACGCTGCCAATATAGCCAAGGACTTCGCATGGATTGAGAAGAACGCCAAGGGTTTTGACGTTAAGGTAGTCAACGAAAGCGATTACTATGGCGAGGTAGCCGTTCAGGGCCCCAAGGCTGAAGAGATGCTCATGCGCATCCTCAACCTACCCCTGGATGAGATAGCATTCTATAACTTCAAGACATTCCATATCGAGGATGAGGATGTGATCATCTCACGTACCGGCTACACCGGTGAGGATGGCTTTGAGGTGTATGGCTCACACGAGTTCACACAGCGCCTTTGGGACAAGCTCATGGAGGCCGGTGTGACACCCTGTGGTCTTGGCTGCCGCGACACTCTCCGCTTTGAGGTGGGTCTACCCCTCTATGGTGATGAGCTCGCTGACGATATCACTCCTCTGGAGGCAAGCCTGAGCATGTTTGTTAAGCTTGACAAGCCCACAGACTTCATCGGTAAAGAGGCTCTGGCCAAGCAAAAGGCCGAAGGTGTGACACGTCGCATCGTAGGTATTGAACTCGAGGGCAAAGCTGTGCCTCGCCATGGCTATCCCGTAGAGGCTGACGGCAAGGTGATAGGCGAAGTAACCACCGGCTACAACTCTATCTCCACCGGCAAGTCTGTAGCTATGGCTATGGTAGAGAAGCCCTACGCCAAGCTCGGCACACCCGTTGAGATTCGCATCCGCAAGAAGACTTTCCCCGGTGTGGTGGTTAAGAAACGTTTCTACGACAAAAACTACAAGAAGTAATCAGATGTCAAGCACATCTTATTGCTAAGTGATGATTAAAAAATAAATTGGTAAATTTTGTATGATGATTAAGATTTCCACCTTGGTATTTTTTAATCATCACTAAAACACAAAACGAAATAACAACTGATAAACATAATAATATCATGAGCAAAGTATTAGAAGATCTTCGCTATGCAGACTCACACGAGTGGGTAAAACTCGAAGGCGACATCGCCACAGTAGGTATCACTGACTATGCCCAGCACGCTCTCGGCAACATCGTATATGTTGATATGCCCGAGGTAGGTGACGAGGTGACAGCCGGCGAAGAGTTTGGTGCTGTTGAGTCTGTTAAGGCAGCCAGCGACATCATCTCCCCCATCAGCGGCGAGGTAGTTGAAATCAACGAAGCCCTCGAGGACACCCCCGAGCTGATCAACCAGGATGCATACGCTAACTGGATCATGAAGGTGAAAGTGTCAGACCCCGCAGAAATTGACGCTCTGCTCGACGCTGCCGCTTACGCTAAAGTTTGCGAAGAATAATCCAATCGTTCGATAAGTGTCTTACCGCCCCGTTTTATCAAAGTCATAACTGTACCCATGGTAAAACAGGGCGGTCTATATTTTAACCAAGTATGTGTCGAGACCTCAACCTGAGCTTCTGACACAAAAATCAACATAACATGAGCAACAAATTCATACCTCATACCTCTGAGGACATCAAGACAATGCTTGATAAAATCGGTGTTAACAGCATTGATGACTTGTACGCCGAAGTCCCCGAGGAAGT
Source organism: Muribaculaceae bacterium (assembly GCA_023665425.1). Classification (GTDB taxonomy): domain Bacteria; phylum Bacteroidota; class Bacteroidia; order Bacteroidales; family Muribaculaceae; genus Lepagella. The sequence goes on from JAMPDX010000001.1 coordinate 632,293, forward strand.
AATCTTCAAAGAAGAGTACAACATTCCCTCTGCTATGTCGGAGATAGAAATTCGCAATTTCTTTAACGACCTTGGCAAGAAGAACAAGCAACTCACTATCTTTGCCGGTGGAGGTGCCTACGACCATTACGCACCCTCAGTGGTAAATCATCTGCTTGCCCGCAGCGAGTTCTACACAGCTTACACTCCCTATCAGCCGGAGATTTCTCAAGGCACATTGCAGTATATCTTTGAGTATCAGAGCATGATATCTGAGCTCACCGGCATGGAGTGCTCTAATGCCTCTATGTACGATGGCGCCACTGCCACTGCCGAGACTGCATTCATGATGGTTGCATCAGCCAAGAAGAAGAACCGTGTGCTCATCTCCTCTACCCTGGCTGAGCGTGTCATAAATGTGGTAAAGACATACACCAAATTCCATGGTGTTGACCTTACTATCCTCCCCGAGAAGGATGGTGTCACAGACCTTGATGCTATGCGCAAAGAGCTGGAAGCCGGCGATGTTGCCGGTGTCATCCTGCCCACACCTAACAAGTATGGTATCATCGAGGACTTTACCGGTGTAGCCGATGCCGTTCATGGTGCCAAGGCTCTCTTTGCCATTAACGGTGACCCCTCTACTCTCGCAGTACTACGTACACCCAAAGAATGGGGCGCTGACATAGCTTGTGGCGATGGCCAGACTCTGGGTATGCCTCTGAGCTTTGGAGGTCCGTATCTGGGCTATATAGCTTGCTCACAGGCACAACTCCGCAAGATGCCCGGACGTGTGGTAGGTGCTACTACAGACGCCGACGGCAAGCGTGCATACGTGCTCACTCTGCAGGCTCGCGAGCAGCATATCCGCCGCGAGAAAGCTACTTCCAACATCTGCTCTAACCAGAGCCTCATGGCACTGTATGCCACTATTTATGTTGCTCTTATGGGTAAACAGGGTATGGTAGAAGTCAACGAGCTCTCTGCTGATGGTGCTCACTACCTTTGTGAGCAGCTTGTAAAGAGCGGTAAGTACACCCTCGCATTCTCCGGCAAGCCCTTCCTCAAAGAGTTCGTGCTCAAGACAGACATCGACATCGATGCCATGAACGCACGCCTCATGGAAGAGGGCATTATGGGCGGTCTGAACCTTGGCAACGGCATGATAATGCTCGCCGTGACCGAGAAACGCTCAAAAGAAGAGATTGACCTGCTTGTTAAACTTATGACTCAAGACTGAAATGAAATACTACGATAAATTGATATTTGAGCTCTCACGTCCGGGCCGTAAAGGCTATGAGCTGCCTGCCAACAAGATTAAAGCCGGAGCTCTAAGTGAAATACCTGCTGCTCTTCGCCGCAGCGAGAGCCTTGACCTGCCCGAGGTCAGCGAGCTCGACGTGGTTCGCCACTATACCAACCTTTCATCCAAGAACTTCGGTGTGGACACCGGCTTCTATCCGCTGGGCTCTTGCACCATGAAGTATAACCCCAAAATCAACGAGGAGATAGCCCTGATGCCTCAGTTTGCCGCTCTGCACCCGCTGCAAGACGCCAAGAGTGTGCAGGGTGCCCTTGAAGTGTACTACAATCTGCAGCAGGCTTTGGCCTCTCTGGCCGGCCTCGAGGAGTTTACACTTAACCCCTACGCCGGTGCTCACGGTGAACTCACCGGCCTGATGGTGATGCGCTCATATCACCAAATGCGTGGCGACAACAAGCGCACAAAGGTGATTGTGCCTAACTCAGCTCACGGCACAAACCCGGCATCTGCCATGGTAGCCGGCCTGCAGGTTGTTGAAGTAAAGTCCAAGCCCAATGGCTCTATCGACGTAGAGGACCTCAAGCCTCTGCTCGACGACGAAGTGGCCGGTATCATGATGACCAACCCCAACACACTGGGTATGTTTGAGACCGAAATCATGGAGATTGCCAAGCTGGTGCACGAGGCCGGTGGTCTGCTCTACTATGATGGCGCAAACCTCAACCCCCTGCTGGGTAAAGTTCGCCCCGGCGACATGGGCTTCGATATCATGCATATCAACCTGCATAAAACATTCTCCACTCCTCACGGTGGCGGTGGTCCCGGTTCAGGTCCCGTTGGTGTACGCAAAGGCCTCACTGAGCTTCTCCCCAACCCCCATGTTCGCAAGGCTGAGGATGGCACATTCTATGTAGACTTCGGCAAGGACAGCCTCGGCTCTATCTCAACATTCCTTGGCAACTTCGGCGTGATGCTCAAGGCTTACGCTTACATCCTGACCCTGGGTAAGGAGAACATCAAGAATGTTGGCCCCATGGCTACCCTCAATGCCAACTACATTAAGGAGAATCTGAAGGATGACTATCTGCTCCCCATCGAGGGCGTTTGCAAGCACGAGTTTGTATTTGATGGCTTGAAGGACAAGTCTACCGGCGTTACTACCCTGAATGTGGCCAAGCGTCTGCTCGACTATGGCTTCCACGCTCCCACCATCTACTTCCCCCTCCTGTTCCATGAGTCAATGATGATTGAGCCCACAGAGACAGAAAGCAAGGAGACACTCGATGAGTTTATCGAAGTAATGCACAAGGTAGCCAAAGAGGCTCGTGAGACACCCGATGATGTGAAGAATGCGCCCCTCACCACTATCGTGCGCAAGCTCGATGAGACCGGTGCAGCCAAGCATCCTGTGCTCAACTACAAGCAAATGGACAAGTGATGATCGAATCAGATATTATCATAATAGGCGCTGGCCCGGGCGGTTATGAGACCGCTCTGGCTGCTGCGCATGCCGGCAAGAGTGTTGTCCTCTTTGAGGGCGCACATCTCGGTGGCACATGTCTTAATGAGGGTTGTATCCCCACCAAGTGTCTCTGCAAGAATGCAGAAGTACTTGCTCAGTTTAAGGAGGCAGACAAGTTTGGCATTGACAACTTTACTTTTGAGTTTGACTTCAACAAGGTTATGGAGCGCAAAAATGAGGTTGTCAACGCTCTGCGCTCCGGCATTGAGATGATGATGACTCAGGCCAAAGTAGCAGTAGTGCCCGAATTTGCTTCCTTTAAGGATGCCAAAACTGTGGTTGCTGCCGGTGAGGCATATACTGCCAAGGATATCATTATCGCTACCGGCTCTGTGTCTCGCTCACTTCCTATTGAGGGTGCTGATCTGGACTGTGTTATGACATCCACAGACTTGCTGAACATCGACCATGTGCCCGAGTCCCTGACCATTGTAGGTGGTGGTGTAATCGGTATGGAGTTTGCTTCTATCTTCAATGCAATGGGCTCCAAGGTGACTGTTGTGGAGTATATGAAGCAGATACTTCCCCCCTTCGACTCAGACATTGCCAAGCGTCTAAAGCAAGCACTGTCAAAGAAGGGTATCGATATCATCACTGGTGCAGCTGTCAAGAAGATTGAGCAAAACAGTGCATACGAAATCGTTACCACTTACGAGAGTAAGGGTAAAGAGCTCACTGTCACAAGCAGCGAGCTGCTGATGGCTGTGGGCCGTGCTCCTCGACTGGAGGGTCTCAACCTTGAAGCTGCCGGCGTGGAATTCACTCCCCGCGGTATAAAGGTAGATGATGATATGCGTACCAACGTAGACCATATCTATGCTATAGGTGACGTCAATGCCCGCATGATGCTGGCACACGTAGCCACCTTCCAGGGCCAGCATGTGCTCAATGTCATAGACGGCAAGCGGGATAACATACGCTTCGACATTGTGCCGTCAGCTGTCTTTACAGTGCCGGAGTGCGGCATGGTGGGTCTGACACAAGACCAGTGTAAAGCTCAAGGCATTGAGGTCAAGACCGGAACATCCTTCTTCCGAGCCAACGGCAAATCACTCGCCCTTGGTGAGCCTGAGGGCCTGTGCAAGTTGATTTTCAGAGCCGATGATATGAGACTCATTGGTGCTCACATCATGGGTGTACAAGCTGCCGACCTGGCGCAGCAATGTGCAGATCTCATGAACAGTGACATCACAAGAGACCAAATGACCGACATCATATTCGGCCACCCCACAGTCTCAGAAGTGCTCCTCACCGCAGCTCATAATATCAAATAAAACCGCGTCATCAAGACATAGTCAATAAGACGCTGTCGTACTCATATCTCACCCCGTAGGCTATCACAGCCTGCGGGGTGTGTTTTGTCTATACATATCTCGGATTTTTCAGATATGAAGTATAAGTTAAAGTATCGGGTAAGTGGCCGCTCAATTTAAATTGAACTTTATTCTGAGCGAATTTTTGAGCAGATTTTGAAAGTTGAAGAAGGAGTTATGCGGGCATAACGATTGATGAAACTTGGCAAAAGATGCCAAAAAGGCGCAGGGATAAAAACCTCTAAATACAATGAGCATAGCCACATAAAGTTTAATTTAAATTGAGCAGGCACTTATAAATTATTATTTATCAAATAATTAATCTTGTGTAGAAAGATTTTTTATGCTTTATTAGCTTTCTTTGCAAAAAAAATGTTAATTTTGCATGACTGTGGAGTAGGATATCCACTCCTTAAATTCATTTAATTATGGCACTTTGGTTTGAATGTAAAGTAAAATTTGACAAGATGCAGGATAATGGCTCCGTGAAGAAAGTGAATGAACCCTATCTGGTTGATGCTCTTTCATTTACTGAAGCTGAGTCCCGCATCATTGAAATGATGACACCATATATCAGCGGCGAATTCACCATATCAGCAGTTAAGAAGACCAAGATATCAGAAATATTCTGGGACGAGCATGGCGACAAGTTTTATATGGTGAAATGTATGTTCATCACATTGGATGAGAAGACTGCTGTGGAGAAGAAATCGGCATCATTCATACTTGTTCAAGCTATTGACTTTAAGACCGCCCTTGAGAATTTTGAGAAAGGCATGAAGGGCACATTGGCAGACTATGAAATCGCCTCAATCACCGAGACTCCCCTAATGGATGTGTTCCCCGCTGATTTGGGTGGCGAAAAGTTAAATTCTACACAAGAATAAATACACGGTTACCCCGTTATGGAAAATGAGATTGGCAAACACATAGCTGAGATAAACAATCAGCTGGCAGGGACAAACGCATCATTGGTGGCTGTCTCAAAGTTTCACCCAATTGAAGCTGTGATGCAGGCATACGAAGCCGGACAGCGCATATTTGGAGAAAGCCGTGTGCAGGAATTACTTGAAAAAGCACCTTTTGCGCCCTCAGATTTAAAGTGGCACTTTATAGGGCATCTCCAGACAAATAAGGTCAAAGCCTTGCTTCCTCACGTATCGCTCATCGAGAGCATAGACAGTGTACGCCTACTCGAACTTGTAGACAAAGAGGCCGCTAAAGCTTCCCTCACCGTTCGTGTACTAATGCAGGTGCATGTGGCTGCTGAGGAGACGAAGACCGGTTTTTTGCCTGACGAATTGCTTGACTATTTCCGGACTCACCAATTTGAGAATCTAAAAGCCACACATATATGTGGTATCATGGGAATGGCGTCGAACACTGATGACACAGACCGAGTGCGCCAAGATTTCCGTAACATCCGTGCCATTTATGATCAGATACAGAAAATGTGCCCTGATTTGCGTGGCTTCGACACCGTAAGTATGGGCATGAGTGGAGATTGGAAGATTGCTGTCGAGGAGGGCTCCACACTTATACGAGTAGGTACTGCCATCTTCGGTCCACGTCAGTATTAAACAAGCTATAAGAGGTTGTTAAGTAGATAAGAAAAATTAATCATCAAATGTATAACAGTAGGTAAGATTGATTTGAACAAAAATTCCACATTCTCTTCCGCGCTTTTCGCCGTCTTCATCAGTAGCTTAGCTCGCTAAGCTCCTTCTTCAGCCGACAAAAATCACTCGAAGATGAAGTAAAATTTTATTTTCATTAATTTTTCTCATCTACTTAATAAAAAATGCTCTTAATTCAAAAACAATATAACCCGTTTAAGCGTATTTAAATACGTGTGTTAACCTTGAGTTTTACGCAATACTAACATAATAAACAATGAAGCAGACAAGCACTCAAAAGGCAGGTAAGCAGAAGACGAATGTCGTGGCAATTATTGTCATGTTCTTCTTGTTTGCCATGATTTCTTTCGTTACAAACTTAGCAGCCCCTCTCGGCACCATCTGGAAAAACTCATACGATTGGGCCGGCATGATGGGTAATATGATGAACTTCCTGGCATACTTGTTCATGGGTATACCGGCAGGCAACCTGCTGGTAAAAATCGGATATAAGAAGACTGCTCTCTGGGCTATGGCTATAGGTTTTATCGGCCTTGCGGTGCAGTACATATCCAGCATCTTCGGCGGTGATATTGATATGTTCAGCATCTCCGGGCAGGCTGTCAAACTCAACTTTATAATCTACCTTTTGGGTGCATTTATCTCCGGCTTCTGCGTATGTATGCTCAACACCGTAGTCAACCCGATGCTCAACATCTTGGGTGGCGGCGGCACACGAGGCAACCAGTTGCTGCAGGCCGGCGGCTCATTCAACTCTCTGTCCGGCACCTTGACCCCTCTATTCGTGGGTATGCTTATCGGACAGGTCACTAAAGATACATCCCTCTCAGATGTAGACCTGCTCCTCTGGATAGCAATGGCCGTTTTCGTGGTTTCATTTATTATAATCAGCTTTGTGAAAATACCTGACCCTACAACAGGCAACAAGGGTCACAAAGTAAAATACTCACACTCACCCTGGAACTTCCGCCACACCGTGCTCGGCGTGATAGGTATCTTCTTCTATGTAGGTATCGAGGTTGGTATCCCCGGTGTGCTCATCTTCTATCTCTCTGACTCAGCTGCTTCCGGTATCACCGTTAATGCAACAGCCGTAGCAGGCGCCGTAGCAGCTGTGTATTGGCTGCTTATGCTTGTGGGTCGTGTGTCATCCTCATTCATCTCCGGCAAGGTGTCAAGCCGTGCGCAGATCATCTTTGTAAGCGCCACAGCTATCTTGCTCATCCTGCTCGCCATCTTCCTCCCCTCATCTATCCGTGTGTCAATGCCGGCATACTCAGTAGAGGATGGCTTCACCATGTCAGAAGTACCCATGAAGGCTTTGATGCTCGTGCTTTGCGGTCTGTGTACCTCTGTGATGTGGGGTGGTATCTTCAATATGGCTGTTGAAGGTCTTGGCAAATACACGGCTCAAGCCTCAGGCATCTTTATGATGATGGTAGTAGGCGGTGGTGTAATGCCCCTCATCCAGAACTATATAGCCAACAATGTGGGCTACATGGCCTCTTATTGGCTCGTAATAGCAATGCTCGCCTACATCTTCTACTACGCTTTGATAGGAAGCAAGAATGTCAACAAAGACATTCCCGTAGATGAAGAAGAGGAAATACCCAACGCAGTCTAAATTAGCACATTGACCAAGAGACGGAGCCGGCAATACCCCACCCCGTCTTTTGGTAATTTTTTCATATTCCTCAGCTCCCTGCAAATTGATTAATAAGTAGCTGAGAAAAATTAATCAGCAAATGTATAACAGTAGATAAGAATGATTTGAACAAAAATTTCACTTTATGTTCATTAATTTTCTCATCTACTTACCAATAAAAACATATTATGGATCTTAACCTTCAGCGGCGTGCCGCCGACAACATGCGAGTACTCATAGCCTCAATGGTTGAAAAAGCCAAATCCGGACATCCCGGAGGCGCTATGGGTGGTGCAGACTTCACAAGCCTGCTCTTCTCCCGTTTTTTGAACTATGACCCGGAGAATCCCACATGGATAGCCCGAGATCGTTTCTTCCTCGATCCCGGACACATGTCGCCCATGCTCTACAGCGTGCTGGCAATGACCGGCAAGTTCACACTCTCTGAGTTACAACAGTTCCGCCAGTGGGGAAGTGTAACCCCCGGCCACCCCGAACTCTGCCCCGAACGAGGCATTGAGAATGCGTCAGGCCCACTGGGACAAGGACATGTAATGGCTGTAGGTTGCGCCATTGCTGAACGCTTCCTCGCTGCACAGTTTGGCGAGGTGGTGGCTCACAAAACTTATGCTTACATCTCCGACGGTGGTATCCAGGAGGAAATATCTCAAGGTGCCGGACGTATAGCCGGCCACCTGGGGCTGCACAATCTCATCATGTTCTATGACGCCAACGACGTGCAGCTCTCCACTCCCGTTAAGGACGTGACAGATGAAGATACCGCTGCCAAGTATCGTGCCTGGGGTTGGAACGTTATCACCGTAGATGGTAATGACTATCAAGCCATGGCCGAGGCCTTGCAGACTGCGATCAACGAGACAGAGCGTCCTACCCTCATAATCGGCCACACTATCATGGCCAAGGGATGTATCACTCCCGAGGGATGCACAGCTGAAGGCTGGGTGAGCACTCACGGCCAGCCGCTGAGCAAAGCCGGTGTAGATGTTGCCAACACCATTGAACGTCTGGGTGGCAATGCTGATGACCCCTGGAAGATATGGGATGATGTGGCAGCTCTCTTTGCAGAGCGTCGTAAAGAGTTGCAGCACTATGCAGCTGATCGTCATGCCGCCGAGCATGAATGGGCCGCTGCAAACCCGGAGCTGGCCAAAAAGCTCAAAAACTACTTAGAGCATAAGCTCCCCAACATTGATTGGGACAATATCCCCGTCAAGCCCAACGGAGCTACCCGTGCTGCCTCTGCCACAGTATTGTCAACCTTGGCAGAACATGTCGGCAACATGATTGTGTCAAGTGCAGACCTTGCCAACTCTGACAAGACTGACGGCTTCCTCAAGAAGACTCGCGCACTGACCCGCACAGACCTTGGTGGCGGCTTCCTCCATGCCGGTGTGGCAGAGCTCACAATGGCTTCTATCATGAATGGCATTGTGCTCCACGGTGGTATGTATGCAGCTTGCGGTACCTTCTTCGTATTCTCTGACTACATGAAGCCTGCTATCCGTATGTCCGCCCTCATGGAGCAGCCTGTAAAATATATATATACACATGACGCCTTCCGCGTAGGCGAAGATGGCCCCACCCATCAGCCTGTAGAACACGAGGCTCAGATACGCTTGCTCGAGGAACTACATAACTTTGCAGGGCGTCGCTCAGTGCTCGTACTGCGTCCGGCTGACGGTGCCGAGACAGTGCAGGCATGGCGTATGGCAATGGAGAACAATGACACTCCTACTGTGCTTATCCTTTCTCGCCAGGATGTGCCCGATTTGGGTGGAGCAGACCGTATGCAGCAAGCACACCAGGCAGAACGTGGCGGCTACACCCTGATGCAGACAGGCGAAGGTACCCCCGACATCGTGCTCATAGCCAACGGCAGCGAGGTGAGCCTGCTTTGCGACGTGGCAAAGAAGTTAGGCGAAGAGGGCGTTAACGCCCGCGTGGTCTCAGTGCCCTCAATAGGCCTCTTCCTGGATCAAGACCAAGCCTATCGCGAGTCAGTGATACCTACCGGTGTCAAGAGATTCGGACTAACAGCCGGGCTCCCCTCTACATTATACCCATTGATGGCCGGAGACTGGAAGGTATATGGTCTTGAGCGCTTCGGTGCCTCAGCTCCGTATAAAGTTCTCGACGAAAAGTTTGGGTATACAACCGATAATATTTTAACTCTTGTTAAACTTTTTTTACAGTAAAACCGTTATAATCTAAAAAAAAGTTGTAACTTTGCGGGACAATTTCGGCTCTCAGTTGTTATAAAGCTGTACAACAACTTGAATAGTACATCATTTTAATGGCTGTATAGCCGAAATGTCCCAGATACAATACTTATAAAAAGTATATAAACACAAAATAATAACAACTATGAAGAAAGTAGCTTTACTCGCACTCGCTTGTGCTTCTCTCTTCGGTGCTTCACAGGTTAACGCCCAAGAAGTAACCTATGTAGAAGACTGCAGCCAAGGTCTTCTCATCAACCCGATGAGATCTAACTGGTTCATCACTGCTCAGGGTGGTGCCAATGTACTCTTCACAAATCACGACACAGAGGCTAAGTTTGGCCAGCGTATCGGTGCCAGCGCTGATATCTATATCGGCAAATGGTTTACTCCCGTATGGGGATTCCGTTTTGGTGTCAGCGGTGCTATTAATCGTGGCGCTACAACTCCTGACGGTTACTTCCGTGATCCTCACTTCGGCCCCATCAGCCAGCATGACGGTATGACTTGGTATCCCGAGCGTTTCGCAACACTGGGTCCCAAAATCGAGCTCATGTTCTCTGTTACAAACTGGCTCTGCGGCTACAACCCCAACCGTCTGTATAATGGTGTAGTTCACCTTGGTGGTGGCGGATACTGGACATTTGAGCACCGCGCCGATGATCATGCTTGGCACAACGCTCACAACCGCACACTTTATGGTTCACTGGGTTACACCAACAACTTCAACATAAGCAAGCATTTCGATATCTTCCTCGACCTGGAAGCTACCGTAATGGACTATGATACCAACGAAGATGCTAACCGTGGCAAAGCAGGTCAGAACATGTCTTGCTCACTGGCTGCTCAAGTCGGTATCACTTACAAGTTCAACAAGACTGACTGGAACTGCCCCACAACAGCTATCTGCCCGACATGGAAGTACACAGATGCTGAGGGTGATGCTCTCGCAGCTCGTTTGGCTAATGCCGACAACAAGATCCGCGACCTGCAGCGTCAGCTTGATGATTGCCTGAACCGTCCTAACAAGGACTGCGAATGCGCTAACGCACTGGCTACTGTATACTATCCCATCAATGTCTCCACACTCTCAAGCCGCGAGAAGACTTTGGTAGAGTCAATGGCTCAGACTATGAAGGCTAACCCCGACAAGAAATACATCCTCACCGGCTGGGCTGATAACTACACCGGTAACGATGCTATCAACAATCGTCTGCGTAACGAGCGTGTAGATGGTGTTTACAACTGCCTGGTTAACGCCGGCGTTCCCGCCAGCCAGCTCGAGAAGCGTATTGATGCTAACAACCTTACCGACTTCGGTATCAAGGGTGCTCAGTTCGACCGCGCAGTAACTGTTATCGAGGCTAAATAATAAGCTATTAAACATCCCATTAAAAGAGGGAGGTACCGGTTCGGTATCTCCCTCTTGCTCATATGCCATAAACCTCAGGCGGAGTTGATTGTTAATATTCTGAGGACTCAGATAAATCAATTAAGATGAAAATTAAAGAAGAAAAGATTGTTGAAGGGATGCCGGAGTTGGAACAGCATCCGTGGCCGCCATTTATTCCACATGGTGCGAAAGTGCTCATCATGGGGACATTTCCGCCCCAGCCACACAGGTGGAGTATGGACTTTTATTATCCTAACCGGACAAATGATTTCTGGTATATGATGGGCATAATCTTCTTCGCTGACAAGTTTGCCCTATACAATACGGAGACTAAAACATTTAATCTGCCGGATATTAAGCTGTTGTTGACCCATAAGCATATAGCTCTGAATGATACCGGCCGAAAGGTGCGTCGTCTAAAAAGTAATGCCTCAGACAAGTTTCTTGAAATAGTGGAGCCGGTGCATCTGTTTGACTTGTTGGCACAGATGCCCGAATGCCATGACATAGCCACCACGGGTGAAAAGGCTGCCGGAGTAATAGCCACCCTCACAGACACCGAAATACCTAAAATGGGTGAAATGGTGACTACTACTATCACTATCGGTAACAAGGCACAATTTATAAACATCTGGAGGATGCCGTCTACAAGCCGTGCCTATCCTCTCGCCTTGGAAAAGAAAGCCGCTTATTATGAAAAGCTATTCCGCAAGTCCGGAATAATTGAATAGCTACTTATAAATACTTTTTTACATTTTGAGCGCGTAGTATTAAATAATGCTAAAAGTAAATTATTTGATTTGGCCGAAGGAAATAATAACGTTAAATTTGCGTAATTATTAATGTAGACCCTCGGTGAGTGCTACTCTTACCGAAAATAACTAATACAAGTCATAATGAAAAATTTCAACATTAAAGCTATTGCAGCTGCCGGACTAATGCTTTGTTCGGGAGCATTTATCATGCAGGCACAAGATGATTATCAATTTGTGCGCACAGCTACCACACCCGCCTTTCAGACTGACTTCACTCAAGCTGCTGAGAAGACAATTAACTCTGTAGTATGTATCAAGAGTTATGTGAGCCGCTCACAACAACAATATTACGATCCCTTTGGCGGTGATATGTTTGACCCCTTTGAATTCTTCTTTGGCACCCCCCAACAGCGCCAAAAACCCAAAACACAGCAAAAAAATAGCGAGCCCGTACAGAGTGGTCTGGGCTCGGGAGTTATAATCCGTGAAGACGGTTATATCGTGACCAACAACCATGTGATAGATGGCGCTGAGAAAGTGGAAGTCATTCTCAATGACAACCGCTCGTATGAAGCGAAAATCATTGGTGCTGATGAAGCTACTGACCTGGCCCTCATAAAGATAGACGAGAGCGGACTGAGCCCTGTAGTATTCGGCGACTCAGATGCCGTCAAGGTGGGCGAATGGGTATTGGCAGTAGGCAATCCCTTCGGTTTTAACTCCACCGTTACAGCAGGCATCGTGTCAGCCAAAGCTCGTAGTATCAGCTCCGGCAATGGAGCCAAGCGCCTTGGTCTTGATTCATATATCCAGACAGATGCGGCTCTTAATCCCGGCAACTCAGGTGGAGCCTTGGTCAACCTTAACGGACAGCTGATAGGTATCAATTCTGCAATTTATTCCAACACCGGCAGCTATACCGGCTTCTCCTTTGCCATCCCCACAAGCGTGGTGAAAAAGATTATAAGCGACATCAAGGAGTATGGCACCGTACAGCGCGCCGTATTGGGTATCCGCTATCAGGAGCTTGATGCCAAACTCGCTAAAGATAAAGAAGTTAAGGGCGCTGTGGCTGGTATCTACATCACCGCTGTAGAGGACCTCTCCACTGCTCGCGAGCTTGAGCTTGAAGAGGGCGACGTGATAACCAAGATTAATGGTAATGACATCCACACCTCCGCTCAACTCATAGAGCAGATGAACCAGTTCCGCCCCGGTGACAAGATCACAGTTACATATCTGCACGACGGCAAACAGTACACCAAATCAGCCACTCTTAAGAATGACCGCGGCAACACGTCCATCACAAAGAAGGATGATGTCACTTCGCTGGGTTGCGCCTTCATGAAGCTCACTGCCGAGACAAAGAAGAGCCTCGGTATCTCAAACGGCGTGCAGGTCACAGGCTTGAAGAATGGCCCCATGAAAGAGGCCGGCATCAAGGATGGCTTCATCATAATGAGTATAAACGATACCCCGGTATCAAGCCCCGATGATGTAGAGTATCTGTATGATAAAATCATGCAAGGCTCACAGGCAGACCGTGTGATGTTCATCACCGGCATCTATACCACCGGCAAGCGCGGCTACTATGCCGTAAATCTGGCTGCTGAGTGAGAGTCCATTTCATAAAATTTATGCCCTGCAAGAATTGCAGCACCTGAAATCTTAGAATAAATTCCGGGCGAATAGAGTGGTTGGCACGTCTGACAAACTCTTTCGCCCGTGTCTTTATGTCGAGGCGAATGTTAAAAGAGGAATTTCAATAAACCTACACAATGTATTGATTGTTCTTGAATTAGCAAGTCTATATATCGCTAGGATTGAAGATGCCCACACTATGTGAGGTGAAATTTTTTGAACCGAGCGATTGTAGTTTGCGAAATTATTACTAACTTTGCACGCTTTTTCGGCTCAACCGATATGAAACAAATCAAGATAAATCCTATAATAACGACCCGCGACAGCTACGCGCTCGACAAGTATCTCCAAGAGATAGGCCGATATGAACTCCTCACCATGGATGAGGAGGTAGAACTTGCGCACCGCACCCAGAAGGGTGATATACGCGCTCGCAATCGTCTTGTGAACGCTAACCTCAGGTTCGTAGTTTCAGTCGCAAAACAATATCAAAATCAAGGACTCCACCTCACCGACCTTATAAATGAGGGTAACATAGGCCTTATACATGCAGCAGAGAAGTTTGATGAAACACGTGGTTTCAAATTTATCTCATACGCTGTGTGGTGGATACGTCAAGCCATCCTTCAAGCATTGGCCAAGCAGAGTCGTCTGGTACGTCTGCCCCTTAATCAGGTAGGCGATTTGGCAAAGATCAACCGTGAGATAGGCCGTTTTGAGCAGGAGAATCAGCGTCGCCCCACCCCCGAAGAGTTGAGTGTGATGCTTGATACTCCGGCAGATAAGATCACCGATATGCTCATAGCCTCCGGCCGCCCCCTCTCAATGGATGCCCCACTTGTAGATGGTGAGGAGACTACCATCATAAACATGCTCCCCAATGAGGATAGCACACGTGCTGACGCCTCACTTAACCTTGAGTCCCTCTCCACAGAGGTGGATAGAGCCCTAAGCCAGATATCACCTCGCGAGCGAGACGTGCTGAAGATGTTCTATGGTATAGGGTGCAAGGAGCGCACCTTGGAGGAGATAGCCATGCAATATGACTTGACCCGCGAACGTGTACGTCAAATTAAGGAGACTGCCATACGTAACCTCAAACGTCAAAAGAACCAGCTATTACAAAGCTACCTGGGAGCATAACCATTGCTCCCCAGAGGCGGAAGTAGCACAACGTTGTACCGTCTGCACCCCCTTCGGCGGTGTGTATCTGAGAGATAATATGTTGCATAGTCCAAGCAGAGAGTCCCCCTGCCGGGACTATGTAAATTTATATTTTTATGTTAACATATCATAAAACAGGCTAAAAAATTTCTTTTATTCAGTTTTTTTCGCTAACTTTGCCTATATTTTGCACAGCCACCTATGAGACAACTTAAAATTACCAAATCAATCACTAACCGCGAGAGCGCTTCACTGGACAAGTATTTACAAGAAATCGGACGTGAGGAGCTAATCTCCGTTAGCGAAGAAGTGGAATTGGCTCAACGTATCAAGCGGGGCGACCACGCCGCTCTTGAAAAACTTATAAAGGCCAACCTGCGTTTTGTGGTGTCAGTTGCCAAACAATACCAAAATCAAGGTCTCAGCCTGCCGGACCTTATCAACGAGGGCAATTTGGGTCTAATCCGCGCCGCCCAAAAGTTTGATGAAACACGAGGCTTTAAATTCATCTCTTACGCCGTATGGTGGATACGTCAGTCCATTCTGCAGGCCCTTGCCGAGCAAAGTCGTATAGTTCGTCTACCCCTCAATCAGGTGGGCTCGCTCAACAAAATCTCAAAAGAGTTATCTAAGTTTGAACAGGAAAATGAGCGCCGTCCCTCTGCCGAAGAGCTCGCTGAACGCCTCGACATACCGGTAGATAAAATCTCTGACACTCTCAAGGTCTCAGGCCGACACATCTCAGTGGATGCTCCCTTTGTGGATGGCGAGGATAACTCACTGCTTGATGTGCTCCCCAATGATGACAGCCCCATGGCTGACTCCACCCTCAACCAAGAGAGCCTCTCAAAAGAAGTGGACCGAGCGCTCAGACAGCTATATGACCGCGAGCGCGAAATCCTCAAGATGTTTTTTGGCATTGGATGCCAGGAGATGACTCTCGAAGAGATAGGAGCTAAATTTGACCTTACACGCGAACGTGTACGCCAGATAAAGGAGAAAGCTATCAAACGCCTTATAGGTCAAAAGAGCAAACTACTCAAGAGCTATTTAGGCAGCTGATAAACAACTCTTCCTCCCCCTCCTCTCACAGATACCCCGCCAATATGGCGACTCACTCACTACTATAACCCGGAATTTTGAGTATTGTGAACGTAACTGCAAAAACAATCATCACGGCATGCATACTTGCTGCCGTACTCTGCATAAAAGCCCCCGTAGCTACTGCTGCGGAGGCTTCTAATGTATTTGCTCCCAAAGGACAATATACTACCGATGCCTCGGGCTCATCGGCTAATCTCGACACTTATGCCAATACGCAGAGCATTATGTTCGCCGATGGCGCAAGTGATGCTTTTACTGCACGCCCCGGTAAGAAACCCAAAGCCAAAGCTAATTCAACTGATTTGTCTGAAAATGAGTCCAACAGCACTATTACGACCAAGAAATTTTCCGGTTTGCGTCAGCACTTCACATGGGGTATTGATTTAGGTGCATCAATCGATTTGAGCGGCGAAGATCTGTCTACCTTTGACGCAGAAACATATTTCGGCTACAAGGGGAACTGGATACGCACGGCAGCCTTAGGTGCCGGTATGCATAAGGCATTTGGCAACAAATATACATTTATCCCGGTGTATGCACTGCTGCGCACATCCTTTCGCAGTAAGCCATCATTACTGTTCTTTGAGCTCAAGGCGGGCTACTCCTTCAATACACTTAATGACTCCGGCTCCTTCGGTGGTGCCTACGGGTCCTTCGGTTTGGGTGTAAATCTGGCCATGAGCAAGTCGTTCCAGAGCCATATCGTCTTGGCCTACAGCTACTACACGCTTCGCCATGCCACAGATCTTGACATTCCATACTCGGGCGACAATATTAACTCCGCAGTGCTGCGATTTGGCGTCAACTTCTGATACTCTACCAATTAGAGACCATTTCATAAAAAATGCACCGATAAATTTAATAAAAGTGGAATAATCTTGGTGCTATATCATTTTTTTTTAGTAACTTTGCACTTGCAATTCGGGGCGTAGCGCAGTCCGGTAGCGCACCTGGTTTGGGACCAGGTGGTCGCAGGTTCGAATCCTGTCACCCCGACTATTATTTAGGGTGTATCAACATTTTGAGATTGATACACCTTTATTATTAGCTACCCCGTCCACATTGCCTTAAATGAGGCAGGTAACATAAGGTAAGAAACGTATCCGGCATGGCAACTGAGCAACAGACTGACGAAGCAAAATTGGTGGCCGAACTTCAGAACCCGAAGCTCGCCCATCAAGCTTTTGACCGCCTGATGCGTAAATACGGCGAACAGATTTATTGGCAAATACGTAAGATGGTAGTCAACCATGATGACGCTAATGACCTGCTACAGAATACTTTCTTGAAGGCCTGGAACAATCTGTGCAATTTTCGCGGCGACGCCAAGCTTTCCACCTGGCTATATAAGATTGCTGTAAACGAAAGCATCAACTTCCTCAACAAGGAGCGCAAGACACAGGCGCAGCAGATTGACTCTGACAGTGAAGAGAATGATTCATTCCTCATTCGCAACCTTGAAGCCGATGAATATTTTGATGGCGACGAACTGAAGCTTGAGCTGCAAAAGGCTATTGCCACACTGCCGGAGAAGCAACGCTTAGTGTTTAATATGCGCTACTTTGACGACATGAAGTATGAACAAATCTCAGAGATACTCGGCACTTCCGTGGGCGCACTCAAAGCAAACTATCACCACGCCGTCAAGAAGATAGAAGAGTATATCACATCGTTGGAATAAGCCCCTTTCTCTCAAGAAGTTTATGAGATGGGGTATTATTTGCCGGGCAACATGTGGCTGACTATGTGCGCACCATAAAACATGATTCGGTAGTGAAGAGGCACATGTTTGAAGGACATAATGTGGCTGTTTACCTCGGGAAAGGTGTCGCGCCATTGTCTCAACCGACCAAGAGGATGACGCAGCAATGCCGAAATATTTCGCAGGTATTTCACCTTGGCTATAAACTTTAGATAGAGCATAAATTGCTCATTCTCCTTATAATAACCATGCTGACACATCCACTCCTCAAGTGAACGGGCCACTTCGATATGCTGATGCAGTATTTTATCTGAAGCTGACTTGGTTATTGAGCCGTAGCTTTCTTGCACATAGTGATAATATCCTTTGTTGAGTATCGTGGTGGTGGCTCCTATAGCTAATAGACGGGCTACCGTACCCAAATCTTCCCAACAATCATGTCCCGGAGTAAGACCACTTATTTGCTGCAACAGAGATGTACGTATCAGCTTGTTGTTGAGGGAGAAATGAAAAGCATTGATAGTAACTTGCGAAAGATGTAGCTGCTCATTAGGCTTAAAAAGCCACAGAGTGCTTCGGTCTGAATAGTCGTAAGTCATCCCGGCAGCCACAATGTCAACCTCACCCATACGTGCAGCCGCAACATACTCGCTAATAGTCTGTGGGTCAATATAATCGTCAGCATCTACGGCCGTAATGTACTCTCCCGTAGCCGATTGTATCGCAACGATGCGAGCTGCAGAGACCCCTTGGTTCCCCGACTGACGCATTAACCTTATGAGCAACGAGTCATCATTATTTTTGGCAATATACCTTTCGACTATCTCATGGCTCCCGTCAAGGCTGCAATCATCAACAAGCAATAATTCAAGGGGCCTATATGTCTGCGCAACGATAGAGTCGAGACACCGTGTGAGGGTTTCCCGACTATTATAAAAGGGTATCATCACGCTTACTAATGGTCTGTACATCGCTTTTTATAAAGAAACGTCTGAGTAGTATGATTTATTTTTGTTAACTTTGTAAAAAATTTGGCTATGAACGAATTTGGATTTCTCAGAGTCGGTGCCGCGGTGCCGACCATCAAGATAGCTGACGTGAATGCCAACGTACAGCATATAAAAGAATTGGCAGAACGAGCACACGCCGACAAGGTGCAACTGCTTGCCTTCCCCGAGTTATGCATTACCGGCTACACCTGTGCCGACCTGTTCATGCAAAGCCGATTGCTCAAGGATGCGATGTCCGGTCTCAATGAGTTGGCGGAATTCAGCAAACACCTGCCCGGAATGGCTATGGCAGTTGGTGCGCCGGTAATGCATCGCAATGCTTTATACAACTGTGCTGCTGTGATTTGCAACGGCAGAATAGAAGCAATCATACCAAAGACATATCTGCCCAACTACTCTGAATTTTATGAGAAGCGATGGTTTGCAAGTGCTACTACCATAGCACCTTGCGAATATCTTGAGAACGGTATGATACCCTTTGGCACCGACATCTTAATAGATGTGGAAGGGGTAAAAGTAGGCATCGAGATATGCGAAGATATGTGGACACCGCTTCCCCCTTCTACCCCGGCAGCCTTGTCCGGGGCCACCGTGATAGTCAATCTGTCAGCCTCAAATGAGTTAGCCGCCAAGCATGACTATCTGATGAGCTTGATACGCAGCCGGTCCGCCACATTGCGTACAGCCTACGTGTATGCCTCAGCCGGCGCGGGGGAATCTTCCACCGACCTGGTATATAGCGGCAATGCCATAGTAGCCGAGAATGGAACACTCCTTGCGGAGTCGCCACGTTTTACCGCTGGAGAGCTGTATGAGTTTGCTGATGTAGATATTGAAGCATTGCTTCACGACAAGATGCAGAGCAACTCCTTCACAGATAACGCTGTGGGGGGCATAACATTGCCGGATTATCGCATAGTGGACACACACATCGAAACATCCGGTCAGCCCTCAGACCTGAAACGCAAAATTATAGCAGACCCGTTTGTGCCAGCCGACCTGGACAAGCGTCGTGAGCGCTGCTGCGAGATAGTCAACATTCAGGCCGAAGCACTTATGCAACGACTTCGTGCCACCGGCATGAAGTCCGTTACTGTGGGTGTATCCGGTGGGCTGGATTCTACTTTGGCTATACTGGTGGCCGACCTTGCATTCCAAAGGTTAGAACTCCCGGCAGAGAATATTATCGGTGTGACAATGCCCGGCTTCGGCACCACAGACCGCACCTATGACAATGCCGTCAGTCTAATACGTCTGATAGGAGCCACCTTCAAAGAGGTAAGCATCAAAGATGCAGTCATCCAGCACTTTAAGGACATAAATCACGACATCTATAACCACAACCTCACTTACGAAAATTCGCAGGCTCGAGAGCGCACTCAACTGCTGATGGATATCTCCGGACAGACCGGAGGACTCGTGTTAGGCACCGGCGACCTCAGTGAGCTCGCATTGGGGTGGTGCACCTATAATGCTGACCAAATGTCAATGTATGGCGTCAATGCCTCCGTGCCCAAGACTCTGGTGCGTCATCTGGTTGCTTGGTTTGCTGATGACACTACCAACCGGAAGCTGCGAGATGTGCTACTCGACATCATAGATACACCCGTGAGCCCGGAACTCATACCGGCCAACGACAAAGGTGAAATAGTGCAAAAGACCGAAGACCTCGTAGGTCCATACGAGCTTCACGACTTCTTCATCTATCAGACACTGCGTTATGGCTCATCTCCCGCCAAGGTATATTTTTTGGCTCGCCACGCCTTTGCCGGAAAATACAATAACGAGACCATAAAGCATTGGTTGAACACATTCTATCGGCGTTTCTTCACGCAACAGTTTAAACGTTCGTGTATGCCCGACGGCCCTAAAGTAGGCTCTATTTGCCTCTCTCCACGTGGTGATTGGCGCATGCCCTCCGATGCAAGTGCTGTAGCATGGCTACGCGATTTTGAGAATGTGTGAGAAGTGCACGAATAATGTTCTTGCCTGTAAGCGATTTTTTTCGTAATTTTGCAGTGAAATGAACGACGATAAAAACACACCGAAGGACCCCTTCAGAGAGGATATCAACGAGGCAGTCAGAGTATTGAAGCGAGGCGGTATTATATTGTATCCCACAGACACTGTATGGGGTATAGGCTGCGACGCTACCAATGCTGATGCTGTAGCACGTATCTATGAGCTTAAGCAGCGCGCACTGACCAAGTCGATGCTCGTACTGATGGACAGTGTGGCTATGGTGGAGCGTTATATAGATGATCCCTCTGAGGTAGCTCTACAGCTCATGAGCGAGGCTACGACTCCGGTCACTGTAATACTGGACAATGCCATAGGGTTGGCATCCAACCTTATAAGCGAAGATGGCTCCATAGGTGTACGCATACCTGATGAGAGATATTGTCAAGCATTGCTCAGAGGATTGCGCCGCCCCATCGTCTCTACCTCAGCCAATATCAGCGGACACCCTACCCCGGCTATTTTCAGCGAGATAGAAGCGGAGGTCTGCAATTCGGTAGACTATATTGCTCACTATCACCGGAATGACACATCGACACACAAGCCTTCCTCAATAATCAAAATCTCCAAAGGGGGCCTGTTTAAAATAATAAGAAAATAGATAAGAGCTCGTCAGCACATAAGTATGTTAAGCAAAAAAAGACAACGCATAAAGTACATTGTCGCCGATTTGGTTACAGCCAACATCGGTATTCTGCTTTTTGACATACTTCGCTTCAACTCACTGCCCACCAAAGCCACCGGCTTCAACACCCTGCACGCCTTCCTATCCTCAAATGTGCTGGTGTATGAACAGATATTCATTCCTTTGATGCTTATGTGTCTGTATTGGCTGTCAGGCTACTACAACGAGCCCTTTCAGCGCCGCAGGCTACAGGAGTTCTTCACCACAGCTCTCACACAGATAGCCGGCACATTGTTGGTCTACTTCGCACTGCTTACCAATCAGGCCACTTCCGTGCGAGCCACCAACATACTGTTGCTGCTGGGCCTATACACAATACTTGTCGTTGTCACCTACATTGGCCGCTGGTTAGTCACGGCCCGCATGATGCACGCCTTCCGCGCCGGTCTGAAAAAATACAATGTACTTGTGGCGGGCTCACCCGACTCCGCGGTGCCTACCGGGCTTAAAATCAAGCAGTACAGCGACAATACCGGTATGCACTTTGCCGGATATATTTGCACCCACGGACACAAACAAAATTTCCCGGACAATGAGAAGGTATACACTTGCGAAGAAATAATAGAAAAATATCGACAGCTGGATATCCAAGAGATTATTCTGACTTCTCCCCACCCGGATGAGAGGGAGACTCTGCATCTGATAAATATGTTCATCCCTCTTGAGATACCTATTAAGATTTTGTCAGAGTCTATCTCCATCCTCAACAGCAATATCCGACTGCAAAGCATATATGAAGAGCCTTATATTGACGCCTCCTCGGCCAATGTGAGTGAGGCAACAAAGAATATCAAGAGGGTATTTGATGTAGTAATATCCTCATTAGCACTCCTCTTTCTTGCAATTCCCATGGGTGTCATCGCTATGTTGGTAAAGCGCAGCTCACCGGGCCCCGTTCTCTTCACTCAAGAGAGGATAGGCTACCGTCGGCGCCCATTCAAGATATATAAATTCAGGTCAATGCGCACCGATGCCGAGGCTGACGGGCCACAGTTGTCCAATGAGAATGACCCGCGAGTTACCCCCTTGGGAGTGACCTTGAGAAAGTATCGGTTAGACGAGTTACCACAGTTTTGGAATGTATTCAAGGGGGATATGTCACTCGTGGGTCCTCGCCCGGAGCGGCCATATTTCATAAAGCGAATTATGGAGTATGACCCGGCATATACCTTGGTGCATCTGGTGCGCCCCGGCATCACATCGTGGGGTATGGTAAAATACGGTTATGCCTCGCATGTGGATGAGATGGTGCGCCGTCTGCGTTATGACTTGATATACATATCAAATATATCCCTGTCCGTTGACATTAAGATACTCATCTACACCATCAAGACGGTGATTAAAGGGCGTGGTGTCTGATGTCAAAAAATTAATACAATCAAAGCATGAGCTACCGAGAACATAGTGGACGATGGCACGCACAATGGCTGCGGGTGGTGGCATGGCGAGAGAAGCACATAAAGGAGAAGAGCTTCCTCATCATCCTTGCACTCGTAGTGGGTATTGTGTGTGGTTTTGCCGCCCTGTTGCTCAAGTATCTCATCCATGCCATATCAGGCACGCTGACAGCTCATCTTAGCACCACCTCAGCCAACTGGCCATACCTTGTGTTGCCGGTGATAGGTATCATGATTGTTACTCTGTATGTGCGATATGTGGTCAGGGATAATATCTCGCATGGTGTCACCAAGGTGTTGTATGCCATCTCACAGCGCAAGTCGCGGCTTAAACGACACAATATGTACACCTCTATCGTAGCATCCTCTATCACCATTGGCTTTGGTGGATCTGTAGGTGCTGAGGGACCTATCGTGTACACCGGTGCCGCTATCGGCTCAAACATAGGGCAAGCCTTCAGACTATCTCCACGTGTGCTCATGCTGTTGGTTGGATGTGGTGCGGCTGCCGGTATTGCCGGTATATTCCGTGCGCCGATAGCCGGAATGTTGTTCACCCTTGAGGTGCTGATGATAGACCTTACAGGCACCACCGTGATGCCCCTGCTGATTTCCTCTATAAGCGCTGCAACAGTGGCTTACATATTTGAGGGATATTCCGCTGAATTTTTCTTCTCACAGTCTGAGGAGTTCTTCACCGGTAAAATACCGTATGTTATACTGTTAGGGGTCTTTACCGGCTGCGTGTCACTCTATTTCACCAAGATGATAGGGCTGATGGAGGGTATGTTTGGTAAGATCAAAAACAGGGCAAATAAGATTTTGATAGGTGGTGTCATTCTGGCGGTGCTTATCTTCCTCTTCCCTCCCCTATATGGAGAGGGATATCGCGCCATTAATTGTCTGTTAGACGGCAACAGCGCCGCTATACTCGATGGTTCATTCTTTTATGTAGACCGCGAGAGCATTTGGTTTATAGCCGTATATATCGGACTAATTGTCTTGACCAAAGTATTTGCCACCGCCTCCACAAATGGTGCCGGCGGAGTGGGCGGCACCTTTGCTCCATCACTATACGTCGGTGCCATGGCCGGCTTCCTGTTTGCCTATGTTCTCAACCACATGGACATGGGGATAGACATATCCAATAAGAATTTCACTCTCATGGGCATGGCCGGGGTGATGTCCGGTGTAATGCATGCACCGCTTATGGCAATCTTCCTCACAGCAGAGATGACAGGTGGCTATAACCTCTTCCTGCCCTTGCTCATCGTCTCAACGCTCTCTTATGGCACTGTGATGATGTTTCAGCCATACAGCATATATACGATGCGTCTGGCCAAGCGAGGCGAGCTGCTCACTCATCACAAGGACAAGGCAGTACTCACACTGCTCAAGGTGGATAATGTAATAGAGCGAGACTTCAAGACGGTGCGCCCGGATATGAGTCTTAAGGAGATGGTGGATGTCATTGCCACATCATCACGCAACCTGTTCCCGGTAGTAGACAACGATGGCATGCTCAAGGGTATAGTCCTGCTCGATGACATACGCAACATCATGTTCAGGCCGGATTTGTACCATAAGATGCATGTGCAGAAATTCATGTCTATGCCCCCTACCCGTATAGACATAAGCGACCCCATGGATGTGGTCATGAAGAAGTTTGATGACACAAATGCTTGGAACCTCCCCGTGGTTGATGTCGGCAAGTATGTGGGGTTCGTATCCAAGTCCAAAATATTCAATTCATATAGGCGTGTGCTTCGCCATTATATCGACGACTGACACAATGCCCGGTTTACGCTCTCCTCAATAACTACTAATTATTGTTGTTAATGACAAAAGAAGACCTGAAAATAGTATTCCTCGGCACTCCCGAGTTTGCCGTTGAAAGCCTTGACCGATTAGTGAAAGAGGGGTGCAAAATAGCGGGCGTTGTCACTATGCCCGATAAGGTAGCCGGACGCGGCCATAAGTTGCTTATGAGCCCTGTCAAGAAGTATGCACTTGAGCATAATCTGACGGTATTGCAACCTGCTAACCTCAAGGACCCGACGTTCGTAGAAGAGCTGCGCGCACTGGGAGCGGATCTGTTTATCGTGATAGCCTTCAGAATGTTGCCTCAGGTAGTATGGCAAATGCCAGCTTTGGGCACATTCAATCTTCATGCCTCGCTGTTGCCCCGCTATCGAGGAGCGGCCCCCATAAATCGTGCCGTGATGAACGGGGATAAAGAGACCGGTGTCACCACCTTCTTCCTCAAGCATGAGATAGACACCGGGGACATCATCGCGCAGGAGACGATCCCTATCGGCGATGACGAGGATGCCGGTAGTGTACACGACCGTCTGATGGCTTTAGGCGCTGATATGGTAATAAAAACTGTCAACGACATTATCAGTGGTGATGGCCAAGTGGCCACTCAGCCACAACCTCAGGGAGAATTTATCCCGGCACCAAAGATATTCACCGAGACTTGTGCAATAGATTGGAACCTGCCGGTAGAGAAGGTTCGCAACCATGTGCGGGGTCTCTCACCTTACCCGGCAGCCCACACCTTGATAGCTAAGGAGGATGGCAGCACTTACACCCTCAAAATTTTTGCCGGTAAAAGGGCAGATGATCTGCCACACGAGGGGCTCAAGCCGGGAGATATCATCGTGACCCCCAAACGCATGGCTGTGATGTGTGCCGACGCCCCTTACGAGATAACCTCCCTGCAGCTGCAGGGTAAGAAACGAATGGATACCGGAGCATTCCTGCTTGGCTTTAAACCGGCGACAAAGATACCACCCCATAATTTATAGCCCATGACCAAGCCCTCATGCCAGATAGTTGCCAATGTGCTTTTAGCACAGGGTGTACACGACGCCGTGATATCTCCCGGGAGCCGCAACACGCCATTCATCCTCGCGCTTGATGATATGGGAGCCATGCGCAAGCATGCGGTAATCGATGAGCGGAGTGCCGCTTTCATGGCACTGGGAATGTCCCAGATAAGCCGGCGCCCTACAATACTGTGCTGCACCTCAGGCACAGCTCTGCTCAACTATGCACCAGCTGTGGCCGAAGCATATTACCAGGGGATACCGCTGATTATAGTGTCGGCAGACCGTCCCGCGGAGTGGATTGACCAGGATGACAGTCAGACATTGCGACAATTTGAAGCTTTAAGGAATTATGTAAAGGCATCGTTCGATTTACCTGATTTTCAAGCAGATGATGATAGTATGAGGTGGTATGCCAATCGTATAGCCAACGAAGCATACCTCACAAGTATGGGCGGATGCCCGGGGCCAGTGCATATCAATATGCATTTCTGCAACCCTCTATCAGCACAACATCCCGTTTGTGAGAATAATCGTCTCGTGTTAGCCACTGATACACATTCGGCACTCCCACCGCAAGTGATACAAAAATTAGCTGCCGAAGCAAGGGACAAGAAGATACTCTTAGTAGTCGGTCAGTATCCACCCTCCAACCGCATTAATCGTGCTATCGCAGTATTGTCACACCTGCCGAATGTGGCTGTTTGGACTGAGACTATAGCCAACATACACACCCCCGGCATAGTGGGATGTATTGACCGCACACTGGCTGTAATAGACCCTGACGACACCTCATATCAACCGGATATAGCCATCTCCATGGGCGGAGCTCTCGTGAGCCGCAAAGCTAAAGAGTTTTTGCGCAAATCAGGCAGATGCGAGCACTGGTCTGTGGGCTTCAAGCGCGACCGGCTCGCCGACCCATTCATGCGGCTTACACGTGTCATTGAGACCGCTCCGGAGACTTTTCTGCCCCACTTTGCACACTCGTTGTGCCGCCTAAAACCGACAGGGGATTATGCCGACCTGTGGCAATCCGCCCTTATTAAGGCCACCGACCGGCACAACGACATTATCGAGAGAGCCTCTTGGAGCGCATTAAAGGCATTCAGTTTTATCCTCCCTCACATACCACATAAAGCCAACCTACAGCTCTCAAACGGCACTGCAATACGTTATGCCCAGCTGTTTGATTGCACCGGCATACACGCCTCATATTGCAACAGGGGTGTCTCAGGCATTGATGGGTCAACTTCTACTGCCGTTGGTGCCTCTCTCAACTATGGGCAAGTTACCTACTTTATATCCGGTGACATGAGTTTTGCATATGATATTGGCGCTCTATCTCTACCCGGTATCAATCCGGACCTGAAGATTATCGTCATCAATAATGGTGGAGGGGAAATATTCCGCTTTATACCCACCACTCGCAAACTGCAAAGCCGTGAGACATTTTTCTCAGTAAGGCCGGCGCTCCCGTTGGCTAAACTTGCAGCAGCTTACGGGTTTGACTACTACATGGCCGATAATGAGCGTACTCTTAAGAATATATGGCCTGCTTTCAAGGCTCCTACCCTTTGCCCGGCTATATTGGAAATTATTGTAGACCCGGATATTAGTGCACGTATATTGCAAGAATACTTTAAGGTATAAGACGCTTACATCATACTTCCATTGGAATAAATAATATAACAAACACAATATGTATAACTGGAAAACAATTAAAGAATACGAGGATATCCTCTTTGATTTTTGTGATGGAGTAGCCAAAATCACAATCAACCGTCCACAAGTATACAATGCTTTTCGCCCCCAGACCAATTTTGAGATGCTTGATGCGATGGCTATATGTCGTGAACGTCAAGACATTGGTGTGATAATACTCACCGGTATCGGCGATAAGGCATTTTGCTCCGGCGGTGACCAAAATGTGAAGGGTACAGGCGGATATATTGACTCGAATGGTGTACCTCGCCTGAATGTACTTGACCTGCACAAGGCTATCCGCTCTATCCCCAAGCCTGTTATAGCCATGGTCAATGGTTACGCCATAGGTGGTGGCAATGTGCTTCAGGTGGTTTGCGATTTGACTATTGCCTCTGAGAATGCCCGTTTTGGACAGACAGGCCCCAAGGTGGGCAGCTTTGATGCCGGCTTTGGCAGCTCTTATCTGGCTCGCTGTGTAGGTCAGAAGAAAGTGCGTGAGATTTGGTTCCTATGCCAACAATACACAGCCAAGGAGGCGGAAGATATGGGTATGGTCAACAAAGTTGTGCCTCTCGACAAGCTTGAAGAGACTACGATGGAATGGGCGAAAATCATCCTAAAACGCTCACCGTTGGCTATACGCATGATTAAGCGTGCTCTTAATGCCGAGCTCGACGGCCAGCGCGGTCTCATGGAGTTTGCCGGCGATGCTACTTTGATGTATTATCTGATGGAAGAGGCTCAAGAGGGTAAGAATGCCTTCCTCGAAAAACGCGATCCCGATTTCGGCCAGTTCCCCAAATTCCCGGGATAAACATATATAATAAACAAGCTCTTAATTCACTTTACTGATGCGACTTGCATATTCACCATTAAAACTTAAGTTTAAAGAGCCGGCCCGCACGTCACGCGGCATTATGTACGAGAAAGTGACTTGTCTTATCAAAGTATGGGATGAGCATGACCCTCATAATTTCGGCATAGGTGAAGCGGCCGTCTTCGAAGGGCTCAGCAAAGAGACGGGGCCTCAATATGAGTACAAACTTATTGAGACTTTGGCAAATGTGGCATTAGGCAAAAGCACTGATCTAACAGAATTCCCCTCCATTCAATTCGGGCTTGAGCAGGCACTTCTCGATTTTACAAATGGCTGCAGAGGTATATACTTTCCCTCCCATTTCACTCAGGGTAAGCAGGAGATACAAATCAACGGCCTGGTGTGGATGGGAGATATTGACACTATGCTCCGACGCCTTGAGAAGAAAATGCAGGAGGGCTTTAAATGTATCAAGCTGAAGATTGGTGCCATCAACTTTGCCGATGAACTCCGTATGCTGGAGGCCATACGCCAGCGGTTCTCTGCCGAGCAACTCGAAATACGTGTTGATGCCAACGGGGGCTTTAATATGGAGAATGTCATCGCAGCTCTACATGCGCTGGCACGATATAATGTACACTCCATCGAGCAGCCTATACCGGCAGGGCATTGGGACCTTATGCACTTCTTGTGCGACATTTCACCTATACCTATCGCTCTGGATGAAGAGCTGATAGGGGTAAATCGTCGCGAGGATAAGGAGACACTGCTGCAAGCCATCAGGCCGGCTTATATCATACTCAAGCCGAGTCTTTGCGGAGGCATCAGCGGCTCAAACGAATGGATAGAACTTGCCGGAAAGTATGGTTGCGGCTGGTGGGTGACATCTGCTCTTGAGAGCAATGTCGGTCTCAATGCCTTGGCTCAGTGGGTGGCTACTCTCAATGTTGATATGCCTCAAGGCCTCGGCACTGGAGCACTCTTCACCAACAATTTCAGTTGTCCATTGGAACTTACAGGAGACAAACTTCATTTTAACCATGCACTCTTGCCGGTTAACAGACAACAATTTTCCAAACTCGAATGGCGTGAATAATTCCGGCACATATCTGCAACTCAGCCAATCCTTCATCAACTTGTGGCAATCAGGGGTTAAGGAGTTTGAAGCCTTTACCTCCGGTTCCACAGGTACCCCAAAACGCATATTATTGCCGCGACGCCTAATGGAGGAGTCGGCTATGAGGAGTATCCGCCATTTCGGACTTGATGAGTCCTCCACTATTCACCTTATACTCTCTCCGGAATATATAGCCGGAAAGATGTGTATCGTTAGAGCACTTATATCCGAGAGCCATCTCACTATAGAGGAGCCATCCTCTCACCCATTGACTGCATCCACTACCCCGGCCGAGATAACCTTATTATCAGCCGTAGGCGCTCAGCTGCAGGGTATGATTGCGCTCAAAGAGCAGAATAAACTGCCACATATAAAGCACTTGCTACTTGGAGGTGGACCCCTCACCGCTGAGATGCGTTCTCAAGCTATAACTCTGGCAAACAATGTATGGGAGTCGTATGGGATGACTGAGACAGCCTCACATATCGCACTGCGGCGTGTAGCCCTCGAGCCGGGGCATTTCTTTACTTTGCCTGGTATATCTGTCTCAACCGATACACGTGGCTGCCTGGTAATAAAAATGCCTACAATAGGTATACTCACAACTAACGACCTGGCCAAGATATACCCTGACGGCAGTTTTATCATTCTTGGCAGAGCCGATAACGCTCTCATTTCAGGTGGGCTGAAGGTCATTCCTGAACGTGTGGAGCAGACGCTTAGCCAACACCTTCCCGGCAGAACTTTCTACATCACTTCTCAGCCCCATACCAAATGGGGCGAGCAAATAATCCTCGTTTTGGAAGAGCCGCATCTCTCCGAACCAAAAAGCATCAATGCCAAAGAATTTGACATCGCCGGCGTATCTCTCTACACATTATGCCATAGCCTGCTTAAGCCTCACGAATGTCCTGCTATTGCCATCCTCACTCCCCACATACCCCGTACAGACTCGGGTAAAATTATAAGAAACAAGATGACTAATTAATATGGAACAACCTAAATTTTGGCTTCAAGTTAGAAGCGAATACATTTTTGAGAATTTTGATGCCCTAACATCATACCTACGCAGTTATCAATATATGGACTCGGAGGATGACAATTTTGAATATAACAGCACTTTGGAGTGTATGCGCACCATGAGCGAGGAGTATGCAAAGCGCTCATTTGCCACTCCATTCTTCAAGAGTGCGGAATTTGATCATCCCTTGCCCGAGATTGTGCGCGTAATGTGCGCTACTATTCTGGCAGCACACAAGGCCGGCCAGACATTGCATACGGTTATAGCAGGTCTCATTGATATTATATTGAAAGCGGAAGCCGGCTGCCCGAGCAACGTGGCGACAGGGCTCGTGAATGTGGTGCTCAATTGTATTAAATGTCGCAACTTGCTTTCCCCGGGATTTAGTTGGAAAGAGGTTGACAATCAGGCAAATAACTATGATTTACTGGCCACTCGTCTGTCTCAGATTACTTTTAAGACTGATACGTCAAATGGGCCGAATGACTGGTTCTGCTTCGAGAATAAGGGTATGATACTGTTGTCCCCGGAAGGCCGCTTGTCCATAGCTGCCATGAACAATAAGCAATACACTGAGGCTCTGCAACATAGCAACCTTACTGACTGCTTCTCGCTGCCCGAAATTTTCACCGTGCAAGTGCCGAAAGATGAATATAAAAGATATTCTGACTTTGACCGCCTTTTCATAGCTACAGATAAGTTGATGCGGAGTATGGAGCTTGTCAAGCCGGCTACAATCGCCAAGAAAGGTGTATATGGCCCCGAGGATGAGTTTGTTGTAAAGGTGCTTCGCAAACAGGGATATAAAATTGAGGCTGAGACAGTTGATCCCGCTTTCGAAACTATCCACGGCAATGTGTTGCTCGATATTACTGACAACCGCCCGGCATGGTCTACGGTAGTTAATACTATCGAGCCGGGTAAATATTTATTAGTCAAGCGTTTATACAATAATAGTTGCGCTTTTACTATAAAGACGTCGCTCGAGATGGACTACCGCTATTATGCTGCCGGTTTTGCCGATCAGTATGCTGAAGGTGTCTTCCTGCGAAATTACAGTTCAGGTATGGAATTTGTGACTCGCGACGGTATTCATGTTGGTCTTGCTGCCGAGAAAATCGATGAACTCTCTGATGATGAGCGTGCTGACTTGGAATTCTGCTGCCATGAGGGATTGCCGGTGCCATTGCGTATGTATCGCGAACCGCCGAAATTAGATGGCTCTCACTTCAATATGTATGCCGAGATAGACCGTGAATCGCTTGCCGCCGCCGCTGACATTCACAAACATATAGACCGATTTACGGTAGATGAGGCCGAAAGAGCCCTGCTGACAGACTTGATGAGGCATTGGGAGGAAGATGCCATAAACATCATCCGAGTTGTAGCCAATTTTGTCAGTACCGAGGCTGATAAATTCATCCCTATACTTACAGCACTACACCGTATAAGTGAGCGCGGTCTCCCCTCTTGCCGCCTGCGCCTGGAGTTTCTCACTGCCATGGCTATGATGTGTCGTATCATGGGGCGTACTTCCGAACTCTCATATATCAAATACCAACGGGAGTTCCTACGCCAAGAGGTAAATTTCGCACATGGCGAAACGATATCCAAACTTCCCGAGGTAACCGGAGAAAATATGCCGATAGAATTAACCAACTGTCACCGGATAATCAATATCCTGTCGGAGTATCAAAAGAGTAAACCGGTGAAACATGATACGGCCCCAAAGCCACGCGTTGTATCCATTGCTGATGAACCGGTAGATATCGAGAAGACGAAGGCCCTGGTAGATGCCTCCAACAGTTTGCTTAACCTATTGGACAACGCGCAGATGGATGGTATCAAGCAATTCATCTGCCGCTCACTCGACATTGAAGATGAATATGTTTCTATTCTTGACAACCGCACATTCTATGGTGTGGAGAGTATCAGCCTTGAGTTCAAATCCTCGGTGGTGTATCCACCTTCCAATCGCCGCCGTTACACCTCAGCTGTAGCTGACCCGGAGCTGCAGAAATGGGCCATTCTCAAGGCTGTATGCGGATTTCTCAATTCACGTTCAGGTGGAGAATTGCTCATTGGTGTGAAAGACACAGGCTATGCCTGCGGTATTGCCGATGATGTGCGCGAACTCAGCAGATTGGGCAAGATAGCTGCTCCCTCTTCAGACTTCTATCGCACTTATATACAGAACCTTATAGATTATTCATTTACCGTGCAAGGCAAAGATGTCAGCCCACGAGACGTCACCCGCTTCTATGTTGATAGCGAGCTCGAGGACAATGACGAGGGGGTGACTATTCTGCGTGTCCGTGTGAAGTCGTATCCTGGCGGGCTGGTGAAGTTTATAGCTTCTGACAGCGAGCGCCCCGAAGGCGTGGAAACAAGCTATATCCGCCAGAGTGGTCGCACTATACCTGTGACCCCCGAAGGAGCTAATGCAATACTTAACTATAAGAAGCCGCGCAAGTAGTCATAATACACTTCGAGATTTCTAATCTAAAATGGCACAGGTGCAGTAAAACGATATGTTTGCCCGTCAAAGGGTGATATGAATTCCAATTCTTGAGCATGAAGTTTCAGGCGCCTCTCTCCGGCGCCTCGATCTTTTGCATACAGGACATCTCCAACAATAGGCATACCGAGGCCTTCGGATGAGGCGGCATGGACACGCAGCTGATGAGTTCGCCCGGTAAGAGGGTGAAAAATCACCCTACTCCGATCTTCTTCAACACTGATAAATTCAAAATCGGTAAGCGCCTCCTTGCCCTTTTCATAATCGACTCGCTGGCGGGGACGATCTAAATAATCGGGCAATAAGGGCAACGATATGCGCCCCTTCGCCGGGTGCTGTTGCCCAATATAAGATCCTTGCAGTTCAGCGACATAGCTCTTCTTAACCAACCTCCGAGCGAACAATGACTGCATGGTCTTGTAGGCCTGTTGTCCAAAGGTTGCTATCACCAAGCCGGAAGTATCTTGGTCAAGTCTGTGCACAGGTCGCACCTCACTCTCAGCACCATATCTGTCGGTCAACCATGTCTCAAGCGACATAGCATGTCCTTTGCCGGGTACAGAGAGCATACCCTCCGGTTTGTCTACTACGCAAAACCATTGGTTCTCATATATAATGCGAGGGTCACGACGCACCTCCACCTGACGCTCAGCGGCCAAGGGAGGTTTAACATCAACCCCTTGCAACATCCATGTCAGCACAGGCAGACACTTGCCACTGCATGCCGGATAATGAGAACCATGGATACGTAATTCGCCCCCTTTGGGTTTGCCATACCAATATTCGGCCATAGAAACCGGATGCCAACCTCGCCTGTAAGCTGCTTGCAATAGTTTAGGAGCACAGCACTCCCCTGCCCCTGACGGTGGTATCTGCAATGGTGTCTCGGCGAAGATGTCGCTGATACTCTTTGTTTGGCCGCGGCCATTCATCACAACATGATTATTAAACAGCCAAGATTGCAGTTGCTCGGAGTCTCTGCGCCTTTTGGCTTTCATCTCAGCCAATTCAGCCTGTGCACGTTCCAGGTTGTCTTGATAGTGAGTAAGCTCGAGAGAAAGTTTCTTTTTTACACGATGCAATTCGGCCTTTTCAAATTGGCTTTGGCGTATCATTGACTCCAGCTCTTCGGTGTCACATATTCCAGCCATTCTACGTGCATTACGCTCCTGCTTGTTCGCACTAAATTTATCTTTATATTCAGCAAGAATGGATGCATTGTGAACCTTGGCCTGTTCAAATTCGGCCTTCCGTGCGGCAACAACTTTTGTTTCGAAGTCTGCTATTTCCCTGTTTTGAGCTGATATTTTACGCTCGTTAGTCTTAAAATATCCATAAGGCTGTAAATAGTCAAAAACCGGTTCAACAAAGCCTCGGAAGTTAAAACCTCCATTGCCAAGCTGTCCTGAAAAGGCATAAAGAGTATGGCGTTGGCCCTGCTTGTCTTCTGCTATAAGTACTCCAAGCATCTTGCCGGATTCTATCTCACGCAAGACAGCTTTGTCTTCTTCGCTTTCACTTAATTTCAATAATTCCAGCGAAGCAAGCAGTTTCTTAAACTCTCGCATACAAGCATCATCCGGGGTATAATGAAAAGGATTATTCATATCAGCAACAAAAGCCAAAGTTATTGAAGACCAAATCAAAGACCGTCCTCAGGAAATATTACAGAGAAAATAAAATGGAGGGAGGCTACCTGACGGTAACCTCCCTGTATGAATTGATGTGTTTGGGATCTATATTAGATGATACCCTGACCCATCATAGCGTCAGCTACCTTCATGAAGCCGGCGATGTTAGCACCCTTCATGTAGTTGATGTAGCCATCAGCCTGAGTACCATACTCTACGCAAGCAGAGTGGATTGAGTTCATCATCTCGTGCAGCTTGGCGTCAACCTCAGCAGCGCTCCACTGGAGGTGCTCAGCATCCTGGCTCATTTCGAGACCTGATACACCTACACCACCTGCGTTAACAGCCTTACCGGGGCAGTAGATAGTCTTGTTAGC
>JAMPDX010000001.1:666881-780392 GCA_023665425.1 Muribaculaceae bacterium
CTGCAAGACAAGACAAATTAGCTCAAAAATACACCGCCCTGACATTCACATTTTTATTAAACAAGCTCTTAGTCGGAGATGGTGCCTTTGAGGCGGCGCATCTGTTGTTGCAGCTTGATAAGGGCATAAAGTGTGTGGAAACTGCCGGTGCGAAACAGTGCATAATTAAGCCGGTGAAGGCGCGACATGAGGCTGGGATCAAACTCCCTAACCATGCGTTCAAAATATGGCAAATGGCGCCATTCGCGCACTTTCTGCATCTTCTGCTTGAAGTTCCTTTCTGCCGACATGAACATATATTTGTATTGTGCTCGTATGCTTGAGGCAGCGTAGCCGAAGGCATATTTCGCAGCATCGCTGCCATAGCCGGCATTGAGCATAAGTTCCTCAATATGTTTGCAATAAGTGGCCACGCGCTGCATTACGTGTTCTTTGGCCGAGTGGGTGAGTGAGAGAGGATTGATACGGTATTCATAAATGGTGTCCGGCACCTCGGCAAGGGCAGTGGCCCGGCTTGCCACTTCAAAATTAAATATGTAATCTTCGCTGATATATTGTCTCTCAGAGGGATAGCGTATATTATAGCGGCGGAGCAGCTCCATATCGTATAAGGCGCCGCAGGAGGATTGCTCCAAGGCGTATGGCTCATCGCCCGGAAATGCGGCAAAGCAGCATAAAGCAGCTCTGCGCAACTTATCCCGGCCTCTGATGATACTGGGCACTCCGGAGTGGACATTGGCAGAACACAGCCCGAGTTCCACAAAACGGCACAGCTTGCCGTGAACCACCTGTACATCCGGATTTTGGAGAATTACATTATAGAGGGTCTCCAATGCATCTCTGCGCAGTGTGTCGTCGCTGTCAAGAAACAGGACATATCTACCTTTGGCAGCCTCGATGCCGGTGTTGCGTGCCATGCCGAGCCCTGCATTTTTCTTATGTATAACACGGAATGATGGCATTTCTGGCAGTTCATTATACCGTGCGACAATCCGGTCGCATATCAAGGGACAATTATCCGGGCTTTCGTCATCTACAAGTATCACCTCGAAGTCGCGGAATGTTTGGCTAAGGATTGAGTTTACACAGTCGTATATGTAATTCTCAACGTTATATACCGGCACAACTATTGATATGGTAGGTTGGGAAGGTGTCATTGAGCTTCTGATCAGTGGATTATGTCTCCTTTATAGATACCGATGAGTTTGTTGTAGTGCGTCTGTCGGCCGAACTTTATGGCTGCTCTGGCAGCTATATCTTCACGGTCAAACGGCTGTTTGAGGGTGCGCAGCATAGTGTTTGACAATGCCTCGGCGTCGAAGGCCGGAAATGTAAATCCATCCTTGCCAAGCTCTATGAGTTCGGGTATGCCACCCATATCGGCACCAATTACCGGCGTGCCGGCAGACAGGCTCTCTATCACTCCGAGGGGATTGTTCTCATACCACTCACTTGGCAACACTGATGCGGCAGCATTTCTGAGCAGAATTGCCACTTGTGGGGCGTCGAGATGCCCAAGGAATTGGATGTTGGGGTTGTCTCCATAAGTAGCCTTTAACTGTTCGAGCAATGGGCCTCGTCCGGCTACTTTCAGCTTTATACCGGCCATATCGGAAGCTTTGAGCATGGTTTCTACCCCTTTCTCGTGGGAGAGACGGCCGATGTAGCAAAAATACGGCTCGTTGGTCGATTGGCGCTTGTCAGTGCTTTTATATTCTTGCAGGGTCTTGAGTTTCTCGGGGTCGAGGCAGTTGCACAGCACCTCGATTTTCCTTTTGTCAAACCCGGCCTCAACTAATTTTTTGCCCATGAAAACAGAGGGGGCAATGAATGTGTCGATACACCTTTCGAGCCGCTTGCGGTCCCACCTGCGTGCTTCAATCCATGCCAGGATACTTGCCGGCAGCGACCCTTTCATACACTTATATTTTAGTACGGCTCCAGGTTTGCGGAAACACTCTCGGCATATAGTGCCATCGGGCCGACGGCAGCTATATGAGGGACATATCGGCTTATAGTCGTGGAGGGTCCAAACCACTCTGATGCCACGTTTGTGAGCCTCCTCGGCGATAATGGGGGAGAGGTATGTGTGAACGTTGTGTAGATGCACCACGTCGGGCTGAAATTCATCCAGCGCACGCCGGGCAGCTATACGCACGTCGCCAAGCCCTAAGGCACGACGGGCTGCCTTTACCTTATCAGACAGCGAGCCGAAAGGATTGACCTGTGTAGGGAATGTGTCATGCTCATCAAGCGGGATGTTGTCATGATAATCCATGGCAAATACCCGTACCTGATGACCGTGCTCAATAAGCATTTGCCGCGTGTAGATGGCCACCAGTTCGGCGCCACCACGAGTGTAGAAAAATTTGCTGGCAATAAGTACTTTCATCACAGGTTAGTTTTACAATATTTTAACGTAAATATATGTTGAAATATTGTAAGATTGAGGGTGTGTCTGATAAAAACATTAGTAATCAGGACTTTGTGTATGTGCGGCAATAGGGGCGAATGGGGCAGTCCGGACACAGTGGCTTGCGCGCTTTGCACACATAGCGACCATGAAGTATGAGCCAGTGGTGAGCATCCGGGAGCATGTCGGCCGGGATATGCTTCACAAGGGCCTTTTCAGTCTCCAAGGGTGTCTTGGAGTTGTTAGTCAGTCCTATGCGATTACTCACTCTAAAGACGTGTGTGTCTACCGGCATTGCAGCTTTACCCCACACAACGGCGAGCATTACATTTGCCGTCTTGCGCCCTACACCGGGTATGGTGGTCAGTTTATCAATGTCTGAGGGTATCTCGCCGTCGAAGTCATTGACTATCTTACGGGCCGCGTTTACCAGGTGCTTGCTCTTATTGTTGGGGAAGGTTACGCTCTTGATGTAAGGAAACACATCTTCAGGCTCCACCTCTGCCAGAGAGCGTGGAGTGGGGAAGGCCTTGAAGAGGGCCGGGGATACGATGTTCACCCGTTTGTCTGTACATTGCGCCGAGAGGATTACGGCCAACAACAGATGGAATGGGGTGTCAAAGTCCAACTCAGTAGCAGGCGAGGGCATAACCTCCGCAAAGACGGAGAGTACGCCCTCGTATCTTTCTTTCAGTGTCATTGGGTTTGCCGTAGCCGATTAGCGTGCTGCTTTAAACTCGTCAAGGAAGCGGACATCGTTCTCGGAGAACATGCGCAGGTCCTTGACACGATATTTGAGGTTGGTGATACGTTCCACACCCATGCCGAAGGCATAGCCGGAGTATACCTTTGAGTCGATGCCACAAGCCTCGAGCACTGCCGGGTCTACCATGCCACAGCCCAGGATTTCAACCCACCCGGTGCCTTTGCAGAATGCACATCCCTTGCCGCCGCACAGGTTGCATGAGATGTCCATCTCGGCGCTCGGTTCGGTGAAGGGGAAGTAGCTGGGGCGCAGACGTATCTGTGTTTGTGCTCCGAACATCTGGCGGGCGAAGTAGAGGAGTGCCTGCTTGAGGTCGGCAAAGGTTACATCCTTGTCAATATACAGACCCTCAATCTGATGGAAGAAGCAGTGTGCACGCGCTGAGATAGCCTCGTTGCGGTATACACGGCCGGGGCATACGATGCGGATAGGGGGTTGTGTCTTCTCCATAGTGCGTGTCTGCACGGAGCTGGTGTGAGTGCGCAGCAGCACATCTGAGGGGTCGCGCATCACGAAGAATGTGTCCTGCATATCGCGTGCAGGATGGTCTGCAGCAAAGTTGAGAGATGAGAACACGTGCCAGTCATCCTCAATCTCGGGCCCCTCGGCTATTGTGAAGCCCATACGGGCAAAAATGTCGAGTATCTCATTGCGCACCAGGGTGAGCGGATGGCGTGTGCCCACGGGTAGCGGAGTGGCTGTGCGTGTCAGGTCTATGCCTGCCACTTCACCCGCCTCGGCGCTGTCAGCGGCCTGCTCTTTAAGTGCGTTTATTTTATCTGTGGCGAGGGTCTTGAGCTCATTGAGCTTTTGGCCCAGCTCCTTCTTCTGCTCAGCGGGAACATTGCGAAACTCTGAGAAAAGAGATGTGACCAAACCTTTCTTGCTCAAGTATTTGATACGCAGTTGCTCTGCCTCCTGAGGGTTTTCGGCAGTGAGTGCTGCGATTTCGGCTTTCAGTTCATTGATTTTGTCAATCATGGGTAATATCCTTATTAGACTGCAAATTTACAAAAAAAAATACAGACTGCAAAAACGGCATAACTTCCGGCTTGCTGTGGCATTCACTCCTTATGGGTTGAGGCCTCGTCAGAGCGTAGCAAATCGGGGCGCAGACGGCGGGTGCGTTCCAGGGCTTGCTCATACTTCCAATTGTCGATGTTGGCCTGGTGTCCGCTCAGCAGGATGTCGGGTACTCGCCACCCCTTGTATTCCGCCGGGCGAGTGTATACCGGAGGAGCCAGCAGGTTGTCTTGAAAGGAATCTGACAGAGCACTCTGCTCATCACCTATCACTCCCGGTATCAGCCGTATCACGGAGTCGGCAATCACGGCTGCGGGGAGCTCGCCTCCGGTGAGCACGTAGTCACCGATAGAAATCTCTCTTGTTATCAGGTGCTCGCGGATGCGATAGTCTATCCCTTTGTAATGGCCACAAAGTATTATCAAATTCTCGGCCAGAGAGAGTGAATTGGCCATAGGCTGTGTGAGCAGCTCGCCATCGGGGGAGGTGAATATCACCTCGTCATATTCTCGTCGCTCCTTGAGTGCTGATATACATCGGTCTACGGGCTCTATTTGCATGACCATACCCGCCTCGCCGCCAAAGGGATAGTCGTCTACCTTGCGGTGCTTGTTGAGGGTATAATCGCGCAAATTGTGCACATATATCTCGGCCAAGCCTTTGTCCTGGGCTCGTTTCAATATTGAGCAATTGAGTGGGCCGTCAAGCATCTCGGGCATGACGGTGATGATGTCTATTCTCATTAGTCGTGTAAATAAATGCAAAATTACAAAAAGGGAAGCGTAAGTTGACTTAATATTAAACATCTTTTAACATAATTAACAAACTTTAACATAGACAGAAGCCCAACATATCTTTTTATTTCGTAAATTTGCAGACACTTAATTATTAAATACTAACATGAACAAGAAGAATAACTTGGTAATGATGATGGCCATGATGCTGAGCATTGTGATGATGGCCATGAGCTCATGCTCCAAAAGCTCGCACAGAAACTCCGAAGACGATGAGGAGGAAAAGGTGTCTACCTTTAGTGAAAAAGCAGCCGTAAGGATGTATGAGAAATATCAGGATGGCACAATGACCAAGAGCGACTATTCAGAGTGTATAGACTGGATGGAAGAAGGGCTCAATGCTCTCATGGATGATATGCAAAAGTGTATAAACAGGAGTACTGATATCGACCAGTTTCATGAAATGAGTGATAAAACCATAGATAAGACTCTCGAAAAATATGATAAGCTGGAAGACATAAGTAAGATATTGGAAAGGTCTGACGAGGCAAATATGGGTGCAGCCAACTATAAGCGCTGGACTCGTCTGCAAGAGAAAGCAGACGAAAGGATGCAAAAACTCTCTGAAAAGACCGAAGAAAAGTTCGGAAATTCAGAGTTCTAACCGGTTAATAAAAAGCCATCTAATTTAGTAATAGATGAAGTTGAGATATCTCTTATCGAGCACTTTGACGGTTTTGCTCATGCTCTCCTGCTCATCATCCGCTGCTCGCCCCGATAGTAATGGGGCCGTCTCCGAACCATCCGGTGGCGCTCCGGTAACTACTGAGACCGACTACCCTGCTCCGGCAGTTAATTATGATGCTCAGCGGGCCAAGGAGCTGTGTGAGTTATACAATGCCGGCACGCTATCACACGAGAATTATGCCGAGATGCTCTCACTGGCCGAGGCTGCCTATACATATCGGTTTGCAGCCCTCGATGACTTGATTGAGAAGAGCACCGATGCCGACATCTATCGTAATGGTTATATGGCATTGATGGGCACGATAGATGAGAAATATCCATACAACCAACAGCTGATTAATATTTGCGTAGAGTCCACCGACCAACAGTTGGGCGAGGCAAATACCAAAAAGCTCAAAGAGCTGAAAGACAAAATGCTGGGGCTATATGAGAGCCTCTCCTCAAAGCTGCAGGCAAAGTTTAATGATTCATCTCTAAGTATATAAAATAAATAAATAAAGAAAGCAATGAAGACTTTAAAGTATTTCATGATGTTAGCAGCCATCGCCCTTATGGGTATAAGCATGACCTCATGCAATGGCTACTCAAGTAAGCAAGGTGAGAAATTGGCTGATAAATACAGCGATGGCGAAATTACAAAGGATGATGTGGCCGAGGCCATTGATGTCTACGAGGAGTATGCCTTGTATGTAGAAGAAGAGCTCAATAAGCTGCTTGACAAAGTGGGCAAAAACGACAAGAAGTTCACCAACGGTCTGGAGGACCTCCAGGAGAAGATTGAGAACAAATGGGGTGGTATAGCCGACATCTATGATATGTTCACTGACACAAGTATAGACTACGAGAAGAAGGAGAAAGAGCTCGGCAAGAACAATATCAAACGCATGGAGAAGTTTGTTGACAAATGGGGCAAGAAGTTCGGCGAGACTATTGCCAAGAAAGTTGAAAACAAGTATGACGAAGATGCTGTGAACGAGTACAACAGCTTCATCTCTAACTGCTATCTCCCCAACTATGTAATCGACTACGATTATTAACAAAGATCATATGCAGATGAATAAGCTTAAGACGATAGGAGCTGCCGCTGTGGTGGCATTGCTCGGACTTGGGGCCACAAGCTGCTCCAACCCCGGCGGGTATAATGACAGTCAGGCCAAAGAATTCATAGTCAAAGAGGATAAAGACAAACTGAAGAAGGACGATTATGCTGAGATGATAAATTGGGTAATGGCCGTCCAAAATGAATACGATGATGAATGGTCTAAAATCCTTGATAAGCATCTCAGCTACTGGGACTACACCTTCGAAATGCATGAGTTGTCCGTAGACTTCCTGCGCAAGTATCCGTATATAGAAGATGTAAATGGCATTCTGAGTAGTGCTACGGAAGACGAAATGGGCTCATCCAACTATAAGAAGTTTGAAAAGTTCTTAGACAAGGAGAACGCCAAGTATGAGAGATACTCTAAGCGTGCTCCCGAAAACAAGAATCGCAAGGCAGAAGAAATAGAGGAAGATATAGAAATAGAGGAAGATATAGATTTAGACTATTAATCTTCGCAGACATATAAACCGACAAGGGCTGAGGTTATATCCCCGGCCCTTGTTTGTATTTTGTCACGTCACAGATTACATACCCACCACAACAATAGAATTTTTAGAGCAACCGCTTCCTCGATAGATGCACGCTCGTATCCGTTACCCTCACGAAGCTCGAGTCTTTGGCTCTCGCATATCGTGGAGCTAAATTAGTGCAAACGCTCCGCGCTTCCTGCTCAATCTGACCGGTTAATAAGTTGTAGTTAGCGGCGTCGGGTTGCAGACCCGACGCCGCTGAAACCTCGACGCGACTAAAAATAAGAAAAGGTCGCACCCGGGTGGATGCGACCTCTGCATTAAAGAATAGTTATATTACTTTTTGACGATTACTTTGTGGCCCTTCATTACATAGATGCCGGCTGGGAGCTCATTGAGCTTGTCGCCTACATATA
The DNA here is from genome assembly GCA_023665425.1 of Muribaculaceae bacterium. Taxonomy (GTDB): domain Bacteria; phylum Bacteroidota; class Bacteroidia; order Bacteroidales; family Muribaculaceae; genus Lepagella. The sequence goes on from JAMPDX010000001.1 coordinate 674,556, forward strand.
CGCCATTCAGGTCATAGATGCCACCCTCTACGGCCTCGTCGTTAAGCACGCTATCCACACCGGTATCAACGACATGGAAGGTCAGGTCGATGGCGGGGCTATAGCTATTGAGGCCGGCATTGAAGAACATGCCCTCGGCCAAGCTGATGGTATAAGTACCCTCTCTCTTGGGAGCTGTAGCAAAGTTCAGAGTGTATGTGCCATCCTGCTCACCCTTCTGGAAGAGAACGGTCAGGAAGTAGTTGGCCTCGGTGCTTTTGAGAGAAGCACGGGGGCTGTCTGCTGTAGGAACAGTTCCTTCGGGGAAGACGATGGTTACAAATACTGCCTCATTGATGGGGAGCTGAGCATCATTCTCGGGAGTTACGGTGTAAGTAAGGTCATACTTAGCGGGCTCGGGCTGGTCTCCACCACCTGATACTGTGAATACAGATGTGAATGCCTTGCTTGCGTGGCCGGTAGACCAGTTAGCGATATAGTCAGCATCGCCAAACAGACCCTCGGGGAAAGTCAGTGTGTATTCGCCGTTAACTGTGATAGCCTTGTCGAGAGCAAGAGTGAATGTAGTGACACCCTCAGCAGTCTCAGCAGAGGTTATTGCGGCAGTACCGTCGTACTCGGCAGCCTCACAAGCAACACCTACCTTGTAAACGGGCAGATAGCCGTATTCGCCATTGGCGGTAAAGCTGATAGTGACGGGAGTCTCCTCAGATATAGTCACAGTAGCGTCGTTTGCTGGAGTTACAGAGGCAACTTCGATGTCATACTCAGTAGTTATAGCGCCGTTGGCTTGAACGAGGAAGTAAACCTTGATTTCAGGGTTAGTATGGCCGGTCTCGGGGTCTTCAATCCATTCAGCGTCACCAAATGTAGCCTCGGGGATAGTGAGTACGTATGTACCGGTGTTGCTCGGCTGACGGCTGTTATTGAACCTGAGTGTACGTGTAGACATATCAGCCATTGATAGACGGATGATACCGCTCTGGTTGTAGTCGGCAGTTTCACATACCAAAGAAGCTTGCTTAGTTGAATTGGGAGCCAGGTCGTAAGCAGCATCAATCATAATGCTAGTTACCTCCCAAGTATAAGAATCCATATCAACCATACCTTCGGCAGGTTTGCAGCCCTTAAGGCCAAGGTCATACTTCACTGAAGGCCCGGGCTCAGGCAGACCGCCGGTGAAGGCTACAGTCCATGTGTAAGCCTTGTTGGCAGTACCGCTGTTGGAGTTGTTGTGGTAATCCTCGTCACCGAAGATACCTTTGGGGATTTCCAGTGTGTAAGTGCCGTCAGTAGTGATAGGCTGGGGCAGAGTGAAGTGTACTGTGGTAGTCATGTTGTTGCCGGTGATAGCCTTTTTGGGAGCATCAGCGGTAACGACAGCTTGTACATCATATTGAGCACGCTTGTTGTATACGTGTACGGTGGCACCCTCAGTTGCAAAGTATGCACCTGCCAGATTTGTCAGACTAAACTCGGTGAGTTCGCCACCCTTCAAGTCGTAGGGGTCTACGAGGCTTGCATCCTCAGGGTCGATGCTGTTGGGGTTGAGTTTTGTCTCGGGGATCTCAATGTTGAATTTCGGGCCACCGATTTCCACGTCATAGACAAACTTCTGCTCTACGCCGCTAAGTTCTTCTATATTCTCCTCGTCTACATACTTGTAGAGGTAATATGAGTCAGCGGGGAATACGACAGTGTACTGAGCGCTCTCAGTGACAGTCTCCTTGAGGTTGAAAGTCATTGTGCGAGCTGAGTTGTCGCGCTTAACACTGCAGAAGTCTTCACCATTCTTGAGCACGCGGATATCATCAACTGAGTTGATTTCAATTGCGGGATACTCCTCAACGCCTGAAGTGATAGAGAATGAAGTGAGGGGAGTGGTGAGTGTTCCGGGTTCAGGATTGATATTCAGAGAAGCCTTGGCGGTCTGAGCGCTGCCCTCGATAGTGTAAGTGAGTGTGAAGGCATCAACACTTGAACCATTCTCATACTCAAAAGCACCCTCTTCAGCCTCGATGGTGTAAACACCGGCCTTAGTAGCCTCAGTGTCAAGCTTGATTGTGAAAGAGTCATTGCCATTGTCGCGACAGCTTACTGTAGAGAATGCTGTGCCATCCTTTTTAACCACGATTTCACCGCTGCCACGGTCCCACAGGGGAGAGCTTGTAGCAGACTTGACAATGACGGAAGCCAGAGAAGTGACAGTGCTGCCGTCAGCGGGGTCAGCTGTCAGATTGCTGTTGCTGCTCTGAGCCAACGCGCCGAAGGCACAGAGTGTAACCGCTGCTAATGTAGTAAGTTTACGCATTAGTTTTAGTATATTAGATTAATAGTAAAGTTGTCTATGTTGGCCCTTCGGGGTTCAATCCTTAGGGCCATGATATATCAAGAGCGGGGGAGACCCCGCTCTTGGATGGATGTAGATTAGCGCACAATTTCTTTGGTGACCTTGGCACCGCGACGCACGATGTAGATGCCGGCAGCCGGCTCTACTACACGTATGCCTTGCAGGTTGAAGTACTCAGCCTCACCGTCAAAGCCTTCGGTGATGTTGTCGATACCTGCTATATAGTCAGCGAGCATTTCTGCTGAAGATACGAAGGGGTCGGGGTTCTCACCGAGAGCCACACGGTTGGAGTTGTTGATTGTGGTCACGATATCCTCGCTTACTTTCTTCTCGATGAGGAAGGCTGTGAGGTATAGGTTGTTGGCATTGTAAGCACCATACTGGCCACCGATTTTGGGCAGACCAACCTGATGGTTGACTGTTACCTCCTCGCCGGCCTTGATGATACGCTGGGGCAGCAGGTTAGCCACACCATAGTAATCGCCGATAGCGCGAGCTACGTTGTTGTAGTGCATACCTGAGAACTCAGAAGGGAGTGTAGCCCAGGGGTTGTTGGCAGAAGTAGCCAGGGCATCGCCATGCAGATAGTTGTGCTGTGTCCATACGCTGCCGTAACGCTGCGGGTTGGGGCATGTCACGTTGTTCTCAGTGACGATGAAGCCTATGTCATACTTTGAGCCGTCGATGTCAACAGCGGGTTTTAGCACTGCTGTAGCGTCAACACCGCTTACTGCGCCGGCATTCATGAGGATTTCGCCGGAAACTTCGATGTCAGCCAAAGCCACCTTGTTGAGGTGTTGCAGTATAGTATAAGCAGCCAGAGTCTCATTCTCCAGGTCGGGAGCTACGTCAGCAGGAGTAACAACGATGAGCTGGTCAGCGCGGTCTACACGCATCATGGGAGCTACCTGGCCCAGACCGAACATTTCCTCATAGCTTTCGTTTCTCATCGGGTCATTGCCTACGTGCAGGCTCACGGGGAGCACGAGGCCCTCGTAGCGGGGATCAGTCTCGATGAGCTCGAGAGTGTAGAGTGCGTTGGGGCAGTTACCGCACCATGTACCGGTGGTCTCCTCAATCATGATACGCTTGGTAGGCCAGAAGAGCATACCGGTCACTGCGCTTGATACAGTGATATCCTCATTGTTGTCAGAGCTCAGGGTCAGGGTGTATTCAGCTTTAACGTTGCTGCCTACAGTAGCAGTGAAGGTGAAGTCCTTGGTTTCACCCTGGCCGAGTGTGGCACCTGACTGTTCGGTAGTAGTGTCGCCGCACTTGAAGGTGAGCTTCCAGTTCTTCAGACCGGGGTCAGCAGTGCCTCTGATAGTGGCATTGACGGTGAACTCGCCGGCCTCCACATATTCGGGAGCGCTGGCAAAGAGCTCGGCGGCATCAAGACGCTGCACAAGAACATCGTCTACGCAAAGCAGGTCTTTGTCAGTATTCAAGTTGGCAAAGCTGATGTAGATAGTCTTGCCTACATACTCATCAAGATTGATGGTGAAGGGTATCCAGTCGTTGTTGCAGATTTTGCGATCATTGCCGTAAGAGAGGTTCTCCACGATGAGCGCAGGCTCAGAGGGCTGCCAATCCTTGGAGGGAGCTTGCTCAGAGATGTAAACGCGCAGAGTGGAGAGGGCGTGCTCGTCGCCTTCACGCACGGGGAGGCTCTGTGCACCGAATGTCAGGTTAAAGCCGGGAGTAGGCACTGTGATAGCGGGGAAGTACATCCAGTCGTTAGAAGTGCCGCCGTTGCCCTGATAATAAGAGTGAGAGATGGCGTAGCGGTTGGTAGAAGTCTGGAAGTCGCGAGCATTCCACCAGGGCTGTGAGACACCGTTGGCATCCTGGAACAATGAGTTGATGTTAGTGGCGGGAGCCTGGTGGTCAAGCTCGAGCACAAGATACTGCTTATTATAGATGTTGTCGAAGTTCTCATCGAGCAGGACAGTGTGTGAGCTGCCTATAGTGGGGTCAGAGGGCACGACAGGATCGTTGCCGCCGGGTTCTGTACCTTCGCTCTTGGCGCAGGGCTCATTGAGCATCTGCACAGTAGTGTTCATGACAGAAGCCTCAACGACAGTTTTTGTGGAGGGATCATCATTGTAGTCGAGCACGTAAGCTACCAAGCGGCAGTCTGCGAGATTGTAGTCGGTCACTGAGGGGTCAGTGGCAGCTGCAGACATACGAGGACGGGGGATGTCAAACTCGAAATACATCGGAGTGCCGGCAGTAATCTGCTCAGGCAGAGAAGCCTCGAAGCCGTGGTGTGCGTTGTCAGATGTGATGACTACATTATAGAGCTCTGTGAGGTCTGAAGCTATGCGTGAAGGCAAGATGCCGTAGCGTTCATACTTGACACCGGTCAGAGCGTTAGACTGGAAGATATTGGTGATATCGCGTGCAGCATGTATATCGCGTGTCAGAACATAGCCTACACGATAACGGCCTGCACTATTGTCAGCATTCTCAGCCATCTCCACACGAGCTTTGACATGGATATTGTCGTCAGCCTCATTTATCTTATAGTCCACAATGTCAATCTTGGCGTATGTGGGGTCTGTGAGATGCTCATCGGCATAATCCATAGGGTCAACATTAGTGGAGTAATTACGATTGACAATCAATCGGGGAACGCTGTACAGCTTATTTGCCTGATAATAGGGGTTCAACTGCAGGAAGTCGTTCGAACCTGAAGACATATGCACACCGAGGACTGCGAGATTTTTGCCCATGAGCTTCTCATACTCTTCTACTTTGAGCAGGCCCTTGGGGCAGGTGTTGCACCACATACCGGTGAATTCCTCAAACAGGACAGTGCGGGGATAGTATGAACACACAATCTTGCCGGCAGCCAGTTCGGTATACGCATTAGATGCATCTTTAAAGCCGATGGTGTACTCAGAAGTCTCATTAAGAGCCACCGGGAGGTTGAACTCATAGTCAAACTCCTCGCCGCTCTTGAGTTCACCTACGGGGAGAGTCAGCTCCCTACCATTATACTTGAGCACTGCAGTAACACCGGTCATGGTTTTGCCGTGGTTTGCCAGAGAACCCTTTACGGGAGCTGTGCTCTGTGAGTTGCCTACATAGTGGAGCAGGGGAGTCTCATTTACGCAGATGATATTGGTATCCTCGGGGTCGCCTACATAGATGTCGTCGACGGCGAGCATATATTTGTTAACGGAAGTACAACGGAAGTTGAGCTTAACAGTCTTGCCGATGTACTGAGAGATGTCGATAGAATAATTTGTCCAGTCGAAGGGGGCAGCCTTAGTGCTGTATATCACCTTATCAGAGCCATCTACTGTGAGTGACACTTCGTAGGCCTCAAGCAGAGAGGGATATACACTGCGAGCTGTCCAACGAACCATAGGACGAGTGCCGGAGACAGTAAACTCGGGTGTGGAGAGAGTGGCGTCAACGGGGCTCTCGCTCAGAGTGTGAGTGGCACACACTGCAGAGTAGCTGTAGGCATTAGACACCTGGGCCACATTCCATCCCGGTTTGTTAGCATCAACACCGGAGCGATAGTCTGTGGCAACAGCTGTCGGCGCATCGGCGGCTACAGCTGTCGACATGATGGCCGGAATTCGCCCGGAATTGAATTGCGTAGTGAAAAGATAATCAGCCTGAGCCGTAATGCCGGCAGCAAGGGCCAGGGCTGAAAGAATAAATTTTGCGCGCATTGTCGTCTTAAAAGTAATATTAATGAGAAGAGTTTTTGAGTTAAGACCCAAAATGTTTGTTAGTGGCCGTGGGTTCGATAACCCACGGCCCTGTTCTGTTAAAGAGCTACCCGGCTTTGGGGTCCGGGTATTGAGTAATTTTTTTACTTAACGAGGATCTTATAGCTCTGGCCGTCAGCCACTACTACATAGATACCGGCGTTAACGTTAGTGATGTTGCCATTGCCTACCTGAGCACCGTTGAGATCGTAAACGGCGACCTGCTCGGCACCGGCTACCTCGATAGTGTCGCCATAGACCATGATAACATGCTGATTGTCAGTGTTGGCTACGATGTTCTGCAGGCCGTTAACGTCGCGGTCGAGTACAGCGATGAAGGGGTGTACAGTCACCTTGCCGGTGCCATCAGTTGTGGTGAAATTCAGACCAAGAACCTGACCGTCGGCAGAAGCGGCGCTCACACCACCCCAGTTTGTACCCTTGGTGTCAATTTCATACTCATCAGCATAGTTGATGGGAGTAGAGCCGATACCATCAGTGAAGAGGTTGTGACCAACAAAGAATACATCCTTGGACAAAGCGCAGCTCACGTCAGCGCGGCCATCCTCTTCTGTCCACTCGCGAGTGTTAACGTTATATGAACCCCAAGTGTAGGTGTCACCTTTTGAGATGTGGTATGTATCCTCATCAGTGTTATCGTCAAGATTGCGGAATGTACCTACATGGAAACGTGTGCCGAAGAAGTTACCCTCGTAGTCGCAGCAAGTGAAAGCGGCATCCACTACGTCGTTATCAGAAACACACAAGTCGCGCTTTCCATCGATTGTCTCATAGCGGTATACGCCATAGGGCTTGCCTTGGACGTAGAAGGGAACCTCGATAACGCCGAGTTCGTTGAATTTCACTACGTGGCCGCGGTTCCAGATAGCAGAGATGTGTGAGCCGGCGCCGCAATAGAGCTGGCCACCGAGCCATGTGCCCTCGAGAGTGCCGTCAGAATACATGCTGTTGACGTACATACCCTGGTGAGATGCCATCTCGCTGTCATCGGGTTTATTTGTCATGCTGTAGTATTGTACAGTGAACTCGCCGTCAGCACCCTTCTCCCAAATGATGGGCCAGTATGCGCTGTATACCTCTCCGGGTTTAGTCTTGTCTGAGTTGGCGCCTTTTACATAACCACCGATGATCTTGCCATTGTCGCTGATACCGATGGCATAGTTGCTGTTTTGTACCCAAGAGGGGAGGGGCAAGTCAACTACATCGCCATCGAGCTCCTTGTAGAAGGGATGATACTGGTTGCCGAGGGGCTTGTATGCACCTACTACGGTACCATCATTGTTGACACCATAGACTTCAAGCCACACCTTGTTGTCAGAGCCCTCCTGCATGGGCCAGTTCAGATACTCCAGTTTATCGGGGTCTGACTTGCGCCACAGATAGCTCCAGAACATTTCGTCGTCACAAACGACAGCATACTCGCCGTTGGGTGACACACAAGTCACCAGGCCGGCCATGTTGTAATCGGGATCTGGAGCGGCCATGTTGATCCAGTGAACATCGGCCTTGGCTGACGCTGAAAGAGCTACCGCAGCGAAAGCACCGAAAAGTAATGTTTTCTTCATAGGGAAATAATGTTGTTATGTTAGTTAGTTTTACAAATTATAAACTTTAGGTTATGGTCACTGACTTTGAAGAGTCGTTAGATTGGCAAATTTCAACGATGAAATGAATTAGCGCTCTTAAAGTAGATGCTAAAAATAGCAAAATGTTAAATAGCCTCTTTGCTTAACCATAGAATTAGTGGTATTAGACTGTCAGGATTGATGGTAGGCACTAAAAAGAGCCGTAAACACACCAAACATCAAATCAATGTCATGCAACAAAGGAAATTAAATATAAACCCAAATTGAAAGATTATATATTTTTTAATTAAAATATACAATTTTTAATGGTTTATACCCCTTTAAATCTGCATATCGGGTACAAAGTTACAAATTTATTCAAAACCGCCAAGCATATAATACCAAAAAAAATCGACCGAAAATCGATTTTTAAGATTTTTTCACACTTCTCGGTATAGAGGGATTTATTATAAGAGAGATCAGGCGCCTTGGATAACTGATGAATGGACCAACTTTCTCAAGAGCTCAAATTGATAATAAGCGAGCAGTAAATCGGCGGGCTACGCACGCCTCTTGTCTACCTACTCTACCCCGCACACCCACGGCTGCCGCCGCGTGTGTACGGGGTTACTATAAGTCGGTGTCCTTGCGGACACCCCTATCCAGAACATATTCAATTAAATACTACTTGCGAAACTTGAATAATGAGTCCACTCTAAAAAGTCAAAAATTGTGATTCAAAACTTTGCAACTCACTGATAATCAATATGTGGTTTTGTGCTAAAACTGACAAGATTTAATTTTTAGAGAAGACTCAATAATCATTATTTAGTAGGCGGAAAGCACTCCGAGAGCCGTTGAAGACATTCATGTCGACTTTGCCTTTGATGCCTTGTACACTGCCGGCATGGGAGTACTGCCAAAAGACCCATGGGGTGTCGGACTCGAAGGGCTCGTAGTCGCGAAAGGAGCATATCCACAGAGGGTAGTCAGCGAAGTCGTTTTTGATGAAGCGCTCATATCCCTCTTTATTAGTATAAAAGGTGATGGGGAGGCCTCGCAGGTTGAGGTAGTCGACCATGCTCTCCAGGCGAGAGATAATTTCCTTGTCGCTCACCCCCTTGGCATTATGTTCGAGCTCAACATCGATGGCCACCCCCAAAGGGGGGATACGTCCGTCGAGTGCATCGCATAGGTTGACACCCTGCTTCACACCATCGCAGTCAAAACGGAAGAAATGGTATGCTCCGAGAGCCAGACCGGCTTCGTTAGCCTCATCATAGTTGGCTGCGAAATCAGCATTATGGATAGTCTCTCCCTCGCTGGCCTTTAGCCATACGAAAGAGATGCCATCGGCGGCCACCTTGTCAAAATCCACCTCCCCGTTATGCGCAGAGAGGTCTATTCCCTTGACCGGGTACCGCTCGAAGTCAACCTTTGCCGTAGGGTTATGGTAAGTCTCCCAGACCCATTTGCCGGCAAAGACGAGAGCAACCAACAGGCCCAGGAAGGCGAACGAAACCAATATGTCGTGAAGCGATGGTTTTCTAAACTTCATGTGTTCTTCAATATCAGTCAGCAGACAATCGAAGGTTTAACACGTAAATGGTGTGTAAAGTTTGTAGTAGGTGGCTTATTATGTAAGTAGCTGAGAAAAATTAACCATCAAATGTATAACATTAGATCAAATTGATTTGAACAAAAATTTCACTTTATCTTCGTCGCTTTTCGGCGTCTTCATCAGTCGCTTAGCTCGCTAAACTTCTTTTTCAGCCGACAAAAATCACTCGAAGATAAAACAAAATTTAATGTTCATTAATTATTCTCATCTACTTATCAGGCAAACGGCGTATGCGGCAATACCTTCGCGGCGCCCGGTAAATCCGAGCTTCTCGGTGGTGGTAGCTTTGACAGATACATCCTCCGCCTCCACACCCATGGTAGCGGCCAGAATGGAACGCATGGTCTCAATATGGGGGCTGAGTTTGGGCTCTTGAGCACATATTGTAATATCTACATTGCCCACGGAGTAGCCCTTGTCGGCAAGCAGTTCAATTACTCTCTTGAGGAGCAACTTGGAGTCAGCCCCTTTGTAAGCGGGGTCAGTGTCGGGGAAGTGGTAACCGATATCGCGCAATGCAGCAGCGCCCAGCAGGGCATCGCACAGCGCGTGTATGGCCACATCGGCATCACTGTGCCCCAAAAGGCCGCGGTCGTGCGGTATATTCACACCACACAACCACAACTCGCGCCCGGTCTCAAACCGATGCACATCATATCCGAATCCGGTACGTATTTTCATATTATTTGCGTCGTTTGCCAAGCAAGTCTCTGAGGCCATCCATATCGAAGCTAAGTGTGAAGCGGAGTGTCTGGTCGAGGGGTGAACTTTGGGCAGTGGCTATCATGTAAGAGGCATCGAGACGCACAACATTGAGCGAGAAGCCGGCACCAATACCGAAGTATGAGCGTCCACCCTTGTTTGCATTCTCATAATAGTAGCCTAAGCGGGCAAAGAATTGCTGATTGTAGGCATATTCGGCACCTAAAGAGACATTTATCTCCTGCAGCTCCTCTTTGAAGCCGCCGGGAGCGTCAGAGAAGCTCTTGAAGATACCGGTGATGGGGGACATATTCTCCCAGTCGTCAAGCGCCTTCTCATACTCCTCTTGGCCCTCCTGGGTGGTCATGTCATAGTTGCGAGAGAGGGGCTTGGTGGGGACCAACAGTTTATTGAGGTCAAGGCCGAAAGCCAAGGTATTATAGTCCGCCAGAGGGAACATGAAGTTGGCACCTAAGCGCAGATTGGTGGGGAGGAAGGCATTGTTGGTGCCATGATTATAGCTGACTTTTGAGCCGATGTTTGATAAGTTGAAACCCCATGCAAACTGGCACTCATTGCGTCCCACCATAGGATAGGTAACATAATAACCTGAGATGTCGGCTGCGAAGGCTGAGGCCGCTGTGGTATGTTCGCCGGAGTAGGCATCGTTATACGACAGGTCTGAGAGGATATAGCGCAATACTACACCCATAGAAAATTTATCGGAGAGCTTGCGAGAATAACCGACATCAAAGGCGAGCTCGTAGGGGTTGATAGTCTGGATAGCCACCCCCTCACCGTCGTTGGTGGTGACCTCGCCTAAGGAGAAATAGCGGAAAGAAGCCGAAAGGGCTTGGTTGTCGCCACTGCCGAGCTTCATGTAGCCAGAGAGGTCGGCAAGGAATATGTCGTTGACCAACTTGCGCAACCACGGGGTGTATGATATGCCGAGGCCACCGCTGGAGTATGCAAACGCATACTTTGAGGGGTTCCAGAATTGAGCATTGATGTCGGGGTCGGTAGCGGCACCCAAGTTACCCATAGCGGAGCCACGGGCATCGGGGGTGATACCGAGAGTAGTGACACCCGTATTTACGGGATTGAACTCATTGTCCTTGATATCATTGTCGGCAACCGCCGGGAGAGCGAAGAGCGCCGCCAGAGCCATGCAGACGATATATTTAAATTTCAGGTTCATCAGATATGATATTGAAGTCAAAGGTTTGCAAGTTCTGCAAAGACGAAACTTGATAATGAAGTAAATTATGCAGGTTGTTATAGTCCCTTACAATAAATAAACTCAAAAACTCGCACTTTATTGTGATATACTCCACAATATCTCCCAAAAACAACTGACATAACAGATAAAATAATGTATAAATTGGTGGTAATGAAAATTATTACTAACTTTGTAGCTGATAAGGTAGGCCCGATGCGAACATGGCCGATAACTATATACATCGATTTATAATTGACAAAGATTATGAATGAAAAGAAATATTGGATAAAAAAAGAGGGGCAAGACCACGGGCCGTTAGCTTTGGCGGAGTTGAGTAGCTATAATCTTGGACCGGAGTCTATTATATGGGTCACGGGCACCGAGAACTGGGTTCGAGCCAAAGAGCTGCCCGAGGTGATGCGTGTCATCTCCGATAATACGATCTTTGCCGGATATGATGATGAGACTCAAATAGGTGTGGATGATGGTCGCACTCAGTTACTTATGCCCGGCAATGAGGCTATCGCTTCCTCAGTCGGCGCATCGGCCAAGCTCAGAGCGAATGCCAATGCTCGTGAGCGCGAAGAGAATAACCCGACACGTCACCCCGGTGGCAAGGTCGTAATTACAATATCGTCCGACTCCATTATTTCGTCACTTACAAACCCACTGGCGGCTCCCGCAGCCGGAGTGCTCCTGACAGTCGTGTCGCTTATAATGACTATTGTCAATATATCATACGCGAGCGCCGGCGAATTTATTTTGCTCCTGATGATGTTCTTTGTGGCTCCGGGAGCAATGGCCGGAGTAGCCATGTATGATGCGCTTAACCTTAAGAAGTATACAGATATGGGAGATGCCAAGAAGGCATTATCCCGCTCCGGTCTGAGCCTGGGCTTGAGCATCGGTGCTATAGTGTGCGCTATAATAGGTATAATAGTTGCCGGATGTGAGTTTGAGTTGTTATGAGACCTGTCAGGTTATTGATTGCTATCTTGTGCCTGCTGACGATGTGCGAGGTGTATGCGCAACAAATGGCCCTTGTCAAGGTGCCTGTGGCATGTATACGCACCAATCCGGGGCACTCCTCAGAACTGTCATCGCAGATAGTGTTGGGCACACCGGTGGAGGTAACATCCCAAGCCGGCGATTGGTATCAGGTGAGAACCCCCGACGGGTACTCCGGCTATGTGATGTATAACTCACTCGCCGAGCTCACCGAGGAGGAATATGAAGCGTGGAAAAAGACAGATAAGGTGGTATGCCGCTCATGGCTTTCACGACTGATTACGGCTGACGGCGCTCCGGCGGGATATGCCACTTATGGGGTAATTTTGGAGGGAATCATTTCCCCCGGTCTGCCCGATATGGTGTCTATATCTATGCCCGGCGGGTCTGTGGCATTTGCCTCGGCTGATGACTTCTATCTGAGCATTGAGGAGTATCTCGACGAATGTGCGCAAACTGATGCCGAGGAGGTATTATCGGTGGCATACAGTATGTCAGGTGTGCCTTATCTGTGGGGCGGCACCTCTACATTGGCTGCCGATTGCTCCGGATTTACACAGATCGCATACCGGGCGGCCGGACTCTTGCTCCCTCGCGACACCTCGATGCAGATAAAGTGCGGCGAGCCGGTGGCTTCAATGCAGGATGCCCTGCCGGGCGACCTGATCTTCTATGGCAACTCAGCCGGGCGAGTCAATCATGTGGCTATATACTTAGGTGGCGGCAAAATTATCCACAGCTCGGGCCATGTACGGATATGTCGCATGAGCGATGAAGTGCCCGGCTCCGAGGATTTGTTCACTAATAAGCCCCTAAGTGTGCGGCGAGTATTGGGTGTTGCAAACCCCGTCGGGGTGAAGTATATCTCCCAAAGTTCCTTTTATTTTTAGAAATAATGAAATATTACGCTATAATAAATGATGAGCAAATAGGCCCTATGGAGCTCCCGGAGCTCGTGGAGCGTGGTCTGATGCCCGAGACTTATGTATGGTGCAAGGGTATGGATGACTGGAAGCAGGCCAATGAGGTGGCCGACATCTGTCGCTTCTTCCGCAATCGTATTTTTGACCTAATGCACCCCACTGTATCGAGCGATGATACTCCGACCGAGAGGGCTCAGGTGATGCCCATGGCAGATGAAGACTACAAGGGGCTCAAACGCCGTGACTTCTATCAGGCTGTCGGGGAGCAAATACAACAGACCTACACCGACCCGGACCAAGAAAAAATGAGCCAAGGTGTCCCCCCGACATCAATGCCGACATGGGTACTTGTGCTCGGCATTATACTCTTCTTCCCATTAGGTATTCCGGCTGTGATATTATCAAAAAAAGCTAAGAAACAATGGCATGCGGGGATGGTGGAGGATAGCTTTCATACGGCAGCCTTATCCAAAATGTATGCCGGATTGGCTCTTAGTTTAGGCGTTGTAGCATATACTGCGCTGATACAATGGGTGTTACGATGAATGAATGGTGCCCGGTTTGCACCATCGCAGTTTTTTGTATAACTTTGCACTATAATGAAGGATGTAATAGCACCGGTAGCACGCGAGATAATTGAAGCCGAGCTAACCGAAGACAGACGATTAAGACATACCAATAAGGGCGATAATGACATCTACATCATAGATGCCTTTAACGCCCCGAATACGATGCGCGAGATCGGCCGATTGCGTGAGATAGCCTTCCGCGATGCCGGGGGTGGCACCGGCAAGGAGTGCGACATTGATGAGTTTGACACTATGGAGCCACCCTGCCGCCAACTCATTGTGTGGAATCCGCATGACCGCGAGATCATAGGTGGTTATCGTTTCATCTTGGGACGCGACATCCGTTTTACTGAGGATGGCAAGCCACGTATTGCCTCCTCGCACATGTTTGATTTTTCGCCACGGTTCATCGAGAAATATTTACCGGAAACCATAGAGCTTGGCCGCTCGTTTGTCACTCTGGAGTATCAGAGCAGCAAGGCCGGAGCACGCGCTCTGTATGCGTTGGATAATCTGTGGGATGGCTTAGGCGCGCTCACGGTAGTGTATCCCGAAATAAAGTATCTTTTCGGTAAGGTGACAATGTATCCGAGCTATGACCGCGAGTGCCGCGATATGCTTCTATACTTCCTTCATAAGCACTTCCCGGACCCTGATAAGCTCGTGCGCCCCATGCAGCAGATAGCCATGGAGACAGACCGGGCTAAGTTGGCAGCCCTGTTCAGTGGCAACTCGTTCAAGGAGGATTATAAGATACTAAATCAGGAGATTAGGGCTCACGGGCTGAATATCCCGCCGCTGGTGAATGCCTACATGAGTCTGTCTCCCACGATGAAGATGTTTGGCACAGCCATCAATTATGAGTTTGGCGATGTGGAGGAGAGTGGTATATTCTTCGCCATTTCCGAAATCTTCGAAAGCAAAAAGAACCGACATATAGGTACTTATAATGGGAAGTAGGAGCTCTATATCGTACTTGTCGCCTGTCAACGATAGATTTTACCAACTTATTTTTGTATCGTTGTTGTTCCTATTTATGTCGCCGGGAGCGTTTGCGCAAGAGCAGAGCGACACAGTGGCGAGAGAGAGACCTCTGTTTGATGTCGCACTGCAGACTATGGTAAATGCCGGCAGCGGAGATTTCGCTCCGTACTATATAGCGTCAAATTCACAGTCACTTGTCACCCAAGCCTTTGGGGTGCAAGAATATATTAAGGCAGAGAGGAGATTGTCTACCGACAGGCGGTTTGAATACGGCTTTGGGGCCGCGGTGATGGGAGGATACACATCGAGCCTCGATTATCGACGCTATAACTCAGAAAGCAAGCTCTTTGACGAACATTCCTGTCATCCCGGTTATTTCAGCCTGCGAGAGTTGTGGGCCGGGGTGAAGTATCGTGGTGTCTTCCTGTGGGCCGGAATGAAGCCGAACGAAGGTGGCTTGTTTAATTCGTCCCTCGGGAGTGGCGACCTGGTTATGAGCAATAATGCGCGACCCATCCCGCAGGTACGTGCCGGATTTATAGATTTCCAGGATATCCCATTCACCAGTGGCTGGGTGCAGATACAAGGAGAGCTCGGATGGGGCAAGATGGCCGACTCCGGCTGGCTCAAGGATCATTATAATTACTATAACTCGTTCATTACCACCGGAGTATATATGCATTACTCCCGTCTGTATTTGCGCTCCAATCCCGACAAGCCCTTTGTACTGACTGTAGGCATGCAGAATGCTGCCCAGTTTGGAGGTACATGGCAGCGCTACCACGACGGCGTAGAGACATCGTCGGTACATAACCCGGTGAAGTTCAAAGACTTCGTCAATGCCCTGTTCCCCTGGACAGGGGGCTCATCATCTGCCGAAGGAGATCAAGCCTATTACAGTGGTAACCACCTCGGCTCATGGGATTTGGAGCTCGCATATCGCTTTAAGGATGGCTCCTCACTGCGAGGGTATATGCAGGCACCGTGGGAGGATGGCTCAGGCATTGGCAAGCTCAATGGTTGGGATGGTGTTTGGGGAGTGGAATATACCTTTAAGCAAGAGTCCCCCGTATTGAAAAGTATTCTGGTAGAGTACATCGACCTGACCAATCAGAGTGGTCCCATGCACTGGGCTCCCGGCGACTATCCCGGCACCAACATACCGGGTGAGGCTACAGGCGCCGACGACTATTATAATAATTATATGTATAACGGATGGGCTAATTATGGCATGAGCATAGGCTCACCATTCGTGAAATCCCCGCTATATAATACTGACGGCTATATGCGTTACACCGATAATCGAGTGCGAGGTTTTCAGCTTGGTGCGCAAGGTGTCATAGGCTCACAGTGGGGATGGCGAGCATTGCTGTCATATCGCACATCGTGGGGCACGCCTTTCTTGCCGGCCACTGAAAAGCGTCATGATACTTCTGCTCTGTTGGAGGCGAAATATGATTTCCCTTCCTTACCGGCATTGAGTATTGCAGGCCAATTGGCCTTTGATGCCGGCTCGCTTTATGGTGATAACTTCGGAGCTCTCATAAAGCTCAGGTATATGTTCTCGCTGTGTAAATAAAATTTCTTAGGATGAAGTATCTCAAATATTTTACAGTCATATTTATCGCACTCCTGCTCTGCTCCTGCACACGCAATGACGGTGATATAGGCTCCCTGTTTGGACAGTGGAAACTTGAGTCTATGACCACTGACAGCAAGGAGAAGACCGACTATAAGGGTAACATCTTTTGGAGCTTTCAGAACACCACTGTTGAGATGAAGGAGGTGATTGAGCCGGGTGAAGTGTATCAGACTTTTGGCAATTTCAAGGTTATGGACAACACAATGTTCCTATCCTTTCCGGATGCCGACTTTCCCCCACGCCCGGTCTTGGGGCTTCCCCGCGACTGTGAGATGCAAATCATCAAAATTTCAGGCGGCGAGTTGATACTATCATATGGTGATCCCGCCACAATTTTTACGTTTAGAAAATGGTAAGCAAACAATATGTATTGGTGACCGGCGCCGACGGTTTTATCGGTTCACACCTCACCGAATTGCTGCTCGAGACCGGCTATCGAGTGCGTGCTTTGGCACAATATAATTCATTCAACAATTGGGGCTGGCTTGAGCAGGTAAAACATCCTGATTTGGAGGTGGTCTGCGGCGATGTGCGAGACCCCGACTTCTGCCGACATATATGCCGCGATATTGACATTGTATTCCATCTGGCAGCCCTCATAGCTATCCCATATTCATATATAGCTCCCGACTCATACGTAGATACCAACATTAAAGGCACCCTGAATATGTGTCAAGCGGCTCGCGATATGGGGGTGAAGCGTCTGTTGGTGACATCAACATCAGAGGTCTATGGCACAGCTTTGGAGGTGCCTATTACCGAGAAGCATCCTCGTCAGCCTCAAAGCCCCTATTCGGCCACCAAAATAGGGGCCGATGCCATTGCCATGAGTTTCTATAACGCCTTCTCATTGCCGGTGACAATAGTGCGCCCCTTCAATACCTACGGGCCGCGACAGAGTGCACGCGCCATAATACCCACTATCATCACCCAGATAGCCAATGGCGCCAAGGAAATAAAGGTTGGCGACTTGACACCTACACGAGATTTCAATTTCGTGAAGGATACCGCTCGAGGCTTCTTGGCTATTGCTCGTACGGAGCTTGATAAAGTTGTAGGTCAGGAGATTAACATAGCCACACAGCGTGAGGTGACCATGAAAGAGACACTCCATACCATAGCTCGACTCATGGGGGCTGATATCAAATGGGTGACAGACCCGGCTCGCCTGCGCCCCTCCAAGAGTGAGGTGCGTCGCCTTCTGGGGAGCGCCGAAAAGCTTCACACCCTCACCGGCTGGATGCCACAATATACTCTGGAGGAAGGCCTTAAGCAGACAATTGCATGGTTTACCAATCCTGATAATTTAAAATTCTATAAATCAGATATCTATAATCAATGAAACGCAACCGGACAGTAGTGCTGATGCTCGGAGGCGCACGTCGTGTCTCTATGGCTGAGCTACTCATAAAGAGTGCCGCCCGGCTTGGCCATGAGCTTGAAATATTGAGTTATGAACTAACTACACAGGTGCCGATAGCCTCTGTAGGAGAGGTGATTACCGGTCTGAAATGGACAGACCCCAACGTTGTCAGTGACCTGGTGCGCATCTGCAAGGAGAAGGATGTGAATATCATACTCCCCTTTGTAGACGGTGCGATAGAGATAGCCTCACGTGTGGGCGAAGAGATGCCCGAAGTCTTTGTGCCTGTGAGCGAGCCGAAGATAGCACATATCATGTTTGACAAGGTGGAGGCGGCAAAGCTGTTCAAAGATGCGGGTATCCCCATTCCCGAGACTTATTCGGCCCTAACTGCATCGATACCCGCGATTGCCAAGCCCCGCCACGGCTCCGCTTCGCGTGGCATCAAGGTATTCTATAATATTGAGGACCTGATGCATCTCGAGGACATCAATGACTATCTGATACAGGAATATATCGAAAATCGCGAAGAGTATACCGTAGACTGCTATGTCGGTGCCGATGGAGAAGTGATGTGTACTGTACCGCGCCGTCGTGAGGAGGTTATGGGGGGCGAGGTGACACGTACCCGTACCGTACATGATGAGGCCTTGGAGCAGATGAGCCGTCATGCCATTAATGCATTTAAACTCCGTGGTCCTGTTACACTGCAGTTTATCCACGACCTTGACAAAGACAGATTTCTGCTTATGGAGGTAAATCCTCGCCTCGGGGGAGGTGTGGTATGCTCCATTTATGCCGGAGCTCCCATCGCAGACTATATATTGCAAGAGTCACTGGGTGTACCTCTTGCTCCATGCACAGACTGGACCAACAATACACTTATGGCTCGATACTGGAAGGAGGTGATTTTCTATGGCAACTGATGATAAGCCGGTTATAATCATAGCCGAGGCCGGGGTCAATCATAATGGTTCCCTGGAGCGAGCACGCGACATGGTGTATGCCGCCAAGAAGGCCGGTGCTGATTATGTAAAGTTTCAGACAGCTGTGCCCGAGCTTGTCATATCAACATACGCCCCCAAAGCCGAGTATCAAAAGGACACCGATGGCGAGAGCCGTTCCCAGCTCGAAATGTGCAAGGCCATACACCTTCCCCTCACTGACTATACCGAGTTGAAGGCTCTGTGCGATGAGGTGGGGATAGGGTTCATGTCCACTCCCTTCGATCTTGTCAGCATAGATGTACTGAACGCTATTGGTCAGGACTTTATGAAGGTGCCAAGCGGCGAAATAACCAATCTGCCTTATCTGCGCAAAATAGCGCGAGGCACTACACCGGTGATTCTTTCTACCGGCATGGCCACAATGGATGAGATCTCCACAGCGATCGATATACTCACTGCCGGTCCCCTCACCAAGGATGATATCACCGTGCTTCATTGCAACACAGAATACCCCACTCCCATGCGCGACGTTAATCTGAAGGCTATGCAGACCATTGCACACGAGTTAGGGGTTAAGGTGGGCTATTCCGACCACACTGTCGGTATTGAGGTGCCGATAGCTGCGGTGGCACTCGGTGCCAATGTGATAGAGAAGCATTTCACCCTGTCGCGCCAACTCCCCGGACCCGATCATCGTGCATCGCTTGAGCCCGATGAACTTGCCGCCATGGTACGCTCCATTCGCAATATCGAAGTGGCATTAGGAAACGGTATCAAGCAAGTATCCGAGAGTGAACGAAAAAATATGGTTGTGGCTCGCAAGAGTATCGTCGCCCTCCGGCCTATTAAGAGGGGAGAGCCCTTCACCGAAGAAAACATCACCGTGAAGCGCCCCGGCAGTGGTGTCTCACCTATGCGTTGGGATGAGGTGCTGGGCCTGCAGGCGCCACGCGATTTTGCCGCTGACGAACCCATTGAAATCCTTTAACCGTGCGCATAGCCGTTGCAACCACCACACGTGCTGACTGGGGTCTACTGTCTCCCTTGGCGAGCACACTTGCACAGAGAGGTGCTGATGTGAAAATCATTGCCTCCGGGATGCACTATATGCCTGCCATGGGACTGACATATAAGGAGATTGAGGCCGACGGTTTCGAGATAGCAGCTGCTGTGCCCACACCGGAAGATGCAACCGAAGAGGCGGCAACGTGTATCACCGGTTTTGCATCAGCTCTCTGTAGGATAAAGCCGGACTGTTTGATTTGTCTCGGTGACCGCTTCGAGATGGTGTCAATAGCCTTGGCAGCCTCGATGGAGAGGGTTCCTATAGCGCATATAGCCGGCGGTGCTATCTCCGAAGGGGCTTTTGACGACTCTTTTAGGCATGCTATCACCAAGTTGGCAAGTCTGCACCTCACCGAGACTCCCGAATATCGTCGCCGCGTGATAAGCATGGGCGAGGCTCCCGACCGGGTAATATGTACCGGTGCTATTGGTGTGCATAATATACTGAATATAAAGCCGATGACCAAGGATGAGCTTGAGCAATCAATCGACTTCAGGCTCGACGGGACAACTCTGCTGTGCACAATGCATGCAGCTACCCTCGACCCTCGCCCGGCTACTCAACAGCTGAATGCCCTACTGCAGGCATTGCGTCTACGCCCCCACTTAAGAGTACTCTTCACACATCCAAATAATGATGTCGACCCACGCCCCCTCATCAGAATGTTGAACGCCTTTGTAGCGTCTAATCCTCAGAATTATAAGGTGATACCCAGCCTTGGGCGCTTACGCTACATTTCCGCATTGCATTATGTGGCATCCGTGATAGGCAACAGTTCCGGCGGGATAGTAGAAGTGCCCTCCATGCATATTCCCACTCTTGATATAGGAATTCGGCAACGTGGACGAGCCCATGCTCCATCAGTAATACACTCAGACGGCGACACATCTTCAATCATCCAAGGGCTTGACACCATAATGTCGCCTGATGTGAGAGCCATCGCTCGCACAGCTGACAATCCTTACTATCAGCCCAATACCCCTGACCTTATGGCTGACACCATCCTTGCTACAGATTTCAGCACCATTCTCCCCAAAAAGTTTTACGAACCATGAGTACTCTCTATCTTATCCCGGCCCGTGGCGGCTCCAAAGGAATTCCCGGCAAAAATATAAAGCCGTTCTGTGGCAAACCGCTGATTTGCCATTCCATAGACAATGCACGTGCCTTGGCTGATGACGAGCTCATTTGCTTGTCTACAGACTCTGAAGAAATCAAGCGAGTAGCCGAAGACTATGGGCTGAAAGTGCCGTTCCTCCGCCCGGATTATCTGGCCACCGACACTGCCGGCAGCCGCGAGGTGATGCTCCATGCTCTCGACTTTTATCGAGATAAGGGATATGAAATAGACCGCCTTGTTTTGTTGCAGCCCACCTCTCCGTTGCGTCGTCCGGAGGATATTCAGGGTTGTCTTGACCTCTATACCCACGAATTGGACATGGTGGTATCCGTAAAGGAAGCGGCCACCAATCCATATTACAATGCCTTTGAGCAGGACAAAGATGGCTACCTGCATATCAGTAAGGGCCCGGGCACATTTACTCGTCGTCAGGACGCCCCCAAGGTGTGGGAATACAATGGCGCCATTTATGTCATTAACCCGATATCTTTGCGAGACAAACCCATGGGCCTCTTCGAGCGTCGTGTCATGTACCCAATGCCCTCAGTCCGCTCAGTAGACCTTGACACACCCACAGATTGGATTATAGCCGAAGCCATTGCAAAGGGTTGATATGATTAGCGACCTACTGTCACTGTCACGGGGCCAATGCTTACTTGATATGGTGTGAGCCCTTGTTTACGTGCCGGTGGAGTGCGGAAGTAATAGAAAGTGTGGGTGGCATCCCACGAGGGGAATTGAAGCCTGACGGTTTGTCCCGGCAGGATATTTACCTCTCTCGGCAATGTGCGAGTGTGCAGTTCAACACCCCCCATCGACTTGTAGATGATGTTGAAGCTGAGCCCTTGAATGGTGTCAGACTCCAGATTGTTTGTCACGAACAGCGACTCTTGAGTGGCATTATGAGGCTTGTCGTAGCCGAAAAATCTGACAGCTCTCCGAGCTTCCTGGCCGCTGTAGACACGGGTGCTGTCAATCGCCACAGATGCCTCATATCGTTGCTTAATGGCTTTCTCATCTACCTTAGTGACGATGCGTCGCGGCGCCGCTGTTATGCATAGTGCCGCGATAACTGTCGTTGTCAGTAAGATTAGCTTTTTCATATCGAGGAGATTATTTGGATGAGAAGGCGTATCTGAAGCCGAAGCTGAGTATCTCCTTGAGCATCCAGTGACGCCAGCGGTCGCTCATGGCGTCGGAGGTAGTGTCATACCTCAGATGTACATATATCTGAGTGGAGAGGAAGCGATTTATGGTAAAATTAAATGTATTCTCCCAGTCCCCCTGAAAGTCGGCATAGTTGGTAAACAAGAACAGACGAGAACGCCATGACACATTGGCTAACAGGTCCCAATTGAGGGTCACCTCGGCATTGCTACCCCACTGGCTGTTGGTAAGTCGCCCGGCAGTGATACCGAATTGTGTGGGGTCTACGGCATGGTCTATACAAGTCTTCAGATTATACGAGAGGGGAGCTATCGAGACATTCAGCTTCAAGCGCTTGCGCATAGTGGTGGTGGAATATGTCATACCAATACCGAGGTTAAGCTCACCCGGCGATAGGAAGGCGGCCTTACGCGTATATGAGTTCTCGCCGTAGACGTTCAGTATCTGTGTCTTGAGTTGAGTAGTGAAGCTATAGAACCACTTGTGCTTGGCGCGGATACCAAACTTCATGTTGTATTGCAACAGGTCCTCGGAGACAGAATACTTATGAATTGAATCCTGCGGTGTAGAGTTCAAGCCAAGTTTGTATGACAAAGTGCTCTCAAATAGGATAGAGGGATGATACACCTCGTTCAGACGCACATCCCAAAGTAAATTTACCAACAATGACAAATTGTTGTTACCACCCTGATACCAGTTTGGCGACAAATAGGCCTGCGAGAATTGCAGCGAGGCATCGGTCTTGTGCAGCCAGTTGGTGCGACGTACATTCTCTATAGCCTCAGGCTGAATGGCTACAGGCTCCTCCATGGGTATATCAGCTATCAGGAAATCGTTGGTACGGTCTTCAGTCTGCATCAATTTGGGAGGCTCCGGCAGAGTCCATGACAGGTATATGGCCTTGTCGGGATGTTGTATGAGGTATTGCTCAACCATTTCAGCAGTGATAGCATCGGCTCGTGATGGCTTGAACAAGGGTGTCTGCTCTCGGGCATACACATACGGTGAGAGTGGAATGGGAGCAGGCTTGAAACTGATATGTTGCGGTTTGACGTACGGGCGCACCATCATTGGCATCAGCGAGAGGGGTATATTGAGTGTGTCAGCATGAATGTGCGAGAGGCTGAACATCAACTCTTGGATACCTCGCGGCTCAAGCTCCGGAGAGAAATCCTGTGCGTCAAGATGCTCAGGGGAGGCCTGTAAAGGCCCTTCCTGAGCATTATATGTCACCGGCAGCACAGCGTATGCCTGCATAGCCAATGTGAAGATGATAAGTATAGAATACAGTCTTAGCCGGGTCATAGTAGGTGCTGAAGCGGGAGAATTACTTAGTCTGACGGAGGATTTCGTCATACTCGGGCCCCTCGATTATTCGTACGGCCTCTACGAAAATCGGGTCCATGGGATTATAAATTTTGTCGTAAGTCTGCGACTCATATATATCTCGCCCTATCAGGCCCTTAATCATGGTGATAAGCATGGCTTTGGAGCGGTCATATTCCTCCTGATTGAAGCTGACTCCTGCCTCTTCGCCACGTTTTATCACATCATTGAGCATATCATCGGTGACTTGGAAGCCGGCGATGTACTCGATGTCAGTCTTATACAACTTCTTGAGTGACTTGCGATTAAGGTCTACATAATTGACTACGTATGGCAATATCACATTCTTGGCGCTCAAGTCGCGCAAGTATTTGGTATTGGGCATAGTGTCGAGCGGCACGAATTTATCAGGGGATATGCCACCGCCGCCATACATCTTGCGACCCAGATTGAGTGTGTACACCGCCTTCTCTTCATCATACTTTATTGAGTCGGGGTGCATGAGCTCCCCATGGTCGAAGCGGTCTACAAGGTCCTTGCGGTAAGCGTCAGCATCCCCCTTGTCGTATGGGCGCTGTATATCGCGGCCGGTCGGGGTGTAATAGTGGGCCACCGTCAGACGTATCATTGACCCATCAGGGAAGGGGATAGGGCGTTGTACCAAACCTTTGCCAAATGTACGACGACCTACTATCACGCCGCGGTCATAGTCTTGCACGGCGCCGGAGGTGATTTCGGCAGCTGATGCGGTGTACTCATCCACCATTATCACCAATCGGCCCTCGTCAAACAGCGGTGACTTTCCCGACGGTTCCACATATAAGTTCTGACGGCGAGAGTTGGTTCCCTCGGTGTATACTGCCAGAAGGTGCGGGGGCAGCAACTCGCCGAGCAGCTCTACTGAC
Source organism: Muribaculaceae bacterium (assembly GCA_023665425.1). GTDB lineage: Bacteria > Bacteroidota > Bacteroidia > Bacteroidales > Muribaculaceae > Lepagella. The sequence goes on from JAMPDX010000001.1 coordinate 698,782, forward strand.
GCATTGAGGTAACCGCCTCCATTAGCTGTAAGGTCGAGGATAAGGTTATGCATCCCCTGCTTTTCAAGTTTGTTGTAGGCCTCTTTGAACTCCTTGGGTGTCTCGGCGCCAAACTTGTTGAGCTTGATATAGCCGGTGGCCGGGGTCACCATGTAAGCGGCATCTACGCTGTAGATAGGTATCTCGTCTCTTGTGACACGGAATACGATGGTGTCTGAGGTATTGCCGCTCATGCGCAAAGTCTTCAGATTGACGACGGAGCCTTTGGGACCGCGAAGATACTTCATGATGTCCCGTGTGGTCATCTTTTGGCCGGCAATCACAGTGTCGTTGGCTGAGAGAATACGGTCGCCGGGCAAGATACCTACTTTGGCCGATGGTCCATTAGGCACCGTGGAGATTACATAAACTGTATCTTTGACAAGATTATAAGTGATACCGATACCGGAGAAGTTGCCTTCGAGAGGCTCATTCAGTTCGCGTGTCTCCTTTGGGTCGGAGTATGAGGAGTGGGGGTCCAGTTTGTCAAGCATACCCCTGATGGCATCTTCCACCAGCTTGTCTTCATCCACTGTATCGACATACAGCTGCGCGATGGCCTGCTCGGCATAGCGAAGCTTGTTGAGCGGCTGGTTGGTGCTTCCTATATGTATTTGTGCCATACCCACGCATGCTATAGCGCTGATGGCCAATGGTATAAATATCTTCTTCATAGTCTGTTGAGATTGGTCGCATCCGACCATAGTTTTTAATATAGATTATGGCAAGAACTCTCTGACATCAACCCCATAGTGCTCTAATTCGCGGACCATAGACGATGAGCAACATTCATGCTCGGGCAGGGAGTATAACAAGACGGTCTCTATGCCGGAGATGCGCCTGTTTACGTCGGCCAAAGTGCGTTCATACTCAAAGTCTTGCACAGTGCGTATACCACGTATCAAGAATTTTGCCCCCATTTCGGCGGCAAAGTCCACCGTCAAGCCCTCATAGGAGTAGACCTCGACACGCGGCTCTTCTTCATACAGATTGGCGATAGAACGTATGCGGCGTGCTATCTCATCAGCCTCAGCCTCAGCCTTCTCGGCATTGATGCCTATCGCTATGATGATGCGGTCAAACAGGGGGAGAGCACGGTCTACCACACTTTTATGCCCAATGGTGAAAGGATTGAATGTACCTGGAAAGAGTGCTATTCTCATATAAATCTATCAGCTGATTTGTGAATCATCTTCAATCACGAGGTTGTCAATGATGAAATTCTGGCGGTTCATTGTGTTTTTGCCCATATAGAACCCCAAGAGCTTGTCTACCGCATCGTCTCGCTTGAGAGTCACGGGGTCCAGGCGCATGTCCTCGCCTATAAACTCGCGGAACTCCTCTTCATTTATCTCACCAAGACCCTTAAATCGGGTAATCTCGGCATTGCTGCCAAAATGTTCTATAGCCTCGATGCGCTCCTCGTCGGTGAAGCAATACCATGTGTCGCGCTCCTCTTTCGGTGGTTTGGCGGCAGTGGCATTTGGTATCTTCTTGCTGCTCTTGCGGCGCGTGGCCTTCTTGTTGCGCACACGGAACAAGGGGGTCTGAAGGATATACACATGCCCCTTCTTTATCAAGTCCGGGAAGAATTGCAAGAAGAAGGTGATGAGCAGCAGGCGGATATGCATGCCATCCACATCGGCATCGGTGGCAATAATCACCTTGTTGTAGCGGAGCCCTTCGATCCCCTCCTCAATGTTGAGAGCGGCTTGCAGCAGATTGAACTCTTCGTTCTCATATACCACTTTCTGGGTCAGGCCATAACTGTTAAGGGGCTTGCCTCGGAGCGAGAATACTGCTTGCGTCTGAGCGTTGCGGGCCTTAGTGATGGTACCGGTAGCCGACAGACCCTCGGTGATGAAGATGGATGAGTCATCGCGTAAATCCTCCTTGCGAGAGTTGGCCTTGAAGGTATCGCTGTAGTGCACAGAGCAGTCGCGCAGCGCCTTGTTGTTAAGGCTCACCTTCTTGGCCCTCTCGCGAGCTATCTTGGCTACGCCGGCCATGGCTTTGCGCTCGCGCTCGCTGTCCTGTATCTTCTTGAGCATCACATCAGACGTCTCAAGGTTCTTGTGCAGGTAGTCATCGAGCTCCTTCTTGACAAAGTCACCGACAAACTTATTGACGGTAATGGGGCTGTCCGGCGCTATCTCGCGGCTACCGAGTCGTGTCTTGGTCTGCGACTCAAACACCGGCTCTTGGATACGCACACTGATGGCGCCCACCATGCCGTTGCGGATATCGGCATATTCAAAACCCTTGCCGAAATACTCCTTGATAGTGCGGCTCACCCATTCACGGTAGGCGGTAAGATGTGTGCCTCCCTGGGTGGTGTGTTGGCCATTGACAAAGGAGTAGAATTCTTCCCCATTCTGGTCTGTGTGTGTCAGCACCATCTCAATGTCCTCCCCTTTGAGGTGAATTATGGGGTATAGGGGCTCTGCTGTAAGCCGTTCATTTATAAGGTCAAGCAAGCCGTGGCGGCTGGAGTACTTCTTGCCGTTGAGATATAGTGCGAGCCCCACATTCAGATAGGTGTAGTTGCGCACCATATTCTCCACAAACTCCATATTGAACTTGTAGTTACGGAAGAGGGTAGGGTCCGGTGTAAAGCGCACAAATGTGCCGTTAGCCTCGGTAGTCTTTGTAAGTGGGGTCTCCTCCACGCAATCACCGCAATGATAGACCACACGCACACTCTCCCCGTCGCGGCAGCTCATCACTTCGCAGTCGGTAGACAAGGCGTTGACCGCCTTGATACCCACACCATTCAGACCTACAGATTTTTGGAAGTTCTTGGAGTCGAACTTACCGCCGGTGTTGACATTTGAAGTGGCATCGCGTACCTTGCCCAGCGGAATACCGCGGCCATAATCGCGCACGGTGCAGGTGCCGGTCTCGGCGTCGATAGTGATGTCTATCTGCTTGCCGAAGCCCATATTAAACTCATCCACAGAGTTGTCTATTACCTCCTTGAGCAATACGTATATGCCATCCTCAACGTGTGAGCCATCGCCGAGTTTGCCAATATACATACCGGGGCGGCGGCGTATGTGTTCGTTCCATGCAAGGGTGATGATGGCGCTCTCGTCATACGTGCCGGCACCTTTTTGGGGTATGGGTTGAAGTTCCTCTAAGGGAGTGTCGAAAAGATCCATTATGTAGAGATGTTTTCTTAGGTGAACATTTTGAGTTTACGAGCTCTAAAAGACGATAATCTCGCAGGGCTCGGTAATAGAGGTACCCTCTTTGGTAGCAGTCTTGACACCGATGGCATAGTAAACGCCTGATGGCACTCGTTGTCCGTTGCTATCTTTCAGGTCCCAGGTATAGCGGTCAGACTGTGTCGGCACATCGAGCTTGACATTGCCGGCAGCGTCAAGTATGCGAATATTATGCCCGCTCTCGATTGCCACAAGGGTGACAGATTCGCGTGCAGGGCCCTCCTGCTCAGCTGTCAAGGGAGCTGACTGCATTACGCCGCCTACCTTGATATTGATATTCTTGGTTACAGACTGACCATTGCCGTCGGTGGCGGTTAGGCGCACGATGTGTGAGCCTTCTGACAGACTCATGGGATAGGCAAGGTGTACACTCTTGCCCTCATCGCTGATGCGAATGTAGTTATTCAAGTCATACTTCCCGTTTCTGCCATCAATGGTGGCATACAGGCTTGGTATCCCATTTATGGGGTATGTCATGACGCCCAGGTCATCGCTTATGTCGGCATGTAGATAGAAATTGGCAGGCAGGGCATCATTCTCACTTACGTCAGGGGCGCCGGCATACAGGGTCTCAATCACCGGGGGCATGTCTGCTGCTACTGCCTGGTCGCGGTCAAAGTCCTTGACATTCAGCTTAACGACACCGGCTGCGCCGCGGCGGCTTGACGGGTCGTAAGCAGCGGCGCGTAGGTTGATGTTTTCGATGTCGGTACTCAGGGGCGTATTAGCCGGCACAAGCATCTTGCCTGTGAATTTGCCGGCCTTAACGCTAATAGAGGTGAGGTACAAGGTATTCTGGTCTAAACGAACATTCATGTTTGATGAGTTGCTGTCGCTTGATGCCAACTTTGTGGTGGCGGGAGCGCACAAGCGAAGCACCACTTCGCCGTTGAAGTTCGATAACAGTTTGTCGGAGTGGTCTGTAACCGTACCCTCAATCTCCACCTCGCTGCCGGGATATATATCGTCGGCAACGGAGCTGAAGTTCACGTTGGCTGTTGGCACCGGAAGGGATATCAGCGGGTCGCCAAAAAGGTGGTATGCAAACTTATTGCTCACATAGTTGGATTGGTCAGCATTTTTGGCTATTATATATGCCTCGCCAAGGGTGCGTGGGGCTGTCAACGGCTTGCCGGACAAGGAGCCATCTTCGGTCAGCAGGGCTGACTGGAAACGTTGCTGCAGCAGAGAGTTAGACTTGGAGTAACAGCTTCTGCTCGTTACAATCTCCGCGACAAAGCCGCTCTTAGGGAGCAGGAACATGTTAGCGCCTACACCCGGCTGATTGCTGTCGAACATAGACACGTGGCAGGCTGCCCACAAAGCGATGCCTTGGCGCGTATTGCTGAAGTTGCTCTCATTACCACCCTTCAAAAAGTTATCACCATCTATGCGATAATAGTCGGCATGGCCGGCATAATAGGTAATCATTGAGCCTGCATCGAGAGCCTTGAGCAGCTCATTAAAGTTGCCGGGGCCTGAGTTCAGGTTGTTGTAAAGCTTATTGCCTATGCCGGCATTATTGGTGTAGCCGGTCATTTGGTCATACAGTTCCTCCTGAAATTTAAGGTGCTCATTGTCTGCCTCGGTGCTGCCTCGCTTGCCGGCTATGTAGTTGAAATTTGTGAGCCAGTAAGCAAAGGAGTCATCGGAGTAGAAGTGCTCTACCTTGTCTACCATAAGGTTGGCAAGCTCGGCATTGTCCACCGGTATCAGCGCCACAGAGACATGCATCGGCACTTGATAGAATGAGTTCTTGCCACCCTCCTGTTCAGCCTTGGTAGTGTCATCCATCATGCCGTACCAGTCGTTCATGCAGAAGGTGTAGTCATTATCTGAGGTATCGTAAACCTGATTAGAGATAAGATTTCCGATTTGCGGACGTAGCCCCAGGACGTTGCGGTGGTCGCGAACATTTGGGCCGAAGAGGAGCAGATGCTTGAACACTCTGTTATCCGGATCATCTCGGTCATAAATCATTTTGCAGATAGCGCGGTAGGCCATCGGGTCATCCACGCCGGCGGAGAACTCGTTGACAACATCGTCATGGAGCACGACAGCCACTTCATGACCCTCCTTCTCTTTGTGAAGGCTTGCAAGACGCTCGGCTGCGCTCTTGAGCTCGGGAATGGTGATGATGACCATGGCGGGGATATGCCCCTTGTCAATGCCTATGGCGTGCAGGTTCTGATTGGCCACTTCCTCATAGCCAAGTATCTGATACTGAGGCTGAGAATAGTCCAGAAAGACTACAGGGCCGCGATGATTGTCGGCTAGATAGACCACTTGGGTCACATCGCCCTCTGTATAGTAGCTCAACTCGCTCACCTCAGAGGAGTTGGTCACTTGCCAGATACCCAAATCGCTGCCCTTGGGAAGCGAGGGAAGCTCCAGCCCGCTGTAAGAGTTGCTCTTAAAGTTATACGGATATACGGTAAACTGTGTCTCACCGGGTGCAAATGCGAAAGTGCGCTTGCCCCCTACTATCATATAGTCAAGCGAGGCAAAGGTGGCACCGCTGCCGTTGAAGGAGAGGGTCACGTTGCCCTCGGCTGAGGGAAGAGTAGTGCTGGCGAATTTGGTGTTGTTGAGGCGGTAATTGTATTGGCTGCTTGCTGCTGGGATGGTAAAGGATACTTCCTCAGTATTGCCCAAGCGGGCATTTACTGTAGATGAGGATGCGTTCTTTGCTCCGAACAGCAGCGTGATACTTGCTTCCGAACCAACTACTCCGGATGGGATGCTGTAGGGAAAAGTCTGAGTATCTTCGGTAAGAAAGGATTCCCCGAAATAGTCTCGGCCACCTGCTATGATCGTATGGCTGTCAATTTCATGATAGCTATAGGACCATGCCCGGGTCAATGGTGATAAGTCACGGTCGTATGTGCCCTTGGAGACAAGAGGTATCTTCTTGGGGATGCCGGAGTCAGTGATGAAGTAGACTACCTCATCGGCGTATGGCTGATTGGAGGCGCGAGTGAAACGCTGACGGTCGCTGTATGCATCCAAATCATACATATACTCCACCTTCTGGCGGTCTTGTGCGTAGAAATAGGTCACATTGTTACGGCGCTTGAAAGCTACCGGTTGCAAGTCTGAGGTATAAAGAGCCTCACCCCCCTTGACAAACTGGGTGGGTTGCAAGTCGCCTCCGCGGCCATAGATGCTGATACTCTCCGGGTCGAAGCCCATCTCGCGCAGCTGGGCATCGGTAAGCTGATATATACCGGTTTTGTCTATCTTGATCTTCACCCATTTACCCTTGGCAAGGACTGACTCCTGCGGAAAGACGGATGCCGGAGCCGCTGCCATGGCGCAAATAGAAATTAATGAAATACAAAAGGCAGATATTCGGTTAATTAACTTCATCTTTGAAACTATATCAATGAGCTTAAGGATAGCTCAGTAGGATTATATAAGTGAGTCTAAATTAATAGACCAAAGCACTATATTATAACGTAGAATTATGCTGTTTTATTTTATGCGGAAGTGATTTAAGACCCGGTCCGGGTTCCGGTCTTCTGTGATGATAATATTGTCACCGGGGGCAACTTTTATACCCTTGCCGGGAAAGCCCAAAAGCAGGATGTCTCCGGTCTTGAGAGTGGTGTTAAAACTAATGCTCGCAATTACCTCTTGTATCGGCTTGCGCAAGTCTTCTGCAGACCAAGAGGACACCAATCGGTCATTCACGTGTAGGCGGAAGGTGAATTCCGCAGCGTCCTGAGGCGACAGGTCGAAGAAGGGTGCAGTGATGAGGCTTGAGTCGAAAGCTACTGCAGAGTCTAACGGGAGCCCTTGTTTGGCCAAAGTATCGGCCATTTTGCAAGCGCGGGCATTGAGCCATGCCGATGCCTGACTCCAGTAGCGGTCGGCAAAGCGAGGCTGTATCCCTTTGCCTACTTTGTCTATGCGTATAGCAAGAGAGGGAAACAATTGGAAGTCATCAACCCAATCGGGCACATAGAAGGGCCTCCCTTCGCGCAGCAGACAAGAGTCTGCAAGCCATACAGTAGCCGGGCGAAGGGTGGATGCGGTGCCCGCGTAGTTATTCCATAATGCTATTATCTTCATGCGTCATTCATTTTGGGTTCTGTTCCCGTTAGGGTGAGAGGCTTGGAGAGTGTTGAGGCGTGTGATGTCAGCCGGAAATAAGGTCGGCGTTCAGCCGGTTGTATATCAAGGCCAAATGGGCGTATATAGAGGTGTTCGCCATAACAATGCCTTCAGCCACCCTCACACGGTATGGGGTGAAATTCCATATCGCTTTGATGCCTGTGCTCACCATGATGTCTGCCGACAGCTGTGCTTTGTCTGAAGGCACAGTCAGGATGCCTATTTCGGCACCCGTTTCGCGCCGGATATGCTCCATCTCATCTACATGATATACCGGCACACCGCATATCCGGGTGCCGGTGATATCCGGATTTATATCAAAGCCGGCCACGATATTGAGCCCATAGCGGGCCAAACCCTTGTCGTGAAGCAACGCCGCTCCCAAACTGCCGATGCCGACGATTACAGCGTTATGCACTTGCGAGAAGCCAAGGAAGAAACGCAAGGCCTCCGCCAGGTCAGCTATGTCATAGCCTATGCGGGTTTTACCCTTGATATTTAGGAAGGAGAGGTCTTTAGCTATCTGCGAGGAGTCTACATTCAAGGCTCGCGATATGCGTGTGGTGGAGATGGTCTTTGTTCCAGTGGCTCGCAGTATCTCGATGTAGGCCAAATACCAAGGCATACGCCTCAAGGTAGGCTCAGGCAATATGATATTCTCAGACGATGTCATCTTATTATATAGGTAATCCACCCACACGGGGTGGGTGGATATGATTGTCATTAGGGATTGGCAACGGCAAATTTCTTGGTTGCACGGTGCTCTTTGCCGGAAGCATTGCGTACTGTGGCGCGATACAGATATATGCCGCGTGGCACTCGTGTGCCGCCATTGTCGTTAAGGTTCCACTTGGTGCTGAGTGCTCCATCTCCCTTGGGCGCTTCGTTATACCATACGCGACGGCCGGAGAGATCGAATACCTCCACAAGTCCGGAGACAGCCTCCGGTGAGTCAATGAAGAATGTCACGGAACTTACCGCCGGGCTGGCATCTGTGTATATGTTCAGATTCGGTATCTCGCTCTGTGGTGCTATGCGGAAGTCAAAACCGGCGCGGCTGCAGTTGCCGGCATTGTCCCAGACGAGGAACTCGAGTGTATGATCACCCTCTGCCAGCCCACTCAATGTGTAGCTGATGGTGCCGGCTCCCGGGTCGGTCTGTTCAGTGACGAAGTAGTCAGACAGATTGTCATATACCTTGTTGTTGTCTACCACCACTGTGAGCAGCCGGCCCACACCGGCGGTGGAGATGTTAATGCCGCTGTCGTCGCGCACCTTGGCTTTGAATACCGGGTCCGGCCCCACAGTAGTGCCGCTGCGGAAGGCACTGTTGTTGAGATACATATATACTATCTCCGGGTCTATGTTATCGGCCTCGGCCTCGTCGGCCCATCCGTAGATGAAGAATTTATCGGTGGAGCCGGCAGCATCAACCTTATCATCATAAGCATGGAGGGTGAGACGCGCTTGGGTGGTGGCATTCTCAATCTCCTCTGGCAGCAGCAGTATAGCCTCCCATTGGCCATTCTTTACCGGGAAGTAGCCGGTGAAGAGTTTGTTCTTGCGGTCATTATAGTTGATGATGGTGCCGTCAAGCCCTTTGGAATCTGTGTAATGCCCTTTTGTGGTCACTACCACCTCGGCATCATGCAGGGTCGCCACAACTGTGCCGTTGAAGTCTGTGGCGGGGCTTCCGTCAGGATTGGTTATAGTGCCGGTGACCTTAGCCTTGCTCAGACCGGGTAGTACCGGATAATCCGCTGAGTCGGTAATGGACTCGATGTCGCAGTCTGCCATTGACTCTACGTTGACATTGTATGTGGGTATTGGCACACGCATTGCCGGGTCACCCATCAGGGCATAGCGGTGTCTGTTGTCGCTCACGCCGGCATTGTTTACGGTAGTCATATACACATCCCCCATACGACGGGGCAGGTTGTCTCCATCGCGTTGGAAGTAGGCCACACCGAATGCGTTGGTGAAGCTTTCGTTGTTGGAGATGAACACCTTGCGGTTAGCGGCTATAGCGCTTATAATGCCGGAGTTGGCATGGAGCCACATGCTCTCGCAGCCCGACACAGCATCGGAGTCAAACCGAATGAACTCACATGAGGCGGTGTACAGCACAGGCAGGTGCTTATTGGTCATGGAGGTCAGGTCAGTGTAGGTCCACATATCTTCGCCGGTGAGCGATGTGGTGTTGGCATGGCCGATGTATGACCACAGTGATACACCCTCTTCTATGAGGTTGAGCATACGGCTCTTGGCTGCCGGATATGTCTTCTTGTATGAGTTGGTGCCATATTCGTATGCATCAATGTTCATGCGCTCATATAGTAGATTGCCGCCGCCGTTTTGTGTCAGACGGTCATACAGCTTGTTTGACTGCTCGGCATGGATTGCGTAGTCGCCATCGTCGGCAAGTAGCAACACATTGTTGCGCCATGAGCCGTAATCCGGATTGTTGACGAAGTTAATGAGCTTGTCTACCATGAGCTTTGCCTCAGTGGTAGATTTTACAGGCATACGCCCTACACCCACACGCATCTTGGCGGCTGTCATAGAAAATGATGTGCAGTCGTCAAGCATAGCTATATAATTGTCGGTGCAATATGAGTTTGTCTCAGATATTGTGGCACTGCTGCCGGTGAGGTCGGCAGTGCTTTGCCATGTGAGGATGCGCGGATATTTGGCGCTCTTGAGGTTGTCGGTGAGTTCGCGCTGGTCGTAGGTGGTGCGGGCAAACAGTAGGCAGAGGCCTACCTCTGAGGTGGCGCTCCATGTGCGGTCATACCACATTTTGAGCAGCTTGCGATAGGCTGTGACATCAGGTGTACCGCTTGAGAACTCGTTATAGATAACCTCGGGAGTGAGCACATGCACGGTCATGTCGTCGTTGGTGCGATGCATCTCGGCGATGCGCTCCGCCTGTGTCTTGTATTCCTTAGGGGTGATAATCACCATGCCGGGAGTCTCAAGTGCGTGCAAATCCTGGTTGCTCACACTGCCGGCAGAGGAAGGCTCGAGGCTGTACTGGCCGGGATTGAACACCACGTAACGGCGCAGACCGGTGCCCTCGGGAGCGAAGGAGGCCACACCGCCGCTTAAGTCATATTTCACAGTTTTGATGCGAGCCGGGTCGCTGACATCCCATATCATGGTCTTGTCTGACACACCACTCACAGTGAACACTTTATGGGAGGTCTTGCTGACGACATAGTGGAAGAGCAGGGGAGTGTCGGTCAGTTTCAGCTCGCGAGTATATGAACACTCAATGAAGTCGAGCATAGCCTTGTATATCACGCCGGAGCCGGCATATTTGAGCGTGACGGATGCTTTGCCCTCAGAGTCTGTCTCAGAGTCAAATTCGCGGCGCAACACTCTGGCATGCAAGTCGCCGTCACTGTCGGCACTGAAGCTTATGGAGCCCAATTCCTTGCCTGCTGAGCTGACAGACACTACACTGCCGGAGCCGGCTTTTGATGCGAACGCTACATTGTAGCGCACCTCGTTGCCAATTATGCCGGGTGTTTCGAATGTGAAGGTGCGGGTGTTTGTGGTGCGGAAATCCTCACCAAATAGGTCTGAGCCGGTGTGGCCGGCCGACATTTGCTCCACCTCATGCAGCAGGTATTGAGTCGCAGTGCTGACACGTTCATCGTCAGAACCATAGATAACGGCAAGCTCGGGAGCATCTTCACTCTCTCCCTCTCGCAGGTCAGCATCGCTGACGAAATAGTAAGAAGCGGAGCTGTAAGGGTTCTGCTCGTGAGAAATACGGCTGCCTATAGCCTTCCAGTTGACTGTGCCAACGCCGAAGAAGATTATGCCATCGGCAGTGCGTACGCATGGCTGCAGGGGGAGATCATCCACAAATGATGCGTCCAGCGTTTGCGGCAGCCGGGTACCCCCGTAGCCGTAAACGTGTACTTTAGAAGGATCGGTGAACCCCATCTTCTTAAGTGTCTCATTGCTGAGGAATTGCAGTCCATCCTCATTGACCTTTATCTTGGCCCATTTGCCGGTGGCAAGGCGTGAAGAAGAGGCATAGGTATCCGTGGGGAGAGCCGATGCAGTAGGGGTTGCCATACCAAAAAGCATAGCGACTGCAAGCGCCGAAAACAGCGGAGATATGTATTTGAATAAACGCATATAGACTTGTTGATAAGACTTCGTTGTCGAGTCAAAAAGGAGATTACAACCCCGGCAAGAACGGGGCTCGAAACAGACAGAATACGCATCAAAATCTATCCATGCAACCGGTGGATAAAATAATATCGCATAGAGTGCCTAATTTAGAGCTTGTTTAATAAAAAATGTGAATGTCAGGGCGGTGTATTTTTGAGCTAATTTGGCTTGTCTTGCAGGGAGCAATGCGAGCATTGTGACCGGAAAGACGAGTCAAAGTAGCCAAAAAGACACCGTGATTTAACATTCTCACATAATTTATAAATTATCTTTTTTCTTCATTGAGAGTCTTGTTTCCAAAAATTACCGTTATGTCTCGCAGCTGCTCCCCATCTTTGAGCCTTTGGTTCAGTCACATAGCCCGCTATGTCCCTTCAGCTGCAGCCTCAAATCTGAGGTACATTTGCGACCCTGACGTTCACATTTTTTATTAAGCAAGCTCTTAGTGTGTGCAAAGATACAACAAAATCGGCATAATCACACTATGAAAATAGTTAAATAATGCAAAACAGGAGTCGTTTCTACGCAAATTTTCTCTTCTCATGCGTTGGTGTCTTGACTTAATACTTCATAATGCGGGATGCTTCGAGCAATTTTGCAAAAAAATATTTGCGGCCTAAATGGCTAAATAATAGCAATATACCATCTGCTGAAAGATATTTTTACTCAAATTATTTGGTCGGTTTGCAAAAAAGCTGTAATTTTGCAGTCGGGTAAGTCCTTCACGATTGGCTCCCTCTTAATCCCCCAGGCCTTGACCGGAGCAAGGGTCGGAGGTTGAGCGGTGCGATGGAGTTAGCTTACCCACCTGCCTCTTTAGCTCAGTTGGCCAGAGCACGTGATTTGTAATCTCGGGGTCGTTGGTTCGAATCCGACAAGAGGCTCTACCAGAGGACGCTCCCTTAATACGGCGCGTCCTCTTGTTATATATTCCGATACTCGATTATCGTTCTTTAATAAACTTGACTGAAGATAATTACCGATATGCATATACATAACACTACTTTCGTTTGCAATGAGCGCGACCTGCCCAAGCTCCTTGGGTTGATCCGACAGACTGTGATACCCGAAATGTTAAAAGAGGGGCATGCTTCGCGACCTCGTCTGGCACGCGTGGCCTCGTCTCTGTCACAAGGCAAAGAGGCCGAAAGCATCTCTCTGCAATTCGAGTTCGACACTCCGGCAGCATACGCTGCATGGAAGCGCTCCCATCTGCCCGTAGTCGAGGAGGTTGTGACCAAGACTTTTGGTGATAAGGTGTTGTTGTTCAGTACTCTGCTCCAGCAGTTGCCACATGAGTGATTTGTCGCAAACAGCCGCTAATCCGCATGCTATTGAGCATGAACGCATCATACTTGGCATCGACCCGGGTACCAACGTCATGGGCTATGCATTGCTCGCCGTAGACAGGGGTAAACCCCATCTCATTGTCATGGGGGTCATTAAGCTGTCTAAGTTTGAGGACCACTATCTGAGGTTGAGGCGCATTTATGAAAGGGTGAGCTCCCTGGTAGCACAACACTTGCCTGATGAGTTGGCTATCGAGGCCCCATTCTTTGGTAAGAATGTACAGAGTATGCTCAAGCTCGGGCGCGCACAGGGGGTGGCTATGGCCGCGGCCCTGGTGCGAGATTTACCCATTACTGAATACCCACCCACCAGTGTTAAGCAAAGTATTACCGGAGTCGGCTCGGCATCTAAAGAGCAGGTAGCTAATATGTTGCAGCACATTCTCAAAATCCCTGACGAAAAGATGCCAGCTCTTCTTGATGCCACAGATGCCCTGGCTGTGGCCATGACTCACTTCTATGAGAGCCGTAAGCCCTCGTTGCCCAAAGGGCCTAAATCGTGGGCTGATTTCTTGAAACAAAATCCCGATCGACTCGCGCCGCGGCGTAAATAATTTGGAAAAATGATAGATGAAATGCTTAGGTATAACCGTGAGTTCGTAGCCTCCGGTGCATACAAAGAGTTTGAGAGCTCCAAGTACCCTGACAAGAAGCTTGCTATTGTCACATGCATGGATACCCGCCTGGTGACACTGTTGCCGGCCGCATTGGGTATCAAGAATGGAGATGTCAAGATGATAAAAAATGCGGGAGGCACCATAACAAACCCTTTTGACTCCACTGTGCGCTCACTGCTCGTGGCTGTCTACGAGCTTGGGGTCGAGGAAATTATGGTTATCGGGCACACCGGCTGTGGAGTGCAGGGCATGAATGCCGATGAGATGCTTCACCTGATGCTTGAGCGCGGAGTGCCGCAGGAACATATTGATTTGATGTGCCATTGCGGCATCAACCTGAAGGAGTGGCTACATGGTTTCGAAGACACCGGCGAAGCTGTGCTTGAGACTGTCGATCTGATATCACACCACCCATTAATGCCCCCCGGTATCACCGTCCGCGGCTACATCATCGACTCCCTCACAGGCCGGCTCAATCCCCTATAGTCGTGCCTGTAAGGAAATACACAACGATTAACTGTTACCCCTCCCTGGACCCGAACCGCTTAGCCACGTGTGTCCGGGGATTTTTATGAGGATGGCAAATTGGCGTACAGGGAAAATAAAAAAAGGACAATCGGTGATGATTGTCCTTTTACTCTCAGTCGGGGTGACAAGATTCGAACTTGCGACCTCACGCCCCCCAGACGCGTACTCTAAACCTACTGAGCTACACCCCGAGAGTTGCTTCGTAGGAAGCTCTTTTGTTACCAAGCTTTGTGCTCTCACAAGCTTTTGGAGTGGCGTTGCTTCCCTTAAGCGAGTGCAAAGTTAGAGCCTTTTCCTGAATTGACCAAATATTTTCTTAACTTTTTTAAATTATTTTTTCAAGACTGATGATTTTTAAAATGTAATATATTGATAATTAATAATATATAGTTATGTAAAAAAGTGCGAAAAAATAGCTGCTTCACCATGTGGTTGTAAATACGCTTTTTTTTCACTAATTTTGCATGGTGGAGTGTTCAATATCCTCCTGTAATCAATATGCGGAAGTTAGGCAAAATATTAATATACACTACAATATCGTTGGCTTCTATAGGTATGTCAATGGGCATCGCATCCTGCAGTGGCTCAAATGAGGACAACACCGAAGAGCTTGAAGAGATTATGGGCATGGCCGGTGCAAAGTCAGACGTGCATAAATACTATACGGACCCATTGGGCTATACCATGGATAACACAGTGCATAAACCTCTGAAAGGGAAAAATATCCCCTCCGGTCCCAGACATCATGACCGTGTACATGTAAATAATATCGGTCCCCTTAAAGAGGTGTTCAACGATAGCAATAAGTTCCAATTGGAGTGGGCTGAGAAGTTAGGTATCGAGCCGATAAGCTCACTCAAAGATGCTTACCGCACGAACCGGCCCTTGATACGAATAACGGATTGTCAAGCATATGGTGTAGACAATCTTACTCACTCTGTACCATATCTCGTGCCCGAAGCTGCCGACTTGCTCAAGACAATAGGATATAATTTTATCGATTCTCTCGCCAATCGCGGTGTGGATGGATACAAGATAAAGGTCACCAGCCTGTTGCGGACCCCTGCCACTGTCAAGAGCCTGAAGCGTGTCAATAAAAACGCCACTGAAAATTCCGCTCATCAGTATGGCACCACCTTCGATATCAGTTGGTCAAAATTTATATGTGCCGACCCTACACGCACAATAGATGAGGGTGACCTGAAAAACATCCTTGCCGAAGTGCTCGAGGACCTGCATAAGCAGAAGCGATGCATGGTGAAGTTTGAAAAGAAGACTGCCTGTTTTCATATTACCGTCACAAAACCTAAATGACAATGTCTGTGGAGGACAAAAAAAATATCATCCCTAAGCCGGCCGATGAGGCTGCCAATGTTAACGGCCAAGCTGCTGAGACACCTCAAAAAGGAACCAAGCCAGGCAAACCTCTGTGGAGACGATTGCTGAAAATAACCGCTTGGGTAGCAGGCTGCCTGATAGGGCTGCTATTGCTCCTGATGTGCCTCGTGGCATGGATACTGACCCCCGAACGCCTGACTCCCTTGGTGGAGAAATATGGTAGTGAGTATCTCAAAGCCGATGTCAAGGCAGAGCGTGTGGAGCTGACTATCTGGAGCTCCTTCCCTCATATACGGCTCGATGTCACCAACTTGCATCTCAAGTCTCGCACTCTGCAAGGGCTGCCGGACTCCATAATGATGCAGCTCGGACCCAACCCCGAGCAATTGCTTGATGTCAGCACCTTGAGCGGCTCTATAAATCCGTGGCGGCTGCTCGACGGTACGATATCCCTCGGCGATCTTACCGCTACCGGCCTATGTGTCAACCTTGTAAGCTATAACGATAGTATTAACAACTATATGATAGTCCCCGAGTCTGAGGAGAAAAAGGAGGAGACATCCGAGCCCTGGAAGATACGGTTCGGCCATATAGACGTGACAGCTCCGAGGATACGCTACTTCGACGCCGCTGCCGGCATGGAGGTGCTCATGGCATCCACCACATTAAGTGTCAAACCGGAAAACGACGAGTGTAGCAAGCTCTCAACTCGATTGCTGGGTAACCTATCCCTCAAGCTTGACTGCGAGACATACCTCAACAATTGGCCCACCTCATTGTCAGGCCCTGTGGATATGAACCTCAACACCATGGACTTTGACCTGCCTGATTATAGTTTCTCATTGGCTATCTTCTCCGGTAAAATCAAAACCGGGGTCAGCCTTGGCGAACATCCATATCTGAAGAGCCTAAGTTTGACCCTCGACCCAATTGACATTGCATCTGTCCTGGGCTACTTGCCCGAGGCGATGGTTGACGAAATGCCCATGCTCCGGCAGATAGACACCGACATGACACTGGCGATTTGGGCCGACATCAAAGAGTCATGGCATTTTGATGCTCCCAACTTGCCCAATGTCTCTGTCACCTTCGAAATCCCTGATAGCCGGTTTGCCCTCAATGACGAGAAGGGGCTGCAGATGATTGACATAGACCATCTTGCTCTGCAGGGCTCAATGCTTTATAATGGTGCCAATCCCGCCGAGAGCAGCCTGGAGATACCCTTATTCAGCCTCTCCGGTCCCGGCATGGACTTGCAGATGAACGCCACTGTACAGGAAATGCTATCAGACAACCCATACATCATAGTCGGTTCGCAGGGAGAGCTTGACCTGAATGCTCTCGTCGCCTTGATGCCGGATGCCGGCTCGAAGCTCAATGGCCATGTTGAGGCCGATGCGCAAATCAAAGCGCGTCTTGAGGATATGATGGAGCTGCGATATGAGAATATCGAGGCCAATGGCTCACTGTTGATTCGAGACCTACTGTGTGAGATACCCTCATGGACTCTTAAACTGTATTCAAATCTGGCAAAATTCTCCTTCGGAAATGCCTTGGCTGATGAGGGTTCGCATGCCTCAGGCGCGCTGTCGGCTCGTGCCGAGATAGATGAGCTGGAATACTCTTCCTCCGGCATACTCATAAATCTGAATGACGCCACACTACGTGCCGGCGCCTCGAAAGAATTGCTCACACGCACCAACGGCAATGAGATTACCCCCATGGGCTTGCTACTCACAGCCGGAAAATTCAAAATGGACTCCGAGGCCGACACCACTAAAATAAGGATGAACAATATGCGTGCTGACGGCTCCTTGACACGTTATCAAGGGAATGCCGAGTCACCCCTGCTAAAAGCCTCTTTCTCGGCCGACAGGTTGCTATATGCCGATCCCACCATGCGATTGGGCATGAAGGAGTTTGACTCCAACATCTCAGCACATTTGCGCGAACGCAAAAACAAGGGTAAACACAAGCCAAACGGGCAGCGTGCACGCCAAGAGAATGTGATGACTGTGGAGGTGGATGATGGTGTGAAGAGCTTGTTCAAGACTTGGGGTATCAATGGTAACCTATCTTCTGACAAAGTGCGCGTGACTCACCTGATGTATCCTGTGCCGGTCAATTTGTCGAATCTCAATTTTGACTTCTCGCTCGATTCAGTCAAGCTTCATTCGGCCTACCTGCAAAGCGAGAATAATGCGCTGACCCTCTCCGGTACCATCTCCAATATACGCCAGTTGATGTTGGGTCGTACTCGCAAACCTCTGACTATAAGGCTTAATGCCAATATCGAATCGATTGACCTTAATCAAGTGATATATAACTTCATGCTTGGGTCAGCCCTCACCGAGCAGAGGGGATACCTGGCTCGCTTAAGTCCGGAAGAGCAGGATGCCATAGTGCGTGCCGCCGCCGCTGTAGACACTGTGCAATCGCTCGCTTCAGACTCAATACCTCTCACCTTGCCCCGCAACATCGATGCCCTGGTGCGTCTGCGCGCCAACAAAGCGCTGTATGGCGACATAAATATGTATGACATGCGTGCCGATTTGGCCATTAATGACGGAGCTGCTTCTATTGACTCTCTAATGGCCACTACCGACTTTGGTAACGCATACCTCAACCTGCTGTATAACAGTCGTAATCCTGAGCTGCTCAACTTGGCAATCGATTTGGGCTTCTCCGAGATTGACCTGCAGAAACTGTTCCAGACCTTCCCGACCATCACCGATATGGCCCCACAACTCATTGACTTGAGCGGTGTGGTGGGTGCCAAGTTAGTGGGTTCGTTCGATATGTATCCCAATATGGATATTGACTTCAACTCCATGAACGCTATGCTCAACCTCTCAGGTGAGCAACTCACCTTAGAGCAAAGTCCCCTAATCCGCAAAGTGGCACATATGATGCTTATACGCAAGAAAGGCCCGCTCGAAATTACCGATATGGATATCCAGATTTCGCTGCATGACAATGTGTTACGCCTGTACCCCTTCAAGTTTGGCATGGAAAAATACCGCTTTGCGTTGCTCGGACAGAATGATTTCGCATCAAATATGTATTATCATCTGTCGGTATTGAAGTCTCCCATACCTTTCAAGTTTGGTATCAATATCAAAGGCACATTCGATAAGCCGAAATTGCGATTTGGAGGTGCCAAATATAAGGAAAACGAGGCTCAACAGATGGTTGACTTGATTGAGACACAGCGAGTAAACTTTGTGAAGGCCATGCGCCTGGAGTTGCGTAAACTTATCAACAGGGCCGCCGTTACCTATGCCAATCAGCCCGAATACGACCGCTATGGCATTGACAAAGAGATGAAGAGCAATGGAGCCGACAGTGGTACTGATGATTCAAATTTCAGTTCACCGGTAGATATGCTCAATAATGCACTTAAGGTGCCCATGATTAAATCGTTGGGAGGCAGCAGTGACATCGTCAAGGCCTTCAACGACAAATATGTCAACAAGGAGCAGGAAGACTCCAAAAGCAAAAAGAAGAAAAAGAAATGACAGATAGCAGCCAATCTGTAGCTCGCTATTGCGATCGCCACGGGCTTGAACAATGGTCACCTCAGGTCGCCCTCATCGACATGGACGGAGTGTTGTATGACTCAATGCCCGGGCATGCCGCAGCATGGAAAATGATGATGGATGAACAGGGTGTGCCATGCACCCTCGATGAGTTTTTCTTATATGAAGGCATGACAGGCAAGGCCACCATAGAATTGCTTCTTCGTCAGAGGCTTAATCGTGACCCCAAGCCGGGAGAAGTGGAGCACCTGTATGCTCTGAAGTCGGAATACTTCAAGCAGCAGGGCCCACGCAAACCAATGCCCGGAGCAGCCCAAATGCTCAGTGAGCTGATGCAAGCCGGAGTAAAGAGAGTACTTGTCACCGGGTCTGCACAGCACAGCCTGCTGGAGAGTCTGGAGCATGATTATCCGGGTGCTTTTCGGGCTGATATGCGCGTCACGGCCTTGGATGTAACAAAAGGTAAGCCTGACCCTCAGCCATACCTTAAAGGACTCGAGAAGGCCGGTGTAGAGTGCACTCAGGCCATGGTGATAGAGAATGCACCCCTCGGTGTGCAGGCCGGCCATGCTGCCGGTTGTTTTACTGTCGGACTTACCACCGGGCCGGTCCCGCCGCAAGCACTCATTGATGCCGGAGCTGACATCATTTTCTCATCTATGCAAGAGTTTGCCGACAACCTACCCTCATTCTTAGACACAATCTTAGAACCATAGAAATGCGCAACAACATTGTCTTCAAAATTGATATCCGAGAGGAGCTTTCTCGAATTCTTGATGAGCTCGCACCATCACAGTGCGTGCTGATATACCCCGAAAATAATGGCCACAAATTACTGCCGAATATTTTAGGGATAGAGCAGTTGTCATGCGCAATACATTTGCCTCATCCCGAAGGAGAGCAGAATAAAACTATTGCAACTGCTACGCAATTATGGAGCAAGATGTTGGAGGCCGGAGTAAATCGAAAAGCTGTGGTAATAAATTTGGGTGGTGGCATGACTACCGATTTAGGCGGCTTTGTGGCTGCTTGTTATATGCGAGGTGTAAAGTATATCAACATACCCACCACCTTGCTGGCACAGGTAGATGCTTCATGCGGGGGTAAGACAGGTGTAAATCTCGATGGTGTAAAGAATATAATCGGTGCATTTGCGGCACCTTATGCAACTATTATTTCACCTCGATTTTTCGGCACACTGCCCCCGGAACAATCACTCTCCGGGTGGGCC
This sequence comes from Muribaculaceae bacterium, assembly GCA_023665425.1. GTDB lineage: Bacteria > Bacteroidota > Bacteroidia > Bacteroidales > Muribaculaceae > Lepagella. The sequence continues at coordinate 718,954 of JAMPDX010000001.1, forward strand.
GAGATGCTCAAACACAGCCTGCTTATGGGCAAAGAGACCGCCTCCCGATATTTGGAATTGGACCCCCTCTCTATACCGATGATTGATATGCTCATCTTAATAAATGAGTCAGTAAATTTCAAAAAGAGAGTCACAGATATTGATCCTTGCGAGAGTGGATACCGACGTATACTTAATCTCGGGCACACAATAGGTCATGCCCTGGAGGCGTATTATAACGAACAGGGCTACACCCACGGCTCAGAAAGTTCCCTTACTCACGGGCATGCAGTAGCTTACGGCACACTTGCAGCGCTTGTGCTCAGCAAGATGCTCTTGGGCTGTGATGCCAATTTGATGTATCGTTATGCCAACACCATCAAACGACTTTATCCGCCAATACCCATTAAATGCGACCATTACAAAAAGCTCCTTGAACTGATGCACCATGACAAAAAGAATACTGATAACAATCTTGTGCATTTTGTCTTGATAGGTGCCGACGACACTCCAGTAGAAGCATATCCCGTAGATGATGCCACCATACAAAATGCCCTTGACATCACCCGCGATTTGTTGGGATTATGACGTATCAACAAGTTTTTTTAACGTGATGTTTTTTGTAAGGTCAGGGGAAGTCGCTAATTTTGCAATAAAATAAATTGAGCAGACACATACAATGTACTTCAACCTCGATATCAATATATATAGTTTGGCTCTGCTCGGAGCCACATTCCTTTTTGCCTTATTAAGCGCGCTTATCGGACTTCGGCAGATGCGCAAAGTGGCTCGTGCAGCGCGCCGTGTGTCTGCAGAACCGACCGAGGATGAGTCTCTTCCCGGAATTTCGGTGATAGTTTATGCTCACAATGCTGAACGCAATATCGAGGCGCTCATCACCGAGCTGCTGCAACAAGACCACCCCAATTTTGAGGTCATTATAGTAAATGACGCCTCCATAGACAACACCCGCGAGATAGTCGAAAATATGATTGGTACTGACCCGAGACTATATATGACATTTGTCTCCGACACAGCCAAGAATATCAGTCATCGCAAACTTGCATATACTGTCGGTCTCCGTGCTGCCAAATATCCGGTGGCATTACTTACATCCTCTAATATTCACATCCCATCACAAAGTTGGTTGCGATTGATGTCTGCCCCCTTTACTGACCCGAATATTGAGGTAGGTATCGGCACAGACTATATCCCCAAAGATACTGACAGGGGAGTCAGCAAATATTGGCGCTCCTTTGATACCTTGACCTCCGATACTCGATGGTTAGGAGCATCATTGCTCGGCCATCCCTACCGAGGCACTGCTTATAATCTGGCCTTCCGCGTAGAGACATTTTTCAATCACAAAGGCTTTGCATCTACCAATCGCTTCCAGGCCGGTGAAGATGATATCTTTGTAAACGAGATATCCACTCCGGAGAATACAAGGACCATTTTCCTGCCTGAAACTATGGTAGCCGTCGATATGCCCGAAGATGAATATCCGCGGTTGTGGAAGCGTCGCAAAGAGCGCTACACCTTCACTTCCCGCTACCTGCACACCGGTGCTCTGAGGACACAAGGCTTCCAGAGTCTGAGCGTGTGGGTCTGCCTGCTGAGCGGCATAGCAGCGGCTGTTTTGAGTCTGCCTAATCTGCTGCCTGCCTGTGCCTCACTGCTGATATTGTTGCTGCTTTGGGCAGACCAGATATGTGTATATCGCCGTGCAGCCAAAGCTATGAGAGCCATACGCCTGTGGTGGTCTGTACCCCTGTTTTGGCTCATACGTCCGATAGTCAACGCATGCTATCGTGCGGGTTTCCAGGCCAATAAACATACCAACTATACTTGGCAACAACCTCATTGATGCCGAGTAGAAATGCATATCGTCTCCGGCTATTTGCCGGAGAAAAAATCTCATAAAATGGAAATAAGTGGCTGCTCAATTTAAATTGAACTTTATGCCGAGCGAATTTTTGAGCGGATTTTGCAAGTAGAAGAAGGAGTTATGCGGGCATAACGGCTGATGAAACTTGTCATAAGATGCCAAAAAGGCGCCGGGATAAAGGCCTCTAAATACAAATGAGCATAGCCACATAAAGTTTAATTTAAATTGAGCAGACACTTACTAAATTCGCTATTATACATGATGGCCGAGATGGCGCCATATATCCTTCTCGGTTTCTTTATAGCCGGCATCATGCACTCATTCGTGCCTCAACGTATTATGGCCCGGCATTTGGCCTCTTCCGGTTTCGGGTCGGTATGCAAGGCCGCTCTGCTCGGCATACCATTGCCCTTGTGCTCATGTGGAGTGTTGCCCACAGCCGTGGCTCTTCGTCGCGGGGGTGCCTCGCGAGCTGCTACCACATCTTTTCTGGTGGCCACGCCCCAGACCGGTGTAGATAGCATTGCAGCCACTTACTCAATGCTTGGTCCCGCCTTTGCCGTGATACGCCCGATTGCCGCTCTGATAACAGCACTGGGCTCCGGTCTGGCCGTAGGCTCTTCGGAGAAAAATGATGGTAATGCCCACTCCACAACGGTGGTTGAGGAGGGTGTACCCGAGACATCATCCTTCGGAGTGCGCTGCTTGCATGCTCTTAAATACGGCTTTGTCGACCTCGTGGCCGGTATAGGGGGCTGGCTGGTAGTAGGACTCGTCATTGCAGCCCTCATCACCGTATACGTGCCGGCAGACTTTTTTGCAGCCTTAGGAGACAGACCTCTCATGGCCATGATAGCCGTGGTGATAGTCGCCGTGCCGATGTATGTGTGTGCCACCGGCTCAATACCTATAGCCATGTCGTTGATGCTAAAAGGGTTATCACCCGGTACCGCACTGGTGCTTCTCATGGCCGGCCCGGCAGCCAACTTCGCCTCCTTTACACTCATAAGTCGCGAAATGGGCAAAAAAGCGGCCGCTATATATCTAATATCCATAGTAGTCGGCGCTATCGGCTTTGGGCTGATAATTGATTATCTGCTTCCTGCAAGCTGGTTCGCACTGCCCCATGCGATACACGGAGCCTGTCATGCCCAATCTCTCGGTACCTTCTCGCTGATATGTGCCGGGATTATGACCGGCCTCTTGGTAGTGTCACTGTGTCGGCGAGTATTTAGAAAACAAGTAAAATTTGATAATATGACACAGATCTATGTAATTACCGGTATGAATTGTCCCCATTGTCAAGCATACGTAACAAAAGCGATATCAAAGGTGGAAGGTGTCACCAAGGTAGACGTAAATCTCAGCACCGGTCAAGCTACTGTAGAGGGTGAGCATGACCCTTCAGCAATTCTGAAGGCTGTGGATGCCGCCGGCTTCACCGCCTGTCGGAAATCCTGAAAAATAGGGTAGAGGTAAAAAGCTATCGAGTTGCAAAAAAATCTTCTTAATCATTGTATTTTGTTAGATTTTTTTGTAACTTTGCGTGATTAATAGTGTGAATACTATAATGAATACCTCAAACCCCAATCTCAATGCACATGCTCAAGGTCAGGCTTCTAACTGTGAAGCCGTGCCTAAGTTGACCAAAGAGCAGCTTATAGAGTTGACTAACAAAGTGATAGGAGGCTATATGGTCACCTCTGCCGAGGCCATGGCTTTAGCTGAATATCCCGATATAGATGAGTTGTGCGATAATGCTGACCGCATAGTGCAGGCAATGTGCGGCACACATGTAGACTCATGCTCAATAGTCAATGCTCGCTCCGGTATGTGTGGCGAGAATTGCAAATGGTGCGCTCAAGCCACTGCACATCATTCCAATTGCCGGGTGTATAACCATATTGACCCGGAGGAAGTGATGCGTGCCGCCACAATGAATCAAGAGCAAGGGATACACCGCTTTTCACTCGTGACAAGCGGCAAACGGGTGTCAGACAAAGATTTGCCCATATTCCTGGATATGTACAAGCGCCTTAAAAAAGAGACAAATCTGTATCTGTGCGCCTCCATGGGATTGCTCAACGAAAAGCAGATGCGTCAGTTGGCCGATGCCGGTGTAAAGCGCTATCATTGCAATTTGGAGACATGTGAAGAGTTCTTCCCGACACTATGCACCTCTCACACTCCGGCCGAGAAAAAGGAGGCAATACGCGCGGCACGTGCAGCCGGCATGCAGGTATGTTCCGGCGGAATTATCGGCATGGGCGAGACGATGGCACACCGCATAGCATTGGCGATGGAGCTGCGCGAACTTGATGTTGACTCTGTGCCCGTAAACATACTCAACCCCATCAAGGGCACACCGCTCGAAAATCAACCCCTCATAGAGGAAGATGATGTGATCCGCACCATGGCTGTCTTCCGCTTCATACTCCGCGACAAGACAATACGTTTTGCCGGAGGGCGAGCTCGTATGAGTCAGGCAAGCAATGAGCGCATGCTCACCGGTGGTGTCAACGGAATACTTATGGGAGACATGCTCACATCTATCGGCAACAGTGTGGCCGAAGATATTAAGACTGTCAACAATCTGGGACGCACTATATAATACATCGTGCCACCGTGCGAAAACACACAGTTATCTCAACTCAACAACATAACTCAACAGCTATGACAAATACAAGTAACTACCTCATCACACAACTCTACCGCCAGGCAGAGAGGTATCGTCATCGCGAATTTTATCGTGATAAACCACAAGGTAGTGACAAATGGGAGTCAACCTCATGGATGGACTTTTTCACGAAGGTGAAGCAGGCCGGTCGTGCGTTATATAAGCTCAATGCGCAAGTGCAGGACAAGGTTATAGTATGCTCGGTCAATTGTCCCGAAGTTTTGATTGTGGAGTATGGATGCTATATAAATCGTATGGCTACGGTGCCGGTGTATTCATACGCTGCATATTCGCAGTTCAGCTATATAGCACATGACACCGATGTGCAAATAATATTTGTGGGTGGCTATGGCCAGTATGAGCTGGCTTTCAAGTATTGTGTTGAGCATCCCGGGCAGGTCAAGCAAATAGTAATACTCGACAACAGCCCGGTGAGTGCCGAGCCCGAGGGAGTGGAAGTGATGAAGTGGGATGAGTTTTTGGCATTAGGTGACGACAGCACAATCAAGGAGAAGACCCTGGCGCGTTCACGCTCCGGAGAGCCCGAGGATATTGCCACAATCATCTATACCTCCGGCACGATGGGCGATCCCAAAGGGGTAATCATCACCCACAAGATGTTTGAGCATCAGACAAAACAGCATCTTGAACTGCTCTCTCACCTCAAGGAGAACCTCATATCCCTATCATTCCTGCCAATGAGCCATGTCTTTGAGAAGACTTGGTTGCACTTCTGTGTGGTGAAAGGGCTGCGAGTGGCCTTCAATCGCGACCCGCGAATGCTCGAAAGCACTTTGCAAGAGATACAGCCCAATATAATGTGCTGTGTGCCAAGGTTCTGGGAAAAGGTCTACACCGGCATCATGGACACATACGACAAGATGACATGGTTGGGGCGCCTGTCAGTAAAACGCGCCATCCATGTAGGTGCCAAAGTCAATATAAAATATCTCAACAATGACAGGCATGTCCCGGCGCTCCTATGGCGTGAGTACAAGATGTGGGACCATCGGTTTTTCCGCCTTGCACGCCGCAAAATAGGTATCACCAACGGCGTATTCTTCCCTACCGCCGGCGCGCCTCTCTCAGACAAGATAGTGCACTTCATGCGCGCTATCGGCATTGAGGTGGTTTATGGCTACGGCATGACAGAGACCACCGCTACAGTATCCTGTTTCTCGCAAAATGGGTATGAGGTGGGCACAGTGGGGCGCCCCATGAAGAGTGTGCAGATTAAGATTGATAATTCAGGCGAGATATTGCTCAAGGGTCCGACCGTCACTCCCGGCTACTATCACAACGATGCGGCCAATAAACGCTGCTTCACCGAGGATGGATGGTTCAAGACCGGTGATGCCGGCTTCCTTGACAAGAAGGGTGATCTGATTTTATCCTCGCGCAAAAAGGATCTTATAAAGACCTCCACCGGCAAGTTTGTTGCTCCACAGGTGTCTGAGACTCTCTGGGCCTCCAACAGATATATCGATGAGGTAGCCATTGTGGGTGAAGGCAAGAAGTATATCACGGCCTTGGTAGTGCCCAACTTTGGATATCTGGAGAAATGGGCCTACGACAACAAGATACCATACGCCAACCGTGAGGAGCTGTGCAACCATCCGCAAGTCAAGGAGTTTATGCTCTCAGAGATGCAGCACGCACAGTGTGACATGGCTGAGTATGAAAAGGTCAAAAAGATTACATTGCTCACAGACCATTTCTCGGCTGAGAAGGGTGAGGTGACCAACACGATGAAGATACGCCGAGCCATTATCTCAAACAATTATGCACATCACATCTCCAGCATGTATCCGGAAGAGTTCCTCGATAAGGATATGGATGACCTGGATGAGGCCAGATAAATCATGCCCCTCAAGCCAACAAACTGCTTGCAGCTACTGATTTTAGGCCCTTTATTATGAAAAAAGAAGAACCAAAGTGATAACACAAGAACAGTTAAAAGAAGTAGGAACCCGTGTCGAGGCTCTGAAGCGTTACCTCGACATCGACAGTAAAAAGATACAGGTAGAAGAAGAGGAGTTGCGTACTCATGTGCCAGACTTCTGGAACGACCAGAAGGCCGCCGAGATACAGATGCGTAAAATCAAGGAGTTGCGTTTCTGGATAGAAAATTATGAGGCCTTGGCAAAGCAGTATGAGGAGTTGCAACTTGCCTACGATTTTGTGAAGGATGAGCTTGTCACTGAAGAAGAGGTGGATGCACAATACGCTGCCGTGCTCGCCGACACAGAGCGTCTTGAGCTGCGCAATATGCTCCGCCGTGAGGAAGATAAACTTGGCGTTGTACTGAAGATTAACTCAGGCGCCGGCGGTACCGAAAGTCAGGACTGGGCATCTATGCTTATGCGTATGTATCTGCGGTGGGCTGAGAAACATGGCTATAAGACCTCTATCGCACAGCTGCTCGAGGGGGATGACGCCGGCATAAAGTCTTGCACTATCAATATTGAGGGTGACTATGTATACGGTTATCTCAAGAGCGAAAACGGTGTGCACCGACTGGTACGTGTGAGCCCATATAACGCTCAGGGTAAGCGTATGACCTCCTTTGCCTCCGTGTTTGTCACTCCCCTTGTTGACGACACAATCGAGATTACCATCTCGCAGGCCGCACTCTCATGGGATACTTTCCGCTCCGGTGGTGCCGGTGGCCAGAATGTAAATAAGGTGGAGTCCGGCGTGCGTCTGCGTTATCAATACAAAGACCCGTACACCGGCGAAGAAGAGGAAATCCTCATCGAAAACACCGAGACTCGCGACCAGCCCAAAAATAAGGAAAATGCCCTGCGCCATTTGCGCTCTATCCTCTATGAGAAGGAGATGAATCATCGCCTGGCAGAGCAGGCTAAAATCGAGGCCGGCAAAAAGAAAATAGAGTGGGGTAGTCAGATACGTTCATACGTGTTTGATGACCGCCGTGTCAAGGACCACCGCACCGGCCATCAGACAAGCGACGTAAATGGTGTGATGGATGGCGACCTTGATGACTTCATCAAGGCTTACCTCATGGAGTTTGCCGCCACACTCGAATAAGCACTTCCTAAAAAATATTGCCGTGACTTCCAGATTCGCAGACTCAATAATCTCAGCGCAAAGCACAGTGCGTCAGGCACTTAAGGCTATCAATGCCTTGCAGGGAGTGCCAAGGACACTCTTTGTGCTTGATACCGATGAGCACCTTGTGGGTACACTCACTGACGGCGATATACGCCGCGGACTGTTGGCCGAGGTATCTCTTGACGACTCCGTACAAGCGGTGATGCATCGCCGTTACAGATATCTCCGCAGTGGCGATGAAGATGCTTCTAAATATTTCCGCCAGGCCCGCGAGTTGCAATTGGCGGTGCTCCCGGTGCTTGATGATGAGGACAATCTACTGGATGTCATAGACATGCGTCATACATTCGCTCTGCTGCCTCTGGATGCCGTGCTCATGGCCGGGGGGAGAGGGGAGCGTCTACGCCCACTCACGGAGCATACTCCCAAGCCCCTGCTTCCTGTAGGGGGTAAAGCTATTATCGACTACAATGTCGAGGCGCTTCGCAGATGTGGCATCAGCAATATTTTTGTCACTGTGAACTATCTGCATGAGCAAATTGAGGCGCATTTCAGTGAGAGTCCCGAGCTTAGCAGTGTAAAATGTGTGCTCGAACCGGCCCCATTGGGAACATTCGGTTCAATAGGGCTTGTTAAAGGGCTAAAGCATTGCAACGTGCTGGTGATGAATTCTGACCTGCTTACTACCATCAATTTCGAGAAGATGTATGAGCACCATATAGCATCAGAAGCCGCCCTGACCATGGCTGTCACCACATACTCCGTCAGCGTGCCATACGCTATCGTCCGTACTGCTGAAGACCGCGTGGAGAGCTTCCAAGAGAAGCCTACATACAACTTTTTTGCCAATGCAGGCATTTATATAGTAAACAGGAAACTGCTCTCCGAGGTTAACGGTCAAGAGAGAATAGATGCTACAGATTTTATTGACAGCTTGTTAGCTCGCAATATGAAGGTGGCCTATTTCCCGATAGATGGCACATGGATTGATATAGGCTCTCCGGATGACTATTCTCTGGCCTGCAAAAAACAGTTATAATTATTTTCGGTAGCTCAATCTAAAAATTGAAAAACTATGGCAGAAAGCAACTTCATAGATTATGTAAAGATATTATGCCGCTCCGGTAAAGGAGGTGCCGGGTCGCGTCACTATCATCGCGCCAAATATGTGCCCAAAGGGGGGCCGGACGGCGGAGACGGCGGCAAAGGTGGCAGCATCATCCTGAGAGGCAATCGCAATCTCTGGACCCTCCTGCATCTGCGCTATCAACGCCATATCTTTGCTACCGACGGCGAGAGTGGTGGCGCCGGGCGCTCCTTCGGTAAGGATGGCGAAGATCGCATCATCGAGGTGCCTATCGGCACTGCTGTCTTTGATGCCGAGGATGGCAAATTCTTGGCCGAGATTACCGAAGACGGTCAGGAAATAAAGCTCCTCCGCGGAGGCAAGGGCGGATTGGGCAACTGGCATTTCGCCACTCCCACCAATCGTGCTCCACGATATGCACAGCCCGGCCAGCCTGCAATTGAAAAGACCGTTATACTCGAGCTTAAACTCCTTGGGGATGTTGGACTCGTGGGCTTCCCCAATGCCGGTAAGTCTACACTGCTGTCGGCCATCTCAGCAGCCAAACCCAAAATTGCTGACTATCCGTTCACCACAATGGAGCCCTCACTGGGCATTGTCAGTTATCGCGATGGCAAGTCGTTTGTCATGGCCGACATTCCCGGTATCATTGAGGGTGCCAGCGAGGGTAAGGGCTTAGGCCTCAGGTTCCTGCGACACATTGAGCGCAACGCCGTATTGCTCTATATGATACCGGCTGACACAGAAGATATTCGCAGGGCGTTTGATATACTCCGTCATGAGCTCCATGAATTTAATCCGGAATTGTCAGACAAAAGCCGAGTGCTCGCCATTACCAAATGTGATATGCTCGACGAGGAGCTGAAGGATATGCTCTGCCAGGAACTCCCCGACGGCATTCCGACAGTCTTCATATCTGCTGTAACCGGCGAAGGCATACAGGAGTTGAAAGACCTGCTATGGACAGAAATAAACTCTGAGGCAGCCAAGGCAACTCTCACATTCACTCATCGCACACTCGATGTACATCATCGTGTACCCGAGGAAGATGAATACATCTTTGAGCAGGATGATGACGAAGAGTTTGACCCCGGCACCATGACTGATGAAGACTGGACCGACGAGTTCTGGCAAGAAGAGCAAACAGTAAACCCCGATGCCTGAATTCCGAGTCAGCTGGCAAATACAGTTGATACAAACTCCGCCTGCATTCTAAACACCTCGAATTTGGTGGGTTTAAAACGGGGATTGTAAAGCTGTTCCCATATGCCTAAATATTCTATTGTATTTCGGTTGCGTATCCAATTGGCAATACGGCATTAGGCTCATCACTCTTGTGACGGGCCAAATCTGTCAATGAGATATGGTTATCACCGTTGACTGAGATGTCTGCCGCGGAGGTGCGGGGATACTGGTAAATCGGGTGTCCTTGCGTACACCAATCGTGGTATGATTAGGGGAATTGTAATAGGGGTTACGCTAAGAGAGGATGAGGGAGGGCATGACTGTGAACAATGTATTGTCACCGTGTTAATCATGGTGTCAGATTTGCAGTATGCTATATTAGTATATCAGGCAATATCTACATCGTCTGATTATGCCTATAGCAAGTCTATTATAGCAGTTTTCCAAGTTTTCCCGTGGTATTAGTTTCAAAGATAGAGTTTAGTTTTACGCAAATATTGATGGTTGTAGACAACACTCACGGCTCACTCGTCTGCCGGCTCCCTCAATGTATAGGCGGCGCTTAACATCTATGCGCCGACCACTCTCTTGTGATTACGCTGCAAAATTACATCAATAATTTCGGAGAGCCAAATTTTTCAGAGTTTAATTTTGGCATTTTGCCAAAAAACGTCTCTTAAACTTCTGATTTTCAGATTTCATGCCATATAAATATGCCCTACAACATAATTTTAGTATCACATTGCACATTTTCAATCCTTAAGTATAATCAATAAAGCGAAAAGAGACCATGCATCGAAATACATGGTCTCTTAATATCATGTGTCGGGGAGGTAGCCCTGACTTATTTTCATTAAGGTAGTGTCAGCCTACTTTGATGATGAGGTATTTGTTGGCCCAGAACAAGTCGGGATTCGTTATGACAATGGTTTTGGGCTCCTTCTTATCGCCGGTGATTTGATATGAGCTGGCAGCCGGAGCGGCACCGACAAATTCAAATTTCTTGTTATACAGAGGTATGGTCTTAATTTGAGTCTTATCTACCTGCTTGAATATGCCGAGGTTGCTGTAGTTTGCCTTCTTGCCATCCATCAAGCCTGCTTTTTGGAGCTCCTTCTTGGTGCCTATGTAGTAATACACCTGGTTAGCCTGAGTCTTAAGGTTCTCATTAGCCTGAAGCTGCTCATCAGCCACTTTCTGGACAAGCTCCTTCTCAGCGGTGACATCATTCACCTGCTGGCGAGTAATGGCTACAGTGTCTTTGAGGTTAGCTATCTGGGCGTGAGCCTCCTGAAGCTGCTGCTCGAGGGTGCCGATACGTTGTGTCTGAGTTTCAATCAGGGCTTTGAGCTTCTGCACCTCTTGTGCGAGAGCCTCATTTTTGGTGTTTGTATCATTAAATTTTGCTGAGAGAGACTCGAGCACTGCCTGACGCTCTGCCAGGCGCTCCTTGATGGCGTTGAGGTTTGCCAGAGCCTCTGAGCGCTGTGACTCATTATCGCTGCCACGCAGGTCATATATGAGTTTCTCCTGCATATTGATTTCCTCAATGCCTGAATAGATGTCGCTCATCAGGAAGATGAGGGAGTCTTTAGAGTCCTCGGCTACGGCCAAACGGCCTTCAAGATTAGGTTGCTGACCATCAGACGAGTCCTTGTGCTCAGCCTGCTTGTTGCAGGCCACCAAAGCCACGAGGGCTACACTTACAATCCAAAGTAATTTTTTCATAGTAGAGTAATTGATTTATGCGCTGCCATTTTCCAATCAATGCTTGCACACTTCCGGGCGGCGCTATTTAATAATAATATTTATCACCATTGCAGGCACTGAGACTAAGCCTCATCGCTGTCATAGGTGTCATCGGTGATAGCCGACTCACCTTTAGCTGACTGTTTGCGGCCTGCAATTACTACAACAATCTCCCCTTTTGGATTGTTCACGTCGAAGTATTGAGAAAGTTCGCCGAGGGTGCCGCGATGTATTGTCTCATGCAGTTTCGAAATCTCTCTACAAACAGCGGCCTGTCGATCTTCGCCGAAGAATTGACACAGTTGCCTCAGGGTGCGCGGCAGGCGCTTGGGGGACTCATAAATTATGCTTGTGCGGTCATCAGCAGCCAACAATGTGAGTCGTGTGGCTCTCCCCTTCTTGGGAGGCAGGAAGCCTTCAAACACAAACCTGTCGCAGGGGAGCCCGGAGGCCACGAGGGCCGGGACAAAGGCTGTAGGGCCGGGCAGGCATATCACCTCAATGTCGTGTCGGCGACACTCGCGGGAGAGCATGAAGCCGGGGTCTGAAATACCCGGTGTGCCGGCATCAGAGACAAGCGCTATATTCTGTCCACCCTCCAGTCGCTCCACTACATGCGCCACAGCTGTGTGCTCATTAAACTTGTGATGGCTCTGCATCGGAGTGTGTATGTCGAAGTGCTTCATAAGCACGCTGCTGGTGCGTGTGTCTTCTGCAAGTATAAGGTCTACCTCCTTGAGCACATTGATGGCTCTGAAGGTCATGTCTTCGAGATTGCCGACCGGTGTCGGCACTATATATAGCTTACCACTCATAAAGCTCATTTATCCTCTTTAAAGAATCTGTCTATCACGGCATAGAAATCTTTGACTACACGCTGATTGGGGTCCCATTTCAGGTCGCTGTTGCAATATAGGCGCACAGTGTCGTATGAGTCCATCTTTTCTATTAGCGAGAAGGTATGGCGCATCTGGTGGTCTGAATTGCTGAAAAGCTCGCGCTTAAATCGGAATTTATCATTTATTGAGCAGAACGAAAGTAGGGATGGTCTCTTTTGCCGGGACGGAGCTTCCGCAGGTTTGGAGTCAATCGGCTTGTCATCTTTGGGAGCATCCGCGAGGGTCGTTTTAGCACTGTCTTCAGTTTTTTCTTCCGATTTTTCTTCAACAGATACAGAGCTTAAAGGTATCGGCTCCGGCTCATAATAGTCTTCCTCGTCCTCCTCGTCCTCCTCTTCATCAGCATATTCGGGCTCCTCGTCGGCGGGTGTAGTGCCTTCTTCACTGACAAGCTCCCCTTGTGGCGAATTGTCGAAGATTGAGGCATCGCTGATATCATCCTTATCGGGTATATTCGGCAGAATTTCGGAGGTGAAAATCTCGACAGCCTTTTCCTCTAACGAAGCCGGCTCCACAGATTCCTCGGTTAGCTCTACATTTTCAGTATCGTCGATTGTATCGTCTGTAATCATATCCTGGCGGGGCTGCTCCTCGTTATACACCGGAGTTTCAATATCAATATTTTCAGGCCCGCACTCACTGTTGCATTGCTGCTCAATGGCAGCGCCCAGGCCAGACAATTCATAACATTTGTTCACTATAAGACACATAAGCCTGTCATTGGTATCAGCCTTGCGTCGCAATGCCATCTCTACCAATCCCTCGGCTTCGTATAGCGTATTTATCAGCTCAGTAAGTTTCTCTTTCATCATTTTCGGTTATTTAACAACCTCTTAGACCATCTCTTATTCAGTCTTAAAAGTCTCTAACAGCATCTCCTTGACAGCAGACTTGGCGGCATCGCGACCCTGTGGCATACTGTTCATCATTATGACCACCACATGTGTGGGTGCAAAGTCATCGTCCAGCTTATAGCCGGCATAACATTGTATGCCATTCATGGAGCCGGTCTTGAGAGCCATATATTCTTGCAAAGGAGTGTTTTTCAGGAAACTGCGTACTGTGCCCTCCGCCCCAACGAGGGGGAAGAAAGACACATACTCCACATTGTCTGACATCTTGACAAGCACATCGGCAAGAAACTCTGCCGTGAGTCTGTTAGAGCGAGACAAGCCGGAGCCGTCAGCCACATTGATATCCGAGGTGTCTACATGCTTTTTCTTCCAATAGTCCATCTCGAGCGAAGCACCGTTAGTTGGGGTGGCATCTTTGCCGGATTGTAATGCCAAAGTGCGGAGGAATGTCTCGGCGTACAGATTGTCGCTTTGCATCATGCAATAGCGCATTATCTCCTTGAGAGGCTGCGACTTAAAGTCGACAATGGGTTTGCCGTGCTTATCGTCAGGCATATCTTCAGCCTGAACAGTGATACCGGCTTTGGCCAACGCCGTGGTGAGCTGCTGGCGGAATTTCGCCTCCGGGTCATGCACAGCGCTCTTTCCCACGGCATTGTGTTGCCAATTAAAACCATGGCAACCGGTGCCATAGGAGTTGTTCAAATCGCCGCTATGCCATGTAGGTATGGTGGCGGGCCCCGGGAAGATGGAAGAGTCGAAATGAACCCCTCCCTTGATAGTCTCAACTTTTTTGTCGCGCAGGGCCTTGACAATATCGGCTATGAAATCGCCACCTTTTGGTCCTTGAGGGGTGCCTAAAGTGGGGTCACCCCCACCTACAATAATGAGATTGCCGTCGAGTACACCGTCATGGACCTTACCTCCGAGATACACTTTGGTGTGATATCGGGAGTTCGGATCTACTTTGCTGATTGTGGATGCTATGGTCAGAGCTTTATTGATGGATGCCGGCACAAGTGGCTTGTGTTTGTTGTGAGCATCTATCACATTTTTAGCTTCCAAATCAATGATAATCACCGAGCAATTGTCTGCTCCAATAGCCGGAGAGTCAGCAAATTTCTGTGCCGGGGATTGTGCCATAGCCTGCTGCACTCCTGCCATTGACAGGAACATCACGATCCACAGCAATATGTTGGTTTTTGTCAATTTCTTCATTTTTCCACAAATTTACAAATAATTTTTAGAACCCGCAAAAAATCATTATAGACTCATTCAAATCGCATTAGTAACCTACTTTCAAACAGTTGCGGCAAAAAAATGTTTTTGAAAAATTTGCACAATCGATATTAAATGCGTAACTTTGAACTCTGTTATAGAGGTGCAAGGCCGGTGGCATATTATCTCCTTGCATTAGCCCTAAAAGGCTTGCCCTATCCGTCTGCAGGATTCAATAACTGACTAATTGATAATGACCTATACACGTCGCCCATATACTTTTGACCGCGTGGTACGCATATTCTTTTCGGTATGCGCCATCCTTGGCATAGTATATCTCCTGAACCTGCTCAAGGGGGTGATACTCCCATTTCTGGTGTCGTGCTTGATAGCTTATACATTAGAGCCGCTTGTGCAATGGAACATACGGCTAATAAGAGCCAAGGGGCGCTTCTTGCCGGTATTGATGGCACTCATCGAGGTCAGCGCTGTGATATGCACGGCTTTAGCAATACTCATCCCATATGTCAGTACAGAGATTTCTGAGATGTCTGACCTGCTTAAGCATTATGCATCTTCACGGGCCAACATACCATACTTGCCGGACACTATCCACACTTTCCTGCGCGAAAATCTGCAGATACAGGACCTCTCGGAAATAATACGTAACACTAATTGGCAAGAGACAGCCAAGCAGCTCATCAGTTCATCATGGTCTTTCTTGAGCAGCGGTATCTCGCTTATATTGGGTATATTAAGCTGGTCTGTAGTTTTTCTGTATGTCATCTTCATAATGCTTGACTATGAGAAGTTGATGCTCTCCTTCCGTCAGCTTATCCCTCTGAGGCATCGCAAGCGGGTTCTGGGCGTTTGCAATGATGTGAAAAATGCCATGAACTGTTATTTCCGTGGGCAAGCACTTATTGCCTTCCTGGTAGGAGTGCTCTTTTCCATTGGTTTTTATATCATAAACTTGCCCATGGGCATTATTTTGGGTCTCTTTATCGGTGTACTCAATCTGGTGCCATACCTGCAGTTGCTATCATTGCCCGTCGCTGCCGTTCTCTGTCTGGTAGGGTCTGTGGGCACCGGTGGTTCCTTCTGGGTGCTTTTCTGGGAGAGTATGGCGGTATATGTCATTGTGCAGAGCATTCAAGACCTGTATTTGACACCAAAAATTATGGGTAAAGCCATGGGCCTAAATCCGGCAATTATACTTCTTTCACTCTCTATATGGGGATGTCTGCTCGGTTTCATGGGGCTGATAATAGCTCTGCCGCTCACCACTTTGGTGCTCTCATATTATGACCGATATGTGGTGCAGCCATACATACACCGCAATGACCCGGATGCCTCCGGCATTATCCCTCCGTCACCTCTTGACACGCCGTTTGACAAGGTTGACGACAATCTTAAGTGATGATTAAAAAATAAATTGGTAAAAATTTGTATGATGATTAAGATTATCAACTTGGTATTTTTTAATCATCACTAAATAAACAATAATGAACAGAATAGGTAAACTATATTTCCGATACGGCACCATGGGGTCAGCCAAGACTGCAATGCTGCTTACTCAGGCTTATAACTTTGAGGAGCGAGGCATGCAATACCTGTGCTTCAAGCCAATAATTGACACACGCGAGGCGCGCAATGTAATACATTCGCGCATAGGCATAGAGCGCGAGTGTCATTGGATCTATGCAGACACAGATATGTATATGCAGATAAGGCAGATATTTGAGGATACCCTCTCCATACCCTCTTGGCTGCTGATAGATGAGGCGCAGTTCCTGACAGCCGCTCAGGTAGACCAGCTCGCACATGTGGTGGATGATTATGGTTGCAATGTGGTATGCTATGGCCTGCGCACAGACTTCATGACTCACTTGTTTGAGGGCTCTCGCCGACTGTTTGAGATAGCTGACACTATCGAAGAGATAAAGAGTACATGCTCTTGTGGCCGCAAGACCATAGTTAATGCACGCATCGACTCCTCAGGCAACATCATTACGGAAGGTGAGCAGGTAGAGATTGGTGGCAACGACAAGTACATGGCAGTGTGTCGCAAGTGCTGGTCAAACAAGCGCATTGAGAAGGCCCGCCGCAACACCCTCCCCTTTGATACCGGCGAAATATAGCCCATTCTCTCATCATCCCTAATTCTTAACTCTAATACCTAATATCAATATGTTACCCAAACAATTACGCGACGATATAGTCGCCCTTATCCATCGCGAAGTAGTCCCTGCTATGGGATGTACCGAGCCTGTTGCGATCGCCCTTGCAGTAGCCAAAGCTACCGAGCTGCTTGGCTGCAAGCCCCAAAAAATACGTGTAGGCCTTAGTGCCAATATGCTCAAGAATGCCATGGGTGTAGGTATCCCCGGCACCGGCATGATAGGTCTGCCTATAGCTATAGCGCTGGGCGCCCTGATAGGTAAGAGCGAATACGGCCTTGAGGTGCTCAAAGATGTGAACCCGGATGCCGTAGCCTCCGGCAAAAAATTTATAGATGAAGACCGCATAGAGATTTATCTTGACGAGAATGCCCCCTCCATCCTGCATGTCGATGTGCTTGTGAGCGCTGAGGCTTCTCAGGCAAATGCCGTAATCTCCGGTGCGCACACACACTTTGCTCGCCTTGCCACATCTCGCGAGACACTGCTCGATGAGCTGAGCGGCGACTCCCCCTCAGCCACCGCCGGCAATAATGAGCATGACCCCAAGCTGGACATGCGCACCGTATGGGAGTTTGCCACAGAAAGCCCGATAGAGGAGCTCTCCTTCATCCTCGAGGCCCGCGAGCTCAATAAGAAAGCGGCTCAGCTGGCCATGGAGGAAGGTTACGGCCACTCTCTGGGCTATACTATCCGCACAAAGGGTATAAAGTACTTTGGCGACACACCGCTGGAGCACATGCTCATATACACCTCAGCAGCCTGCGACGCTCGTATGGCCGGAGCTGCTATCCCCGTGATGTCCAATTCCGGCTCCGGTAATCAGGGTATTACAGCCACAATGCCGGTGGCTGTCTTTGCCGAAGACAGCGGCGCAAGCGAGGAGCAGACCATTCGCGCCTTGATTTTGTCACACCTCACATCTATTTATATCAAGCAGAGCTTGGGACGCCTCTCAGCACTGTGTGGCTGTGTTGTGGCCTCTACCGGTTCCTCGAGCGGTATCACATATCTGATGGGAGGTGGTTTTGAGCAAGTGCAAGCAGCCATCAAGAATATGGTGGCCAACCTCACCGGTATGGTATGCGACGGTGCAAAGCCCTCTTGCGCCATGAAGATTTCCTCCGGTGTGAGCACCGCCATGATGAGCGCCCTGTTAGCCATGAATGGTCGTTGTGTTACCAATAGTGAGGGTATCGTCTCTGACGATGTAGACCGTACAATCCACAACCTCACAAGCATTGGTCGCGATGCTATGCGCGAGACTGACCGTCTCATTCTCAACATCATGACAAGCAAATAATTCCCCTCCGGATAATTTCAGAGTAAGTGAAACCTATTACCCCGGACACTCACGGCTGCGCCGCGTGTGTCCGGGGTTACTGTTAAATAGGTGTTCTTGCGGACACCTTAGGGCAAGGATTATGCCAAACGACGGAGAATGTCGGTGAGGAAGTCCCAGAATTGCTGTACGCTGGGTATGTTGGCCTTCTCACCCGGTGAGTGGATATCCTTCAGTGTCGGGCCAAAGGAAATTGCCTCCATACCAGGCACCTTGTCCATGATGATACCGCATTCCAGACCTGCGTGAAGTGCCTCTACCTTCGGCGCTTTGCCAAAGAGGTCTTCGAAGCTTTGCTCGGCAACTTTAAGCACTTTGCTCTCGGGATTGGGAGCCCAGCCGACACTCGGGTCATCAGTCTCAACATGGCAACCGATATTCTCATACAGGGCACGTACACGGTCGGAAATTTCATCGCGGCGTGAGTCTACGCTGCTACGCTGGTGAGTGGTGATGAGCAGCTCACCGTCAGCCACCTTGCGCACGCTGGCAAGGTTGGTAGATGTCTCCACCAGGCCGGGCACTGCAAGGCTCATAGCCTGTACACCATTGGGGGTGCCAAACAGTGTGGCTATCAGTGCATATGCCTCAGGCTCGCTGATGATAGTCTGGGGAGCTTCTGTCTCGGTGACAGTGAATGTGAAGTCCTCATTCTCAGCAAGCTTGAACTCATTGTGAATCATATCTGAGAACTCAGCGGCATATTTCTTGAGAGCCTCTGCGTTGGCAGCCGGCACACCAAAGATGGCGTTTGCCTCTCTCGGAATAGCGTTGGGCAGGCCGCCACCGGCGAAGTCTGAGAGTGCGAGGCCGAACTGCTTCTCGCTTTCCCACAGGAAGCGTGCAAGTTGCTGGTTGGCATTTGCTCTGCCCAGATGTATCTCCATGCCGGAGTGTCCACCCTTCAGGCCGCGAATGGCTGCGTTGAAATATACATAATCTGTCGGGGCTGCCTGGGTAGTGTAAGGATAATGGCAGAGGGTAGCGATAGAGCCGGCGCAGCCGATTACGATAGTGCCATGCTCCTCGCTATCGAGGTTGAGCAGTATCTTGCCGGTGATCATACCGGGCTCAAGACCATTGGCGCCGATGAGGCCTTGCTCTTCATCTACAGTGAAGAGCACCTCAAGTGGTCCGTGTACAAGCTCCTTGTCCAGAAGGACAGCCATGCCGGCTGCTACAGCCATACCATTGTCAGCACCCAGAGTAGTGCCTTTGGCGCGTACCCAGTCGCCATCCACAACAGTCTGGATGGGGTAATTGAGGAAGTCGTGCACCACATCCTCATTCTTCTCAGCCACCATATCCTGATGGCCCTGAAGCACCACTGTGGGGGCATCCTCATGGCCGGGTGTGGCCGGAGCTGTCATTACTACATTGCCCACAGCATCGGTCTTGACGGGGATGTTGTGTTTGGTAGCCCAGTCCACCAAGAACTGTTTCATCTTCTCCAGATGATGTGTGGGGCGGGGCACTTTGGTTATTTCATCAAAGCACTGCCAGAGCAGTGCCGGTTTGAGGTCTGTGACGTTCATGATATTATTCTTGAGCTTTATATTTTCTATACTCGTTAGCCATACGGGTGTGATAGCCGCGTGCCTTGTATGAAGCACCGTTGTATTTACGGGCAAAAGCGGCCCAATTCTTGTTCCGCAAATCATTGACCATGCCGGTGTTCTTTATGAAGTTGGCAAATAATTGTAGTTGTTCAAACTCTGAGAAGCTCATTCTGTCCACGAACTCTTGGACAGTGGAGCAACCGCAAAGCTTGTAATTAAATCCTCCAATCTGGAACATGCCCCAGAAAGTCCCCATATTAGCCTTATCAATGTTTACCTTGCGGGCATTGATGAGCTGCTGCCACTCCTTACGGCCGTAGCTGCTTTTTATTCCCTCGGGTATTGACGTGCTTGCCGGCGCCTTGGCATTGCTTGTGGCGCGAGCCTTGTTGTACATGGCACGGTCGAAGTTTATTACCGGTACTCCGGGAGCAAAAAAGCCTTCGAGAGAGGCCCCGGCCTCAATGCGTACAACAGCCTTGATTGCGGCTATTTCGACACCTAACTCTTCAGCCACCACGCTATAGTCATGGTCAGTAAGAGTGGTGTAGCGGGAGTCTGCATCCTCTTCAGCCATCTTTATAGCAAGAGCGCTCACCCCGGTAGCGGGGTCGATGACTTCAAAGTCTGTAGTCTCATTCTTGGGGGTAGGGGAGGCCACTGTATCCAAGCGCACCTCGCCCCATGGCATTACTACAGTGTCAACCTTTTGCTCGCTGCGTGTGCTGTCATTAGCCACCGAACGGCCACTGCCGATGCAGGCTGCACCTGCACCGGAAGCGACTGCAACGGCTATCGTCAGCAATATGGCGCTGCGAGATTTCATGATTTGGCCACCTTAGAGAGAGTGAGTTCGAGATGACGCCAGAATTTCTCTACTGTGGGGATATTGAGCTGCTCATCAGGTGAGTGTACACCGGTCATTGTGGGGCCGAAGGACACCATGTCGAGCTCGGGGTGTGTCTCCAGGAAGAGGCCGCACTCCAGACCGGCATGGATAGCCTTGATAGCCGGTTTGACATTGAAGAGCTCCTCATAGGCCTCGGCAGCTATCTTCATGATGGGGCTCTTCATGTTGGGAGCCCAGCCGGGATAACCGTCAGAATGGTTAACCTCAGCACCGGCGAGCTGGAAGTGTGCCTCTACCTGGCCGGCGATGTCATACTTGCGGCTCTCCACACTGCTGCGCTGTGAGGTGGTAACCTTAATCTTGTCACCCTCCTCCATCTTGACTGCTGCCAGATTGGTTGAAGTCTCTACCAGGCCGGGCAGGTCACGACTCATGGAGTATACGCCGTGAGGTGCGCTGTAAAGAGCACGTATAAGGCGCAGAGAGGTGTCTGAGTCGATACAATAGTCAGGACGACCTACGCTCTCTATTTCGAATTTCACTGAGGGCTCGATGCCGGCAAACTCAGCTGTAATCTCTTGAGCATACTGGTCAAGGGCATCTACCACTGTCTGCTTGGCCTCACCATGGATGCCAAACAGGGCGTGAGCCTCACGCGGAATAGCGTTACGCAGATTGCCACCGTCGAACTCGCAGATGGCTACCTCATGCTTCTGGCTCAGGTTCCACAAGAAGCGAGCGATAAGTTTGTTGGCGTTAGCGCGACCCAGATGTATGTCGCCGCCGGAGTGGCCACCAAGCAGGCCTGAAACACTTACCTTGAGGAAGTGGAAGTGCTCGGGAGCCACACTGCGATGATATGAGAAGATGGCAGTTGTGTCGATACCGCCGGCGCAGCCTACGAAGATCTCGCCGTCATCCTCGCTGTCGAGGTTGATGAGGATTTTGCCGGTGATCATTCCCTCGCCCAAATTGATAGCGCCTTCCAGGCCGATCTCCTCGTTTACTGTGAAGAGACACTCCAACGGGCCATGCACCAGGTCTTTGTCGATGAGGGCAGCCATACAAGCAGCCATACCTATACCGTTGTCAGCACCCAGAGTGGTGCCTTTAGCTTTTACCCAGTCGCCGTCGATATATGTCTGAATGGGGTCTTTGAGGAAGTCATGCTGCACGTCATTATTCTTCTCTGCCACCATATCCATGTGGGCCTGAAGAATTACTGTGGGAGCATTCTCGCAGCCGGGAGTTGCGGGCTTGCACATCACCACATTGCCCACCTTGTCGGTCTTCGCCTCCAGATTATGCTTGGCGGCGAACTCCAGCAGGAATGCGCGGATTTGCTCCTCGTGGCGTGAGGGACGAGGTACTTTTGTGATTTCATCGAAGCATTGCCAAATCAATGCAGGTTTAAGGTCTTTAACTTCCATAATTTCTTGGTTATATTATATTTAATTATGTTCTAACGGGATGCTGACAAGGCCGCAGCCATCATCAGTAATTGGGCTATTAATTATTAATGCACAAAGATAATAAAATATATCGAGGTTGCCAAACATTTACAAAAAAAAGCGTTTTTTAACCCTCGGTTCAAGATTTTTTTG
The DNA here is from genome assembly GCA_023665425.1 of Muribaculaceae bacterium. Taxonomy (GTDB): domain Bacteria; phylum Bacteroidota; class Bacteroidia; order Bacteroidales; family Muribaculaceae; genus Lepagella. The sequence continues at coordinate 741,100 of JAMPDX010000001.1, forward strand.
TAAATTTGCAGTTCGTATGATACGACTCATTGTAGTGACAGTCATCCTCCTTGGCATTGCCATGGCATTGCTCAGCGTGCGCGTTATCCTTAAAAAAGGAGGGCGTTTCAGTCGCGGACACGCCTGCCAATTCAATCCTGACTCACACAAGAGGCCTCATAAACAAAGAAAATAAAAATGCCCTAAAGATATGAAAAAGTTATTTACAGCATTATGTATAGCCATTCTCTCTATTGGCTTCTGCACCACTGCTTGCTCTAACGCCGACTCAAAAGATGATAAGGCCCAGTCCTCAACAAAGGCTAAACCCAAGCCCTCAAAAAATGCTCAAACCGGAAACTTGCCCAACTATAGATATGTAGACTCTGACACTCTGCTCGCCAAATATAATCTGGCCAAAGACTATCAGGAGGAGATGCTTCGCCAGCAGAATGCTTACGAGAATACTGCCCGTCAGCGTCAATCGGCCATCGAAAGCCTCATGAAGAAATATGACCAGCAGATGAAGAATGGCCAAATGAACGAGGCTTCTTACAATGCTGCTATGCAAGACCTCCAGAGCCGTCAGGCCGCTGCCGAGAAGGAGCTGAGCCAGCTGCAGGTAAACATGCAGAACCAAATGCTGGAAGCCCAAAAGATTGTCAATGACTCAATAATGAACTTCGTGCAGGAGTATAACGAATCATTCGGTTATGATGCCATATTGATGAAGGCCGCGACCCTCTACATTGACCCGGCCCTCGACATCACTGACGAAATACTCGAAGGCCTCAACGCGCGCTACAACAAGCAATAATCAACTGTACTCAATACAAACAGCGTCCCCGTACATACTCTTTGTGCGGGGACGCAGCTATATTCATATTGGGGATGTGTTACTCATGATACTACCGATTACTTAACCGGAGTATCAGCTATTGCTGTGCCATTGGCTATTACATTGGTGTCGGTGCCCTCTTGAGGCATTACCACTTCCTCACCAACCACTTCGCCAATTGTGGCTGTGTCGGTGCCATTATTGGACACTACATCCATCTCTTCGACACCGGTTTCGCTTACTACTACCTCGGTGTCATTCTGTTTCTCTGATTTTGAACATGCTACGGTTGCCATAGCCATAACTGCAATTGCTGCAGCTATCATTACATTCTTCTTCATAATAAGTTCTATCGTTTATCGCTAATATTAACGCCTCAACTTCAAAATGGTTTAATGTCTCCAGATATTTGGCAAATCAGCAACTATTTAGTACTTTTGTAAAATATTTAGTGTTAGCTTTTAAGTGATGATTAAAAAATTCCAAGTTGGTATACTTAATCATCATACAAAAATTACTAATTTATTTTTTAATCATCACTAAATACAGATAGAAATGAAGTTTTACGCCTTTGGCATTATGGCTGGTGTGTGCCTGAGCGCAGCCGCTGCCGTTAATGTCGCAAAAATTGACCCTCCCCACTGGTGGGCCGGAATGAATGAGAGTTCGCTGCAACTCCAAGTGTATGGCACTGATATAAAGAGTGCCGATGTATCGCTTGCTCCCTATCCCGGAGTGAGCATTGACAGTGTCGCTCGCCTTGATGGTAGCAACAATTATCTCTTTGTGTATCTGTATATTAGCCCTCAAGCCAAGCCCGGCGAATTGAAGTTGACATTCACACAAGGCAAGCAAAAGAAGGTGGTGAAGTATGAGCTACTTGCACGCCGTGAGCAGCGAGGTGCACAGGGCTTTGACGCCTCCGACGTGCTCTATATGGTGATGCCGGACCGCTTTGCCGACGGCAACCCCGCTAACAACATAGACAAGACCATGCGCTACCCCGTAGGAGCCAACCGTCAGAACCTCAACGTACGTCATGGCGGAGACCTCAAAGGTATTGCCGACCATATCGACTATATCGATACTCTCGGTGTGACAGCTGTCTGGTTCAATCCGGTCTTGGAGAATGATATGCCCGGCGGCTCATATCATGGCTACTCCACCACAGATTATTACCGCGTAGACCCGCGCTTCGGCACCAATGACGAATACACTGCACTGATAGCGTCACTTCACGACCGCGACATCAAGACTGTCATGGATATGATATTCAACCATACCGGCTCCGAGCATGTATGGAAACGTGAAGCCCCCGCCTCTGACTGGTTCAATTTCCAGGATAATTATGTGCAAACCAACTACCGCCTCTCAACAATAACAGATATCTATGCCTCTGATTATGACCGCAAGTTGGCTACCGATGGTTGGTTTGTAGCCACTATGCCGGACCTCAACCAGCGCAATCCCCACCTCATGAAGTATCTCATACAGAACTCAATTTGGTGGATTGAGGAGTCGCAAATTGACGGCATCCGTATGGACACATATCCATACGCCGACCGCAAAGCCATGGGTGATTGGGTAGATGCCGTGCTCGCCGAATACCCCGGTTTCAACATAGTAGGCGAATGTTGGTTTGCTGACCCTGCCGGTGAGATGTATTGGCAGAAAGGCTCAAAGGTGGCAGACGAGCAGACCGACACTCACTTGCCCACTGTAATGGACTTCGCCTACATGATAAAGAGCCGCGGGCTCGCCCCCTATACCGAGGATACAGACCCCTGGAATGGCCTGAACAAGATTTATGACCACCTTGCTTTGGACTATATTTACGCTGACCCCATGAAGGTGCTACGATTCCTCGACAACCATGATACGGAACGTGTCATCCTTGAAGTGCCGGAGAACTTGAACTCATGGAAGCAGGCGCAGACATTGCTGCTCACTGTGCCCGGCATACCTCAGGTGTACTATGGCACCGAGTTACTCATGGCCGGTGACCGCAAACTTGGCGACGGCAACGTGCGCCGCGATATGCCCGGAGGGTTCCCCAATGACACCGTCAATGCCTTCACCCGCAAGGGACGTACAGACCTGCAGAATGAGGCATTCGACTTTCTGAGCAAAGTACTCAACTGGCGCAAAGGGAGCAAAGCGATAGCTGAGGGTACAATGCTCCATTATGCCCCGATGAACGGTATCTATCTGTATAAGCGCTTTATACCCGACACTGAAGATGAGGTTGTTGTTATCCTCAATGGCCGCGACAAGGACTTGCAAGTAGACATGAGCCGCTATGAGCAGGCGCTAAAGCCCGGCGCAAAATATCGCGACATTCTCACCGGCGAGACTATAATCCCATTCGCCGTAGACGAGGCCGAGCGTACCATGAACTTTTCACCCCGCCAAATCCTTATATTGGAACCGATGGTGGAGTGAAACAAACTCTAAACAAGCATGATTGATATGAAGAAGTTGATCTTTGGAGCAATATTATCCCTGACAACCGCATCACTCTTTGTTGGCTGTAAGCCTACAGAAAATAACTATCGCATGGCTTACGATAAAGCTATGGAAAAACAACGCGAGGGGCTCACTGATGAGCAATATGCCTTGATGTATGAGGAGTCGCTGCCGCGCTATATGCGCACCCCCACCGACAGTGTGCGTGGCTTCTCTGAGTCGATGATCTGGCAATATACCCCGATAGCCGTTGACTCCGGCCGCAAGGTAGACCCGGCTCCATACAATCTCACTGTGGGCAAATACTCCATGCTCACCAATGCCAAGTCTCATGCCGACAATCTGGCTGCTGACGGATGGAAGTCATACGTCTTCCGCAACGGCGAGCCGATATATTATGTCATCGTGATGCGCAGTGCAGACCTTGACTCTGTGGCCCAAGCTGCTCACGCGTACACCAAGCGCTATCCGCGTGGCACCGTCTCTATCCCTGAGCCCATGGTGATAGTGCCCCTTACCAATCATCACGTGATGTAAACACGGCATCAAACACATAAAAATACCCGGAGGCAATTCTGCTCCCGGGTATTTTTTTGTGTCTATGACAGATAGTCCACCACCTTGTCTATCTGAGTGGCGAAGTCATCGCCGAATTTGTTGTCGAAGAATGCACTGCCAATAGTGAAGCCCCAAGCTCCTGCCTGCTTCACCTCATCGAGGCGTCGGTAACTGTCTATGCTTCCGGCTATGCAAATATTGCCGTTGCAATTGTCAGTGAGTGCCTTATTGAGTATCAATGGGTTACCTACATATCTGTATCCCAAAATATCGATGCCGTCGGCGCCCTCTGCAAGCGCTTGCTGCGCCTCTGATACGATGTCGCCTACATCTCCGCTTAGTACTGACGGACGCCCCTCTATCTGCCCCACAAAGGGCATATATTTAATGCCGTGGCGGTGGCACAGTTCAGCTATTGATTTGAAGTATTTGGTGCCCATAAGGATGTCGCATTGGCACTCCACGGCTCTCTGTGCACCCGCCATGCCCGACTCCTCATCATAGCACACCACCTCCATCACAGTAGTCTTGCCGCACGCCTTCATTTCGGCATAAATGCGCTTCATCTCCTCAAGAGGGAGGGGGCACTCTTTCATGCCCCAATATTGTGCTTTACTTTGGCGGCACTGATTGAAAATGTCGGCGGCATTCTCCACGGTGTAGTCATTATAAGTGAGCATCACCACCAGTTCCGGGCGCCGCCCGTTAGTTAGATTATCGGTTTTCAAGGTTAAGTATTAGGTTAAAGGTTCAGCTAAGGAGAAAGTATAAGGACCAGGCTTAATTTGAGCAGACACTTATGGTCCTTATAGTGAGAATGAGGAGTTATGAGATGTGAGAGTCTGGAGATACTGTTTGCGGTCCTTCTCCACAAGGGCTTCGAGGCGTGCAGCGGCATTTTCGGCTTTACCGATAACATCCTTCAGGGGCTGATTCAGTATGCTCTGTATCCACCCCAGCTCCAACTCATCAAATTCTGTATAGGCATCATCAAAGATATTTATGATTTCTTCCGGGGTGTCAGCTTGCTGTGCTTTCTCAATAGTTTCGGCCGGCATAATCTGGCCTCCCAGGTCTCGCCACTCCACCTCACGCGGCGTCATGGTCATCCCCTGTTGTTGTGCCTTCTTGAGCTTGCCGAAGATATATTTGGCGATGGCAAGGGTATAGAATTCTATACCACGCTCCAAGTCTTTCTTGCGCAGATAGACGTTCTTATACTTCACCAGACCATTGGCATTGGTGTCCTCTGCCTTTAACTCTTCAAGTATATGCAGCGCCTCAATCATCGCACCCACAGTTATAGGATTGAGCACCTCAAAATGCACATTGTCGCGCAGAGGTACCCGGCCCTTTATCCGTCGGTCTCGCTTCGGCCATTTCAGCTCATCGCGCATCAATCCGCAGCTCTTGAGCATCAGCCCCGGCATTACCAGGGTGGAGCCGTCGGCCTGGCCAAACAGATATGAGAAGGGGAATACCGCTGTGTCCGGGTGAGTCTTGTGGGCACCCATTAGCAGAGAAAAGGCTCCGATGCGTCCTCCCCACATTATATATGATGAAGAGGCCGTCTTCACACCCCGCTGCATGATGCCCCAGTGCACCGGTCCCAACTTGTATTTATGATTGGAGGAGTTGGTGCCCGAGCCGGCATTGAAGAATGAATATTCGCCTCCAATAAGCAGCGAAGACTTGTGCATGCTCACCGTGTAGGGCCCTGCAATTATTGCGCAAGCCTCACCGTTCTCCATAGAGCAGTTGGCAAAGAAGAGAGAGTCATGAGCCGTGAAACGCTTCTCCAGCTCAGCTCCTTGCCCCACATAGCAGCGGCGCAGCAGCGTGCCGGAGTCCACATGAGCGTCCTCCACTATAAAATCTTCAGCATCGACATCATTGCCCACCACAGTGAGCGAATGGTCATACACCCCATTGCTCAGTATTGTGCCATTCTTCAGATACGATGCACCATGCACACTCACTCCGGCCCCTATACGCACATTGAAGATGTATCGCGTATCGAGCACCTCGGCACCCCGGCCTATCACCGGCTTGCGAGGCGAGTTCTCCCGCAGCTCCTCCAGCATTGGGAGGAACGTCTCCTCGGCCCATGCCGGGCGATGAGCCATGAGCACTGCCAATTGCGATGTCAGCCCCGGGAAGATATATACCGGGCGTGAGCCTGTCTCATCGAGCACACTCACTGCTGTGCCCACGCCGAAGTCAGCCTCCGGCTCGGCTATGATGCGGCCCACATTCTCGATGCGCACCTCATTGTCTATAGTGAGCCCCTCAAGGCGCCCGGCTACACCGCTGATAAAGACGCTGTCGCCTATGACACAGTCTTTTATCATAGCATTGTAGATGCCCTCATCGCGCCCGGAGTCAGACTTAAGCATGCCTATCTTCACATCGCCCGAAAAGCGACTCGAACGCACCATGCGCAAGTCGATACCATCACGTACCTGCACACGGCTCCAGTCCGGGCTATAGCATGCCTGGCCCTTAAGCTGCGTGATTTCGGAGGGTGTCAACGCGCGGAACACTCCGGGATTATATGTATTGTCAGCTCTCTGTGACGTCAAGGTCATCATATTTCTGATATAAAAAGTCGTTGTAAGGGAAGCGCTCGGCATGTATCTCCCGAGCCTTCTCATAAAGCATCTGTTTGAGCGCCTCGATATTTATTTTCTTTTTTGCCGAGATGAAGACACAATTGCCCGCTGTTTTGGCCATCCATGTCTTCTCAAACTCCTCAAGCGGGATGTTGCAGCGCTCGCGGGGAGTGAGGTCGTCTTCATCCTTGGGAGTATACGTGAAGGCGTCTATCTTGTTGAACACCATTATCATAGGCTTTTCGGCAGCATCGCATACCTCGGCCAGTGTCTTATTGACCACCTCTATCTGCTCCTCAAAGTGAGGATGGCTCACATCCACCACATGGAGCAGCAGGTCGGCCTCTCGCACCTCATCCAGCGTAGACTTGAAGCTGTCTACAAGGTTGGTGGGGAGCTTGCGGATAAACCCTACAGTGTCAGTGAGCAGGAAGGGGAGATTGTCTATCGTTACTTTGCGCACCGTGGTGTCGAGGGTGGCGAAGAGCTTGTTCTCGGCAAAGACATCACTCTTGCTAAGCAGGTTCATTATTGTAGACTTACCCACATTTGTGTATCCCACCAGTGCCACGCGGGTGAGTTTACCTCTGTTCTTACGCTGCACAGTCTTTTGGCGGTCTATGTGGCGGAGCTCCTCCTTGAGGCGCGAAATCTTGTCGAGGATGATACGTCGGTCTGTCTCAATCTGTGTCTCGCCCGGGCCGCGCATACCGATACCGCCTCGCTGGCGTTCCAGGTGGGTCCACATACGTGTCAGGCGTGGCAGCAGATATTGGTATTGAGCCAACTCCACTTGCGTACGCGCCGTGGCTGTCTGTGCTCTGTTGGCGAAGATATCGAGGATGAGGGTAGTGCGGTCGAGCACCTTGATTTGCAGCTCCCACTCTATATTGGTGGCTTGCTTGGTGGAGAGGTCATCGTCAAAAATTACCATGCCTATCTCATTGTCTTCCACATACTTCTTGATCTCTTCGAGCTTGCCTTTGCCCACGTATGTGCGAGGGTTAGGGTAGTCAAGTTTCTGCAGAAAGGTCTTCACCGGCACTGCTCCGGCCGTGTCGGCGAGGAATGCCAGCTCATCCAGATATTCGAGTGTCTTCTGCTCGTTCTGTTGGGCTGTGATGAGGCCAACCAAGACAGTGCGCTCATTGGCTTCTTTGGATATTATATTGTCTTCAATCATTGTTTCAAAAAGGAAAGACCCGAACTAAAGCGCAAAATTACTAATTTTTAATCGCGTTTGCAAATATGTAACGCAGAACCGCCCCAAAGTGTTTGAAGCCGTGACCCCTATTTCCCCTCCCGAATTCTATTTTCATCAGCCTCTTTTAACATTTTTTTACAGCTTGCAGCTAAACGTTTTCAGCCCTATTCAATCTAAATTTTGTAGTTTAAAAATTTATTTGTAATTTTGAGCCTTGAAAGCTGACAATAGCCGATGAAGAGATTGTGGAAATACATATTAATCGCCTGGATGACAATGCTTGTATGCTCCATGGATATGCAAGCAGCAAAGCCATGGGAGAGCACACGCAATGAGCGCTTCTCCGAGGGCCGCATAGTCACACGCACCACCGAAGTGGAGATTTCTACGCTCCCCGGGGTGATAATGATTAACTCCACCCGCCAGATTCAGGTCAAAGTCTTCTCCGTCCTTGGCCAGCTCGTCTCCTCAGCCACACTCCCGGCCGGTGTCTCACAGCTGAACTTAGGTACACATGGCGTATTTATCGTCAAGGTGGGAGACGTCACCTGCAAGGTGGCGCTTTAGTCTTGGTAACTTGTGCCGACTGAAATAATTGACTATTAATTACATATAACATAAAGGCCGCTCATACGGCGAACTCAAAAATCTAATCTTATGAAAGAGACAGAAATTGACTGGAAGAACCTGACGTTCTCCTACATGAAGACTGACTACAACGTGCGTTGCACATACAAAGATGGCAAATGGGGCCCCATCGAGGTCTCTGACTCCGAATATGTGCCCATGCACATCGCCGCTTCTTGCCTCCACTATGGACAGGAGAGCTTCGAGGGTCTGAAAGCCTTCCGCGGTAAAGATGGCAAAATCCGCATCTTCAGAATGGAAGAGAATGCCAAGCGCTTCATCCGCAGTGCCGAGGGTATCAGCATGCAGCCCATGCCCGTAGAGCTCTTCTGCGAGATGGTACGCAAGGTCGTTGACCTCAACAAGCGCTTCATTCCCCCTTATGGCACAGGTGCTTCCCTCTACATACGTCCCCTCGAGATCGGTATCTCAGCACGCGTAGGTGTTAAGCCTGCAGATGAGTATATGGTCATCATGCTCGTCACTCCCGTAGGCCCCTACTTCAAGGATGGCTTTAAGCCCACGAAGGTCTGCATGAGCCGCGAATATGACCGCGTAGCTCCCAAGGGCACCGGCTCTATCAAGGTAGGTGGTAACTATGCCGCTTCTCTCGTTGCCGGCGAAAAGGCTCACGACCTCGGCTACTCTGTAATGCTCTATCTCGACCCCAAGGAGAAAAAATACTTCGACGAGTGTGGTGCCGCTAACTTCTTCGGTATCAAGAACAATACATACGTCACTCCATTCTCACCCTCTATCCTGCCCTCTATCACTAACATGAGCCTGCGTCAGCTGGCTGAAGACCTCGGTCTGAAGGTTGAGCAGCGTCACATCCCTGTAGAGGAGCTTTCAACATTCGAGGAGGTAGGCGCATGCGGTACTGCTGCTGTTATCTCACCCATCGGTGAAATCGACGACCTCGACAACGGCAACAAGTTCACATTCGGCCAGCCCGGCCAGCCCGGTCCTTGGAGCATCAAGCTCTACGACCAGCTCCGTGGCATACAGTATGGTGAGGTAGAAGATACTCACAATTGGTGCGAAATCCTGCCCGAATAATTCAACTCTATATGAAATATCATCGGGGAGTGGCCAAAAGTCACTCCCCGTATTTATGATATAAGTGAATTATATGAAAACATATGTCCGCCAGGACACTAACTTATAGTAACCTCGCACACACGCGGCGATAGCCGTGGGTGTACGGGGTGGGATAGGCAAGCAAAGGCGTGCGTAGCCCGCCGATTTACTGCGTGTCGAATTTTACAGGTTAACTTGTCAAAACCTTGAATACATACCTTTTAATGTGAAACAATTAGTGGATCCTATTACTCTTATTGATAAATACACCGAAGGCAATCCGGAGCTGCGGCGCATAATTATTGGTCACAGCGAAGCAGTCAGAGACAAGGCTTTTGACATCATCGAGCGCAAGCAGCTCGACCTGAACCGCCAATTTGTGGCCGAGGCTGCTATGCTTCACGACATCGGCGTAGTGAGGGTGGATGCCCCGGGCATAAGCTGCTTTGGCCCCGAGCCATACATCTGTCATGGTATCTGCGGCCGAGCCATACTCGACTCCGAAGGTCTCCCGCGCCATGCCCTCGTCTGCGAGCGGCACACAGGCTCCGGCATTACAGCAGAGCAGATTGTGGCCGAAAACCTTCCCCTCCCGCACCGCGATATGATACCTCTCTCCATGGAGGAAAAACTCATATGTTATGCAGACAAATTCTTCAGCAAATCGCGCGACTTGCGTGACGAAAAACCGGTGGAACGAATTTTCGAACAGATGCAAAAGTTTGGTTATGGCTCCTTAGAGCGCTTTGCCGCCCTACACGAGATGTTCGGCTAAAGAGCAGGCAGTCAATTAGATATGTGTATACACGAGCTGCGATTTAATAATCTTTAACATAAAGTAACAAAATTACCCCCGTTTTACCGCGAAAAATCTGTAATTTTGCAGTTTGAAATCCTCTTTCCATACTCCAATCTATATAACATCTATATAACAACTTCTCTCTACACACTTGCGCCATACAATAATCTACATACTCGGAGTCATCGCACTCGCTTGGATTGCAGTTTCGGCACAGACAGGTAGCCCCGGCAGGGGTAAACTTGTCCGCGGCTCATCGCGCCCTGACACCACGGATGTCTTGCCTGCTGCACCACGCAATCTCATTGGCGACTCTTTGATGCCCTCTGCATCAGTAGATACCATTCCCGGCGACTCTATTCCATCGGAGCGCGGACGTATCGTGCTGTCCGACTCTCTGGCGAGCGACTCATCACGTGTGGGTGTGTCACCCTTCATCCGTCATAAAGTGGACCTCGAGATGCCGGTAGACTTCTCGGCACGCGACTCTGTGGTGCTCTATGGCAACAACCGTGCATTCATGTATGGCAACAGCACCGTAAAATATGGTGAAATTGACCTTAATGCCGGTCGTATACAGATGGCCATGGACAGCTCAACAGTCTATGCCTCAGCTTCCTTGCCCGATTCGCTCAAAAATACCCACACCGACAAGGCGGATGAGGATTACCCCGTCTTCTCCGACGGCTCCGGCGAGTATCAGAGCAAGACCATGAAGTATAACTTCAAGACCGAGCGCGGATATATCACTGATATCATCACCGAGCAAGGGGAGGGCTACCTTACCGGCGCTGTCACCAAGAAGATGGAAGATGGCTCATTCAATCTCATGGGTGGCCGATACACCACTTGCGACATTCATGACCATCCCCACTTCTATTTTCAGGTGACTAAAGGCAAAATGCGCCCCAAGAAAAATATCGTCACAGGCCCCGTTTACATGGTGCTTGCCGATGTGCCTTTGCCCTTGGCATTGCCTTTCGGTTTCTTCCCCTTCAACAAGGATTACTCCTCCGGCATAATATTCCCCTCCTTTGGCGAGGACTATAACCGAGGCTTTTATCTACGCGATGGCGGCTATTACTTTGCCATAAATGACAATGTGGACCTCGCCCTCCGCGGCGAGATATATACCCGCGGCTCATGGGGCGTGTCAGCTCACAGCACATACGTCAAGCGTTACAGATACCGTGGCAACTTCGACCTCTCATATATCACCACTATATATGGCGACAAAGGTGACCCCGACTATTCAAAGCAGAATAACTTCCGTATTGCCTGGACTCACACTCAAGACACCAAGGCCAACCCCAACCTCACATTCTCGGCCTCTGTAAACTTTACTACCTCCGGTTACACCCGCAACGACCTCAACTCGTATTACAACAGCTCCTTCACCGAGAATACCAAGAGTTCATCCGTCAACTTGACATACCGCCCTCCGCGCTCCAAATGGTCTATCTCAGCCAATGCCAATGTAGCCCAACGCACCCAGGACTCAACCCTCTCCGTTTCATTCCCCAACCTCACCGTCACCCTCTCACAGGTTACCCCTTTCAAGCGTAAACGTGTAGTTGGGGCCGAGCGTTGGTATGAGAAGATCAGACTCTCATACTCCGGCCAATTCCAGAACTCGCTCACTGCTCAGCAAGATGTATTCTTCAAGAAGAGCCTGGTGAAAGACTGGCGCAATGCCATGAAGCACTACATACCCATCAGTGCCACATTCTCAGTCTTAAAGTATGTCAACGTCTCTCCCTCCATCACCCTCAACGACCGCATGTACTTCCAAAAGGTGAAGCGCCAATGGGACCCCAATGCCTCTGCCGAGGTGCAAGACACTACCTACGGCTTCTATAATGTCTTTGACTTCAATGTCGGCATCTCTCTCGACACCAAGATCTATGGCTTCTGGAAGCCGCTCCCCTTCCTCGGCGACAAGATACAGATGGTGCGTCACGTGCTCACCCCCTCTGTCTCCTTCACCGCCTCGCCCGACTTCTCAGACCCCTTCTGGGGCATATATGACTCCTATCAGCGCCCGGGAGAGAATATGGCACCCACTCGTTACTCATACTTCCAAGGTGGCCTCTTTGGTGTCCCCGGTGCCGGAAAGCAAGGGGTCGTCTCTGTCTCGCTTGCCAACAATCTGGAGATGAAAGTTAAGAGCGACAATGACTCTACCGGCGTCAAGAAAATTTCGCTTATCGAAAACCTTACGATAGGGCAGAGCTATAACTTTGCCGCCGACTCCCTCAACTGGAGCAATATCAATACCTCAATCCTGTTGCGCTTGACCAAGAACTTCAACCTCAACCTGAGCGCCACATGGGACCCCTATATGTATGGGCTCAATGAGGCCGGCAACCCGGTGCGCATCAACAAGCTGCGCCTCGGCCACAAAGGGCTGCCGAGACTTTCGTCCACCGGCACATCCTTCTCATATACCATCAATCAGGATACATTCAAAAAGAAGAGTGGCTCCGATATAGACAACAAGAACAATGACGGTTCCCTGACCGACCCAGATGATGACGATGATTCCGGCTCATCATTTGCCGAAAGAGCCGCCGCAACGCGCCGCCGTAACAGTAGCTCCAACGAATCTGTATCCGATGCCGACGGCTACGAGGCATGGACATTCCCATGGTCCTTGTCGTTCAATTACTCCATAAATTACGCCTATGGCACATTCAACTACGACAAAATGGAGTATAACGGCAAGTGGACACAAAACCTCTCCCTCTCCGGCAATGTGCGTCCCACCAATAACTGGAACTTCAATTTCTCCGCCTCCTATAACTTTGACCTGCACAAGATAGCCTACATGAATTGCAGCATCTCGCGAGACCTGCACTGCTTCACCATGACAGCCAGCTTCGTGCCGGTGGGCCCATATAAGAGCTATAACTTCCACATCGCAGTTAAAAGCTCTGTATTGCAAGACCTTAAGTATGACAAGCGCTCATCTTCATCTAATGGCGTAAAGTGGTATTAGCACCACGAGCTGTAGATATAAAAAGTTAAAAAATGTTTTTTTTAACGAAATATTTGGCCATGTTAAAATTTATTTAGATATTTGCGCTCGTATTCTATACCTAATCACACCTCTCCCCTCGGGTCATTTCTCTCGAAACACTATTTAATAACATAAAACTATAATCTCATGAAGAAGATTTTTACACTTCTTGCTGCAGCTGCAGTTGCCACATCTGCTTTCGCAGGTGGTTGGAAGACAACCGAGGCTGTTCAGCTTAAAAAGCAGGTAGACCTTCAGAAGTTAGTTCAGGCTAAGAATTACGACGACTTCAAGGTGATTAAAACTCAAAGGGCTATAGACAAAAACACCAACCAGGAGTGGACTCTCGTTCTCTCACTTGGTGATGGCTTCTGGGAAGGTATGGGTATCACAATGCCTGAATACCCCTATGTTCGTACTATAGTGCTCCTCAGAAATCAGGAGACTCAAGGCTATTCATTCCAGTATGACCTGACATGGCCTGTTTACGGTGCTCTGAATGATGAGTGTGCAACACAAGACGCCGAAGGACAACCCATGCTCGACGTTGAGGCAGTGAAGCGTATCTACGGTGAAGACAAAGTCGGTGTGCCTATGACATTCGAAGACTTCATGGAGGAGAATGCCAACAAGGGTTTCTTCCCCTGTTTGGACGGCTTCTACTACATGCCTTGCCTCATTGCCCCCACAGTTCTCTACAGTGATCCCCTTTCTGGCACTATTAATGGCACGGCATGTATGCCAAATCCATGCAAAATAGTTAACAAACAGATTGACTATTCCAATGGTATGTATCTTGATTGGACTGAACTCGATGTGGATGCCAGCACCGTATCAATAGAGACCAGTGGTAAGTATGTCACTGAAGCCGGTAGCACAAACTACATCTCTTTCGAAGGTGACTACGATGGCGATGCTATCCTCTTCGGTTTCGCTAACATCTATTGGGATTCCATCGGTGAGGTGCATATCTTCAATGCCGGCCGTCAGGTTGAGGGTGATGACTATACTTGGGATTATATAGAGTTCCCTAATCCTCTTAATTACTACTACATCGGCTTCATGGATAGAAATAGCTGTTCTTATCAAGCTACAAATAAAGATACCCATACGGATTTAATAGCATACGGTGAGGCTTCACTCCCAGATGGTTATTACCAACAATTCCAAGAATCAATTACCGGTTCACCCTTCATGATTGGTGACACTTGGGATTGGTTTGCCGGTGCTATCTGGGCTCCCGAGAATTCACAGTTCCCCTATGGTATTTGGACTATGGATGAGCTCACTTATGACTCAGCCGCCCAAGCATATGTACAAGTACCTGAGGCTAATAAACTCATCTCTAAGAGAGTGTCTGAAGAATCAGGCTTCTATGGCTGCTTCAACAACTGGTTCCAAGTTGTTGCTCCCGGCACTCAGATTGGTATAGGTGACAAGAATCTCGGTCTGAACTACAAAATTTATACCAACTTCACAGGTGAAAAGTACTTCTATGGCTCATTCAAGGGTGATAATAGTGATGAAAGGTATAGCCATATCTACTTCCATAACACCCCCAACAAGTGGGAATCTAACATTGAGAAGCTCCCCTTCTGCTCAAACGATGGTGACTACAATGTGCTCACAAGCGATCCCGGCGCCGTTGAGGCTGTTGAGAGCGATGCTCCCGTAGTAAGCCGCTCATTCTACAACTTCCAGGGTCAGCGCCTCAATGCTGAGCCCGAGAATGGCATGTACATCATCCGTTCTGTAAAGGCTGACGGCACTGTTAAGGCTACTAAGGTTGCCAAATAATCATATTTGACACCAATAATACCCATAAAGCGCGACTCCCATCTTCGGGAGCCGCGCTTCACTTATTATAGTCGCTACACCATAAATAGTTGTGATTTATAAGTTGGTGTGCAATAGCTCCGCGATAATGTTTCTTTCACACACTTGCCCCACGAAACTCGAGCTTGCATCTCTCGTATATAGTGGGATATAATAGTGCAAGCGCCCCGCGCTTTTCTGTAACCCTCTTTAGCCCTTTGGATTTAACTTTTTTTATCGGGCGTGAGTTAAACCATTTTTGCCTTGAAATGTCTTATTTATAAATGATTAAACCGAGAATTATGAATAGACTGACCAAAATACTTTTGCCGGCTATGTTTGCCATAGCTCTTATGACTCCTATGCCCGTTTTGGCTCAACACCGCGGCTCGTCTCGCCCCACACAGACGACGCGCACATCGGCTCCGACACGCAGCTCAGCAGTCCGGCCCGGCAGTACATCAACCCATCCCGGTGGCTCAAATACACGACCCGGGAGCACCACGATCCGTCCGACAGCTACAAGCAAGCCGAATGCGACTATGCGTCCGCAGCAATTTCACCCCATCAATCAACAGGCTCATCGGCCCTCTTCAAATCTGAAGCCGGTAACACCTGCAAATAATAATCATGGCACTCGCCCCGGTGGCGCTACCGTTAATCCCGGCAACCATGGAACACGTCCCGGTGGTGCTACCGTTAATCCCGGCAGCCATGGCACTCGCCCCGGTGGTAACACTGTCAGACCGGGCCATCACAATCCCGGCACACGGCCCGGCGGAGTAGCTGTAAATCCCGGTCCGCGCCCCGGTGGAAATAGCTTACATAAACCCGGTGGTTGGGCTTCCGCTCCTCGCCCCCATTACAATTACCGTAACCCGGGTTATCGTCCCCCACGTCCCGGTGGTGGCTACTGGGGTGTTCCCGCACCTAACCCATATCGTATAAATTACTGGGCTCCTCCCGTTCCGCGATATGTAAGGGTGCTACCCACCGTTCCCTCGATAGGCACAATCCTGGGGTTGACCTTCGGCTCATTTATTGATGCCGGTATCAACTCGCTGTTTAATGCCGGATACACCATTGCCGGATATTATGACAATGCCATATATCTGAACAATGTGCGTCAACTCGGCTATGTATGGCCCGAAGTCATGGTGCAATATAATGACGGACTTATGAGCGGCACACAATTCTACAACTGGTCAGTAGTACCGGATCAGGCAATGTATTACAATCTGTATAATCAGCTGACCTCGCGCTACGGTGCCCCCGTAGATATCAATTACGGCACCACCGGTCCGACAGCTACATGGTGGGGTGGCGGCAATACCGGTTACATCACCCTTTCCTACGGTTATGGTCCATCCGCCACCGGGGCCTCTAACTACTACACCTCCCTGACCTATACCGCGTATTAACACTCCATAGACAAATACTAATGTAAAAATTCACAGTAAGTCGGTGCACGGCATCCCACCGATTTACTGTGAATTGTTTTGTAACCCCGCACACCCATGGCAAACGCCGTGGGTGTGCAGGGCCGGGAAGTCAGACAAAAGGCGTGCGTAGGCCGCCGAATTATTCCTTGATAATTGAGCCCACTCTAAAAAGTAAATCTTCTCAGTTTTAGTACAAAACCACATATTGATTATCAGTGAGTTGCGAAGTTCTAAATTACAATTTTTGACTTTTTAGAGTGGACTCATAATTTAAGTTTCGCAGATAGTGTTCTATTGAATATGTTATGGTTAGGAGTGTCTGTAAGGACACCGACTTATAGTAACCTCGTACACACGCGGCGACAGCCGTGGGTGTGCGGGGTTGAGTAAGCAAACGAAAGGCGTGCGAAGCCCGCCGATTTACTGCTTTTTAATGTTATACACGTTAACTTGCGAAACTTGAATTAAAATGTAATACTCTACAACTTGCGTTAATTAAGGATTTTTAACATTTAAGGTGTAGTGCTCTCTTTATATAATAATTATACATTAATAAGTATTATTTAGCTAAATATAAAATTTATTTTCCCCAGATACCCTTTGTTTATACATAAAAATACCCTTATGAGGTGAGTTTAAAATGTTAAATTCTTAAAAAGTGTTGTTATTTCAAAAAAAATATGTTAACTTTGCGTGTGAATAAACTCAATTTAGAGACCTTAAAACCTAAGTCTATAGCCATCAAACGCATTTAAAGCGACTGAAATAGTTGCTATACTTATTTGAATATCAGCGCCTTGTGTTCTTATGTTACAGGGCGTGATATTAATGGGGATGTGTAGTAGGTGGCGTGTGGTGTGGTCGCAATTTCTCTAAGTTAGTGTTAATTGATGCTCCGAGCAAGAAGAAATTCCGAGCAGGGGTGAATTTTGGTAGGTGTCTTCAAGAGGAAGCAAACCCTTAAAAGGGTTCATGTATAAAAATCTTTCTTGTGGGCGGAATGGCAAATGTGCCGACCAATAAATCTTCTCACATGGCTCCCACGGGAGGCTATAACTGACTGAAAACAAACTAACTAAATTATTTCAAGTATGAGAAAACTGTTTTTAACCTCAATGGCTGTAGCTGCTGTGGTATGTGCTGCCCAGGTGCAGGCACGTACTGTGTCAGGTATTGTCGTTGATGCCGGGACAGGAGAGACCGTCATCGGTGCGACAGTGATGCCCATCGGAGGTGGCCAAGGTGTGGCTACCGACTTCGACGGTAACTTCACTCTCAATGTCCCCGACAACGTCAAGACAGCTCGTATCAGTGCTGTTGGCTACAAGGAGCAGGTGGTAAACCTCAGCTCTTCTATGCGTGTAGAGCTTGCTCCTACCTCCTCTACACTCGATGAGACAATTGTTATCGGTTACGGTACTGCTACCAAGGAGTCACTGACCGGTTCTGTTGCCGTAGTCGGTGCCAAGGAGATTGAAGAGCGTCCCGTCACCAATGCCATGAGCGCTCTTGAGGGTAATGCTCCCGGTGTGCAGGTGAACTCAACTACCGGTGCTCCCGGTTCATCTCCCTCCATCGTGGTGCGTGGTTCCGGTACACTGACCGGTAGCACAACTCCCCAGTATGTAGTCGACGGCGTTGTATTTAACGGTGACATGGCCGATATCAACCCCGCTGACGTGGAGTCTATCACAGTACTTAAGGATGCCGCTTCTTGCGCCATCTATGGTGTGCGTGGTGCCAATGGTGTGATCTTGGTGACTACCAAGAAGGCTAAAGGTGTAGGCAAAGCTGAGGTGACACTGCAGGTACGCGAGGGTATGTATACTCGCGGTCTTCCCGAATATGACCGTCTGAACACAGACGAGTGGATGAAGGTGATGTTTAATGCCAAGGCTAATGAGCTCGTCGCAACCATGCCCGCTAAATATCCCGATGTTGCCACTGCCAATGCTTATCTGAAAGACAACTTCATCGATGGTTATCTGCAGGGCCAGAACCTCTATAACGCTCCCGCAGATCAGGTATTCGACGAGAACGGCAATGTTATCGCTTCCGTGCTCCCCGGGTATCTCGGCGACCTCGACTGGTGGAAGGCAGTGTCTCGCACCGGTTTCCGTCAGGAGTACAACTTGAACGTCACTGCCGCTCAAGAGAAATATAACATGTTTGCATCAGTTGGCTATTTGAACGAGAAAGGCTATATGCTAAAGAGCGACTTTGAGCGCTTCAATGGTCGCTTCAATGTCAACTTCACTCCCACAAGCTACTTGCGTGCCGGTGTGAACTTGAACGCCAGCTATCAGACTTCACAAAGTATGCAGGGCGCCGGCACAGTCGCTATTGTCAACCCCTTCCAGACTCAGTTCTATGCCCCCATCTTCCCCTACTATGAGCACGACGCTGATGGTAATGTTATATATGATGAGAAGGGCAACCCCATGTGGAACCTGCGCGGTCGCTTTGATAACCGTAACGTAGCATTCGAGCTCCGTCACAATGAGACTAACTCAAACGCCGGTGTTATCGACGCTAACGCCTACGCCACTGCCGTGCTCCCCTATGGCTTCGAGCTGACTATCCGCGGCAACATGAACCGCACATATTCTCATGCTTACCAGTATCAGAACAATCTGCTCGGTGACGCTTATCCTACCGGCCGTCTTATTGACGCCAACAGCCAGAGCCGTTACCACACATTCATGCAGAACTTGAACTGGTATCACCAGTATGGCAACGATGAGCACATGCACTCTATCGACGTAGTACTCGGTCACGAGAATACCACAATATGGTCTGCTTCACAGCAGTTCGTGATGACAGACCAAATTGAGGATGACTACTATGCAGCAGACAACTTCACCACTCCTCAGGGTACTCCCGAGGGTACCTACGGTGAGTCTCGCTCAGAGTCTTATCTGGGTCGTGCCCGTTACAACTATAACAGCAAGTACTTCTTGGAGGCATCTCTGCGTCGTGATGGTTCAGACCGCTTCCACAAGGATAACCGCTGGGGTACATTCTGGAGCGTCGGTGCAGGTTGGGTATTCTCTCAGGAGAAATTCATGGAGAATCTCCACTGGGTTAACTACGCCAAGTTGCGCTTCGCTTACGGTACTGTAGGTAACTACCTGTCAGCTCCCGCAATGTCTTACTCTTCACTCTACGCTTCAGGTACATTCTCTAACCTCCCCTTCCTGATCCGTTCTACTATTGGTAACCCCAACCTGAAGTGGGAAGGCCAGGCCACTCTCGATATAGGTATCGAAGGTACTCTGTTCAATAACCGACTGAACTTCTCTATCGGCTACTTCGACAAGTCTTCCGATGACCTCATCTATGACCTGCAAACTCCTCTGTCAATGGGTGTACAACCCTGGTCCGGTTCAACTCTGACCATCCCCACAAACATCGGTAAGGTAGCTAACCGTGGTTGGGAGATCTCATTCAACGGCGTGATTATGCAGAATCAGGACCTGTTGTGGACCGGTTCTCTTGACATGTCATTCGTCAAGAATAAAGTCGTTCGCCTCCCGGTTGAGGGTCAAGACATCAACAACGCTATGATGCGTTGGTCTGTAGGCCGCTCCAAATATTCATGGTACACTTACTCATGGGTAGGTGTTGACCAGATGACCGGTAAGTCTCTCTATGAGATGAACTATGATGAGTATGCTTACTACTACAAGACACTCTCTGACTATGACGATGATAAGATTCAGGAAATGTGGGAAGAGAATGTTGAGAACGCAACAAACACTAACTCAATCGTTGAAATCAACGGTAAGAAGTATGTGACCGATACAGCTTATGCTACCCGCACATGGCATGGCACTTCAATGCCTACTGTTTACGGTTCATTCGGTTCTAACATCTCTTGGAAGAATATCAACTTCGGCTTCCTGTTCACTTACAGTATCGGCGGTAAGGTATTCGATGCTTACTACCAGACTTTGATGTCAGTCAACTCAAATACCAGCGCTTACCACAAGGATGCACTCAAGGCTTGGACCGGAATACCCGAGGGTATGACAGCCGACAGCCCCAACCGCATCGACCCCAATGGTATACCTGTAAACAATGGTCCTGACACTCAGAAGAACAATGCCAACTCTACTCGCTTCTTGACAAGCGCTTCATGGCTCGTGCTCAAGAACATCAACCTGAGCTACTCTCTGCCCCAGAACTGGGTTAAGGCTATCGAGCTGTCAAGCCTCAATGTAGGTGTGACTATCGAGAACCTCTTCACAGTGGCAGGCCGCAAGGGTCTCAACCCCTCTATGACTTACTCAGGCCAGCAGGATTCAAGTACTCCCGGCTATATGACAAACCGCGTGTTCTCATTCCAGCTCACTGCTAAGTTCTAAAAACTAATCTTTCGCAGACAAAAGAAACAAGTCTAAGGGTTTACTGGCTTCCCCTCGTTGTGGGCGTCTTAATCCCGGCAACAGTGAGCTTTAGGCCCTTAGACTGAAAAACAATTTGCGAAACTTAAATTAAAGACAAACAAATGAATATCAAAAATATTTTCAAATCAGCTGCAATCCTCGGTGTGGGCTCTTTGATGATGACTGGTTGTGCAAGTGACTATCTTGACACTCCCTACCACGGAATTGTCGATGCCGAAAATATTGCGTCCACTGTAGACAATGCACGTGCCACTCTGCAGGGAGCTGCCTCCTCAATGGCTGTAATGTGGAGCAACAACAGTACAGGCCCTGCACAGGCACTCATTCAGGGTGAGACAGGTCTCTCATACTATATGGGTGAGATCCCCGGCTCTGACTGCTATGTCAACTTCATCTATGATCAGGCTCCCGCATGGATTCTGCTCTACAACACTCAGCCCGGCGCTCTCAACAATGGTAACTATGTGTGGAACGAACCTATGTGGCTCTACTGCTACTCTCTCATCAATCAGATGAATGAGCTTATAGCCGGGATCGACAACGCCGAGGGGGATGCCCAGGAGCGTGAGTTCATCAAAGGCCAGGCTTACACTATCCGTGCTCACTGCTACTGGCGTCTGCTCCAGCTTTATGCTCCCCGTTGGGAAGACTCCAACAATGGCGAGAAGTTGAGCTCTGTTGTGCTACGCACAGTGCCCGGCCAGCCCAAGGAGATGGAAGTTTCTCCCATGAACGATGTGCTTAACTTAATCTATTCTGACCTCAATACTGCTATCGAGGCCTACGGTAAAGCCGGCAATCAGAAGCGTCTGGTAAATTATGCTCCTGACTTGAATGTCTGCTATGGTGTTTATGCTCGTGTAGCTGCGCTGAAGCATGATTGGGCTACTTGCCGCGACATGGCAGAAAAGGCTCAGCAGGGCAAACGCCTCTCTACTGTGGCTGAGAGTATGTCCGGTTACAACTCATTCGTTGATGGCTCATGGCTGTGGTGCCCCTCATTTGATGAGGTGGATAACGCCATCTATGGTAACTGGTGTACATTCTTCGGCTGTAACTCATACGGTGCCGTCAATGACAACTATACCAATTCTATTGACATCACACTGTATCGTCAGATACCTGAGGGCGATAAACGTCGCGAATGGTGGCTCACCGTTGACAAGCTGGCAGGTGTAAATCAGGCAATGGCTTACAACAGCAAGACTGTCAACCAGGTAACTCAGAAGTTTACTGCTGCCGCGCTTATCCGTGCTGCACGCACATGGCTTGATGATCATCAGAACACTTATAAGCTCCCCGGTGACAAGGCTTATAGCGGTGAAAACAAAACTACCACACTGCGCGATGGTGCTCAGGTTAAATTCTGGGTAGATGGTCTCACCGGTCAGAACAAGCGTGCTCAAGTGCCTTTCATGCGTACAGCTGAGATGCTTCTCTATCAAGCAGAGGCTTGCGCAGAGCTCGGTGATGCTCCTACAGCTCAGAAGCTCCTTGAGAAGCTCAACACTGTATACAACCCCAATTACAAGTGTACAGCTACCGGTCAGGACCTGATCAATGAGATCCGCCTGTATCGTCGTATCGAGCTTTGGGGCGAGGGTTTCTGCTGGTTCGACCTCAAACGCTGGAACATCCCCCTGCAGCGTAAGGCTTGGGAGGCTGGCAACGTTAACTCAGGTAACTGGCCCGAGCCTCTCGCTGTAACAGTTCCTGTGACTCAGAACAACGGCTGGCGTTATGGTATACCCTTGTACGAGCGTACTTACAACGTAGCTATCACCACTCCTATCCCCGGTGAATCGCTTACAACTAATAAGTAATCCAATTCCTCAGACCGGACAGGTCTGAGCACCAACTATATCAGACTCCGCGTCTGATCTCCATAAGGTCGAGGCCCTTTCGGGTCCCGACCTTACGTTTTGTTCGGGTTCACATATTTTTAGTTAAAATGGCTTGTGAAGTCGAAATTTTTTCGTAACTTTGCACCACTCAAAGAGCGCATTGTGCGTTGCGATAAACTGAATCTACGTATAACTTGCTGGTTATAAGCAGGTAAAGCGCTAATCAGCAAGAAGCCATGTAAGCGTCTACAAACTCAGTATAGAGTTAAACTGCGAAGGCTTGGGATTGTCTGAGGCACGATAGCTTGGAGAGGATGAGTTAATTAATTTATTATGAACCTGACGGGCTGATGAATGATAATGTCAGTCTGTCGTAAAACAAACAAATTCGTTTCTAAATGAGCGAACTTAAAAACACTCCCATCGAGGACTTCGATTGGGATGCCTATGAAAATGGCGAAACTGCGGGCGAAAAGAGCCGCGAGGAGCTGATGAAGAGCTACGATGAGACTCTTAACACCGTAAAAGACAAAGACGTAACCGAAGGTACCGTTATCGCAATCAACAAGCGCGAAGTAGTGGTTAACATCGGCTACAAATCAGATGGTGTCATTTCCATCTCAGAATTCCGCTACAATCCCGACCTTAAGGTTGGCGATAAGGTGGAAGTCTATATCGAAAATCAGGAAGACAAGAAGGGTCAGTTGGTACTCTCACACCGCAAGGCTTGCGCCTCACGCAGCTGGGAGCGTGTCAACAAAGCTCTGGAGAACGACGAGGTTATCACCGGTTATGTTAAGTGCCGCACTAAGGGTGGTATGATTGTAGACGTATTCGGTATCGAAGCATTCTTGCCCGGCAGCCAGATCGACGTTCGTCCTATCCGCGACTACGATATGTATGTTGACAAGACTATGGAGTTCAAGGTTGTGAAGATCAACCAGGAGTACCGTAATGTTGTTGTCAGCCACAAGGCCCTCATTGAGGCCGAGCTCGAGCAGCAGAAGAAGGAGATCATCTCCAAGCTCGAGAAGGGTCAGGTACTCGAGGGTACAGTCAAGAATATCACACCCTACGGTGTATTCATCGACCTTGGTGGTGTGGATGGTCTGGTACACATCACAGACCTCAGCTGGGGCCGCGTAAGCGATCCTAAGGAGGTAGTAAGCCTCGACCAGAAGCTGAATGTCGTAATCCTCGACTTTGACGATGAGAAGAAGCGCATCGCTCTTGGTCTGAAGCAGCTCATGCCTCATCCCTGGGATGCTCTCGATCCTAACCTCAAGGTTGGCGACCACGTTAAGGGTAAGGTTGTCGTTATGGCCGACTACGGTGCATTCGTTGAGATCGCTCCCGGTGTGGAGGGTCTGATCCACGTCAGCGAGATGAGCTGGAGCCAGCACCTGCACAGTGCTCAGGACTTCATGAAGGTGGGCGACGAGGTAGAGGCAGTAATCCTGACTCTCGACCGCGACGAGCGTAAGATGAGCCTTGGCGTTAAGCAGCTCAAGAAGGACCCCTGGGAGGATATCGAAACCCGTTATCCCATCGGCAGCAAGCACACAGCCAAGGTGCGCAATTTCACTAACTTCGGCGTATTTGTTGAAATCGAGGAGGGCGTAGATGGCCTCATCCACATTTCAGACCTGAGCTGGACTAAGAAGATCAAACACCCCAGCGAGTTCACTAAGGTAGGTAGCAACATCGATGTTCAGGTGCTCGAGATAGACAAGGACAACCGTCGTCTCTCTCTTGGCCACAAGCAGCTCGAGGAGAATCCTTGGGAGGTATTTGAGACTGTCTTCACAGTAGGCTCAGTACACGAGGGTACTATAATCGAGGTTATGGACAAGGGCGCAGTCATCGCACTTGAGTATGGTGTAGAGGGCTTCGCAACACCCAAGCATCTTGTTAAGGAGGATGGCTCACAGGCTAAGCTTGATGAGAAGCTCCCCTTCAAGGTTATCGAGTTTAACAAGGATAGCAAGCGCATCATTCTCAGCCACAGCCGTATCCGCGAGGATGCCGAGAAGGCAGAGCGTCGCGCTGCTAACAACGAGGCTCGCAAGAACCGTGCACCTCGCGCAGAGAAGGAAGAGAAGCTGATAGCTCCCACCATTGAGAAGACAACTCTTGGTGACCTTGACGCACTCCAGGCTCTCAAGGAGAAACTCGCCGCTGAGGAGAAGTAATCCGCATCAATAGATGAAAACCCATAGCCGGGTTGCAGCCACGCTGCAACCCGGTATTTTTATCCCTGTGATCCATGAAAGTAGCACACATCCCCAGTGTAGTGAGCTGTCACTCCGGTAGGGCAGCTTAAAGTATCGTTGGTTTTACAATTTCCATTTACAAGCAGTAAATCGGCGGCCTGCGCACGCCTTTCGTTTGCTCACTCAACCCCGCACACCCACGGCTATCGCCGCGTGTGTACGGGGTTACTATAAGTCGGTGTCCTTACGGAAACTACTAACCATAACATATTCAATAGAATACTACCTGCGAAACTTGAATTATAAGTCTGTGTCCTTACGAACACTCCTAACCATAACATATTCAATAGAATACTACCTGCGAAACTTGAATTATAAGTCGGTGTCCATGCGGACACTGCTAAATTTGACGATTGGCGGTTGTGGCACATTATGTTTAGAACTGTGTGTATGGAGAATGCAGGGCCGCGGTCGCCACAGGCGAAGAACCTAACGGTGCAATTGTGGGAATCATAGTGCGGCATTTGCGGCGATCAACTTAACGAGCCTACTGAGCGAAGTAATGGGGACATTATAGGGATAAGGTGATATTTTTGGGGGAGGGGAATGGTGGGTTAAAGGAGAGGGTAAGATGTAAATAGGGGAGCTGCGTGGGCAGCTCCCCGTGTATGGAGAATTGGGAATGGTCGGGATGGATTATCTAATGAATTTGAGCATAACGGGGCCTTCGGCGGTGCGGGCTACGGCAATGTAGGTGCCGGGAGCGAGGGAGCTGAAGTTGGCCTCTGTGCCTCTCAGTGCCATGACGTGTGAGCCATCGGTGCTGTATATGTCGATGTCGGCGGTGTCAGCTCCGTCAAGCAGCAGGCTGTTGCCTTCGACTTTGAGTGTTACTCCTTTAGCACCCTCAACAACCTTGACGCTTGTTGGCTCGCCAAGCACGAAGTAGACGTATGCATTGTTGATCTGGGTGTTGTTAAAGAAGAAGCCTATCATATATGTTGTGCCCTCCACACCATTGCCAAATGAGCCTTTGAACTCGAAGTCTTTGCTGTTGTCGGCCTTGACAAAGAAATTCTCTGTGCCGAGTGTGCCGAGAGAACTGCCACCGTTCTGCGGGAATATGTAGCAGGTTATGGCATTGTTAAAGTATCCGCTTGTGCACTTCACAGTGCCGGCTACACGTACATCGTTTGAGGGGACTGTAGCGGGATCGCCACCATTGCCGGAGGCCATGTGCAGGTTGTCGAGTGTAATGGATGTACGGCCGCTCAGGGCAGTGAGCTCAACCTCAATTTTGTCTGAGATAATCTTGTTGTCGGAAGATGTGAAGCACAGGTAATAAGTGCCGGCAGAAGGTGCTCTTGTAAACTTGGTGACAACATCGATTTCCTCGGTGTCACCCCCCTCTACGTCTACGTTGATGGGTGAGCTCTGAGCCTTAATCTGGTTGTCGGCGTTTACCAGTGCTACTGTAATGGTGCCAAGGTATTCGCTTGTGCCATTGTTAACAAGATTAGCTGACACCTCAAAATTTGTGTTGGTGTACATATCGGTGAGCAGTTTGATGTCAGTTACCTCCAGATTTGCGTTCAGTGGCACTTGAGCAAAGGTGAGTGTCCCGTTGTCGATAGTGAGTGTGAGTGAGCTCACCTCATTGATGGGGAAGGGGATATCCAGCCACTTGTTGGTGTCGCCATTGAGCCATGCCGGAGTTACGGTGTATGTGCCGGAGGAGGGGAACTCGGCAACGGGGATATAATAGCCGTTAGTGTAATAATAAGATTCGAGTTCAGCCTCTTCAGGACATTGGATGTAAGTCACATTACCGGCGGCATCAGTGAGCTTGACGCCAAGGTAGGCATAAACAGTCTCCATGGATGTGTTTGTAAATCCATTGGCGGTAAACATGACATTCTGCCCGGAAGTGTAGGTGCTTGCTTGAGTATTGTATGCACCTTCGCCGATAATCTCAGTGAACATTTTAGAGCCTTCCACGGGCTTCTTGATGCCAACGCAGATATTCACGCCATTGTTAAAGCCGCCGGTGGAGCCACCGATACCTTGAGTCTCGGGATTGAGAGCTGAGAGGAGGAAGTAGCCGTCAGACATACCACCCCATCCCCAGTTGATGTGGAAATAGCGGTCAGAGCTGTAACCGTCGCACACGAAGCAGTGGCCACCTTGAGAGTCGCTCACACCGGTGAACATTACCGGGCATCCGTTCTCGAGCTCGGAGTAGACGATGTTTTCCCATTGAGACTGGCTGTAATAAAGGCGCTGCAGAGTGCGCACGGCAGCATCGTAGCCAAAGTTGTAATATAGCGCGCGGGGGATTTGTACTGCAGAAGTGCCCGAGGCATTGAGCGAGTATTGCATATTGGTAGCGTAACCGCAGTCGCGCATGAGAGAAGCTACGGCATTATTCTGCTCGGCTGTGGCCTTTGAGTCGTATGAGTTGAGCATATTAGCCCAGTCCATAGTGGAGTTGGCCAGGTTGTAGCTCAGAGTTTCGGCGCCGTATGTCCATGTATAGCTCACGAAGCCGGTGCCATGGTCGGCCGGCCATTCGTGCACCTTCATAACCTGCGCCATAGCAGTGGCCACACAGCCGGTCATACAGTGCTGTCCGGAGAGCATCGGGGTGAGGTCATTGTAGGGGGCATTCTGGTTCCAAGTAGTCTTGCAGAGAGGGTCGATAGCGGCTCTCTCGGCGGGGGCGTCGTATGCCACCTTCATGGTTTGGCCATTCTCAGCCATTGCTATCTCTTCGGCATACATATCGAGCATGTACTTCATCCCGTCGGGCATGGACTGCATATTGAAGGCGCCGGCGTCAGCATAACCGAGTACTGCAGGAGTCAAATCGCTGGCGGAAGCCACAACGACACCATTGTCGGTCGCAGTGGTAAACAGGTATAGGGCGGGCATACCTTGATAGTCAATAGTGCCGGCAAGCTTGAGAGGAGCTCCGCGCAGAGCGGGAGCTTTTTGCATGGCGGAAGATGTGAACGCGGCTACATTGCTCATAGCCTTGTCCGCACTAATGGTACGCGCCTGCATAGCCGGAACCATCATCCCGGCTAATGCTAAGGTGTAGAGTAGTTTTTTCATTAAAATATTTGATGTTAGTTGTTATCGTAGAGGGATTTCGCGGCAGTCGGTGAAGCCGCTTTCGGTATAAGCTCGCACCACAGCCGGGTCAGCTGCCGCCTCGGCAGCCGTAATGGGCAGCTCTATCATGCGTGTGATGTGGGCATTACGGTCTATATGGTTCATGAGATCCTTAATGGAAGGGGCTTGCTTCATGGCCTCATAGTCCTCGTATGTATAAGTAGTGAAGACCGTATTGGGGCCAATGCCGCGGCGGTCGAGCCACCAGCCGTCGCCCAAGTCGATTGGTGTCTGTCCCTCATTGAGGTCAGATGGGGCGGGGTAGGAGACTATAGTCTTGCCGTCGGCGCTCAAGGTGATGGGTACGAGGTCCATGGCGTTGTCTCCATCGGTCTGGTACACTATGGCCATTGGCATGGCCTGAACTTCGCTGCCTATCAGAGGCAATTGTGCCTGCTTGGGTTCAAGGCTAACAGCGGGGTCAGCACTTTTGGCCGTATGGCAAGACACGCATCCGGCAGCGAGTATAATACCCGCTGCCAGCATGTATGATGTATGATATGAAAATTTCATGGCTAAGCTTGAAAAAAGTTCTGAAAACTTTTAGCGCACAAATTTAATAAAAGTTTTTAATATATAATGTGTCGCGCACCTTTTTTTAATACATTGGGGTGAATGGTGCAACCTTCTTAAGATACTTGTTGGCCTCGCCGGTGTAAGTGTTGGCCTCGCTCACGGTGAGCTTCAGGACACTTGCTCCCTTGCGTAAGTCACACTTGTTAAGGTCAATATACCAGAAGCCGGAATTGGTGACTTGCTCAAAATAATATCTCTTGTCGCGGATATTTGAGAAGCTGCGCCACTGAGTGGAGCTGACATTAGGCTCACCCTCAGGTGTGTACATATACGGCACAGATGCGTTCATCATCACCGTGCGGCAGATGGTAGCGCCAAGGTCAGCGTCACCGGTCTTGTCTACATGGCGCACAAAGAAATCAGCACGCACATATCTGTCGGGGCTTGATACGGTGCCCGGTAATGTATGTGTGCC
Organism: Muribaculaceae bacterium; assembly: GCA_023665425.1. Classification (GTDB taxonomy): domain Bacteria; phylum Bacteroidota; class Bacteroidia; order Bacteroidales; family Muribaculaceae; genus Lepagella. Next base: position 770,170 of record JAMPDX010000001.1, read on the forward strand.
ACCCTTAGCCTTCCAATAATCATTGATTGCAGTCATGGCGGGGAACTGAGGGTCGTTGGTGAGCGTTAGGATATCATCCCCCTCATAGATTTTGACAGTGCCGTGGTCAAACTCCAGAATTGCCGTCTTGCCTGTGGCATCGGTGATACCCCAGTGGAGCGCTGAGACGGTGCCACCGTCAAATGTGGCGCCACTGATGTTGAATTCATGCTTCTTAAGCACCTCAACGCACTCATCCACAGTGGCATTCAAGTCGAGTAACCAGGCAGGGAACATAGCCAGCGACATGGGGGATCGGTTAAGAGTGGAGTCATTGGCATATACAGTGCCCTTGCAGAACAACCCATTGACCACCAGGCCCTTTTCGTTCATACCCTCAGTGACACCACCATCATAGCTCACAGCATAGACAGCACCATATTTGGAGGTCCAGCGCACGGCATTTTCCTGCACATTGCCCTGCTTCTGCATGCCACGCGGATAGACATAGACATTGGTGGGTATGGGAGTCTTCCAATCTAGCGAACGCCCCACTATCATCAAGCTGTCAAGCCCTTTATAAACTATACGAGTGCAAGCATAAGCATGAGTGGCGCCTGCAAAAATTCCCAGCACTAACATGGCTGAAATCAATGTTTTAGTCAGAATGTGTTTCATAGTTAAATCATTATTTTATGTTTATAACCCGTTTGAGACGCTAAAAGTTTATTTTTTTTTGTAACTTTGCGTGTTTAAAGCAGACATTTATGGATATTTCTGTTGTAGTACCCTTATATAATGAGGCAGAATCGCTTCCGGAGCTCGCTGCCTGGATAGAGCGTGTCATGGCTGAGAATAATTTCACATACGAGATTATCTTTGTCAATGATGGCTCCACTGACAATTCCATGGAGGTAATCCATTCATTGGCAGAGCGTAATCCTGCCATTCACGCCATATCTTTCTCTCGTAACTACGGCAAGAGCCCGGCACTCAATACCGGCTTTGCGCGTGCTCAGGGTGAAGTGGTAATTACCATGGATGCCGACTTGCAAGACTCCCCTGATGAAATACCGGAGCTCTATCGCATGATTACCGAAGATGGTTACGACCTGGTGAGCGGCTGGAAGAAGAAACGCTATGACCCTCTCTCAAAGACGATACCCACCAAGCTGTTTAATGCCACAGCCCGTAAAGTGTCAGGCATAAATAATCTGCACGACTTCAACTGCGGCCTTAAAGCGTACAAGCTCGCTGTAGTAAAGCATATTGAGGTCTATGGCGATATGCACCGTTATATTCCGTATTTGGCTAAAAATGCCGGCTTTACAAAAATAGGCGAGAAGGTGGTACATCATCAAGCTCGCAAATATGGAAAGACTAAATTCGGCCTTGATCGATTCGTAAACGGGTATCTCGATCTGGGCACCCTCTGGTTTCAAAGCAAATTCGGCATCAAGCCCATGCACATCTTTGGTCTGTTGGGATCACTGATGTTCCTATTGGGATTTCTGGCTGTAGCTATTATCTTGATACTTAAGATTATAGCTGTATGCTCAGATACTTACGAATTCTATGTCACCAAGTCTGTCTACTTCTATTTGTCGTTGGCTGCCATGGTGATTGGCACTCAGTTCTTCATGACCGGCTTCATAGGAGAGCTCATCACACGCAACTCCGCCGAACGCAACTCATATCAAATAAATGAAGAGTTTTGAGAGTCAGTAGGTTACATAGCTTAATTGTCGTTGTCCTCATAACCATCACAACCTTCACAGCATGTGATACATCCGACTGTGAGGGCAACCGTAATACTCTGCCATTGGCGGGGTTTATGGCATCAACTCCGCAGCCATATTCCATAGTCTTAGACACAATACGAATAGCCGGCATTGGGGCTCCATCAGACTCGGTGTTATCTTATTACAGTGCTCAGGAGGCATATCTCCCGTTTAATAATGATAGCCATATCACAGCCTATGTGCTTGAATATAACCGTATGCCTCCCGAATTGTTTGACACCATCACCTTTGAGTATGACCCCAACCCCTGGTTTGAGTCTACAGACTGTGGTGTGTTCTATAAATATGACATTCAGCATATTGCTCACACCACTCACTTTATTGACTCCATCACATGTCCCGGTGGTGTGATCGACAATACTCCAGGTCAGAATATTTTCGTATATCTTCGCGTGGGAGACACGTCCACCGTAATAGCACGTAGATATGAGTAAGGTATTGACATTCATATTGTTGACTTTAGTATCCGTCTGCGGGGCCATGGCGCAGAATCCGCGAGAAGTGACCCCGGTGGAGAGCGATGACAAGAAGCCTGCCGGGCCTACACTTCATTATTACGACAAGCATGGCGAAGCCCTCGATGAGCCTGTGCTGTTTCTGGCCACCCTGGACACTGTACCCACCACTAAAGTGAATGCTCGCCCCGTTTATCCACGCCTGACAGCTCTTGAGTTCGGCATTAACTTTGCTGATGGTATTATGGCTATTGCCGGGCAGAAATATGGGGGTGCCGATATAACGGCCTCTCTCTCAATGTGGAACTGGCTATTTCCGACGGTGGAACTCGGAATGGGGGGCGCCAAGACAACGCCCGATGGTATGAACTTTACATATAAAGGCTCGCCAGCCGTATATGCCAAAATTGGTGCCGATTACAATTTCCTGTACAAAAGCAATCCAGACTACAGACTTTTTGTAGGTCTGCGTGCCGGTTTTTCCCACTTCAGCTGGTCTCTCTCTGATGTCACCATTGGCGACCCATACTGGGGTGAGACTAATACTTTGGGTATCAATGGCCAAAGCACTACAGCTGCTTATGGAGAGCTGCTCGCAGGGCTCCGTGTGCGCCTATACAAACAGTGGTCTTTGGGATGGTCCTTCCGCTACCGCTTCATGTTCACTTGCAAGGATGCAGACCTGTCGCGCCCATGGTATGTACCCGGATATGGAGCGCGAGACAATCACTTTGGCTTCACCTTATCAGTAAGTTATACACTGCCGCTGTCCACGCCACCCTCTCCACAAGAATAGTCACTCCTCAAGTCTCTAATTAGTAGTACATTACAGACCATAGTCCACAACTGGTTGAAAGAAAAATTTTGCCATACGAATTTTTTTTGTTAACTTTGTGAAAATTTGGAATGGTAATGTCCGCCAATATCCCTGACATATTAGCGCATATAGGCAGTAACCTAAAGGTGCTGACCGACAAATATAGTCTCGTGAAAGCTGAACGCGACGAGGCTATGGCGCAGTGCCGGGAATTAAAAGAGCAGATGGCTCTTCTCACTGCTAAATTACAACAGGCGAACACCGAAATAGAGTATCTGCGGATGTCGCACAAAATAGCTACCACTCAGGATGATGTGCTTCGCTCTCGCATACTTATTACCAATCTGGTGAAAAAAGTAGATAAATGTATCTCCCAGCTCCGCAATGACTAATTGTGGATATATGTATGAAAGATACTGACAAAATAAAAATGCGTATTAAGATAGCCGGCATGAGTATCCCGCTCACCGTCGGCTTTGATGAGCAAGACCATGTGCGCGAGACGGAGCGACGTGTGGCCGAGCTCTTCGACAATTGGCGCCGTATGTTCCCCGCTAAATCAGAGCAAGAATTGCTCGCCATGATGACATACCAGTACGCATCATATTATCTCGCACTATCCAAGAGCCGCGAGCAGATTGCCGAGCAGCTCGCGGAGTTTGACAAGCAGGTCAATGATATTGTGGTGGGTGGTTAACCTATACATATCCTGCTGATAGCATTTTTACACCTGATTATTTCCATTCCAAGTTTTATCCCGTACCATCGGCGTGATGGCTTGGGCATTATCATATACTTGCACTGCTACGGCTGTGCATGATGTTAATAAACTGATGTGTTAACTCATTTTGAACAACTAATAAAATAATGGAAATAGTGATAATATGCGCAGCCCTCGTGGTGGCTATCATAGCCTTCCTCGTAGGCATGAATGTCGCAAAAAACAAAGCAAAGAATGACGCTTCTTCGCAGGCTAATATCATCATCGACGAGGCTAATCGTCAGGCCGAGGTCATCAAGGAAAAGAAAATCCTCGAAGCCAAGGAGCATGAGTTGAAGATTAAAAATGAGGCCGAGAAGCAGGCCAACCAACGCCTGCAGAAGGTGCAGGCAAGTGAGGCCCGCGCCAAGCAGCGTGAAATCCAACTCAAAGAACAATCCTCAGAGCTCGGTAAACGCAAAAATGAGCTCGATAACCTGCAGAACCGTCTGGATAAGGAGCAGCTCGCTCTGTCAATGCGTGTGACCGAGGTTGACAATATGCACCGAGAAGCCACCGAGAAGCTTGAGCACCTGTCAGGCCTCTCAGCCGATGAGGCAAAAGAACGACTCATAGAGAGCCTTAAAGATGAGGCCAAGACTGCCGCTGCCTCATATATCAACGATATCATGGACGATGCTCGCATGACAGCTTCCAAAGAGGCCAAACGAATTGTCGTGCAGAGTATCCAACGTGTGGCTACCGAGACTGCTGTCGAGAATAGTGTCACTGTCTTTCACATAGATTCCGATGAGGTGAAAGGTCGCATCATCGGTCGCGAAGGTCGCAACATCCGTGCTCTGGAAGCAGCCACCGGTATCGAGATAATAGTGGATGACACCCCTGAGGCCATAGTCCTCTCCGGCTTTGACCCTGTACGCCGTGAAATTGCACGCCTCGCACTGCACCAGCTTGTGGCCGACGGCCGTATCCACCCCGCTCGTATTGAGGAAGTTGTGGCTCGTGTTCGCCGTCAAGTGGAGGAGGAGATCATCGAGACAGGTAAGCGCACTGCTATCGACCTGGGTATCCATGGATTGCACCCCGAACTTATCCGTATGGTCGGTAGAATGAAATATCGCTCTTCATACGGCCAAAATCTGCTCCAACACTCACGCGAGACAGCCAATCTGTGCGCTGTAATGGCTTCTGAGTTAGGCCTCAATCCCAAAAAGGCACGTCGCGCCGGCTTGCTCCATGATATAGGCAAGGTGCCCGATGATGAGCCCGAATTGCCCCACGCACTGCTCGGTATGAAATTAGCCGAGAAATTCAAGGAGAAACCCGATATCTGTAATGCAATCGGTGCGCACCATGATGAGATTGAGCAGACATCTCTGCTCGCTCCCATTGTTCAGGTATGCGATGCCATTTCAGGAGCGCGCCCCGGTGCCCGCCGTGAGATTGTCGAGGCTTATATCAAGCGCCTCAATGACCTTGAGCAGCTGGCCCTCTCTTATCCCGGCGTTATCAAGACCTACGCAATTCAGGCCGGCCGTGAGCTCCGTGTGATTGTGGGTGCCGAGAAGATTTCAGATGTTGAGACAGAGAAACTTTCGGCCGAAATTGCTAAAAAGATACAAGACGAAATGACATATCCCGGTCAAGTAAAAATTACTGTCATCCGCGAGACTCGCGCAGTAAGCTACGCTAAATAATAGGGATATGAACGTCAATAAACAATCTAATTTAACTCGAGAGGCTACCGAGCCGGACAAGGTCAAGGATACATCTCCCTCACCGCAGGTAAATATGCCCGACGGGATAGAAGGCCACTGCCTTGACTGCAAACATGGTGAGGACGGCCAGTGTGGCTCCTGCCATACTTGTCCGCGTGCCTCTCATGAGCCCCCGCGCGGAAAGCTATATGCCACAAATTGGCTCGACGGCATTTCCGATGCTTCTGACTATGAGCTTGTTGAGGTTCAGTTCAAAAACACCCGCAAAGGGTTCTACAAGAATTCTGAAGGGCTCGATATCCACATGGGTGACATGGTAGCTGTTGAAGCCTCGCCGGGACATGATATTGGCGAAGTCACCATGGTGGGGCGCTTAGTGCAGCTGCATATCAAGAAGGCAAACCTCAAGCCTGACTATGAGTTCAAACGTATCTTTCGATTGGCCAAACCGGCTGACCTTGAGCGCTTTAAAGAAGCCAAGGCCAAAGAGCAAGATGCCATGATACGCTCTCGCAAGATAGCTGAGGAGCTTGGACTCGACATGAAGATAGGCGATGTGGAATATCAAGGCGATGGCGCCAAAGCTATATTTTATTACCTTGCAGATGAGCGCGTTGACTTCAGAAAGCTCATCCGCGTGCTCGCCGATACATTTAAGGTGCGTATCGAGATGAAGCAGATAGGAGCCAGGCAGGAAGCCGGACGTATAGGCGGTATAGGTCCCTGCGGGCGTCCATTGTGCTGCTCATCTTGGATGACCGGATTTGTATCTGTCGGGACAAGTGCCGCCCGCTTCCAGGATTTGTCGATGAATCCTCAAAAGCTTGCAGGTCAGTGTGCTAAGCTCAAATGTTGTCTCAACTTCGAGGTCGATGCTTACATGGAAGCGTCCCGTAAATTGCCCTCAAAGGATATTCCACTCGAGACTCAAGACTCTACTTATTACCACTTCAAGTCAGACATAATGTCCGGCATGATGACCTATTCTACCGATAAACATGCCCCGGTGAATTGTGTCACAATACATGCCGATAGGGTCAGCGAGATTATAGCTGCCAATAAGGAGGGCCTTAAGGTTGAATCTCTTGAGGCTGAAACTTCTGTACCAAAGAAAACAGAATTTGTCGAACTTGTGGGTCAGGACAACATTAACAGGTTTGACAAAAGCAAAAAGAAAAAGAAGAAATCAAGCCCCCAGTCAGACAAACGAAAAAAGGACAGCAATCCCGGTCAGCAAGAAAAGAAAGCTGCCAAAGAGTCTGCCATCGATCCCGGCAAACAAACACAAAGGGCTGATAAAAAGGTAGATAAGAAGCAGCAGCCTCGCAGAGACCGCAAGCCTGACAGACAAAGAAAGCCTCGCCCAAACAAAGAACCTCGTAAATAATGATGTTGTCAACACTATTGCTGCCGCTAAGAGGGGAGAAGAGATATTTAAATTCCCTTATCAATAAATGCTCCGGCATTGTACTGAGGCCGATAATTCTTATTGCGGCTATCCTGATTGCGCTCTTATCAGCCTGCAATAGTGACGACAACATTGTGTACTCTGACTTTGTCGACATTCCGGCAAATGGCTGGCCTTATGATGAATTTTGCGAGTTCAATACAGCCGAGCTTGACTCCACTTTGTTTATGCACAATGATGCTTCATATGATGTTATTATATCAGTACGTCATACTGATCAGTATCCGTACACTTCCTTAGTAATGTCTGATGTACAAAGCATTGATGACTCTACCTCCCTGCCCGACACCTTGACTCTCAATCTCATGGACAGCAAAAACAAATGGCTCGGCTCATGCTCCAAAGGCATATATACATTCACTGACACCATTTTGCGTAACACTAAATTACCACCCTCATATTCACTTAGATTATTTCACGCCATGCCGACAAATCCCTTGCCCGGACTCCTCAGCATCGGTCTGATAATAGAAAAAAGATAATCCATGCGAACACTTAATTTTACCCCCGAGACTCAATTACGCATATCAAAGGTGCGCCGTCAAATGGCTCTCACCGGTGCTGAAGCTCTCCTCATAACTGACACCTCAAATATATATTACCTCACGAGCGCCGTGTTCCGTGGTTATGTATATGTCCCGGCTCAGGGCCGCTGCTTGATGTTGGCCATTCGCCCCGTTGAGCTCAAGGGAGACGACCTGATTTATATCCGTAAACCGGAACAAATTCCGGCTGAACTGGAGCGCCTCGGCATATCCCTCCCGGCAGCCTTGGGCCTGGAGCTCGATGATATCTCCTTCTCTGATATTGAGCGCATTAAGGCTGCTATGAAGCCCGTTGCGGTACCCAATGCCTCCACCGTGATGCGGCGTGCACGTATGGTCAAAACAGATGCCGAAATTGCAAAAATTCGCGAAGATGGTATTAAACAGGCTTCCGTGTACCATAAAATTCCGAAAGTGTATAAAGAGGATATGACAGATGTCGAATTCCAAATAGAAATAGAGCGCTTGTTGCGTCTCGAAGGATGCCTGGGATTTTATCGCACAAATGGAAGACTCATGGAGATTAATATGGGCAGTGTGTTGAATGGCGATAATGCCGATGAGCCCACACCTTACGACTTCGCCGTAGGTGGGGGTGGGGTAGACCTTTCGCTCCCCGTGGGTGCCGACGGTCGCACCATGCGTCATGGCACCACTGTGATGGTCGACATGTGTGGTAACTTCAACGGTTATCAGTCTGATATGACACGCGTATGGTCCATCGGAAGTATTGATGACTTCGCTCTTAAGTGCCATGAATGTTCGCGTAAGATACTTCGTGAGCTCGAGAAATTTGCCCTCCCGGGTGTACCCGTAGCCGACTTATACAATAAGGCCATGGAGATTGTCACAACCGAGGGACTTGAAAATAATTTCATGGGACACTTGCAACATGCCCCCTTCATTGGCCATGGCGTTGGCATTGAGCTCAACGAGCTCCCCGTCATCACCCCTCGCTCTAAAGATATACTCGAAGAGAATATGGTCCTGGCTATCGAGCCTAAATTCGTAGTACCAAAGGTCGGCGCCGTCGGAGTCGAAAATACATACCGTGTCACCGGCTCAGGCCTGGAATGTCTTACTAATCTCTCAGAAGAGATTGCCGACATAACTTTTTAAATACATGAATCTGGCTAAGGATATATCATTCCCCGCAGCTCGGCTTGTAGGTAAAGCAGCTGATATTAAGCAGCTTGACACATTCATTGTTGGAGGTTTCGTTCGCGACCTTTTCCTGAATCGGACCTCAAAAGATATTGACTTCGTTACTGTCGGTGATGGCATCGAGCTCGCGCAGTCCGTCGCACGATTGTTGGGGCCGAAGACACAAATCAACGTCTTCAAAACATACGGTACTGCTCAAATCAAGTTTAAAGGGCTCGAACTCGAATTTGTAGGCGCTCGTAAAGAATCATATTCCCCACAATCGCGCAATCCGATAGTCTCACGCGGCACTCTCGATGATGACCTCGCGCGCCGTGACTTCACTATCAATGCTATGGCGGTAAGCGTCAACAGCAATTCATTTGGCGAGCTGCTTGACCCCTTCAACGGCATTATCGACTTGCATAAACGCATTATACGCACACCGCTTGACCCCGACATAACTTTCAGCGATGACCCTCTGCGTATGATGCGCGCCATCAGATTTGCTACCCAGCTGGACTTCTTAATATTTCCTGATACACTCGATGCCATTCGCCGTAATGCTCAACGCATTGAGATTATTACCAAAGAGCGCATCAATACCGAATTAATGAAGATTATGGCCTCCCCACGACCATCCATTGGTTGGCAACTGCTTCACAATACCGGCTTACTCTCATTTATCCTTCCAGAGCTTGAGGCTCTCGCCGGAGTCCAGACAGTGGAGGGGCGTGGACACAAGGATAACTTCGCCCACACACTCCAAGTGCTCGACAATGTAGCCTCCACATCAGACAATGTATGGCTGCGTTGGGCAGCACTGTTGCATGACATCGCAAAGCCGGTAACCAAAAGGTATGACGCCAAACTCGGCTGGACATTCCATAACCACAATTTTATTGGAGAGAAGATGATACCCAAAATCTTCGCCCGCATGAGGATGCCCCTCAACTCCAATATGAAATATGTTGCGAAACTCGTAGGCCTTCATATGCGTCCCCAATCTGTGGGCGAAGAGGGTGTTACAGACTCCGCTGTTAGACGCATGATATTCGAAGCCGGCGACGATGTCAACGACCTGATGCTCCTTGCCGAATCTGACATCACCAGCAAGAACCCCGCCAAAGTGCGCCGCATACTCGATAACTTCAAGCTCGTCAGAGAACGCATGGCCGAAGTAGAGGAGAAAGACCGCTTACGCAACTTCCAGCCCCCTGTAGACGGACGCGAGATCATGGAAACCTTCGGCATTGAACCCTGCGACACCATCGGCCGCCTAAAAGAGAAAATCAAAGATGCTATCCTCGATGGCCTCATACCCAACGACCACGATGCCGCACGTGCCTATATGCTCCAAATAGCTCCCCAATTCGGCCTCACCCTCCGCTCCTAATCTCTCCACCTCTCTATATCCCAGTCCTCTCATCCATCTATGTCCACCCCGTCCTGCGTTGGTGGTGTCCGCCGGGACACTGACTTATAGTAACCCCATACACACGCGGCGATAGACGTGGGTGTGCGAGATAGCGAGATAATGGGGTTGCAAGATAATATGGAAGGTGTCCGCCAGGA